>NZ_BDJC01000013.1 GCF_002005565.1 Streptomyces sp. JHA26 | reverse complement strand
CGGCGTGCTCGGCCGTCGCGCGGTCGGATGCGCCGCAGCGTGTCGAAGCCCAGCACGGTCCGGGACCGCTCCCGGTCCCGCAGCCGCACGGCCGGGCGCTCCGTGCCGTCCTGCCCGGGGGAGGCCTCCGCCGGCCCGGACGGCGGCTCCCACACCAGCGGCACGACGGCGAACAGCCCCTCCTCGTCCCCGTCCAGGCCCAGCAGCCGGGTCAGCCGCGCCTGGTCGAACCAGAGGGCGGGCGCCAGCCGCAGCCCCCGGGCCCGGGCCCAGATCTGCCAGGACTGCAGCACGGTGCCGACGTCCATGCTGACGGCGTGGAAGGAGAAGCTGTTGTACTTGAAGGAGTTCTGCCAGTACTTGACGCCCAGCACCAGGTACTGGTCCGTCCGCGCGCCGTGTCCCCCGAGGGCCGCGCGCACCTCGCCGCTCACGTCGCCCGCGAGCAGCCGCTGCATGCTGTGGTGCGGCGGCGAGTAGTAGTGCACCCCGGGCGTCAGCGGCCCCGACGGGCCCGAGACCCAGTACACGCTCACGGGATACAGACCCCCGCCGGAGGCGGTGCCCCGGGACCAGTTGGCCTGCGTGTAGTGCGGCAGGGCCGCGAGATCGGTGTTGGCCTGGACGCCCAGGCGCCTGCCGACCAGCCCGTAGGAGTCCAGCAGCATGCCGGACAGCAGGGGCAGCGAGAAGGGCAGCGCGGGGCCGTCCGGGCCGCCGGGCAGGCAGCCGGCCGCGACGGTGGCGTCGGCCGGGTAGGGCGCGTCGGGCAACGGGAACCGCACGGCACCCGGGTAGTACTTCGCCTTGCGCGGCCGGTCCGCCCAGTCGGGCACGAAGTCGGCCGGCTCCATCGGAACGCGGCCCCGGTGCATGATGGCCGTCGCGTAGTCATGGGCGTAGCCCACGGAGGTCTCCTCTGCTGTGACGTGGGGCGGGCTCGGTGACGTGCGGGTCGGGGCGGTCAGGGGAAGGGGTGCGGCGCCGGGTTGAGGTCGGCCGCCGTCAGGTCGCGGTCCCGCAGGCCCGCCTCCCGCAGGGCGATGCGCAGCCGCGGCATGCCCAGCGCACGCTGCCGCGACCAGCCGAAGTCGATGGGCAGCAGCCCGGGGACGAGCACGCTGAACGTGTGCAGCCCCAGCCGCCGTTGCTCGGGCAGCGTCTGGTCGACGACCACCACGTCGAACCCGGCGGCGGTGACCGCGGCGACACAGCGCTCCAGGTCGTCCCGCAGGTCGGGGGAGACCGGCGCGCCGGAGGCGTCGGGCCACGCGAGGTCGGCGACCGCGAGCGGCGGCCCGGCGGCCGGGGACCGCAGCAGGAAGTCGGCGTGTACGCCCATCTCGGGGATGCCGTAGACGAGCGGGTGGTCGTGCAGCGCGGTCACCCGGGAGAAGTCCTCCGCCATGGCGCGCAGCCTGGCCTCGTCGCGCCGGGAGCGGTCCTGGAGGTTGACGGCGTCCGTGGCGATCTCGCACAGCGCCGCGTCCAGGGCCGACTCCGGGTCGAGCCCGGCGCCGGCCCCGAAGCACATCCGGCCCAGACCGCCGTCGGTCCGCTCCGCCACGGCGGTGACCACGGGGACGGGGAACGTGATGCGGGTGTCGAAGAACCGCGCCCGGTACCCGTACATCGCCAGCCGGTCCACCATGTGCCGGGTGGCGGGGCGGGCGCTGGTGGCGGGGTCGATCTCCGGCAGCGGCTGCCGGCCGTACCAGGCGAGGAGGAAGGCGTCCCGCTCGACGACCTCCATCAGGCCGAAGTAGACGGCCTCCTCGACACAGCCGCCCGAGGCGCAGCCGTTGGAACTCTCCTGCACGAAACGGTCGTTCAGCCCCGGCGAGTGGTAGTAGGTGAGGATCTCGGGCACCAGCCGCGGTGCCCGGTCGCGCAGCGACCAGCCCCACACCCACGGGATCTCCCGGTCCGGCGAGAACGGCACGACGTGCGGGTTCTCCCGGTGGAAGGCCTCCGAGTAGAGCCCCACCCGCCGCGGGTCGACCGCGTCCTCCCCGAACCCGTCGAGCGTCCCCGTCACCGTGGTCCGCTTGCCGCGCGCCCGCATGCCCGCGTACCGCTCCAGACCCTCCAGGACGCCGATGCGCGCGCTGGTGCCGAAGGACCCGGAGTGCCCGCCCCAGAACGTCTCCCGCAGGTACTCGCCGGAGCGCATCGAGAAGCAGCCGATGGTCGCCGACGTGGACGTGGACGACACGTCGTGGACGACGGACGGGCCGAGCGCGCCGCACACCGGGTTCGCGAACGCGGCCACGTCGATGCCGTACGCCTCCACGCTCCGCAGCCGGAAGGCCCCCGGCGCGTGCTTCGGCGCGGACGCCAGGGTGACGACGGCACCCTCCGCCGTGTCCGGGACCGCCTCGGAGCAGACCGGGCACTGCGGGTCGGGGACGAGCGGGAACCGGCGCACCGACAGGGACTCCAGGTCCAGTACGTACACGTCCGGGAAGGGCGCGCGCACCGGCTGTTCGTGCGCCCGCACCACGAGCGCGGCCAGCGCGTCCACGGCGAACGGGACGGCGTACGGCCAGGGCCCCGACTCGTGGGTCGCACCGCCCAGTTCGAGGGCGTCGCGCAGCGCCACGGAACGGACCGCCTGCCAGCGTCGGGCCAGACAGCGCGGGCAGGGCGCCCCGCCGTGACCGGTGAGGGGGCCGACGACGGCCTGCCGGGAGTACAGGTGCACGGGGACGGTCCGCCCGCCCCCTCCGTCCTGGGCGCACGTGTCGCTCCCGTCCTCCGCGAAGGCGTCGCTCCCGTCCTCCGCGAAGGCGTCGCCGAAGCCGAGGGCCCGGACCGACACCGCGACGTCGCGGCGGCCCAGCCGGTCCAGCGAGGTCCGCAGCAGCCCGGCCGTCGGCCGCGCGGGACCGGCCACGGCGTCGGAGGCCGCCGGCGCCGCAGCAGGCCGGCCCACGGTCCCGACGGTCACCGCCGGGCCTCCGACGTCAGCAGGACGCGCACGACGTGCACCCCGGCCCGCTCCAGGTCCCCGGCGCCCGTCGCCACCACCAGGGCGTCGCGCCCCTGTTCGCCGAGCCGGCGCAGCACGTCCGCCCACGACGGCGTGCCCGTCCGCTCCACGGTGACCGTGCCGGTGACGGCCAGCGCCCGCGGGTCGAGCCCGTCGAACACCGGATCCCCGAACGAGGCCCCGCCGACCGGCTGCCGCTCCAGCTGGACCTCGCCCAGCAGATCGCGCAGCGCCGCGGCGGCCGCCGCCGGGTACGACAACTCGGCGGCCACCGCCCAGCGGGCCCCGGCCCGGGCCAGCACCACGGCCACTCCCGAACGCCCGCGCTCCCCGAGGTCGAGCAGTTCGGCCTCGACGCCGAGGTTGGCGGCGGAGCGGGTCAGGAAGGTGAGTTCGGGGTCCAGGTCGTCGGGCACGGCGACGCCGGACACCCCGGCTCCCCGTACCGCCCGCCGGAGCGCGTCGTGTGCCAGGGCCGACAGCACGCCCTGCGCGGCGGCGTCGGTGACGCTCGCCCCGGCCCGCAGCCCGGCGCTCGTCGCCTCGAAGAGCCCGTCCCGGTTGTCCGCCCCGAACGGGCGGACGGCCTCGCCCGGCACCAGGAACCGCTCCTTGGTCAGCAGGGAGGACGCGGTCGCCCAGCCACGGACGTCGGCCCGGGTCCCGCCGACGCCGGTCCACGTGGCCAGTCCGGCCGGGTCGAGGCGGACGGCCGGGTCGGGTTCGCGGCCGGGGACGTGCGGGACGACGTGCTCGGCGTACGCCTCCGCCGCCCGGTGCAGGGCCCGGATGCGGGCCCCCGCCACGTGGTGGACGTCGGCGGCGGCGACGCGCCGGGTGCGCCCGTGGCCCAGGCCGAACTCCACCACGCTGAGCTTGAGCGGCGTCTGGGTGATGTCCTCGTCGTCGTAGCGGGTGAACACCCCGGCGCGCGGCCGCAGCAGCACCGAACGGCGGTTCAGCTCCTCCACCAGGGCGTCCGCGTCGCGGGCCGTGTCGACGGTGGGCAGCGCGAGCGGGGCGTCGGCCGTGTCCGGGCTCGCCAGGTCGATCCCGGGCGGGTCCGCCCGGGTGTCGTCCGCGCACCACGGGCACCGGGGGTGCGGCAGGAGGGGCTCGGAGGTGACGTCGAGCGACTCCATGTCCTGGACGACCAGGTGCCCGGCCGTCTCGGCGGGCAGCGCGCCCGACGCCGTCTTGAACACCTCGTAGCCGAGCAGGTTGCCCAGCATCGCGGCCAGCGGCCCGCCGGGGTGGGCGCCGGGGACCGGCGTGGCGGCCGGGCCGTCCAGGGCGAGGGAGCTCCACACGTCGGCCGCCCGCTCGGCGCCGTCGCCCGCGCCCAGCCGCAGCACGGCGCAGGACCAGCAGCCCGTCGTCTGCGCCGACATCCGGGGGCCGACGACCGCGGTGTCGCCGAACGACCAGGCCGGGATCAGGATCCGGCCCGCGGGGATCCCGGCGCGCAGCAGCGGGAACACCGTGCGGGCGGCCTCGGGCCCGCCGGTGACGACGACGATGCCGTACCCGTCGAGAGCGGCCCAGGTGCGCGGGCCGTGCGGGCCGTCCGAGGCGTCGAGTTCGTCGACGGAGACCGGGCAGCCGTCCGCGCCGGCGGCCGCCGCCTCCTCGTCGATCCCCTCCCGGTCGAGCCCGGCGACGACGCCCACGGACGCGCAGCCGTTGCGCAGCAGGCTCAGCACGCACCAGCGGGCCGTGGCATCGGTGCCCAGGACGGCCACCCGGGTGTCGCGGAACCGCTGGAAGCGGCGGGCGGCGTCGTCGGCGTAGTGCTCGGCGTAGGCGATCTGGGCCGCGTAGCGCCGCGCGACGTCCTCGGAGGGCTCGGCGCCGTCGAACGCCTCCGGCGAGGACCTGGGCGGGACCGAACGGGCGAAGCCCCGCTCGTACAGGGTGCCGACGAGTTCGCCGACCATCGCGCGCTGCCGCTCGCCGAAGCCCTCGCAGATCTCGGCGACGGTGTGCTGCCCGTCGAGGTGGGGCACGAGCAGCGTGGCGAAGCGGTAGGCCGATCTCGCCGTCAGCCGGAAGCCTCCGTCGGCGTTGTGGAACAGCACGCCGTCGGGGGTCTCGGTGAACAGGACGTCCCGCCGGATGCGGGGGCGGGTGTCGGCGACGGCTGCGTACCGGTCAGCAGGCATGGGTGGGTTCACCTCTCGGTAGGACGCGCTGGGTCGGTGCGGTCGGGGAGGGCGGGACGGACGGCCGGGGAGGAGCCGGGGCGGTTCAGCCGGGGGCCGTCAGGGCGCCGACCGGGCTCCGCGGTGGCGAGGCCGCCCGCCGACGCGCGTAGATCCTGAGCAGTTCGTGGATGCGGTACGGCTTGGGCGGGCCCTCCTCGATGAACCCGGCGTCCGCCAGTTGCTCCAGCACCTCGTCCGGCACGGGCGACGCCGCGGCACCACCGGCCGTCCCCGCATCCGCGTGCTCCCTGGCCAGCGTGAGGAACACGTCCCGCAGCTGCGGGCTCAGCCGCCGCAGGGCCGCCTCGAACACGTGCGGCACGGACCGCGTCGGTTCGTCCGCCAGGGAGAGGCGGGCCGGCAGGTCCGCGGCCAGCCAGGCCGCGCAGTCACCGATGCCGAGGCCGGGACGGGTCAGCAGACGTGCCGCGGCGATGCGCAGGCTCAGCGGGAAGTGACCGCAGAGGTCGGCCAGTTCACGGGCCGCTTCCGGTTCCGCGGCGATCCGGCCGGCACCGACCGTGCTGACGAGCAGCTGGTGCGACTCGTCGGGGGTGAGGGTGCCGAGGCGGTGCACGACGCCGCCGTGGGTGGCCACCAGCCCGGCCAGCCCGCGTCTGCTGGTCACCACGGCGACGCCCTCGGAGGGGGCCGGCAGGAGGGGGCGCAGCTGCTCCGCGCTCACCGCGTCGTCCAGGACCAGCAGCCGGCGTCCGGCTCCGTCCGGCGGCGGGAGCCGGTCCCGGGCCTCGGCGGCGTCGAGGGGGCTGCCGTCCGCGTGGGTCAGGGCGAGCGCGAAGCACCCGCCCGGAAACGCCTCCCCGGCCAGGTGGGCGGCGTGCAGGGCGAGAGCGGTCTTGCCGACGCCCGGGGCACCGGAGATGACCACCGGACCACCGGCCGACTCCGCGGCGGTCAACGCGCGTCGCACTGCCGCGAGTTGCTCCGTGCGCCCGGAGAAGCAGGGCACCGGCGCCACGGTGAGGGGGACCGGCGCCGTGGCCGCCGGCGCGGACACCGGGGCGGCGGGTGAGGAGGGGGCGGGGGCGGCGGCGGTGCCCGCCGGAAGCGCCGCCCGGGGAGCGGGCCCGGCGCCGAGGGCGACGGCGCCGGCCCCGGCCGGCACGGCGGCCAGGTCCTCACCGCGCAGGATCGCCACCTCCAGACGCTGCAAGGAGACTCCGGGGTCGATCCCGAACTCCTCCTTCAGCCGCTCCTTGACGGCCCTGATCTCCGCGAGGGCCTCGGTCTGCCGGCCGGTGCGGTAGAGCGCCTCGATCAACTGCTCGGCGAAACGCTCCCTGCCCGGGTGGTGCCGTGCCGCGTCCCACACGTCGGCCAGGACCTCACGACATCGTCCCCGCGCCAGCTCGATGTCGCAGAGGCGCTCCAGCGCCCTCAGACGTTCCTCGGTCAGCCGGGGCGCCTCGTCGCGGTGGAGCACCTGGGACGACACGTTCGCGAGCACGGGCCCGTGCCACAGCCCGAGCGCCTCCCGCAGGACGAGGGCCCTGGTCTCCGGGTCCTCGGCGGCGTCCGCCGAGCGGACCAGCTGGCGGAAGCGGACGAGGTCGAGGGTGTCGCGGTCCATGCGCATCCGGTATCCGCCGGGGACCGCCTCGATGGTGTCGTTCGCTATCCCGTACTTGGCGAAGACGCGGCGCAGGCGCAGGACGCAGCTCTGCAGCGCCGCCCTGGCCGTGACGGGCGGGTCGGTGTCCCAGACGGCGCGCACCAGGTAGTCGGTCGACACGACGGCACCGGAGTGGATGAGCAGGGCGGCCAGCAGACTCGTGGGCTTCGACGGCTGGAGAACGGCGGCGTGCTCACCATCGGCGATGCTGAGCAACCCGAGCAGCTGGAACCGCATTCTGTGTCGCCCCCCGTTGTGTCTGCCGAACGGTCCACGGAGCGGGCTGGTCGAACCCGCTCGCCGAGACCGTCGGAATTATGCGTGCACAGGTTTATTGACAGCTATTCGATGCTCAGTGGCATGCAAATAGCGGCTATGGTCCTGGGTATTTCGCATGTCCCGTCGGACACCATAGGTGATGGTCGCGAGTTCCGTCGATCCCTCGTTTAACGAAAATCGAGTGCACCCTATTTTCTTGATATGGCAGCATTTGTCCCCTTTGCTCCGGCCTCTCCCCCGCAGGTGAACTTCCCTGCATAGAAACGCTGTTGACGTGCAGACATCCCGCTCCGGCGCCGCGGCAAAGGTGAATTTCGCTCAGCCTTCATCCCGCCTTGGCGGAATGATCAATTTCCAAGAATTCGAAGTTCCGGGTGACTCCGTATTCCCGGGCCGTCCCGGAACTCCCGGCCGGCCGCCGTCCCGCCCTCGGGTGACGGGCTGCGCCTTCCGGCGGCGGTCACGTGTCCGAGCGGACGAGGTGGGGCGGGGCCCGTAGACCGGCGACGACCCCGGGGACGCGAGGAGCCTGGTCCGGATCGGTGAGCCATTGGGTCATCAGCCCGGTGAACAGGGCCATCTGGGCCGAGCCGAGGGTGCGGGCGGTGGTGTCGTCGACGGCTTCCTCGCAGCGGCACGCCGTACCCCTGGGCGATCCGGACGCGGTCGTCCGGATGGTGGGTGACGCGCGGGTCGTGGGCCTGGGAGAAGCGGGTCACAGCGGCCACGAGTTCTTCACGCTCGAGGTGCGAGTCTTCACGAAGCTGGTCGCCACCCGGGGGTTCACCACCTTCGCCCTGGAGGCGAGCGGGAGCACCGGGCTGCGGCTGGACCACTACGTGACCCACGGTGTCGGGGACCCGGAGCGGATCATGCGTGAGGAGTTCCAGGGCCAGTACGTCTTCTGGAACGCGGACGAATACCTGGACCTCGTTCGCTGGATGCGGCACTACAAGGACTCGCGGCCCGCCGGGACCGGCGCCCGAGGCCACAGGCCGGGGGAGACGGTCCGGGCCGGGTGCCAGCTGGATGGCCACCGCTCTCATGTACATCTGTTACTTTGGTGACATGAGTGAGCCGGTGGTGGAATCCATGGCCGAGGTCCGCAGCCACCTCGCCGACGTCATAGACCGTGCCCGTCGTGAGGAGACCCCGACGATCATCACCCGGCGCGGCAGGCAGGAAGCCGTCGTGATCGACATCGAGGAGTACCAGCGCCTGCGGCGGATCGCCGAAGACGCCGAAGAGGCATGGCTCAACCGGCTGGCCGACGAGGCCGAGTCCGAAGGCGTGGAAGGATCGGTCTCGATCGAGGAAATGGCCGCCCTGCTCCGTGCCCGGCAGGGCTGACCCTCATGGGGTACGTCACGCGCTTCACGCCACACGCCCAGCGGGACATGCTCAAGATCCCGCGTCCGGAAGCCCTGCGCATCCTGTACCGCCTCGCCGAACTCCAGAAGGCGATGGACGTGGGAGACACAACGGCGTTCGACATCAAGGCCTTCCAGGGGCACAGCGCCCGCCTGCGCCTCCGGGTCGGTGACTACCGCGTCGTCTACACCGTCGAGAACGGTCGACTGATCGTGTGGGTTCTGACCGTCGGCAGCCGTGGTGACGTCTACCGCCAGGTTCCCTGAGGCCTTGCTGCCGGATCCCGCTGAACGGGGCCGGGCTGCCGTTCCCCCTCGTGGAGTGGAGCGTGATCGATCCTGGTCACCCAGGAGGCCCTGGAGATTTCCTCACCGACCCGGCGGCGCACGGTGGAGGCGGAGACGGTGTTGCCGTGTGCGGTGAGTTCGACGGCCGGCTCCGCCAGGGTCCGCGCGCCAGCGGCATCCCGGTCCCGGAGGGCTCCCGGAGCCGACTGTCAATGTGATCGCCATGGAGTTGACTCAAGTACGTTTGATCGTCGAGGACTTCACCGCCTGCTTCCGTTTCTACCGCGACGTCCTGGGGTTCGAGCCGCAGGTGGACGACGAGAACGGCCCGTACGGCAAGCTCAGCCCGCCGGAGGGAACGGCCGCGATCGCGCTGCTGCAGCGCCACCACCTCGCGCAGGAACTGCCCTGGTGGAGGCCGGGCACCTGCGATCGGGCGCTGGTGGTGTTCACGGTGGACGACATGGACGAGGCGATACGCGGCATCCGCGAGCGCGGCGGGGAGATCGCGGACGGGCCTCGCACCCAGTGGGAGCGGATGCGGGTGGCTTACCTGCGCGACCCCGAGGGCAACGTCGTCGAACTGCAGCAGTGGCTCGTGCCGCGCACCTGACGGATCACCACGCGGAGCAGGCTGCCGAAGCGCCGGCGACGCCGCGAGCACCCCGAGGCCGCCCTGGATCGCGCCTGCGCCTCCCTGAGGGCGACTATCGTGCCCGCGGAAGCAACCCGACTCCTCGCGTTTGTCGTGAGACGTCCCTCTACTCCTGCTCGAGCTGCTCGGGACCGTGACCGTGTTCGGACGTGTTCAGTCGACGTCCGGATCATCGGCCTCTTCGGGGAGACGGGCCGCGGGGTCGTCGGCCCACTCCACGGCCCAGGCGCGGAGAGCGGTGATGGTGGCGTCGTCGAGCCCATAGGCGGCGAAGGCTTCGTCATCGGTCCACTCGGCGCCCGCGAGGTTCGATTGCAGATCCTCTCGCTCGAAGCGGCCGCGGGCATGACGGCGGCCGAACTCCTCGAGCTCGGCATTGGCCCAGCGGCGGGAGGCGGCGAACACGTCGATCAGGTCACGGGGCGCTCCGCGGTCGGCGAGGGCGCGGACCTTGGTCCCGATCACGTCCTCCTCGGCGGGGACGGGCCCGTAGGGACTTTGGGCGACCGGCCGTCAGAAGACCTCCTTGAGGATGTCGACCTCGTATTCCTGCCCGGTGGCCGGATCGGACACGGTGAAGCGGGCGGACGGCGGGGCGGTCTCCAGCGCGTGCACCTTCCAGCCGCGGGCTTCCAGGCCGGCGCGGAGCGTGGCCGCGATGTCGGCCATGGGCGCCGGGTTCTCGGTGGCGACGTCGAGGTCCTGGCTGGGGCGGTTCACGAGGCGGTGTGCCCGCACAGCGTGACCACCGGTGAGAACCAATGGATACGGGGAACCGAGCTCGATCACATCCGCCAGGAGCCGCGTGTGCAGCTCCGGCATGTCCGTCACGCTGCTGCCCGGGTGCGGGAGGCGAGCTGAGGGAAGGCGTCCTCCCAGACGGTGCGCACAGTGCGGCCGGCGAGTGTGCGCAGCACCGGCCACATCTGGAGGAGAAGATCCCGGTTGAGGAATTGGGGCAGATCGTCGTGCAGGCCCTCATGCAGGACAGTGCGGTACAAGCCCATGCGCTGACGGGGCTTGCTCATGTCGTACGAGGTCATCCCGGACCAGGCCATGTGCAGCGGCAGCTCCACGACCCCTTGGGTCGGGCCATGCAGTTCGTCCAGCGACTCCGGCAGACGTCGTCGGAACTTCTCCCGGTACAGCGCCAGATCCTCGGCGACCGCCCCCGAGGGGCCGCTCGGATCGGGTGCGGGGTGCTGTGGGCTGGAGGACATGCCTCCAGTATGACGGTGGGGGAGCGGTAAGGGGCATGATGCACAAGTCTGCGTCCGCAGCGAGCGGGACGGGCTCTGGGCGTGACAGGGGGCAGTGAGCCGACACCTGCCCTGAACTGTGCTTTTCCATGACTCCCTCAGGCCGACGTCCTGCCGGTGACGCATCACGTGGGGTGCCGGGCAATCCGTCCTTCAGCCCCTGAGGCCGACAGTCTCTCGACCTCGGCCCAAAAGTCCCTGAGAAGTCCCACAGGCGAAGCAGAACCCCTCCTGGCTTACATGCACGCAGGTCAGGAGGGGTTTAGCGACGTTGTTTCTGAAGGCGCTCAGATGTCCCGGAAGATCTCGATCTGCGCCCCGATCGAGTTCAGCCGCTCCGCCAGGTCCTCGTACCCCCGGTTGATGACGTACACGTTGCGCAGCACCGACGTGCCCTCCGCCGCCATCATCGCCAGCAGGACCACCACCGCCGGGCGCAGGGCCGGCGGGCACATCATCTCGGCGGCGCGCCAGCGGGTGGGGCCCTCGACCAGGACGCGGTGGGGGTCCAGGAGCTGGAGGCGGCCGCCCAGGCGGTTGAGGTCGGTCAGGTAGATGGCGCGGTTGTCGTAGACCCAGTCGTGGATGAGGGTCTTGCCCTGCGCGGACGCCGCGATGGCCGCGAAGAACGGGACGTTGTCGATGTTCAGGCCGGGGAAGGGCATCGGGTGGATCTTGTCGATCGGCGCCTCCAGCTTGGAGGGCCGGACGGTGAGGTCCACCAGGCGCGTGCGGCCGTTGTCCGCGACGTACTCCGGCGTGCGGTCGTGGTCGAGTCCCATCTCCTCGAGCACCGCCAGCTCGATCTCCAGGAACTCGATGGGGACGCGACGCACCGTCAGCTCCGACTCCGTCACGACGGCGGCGGCCAGCAGGCTCATCGCCTCGACCGGGTCCTCGGAGGGGGAGTAGTCCACGTCGGTGTCGATGACCGGCAGGCCGTGCACGGTGAGCGTGGTGGTGCCGATGCCCTCGACCTTGACGCCCAGGGCCTCCAGGAAGAAGCACAGGTCCTGGACCATGTAGTTGGACGAGGCGTTGCGGATGACGGTGACGCCGTCGTGCCGGGCGGCGGCCAGCAGCGCGTTCTCGGTGACCGTGTCGCCCCGCTCGGTCAGCACGATCGGACGGTCGGGGCGCACGCCGCGGTCGACCACGGCGTGGTAGTGGCCCTCGGTCGCGGCGACGTCCAGGCCGAACCGGCGCAGCGCGATCATGTGCGGCTCGATGGTGCGCGTGCCGAGGTCGCAGCCGCCGGCGTAGGGCAGCCGGAAGCGGTCCATGCGGTGCAGCAGCGGGCCCAGGAACATGATGATGGAGCGGGTGCGGACGGCGGCCTCGGCGTCGATGGCCTCCATGTCCAGCTCGGCCGGCGGCACGATCTCCAGGTCGGTGCCGTCGTTGATCCAGCGGGTGCGCACGCCGATGGAGCCCAGCACCTCCAGGAGGCGGTAGACCTCCTCGATGCGGGCGACCCGGCGCAGCACCGTGCGCCCCTTGTTGAGCAGCGAGGCGCACAGCAGGGCCACGCAGGCGTTCTTGCTGGTCTTGACGTCGATGGCCCCCGAGAGGCGCCGGCCGCCGACCACGCGCAGGTGCATCGGACCCGCGTAGCCCAGGGAGACGATCTCGCTGTCCAGCGCTTCGCCGATACGGGCGATCATCTCAAGGCTGATGTTCTGGTTGCCGCGCTCGATGCGGTTGACGGCGCTCTGACTGGTGTTGAGCGCCTCCGCGAGCTGTGACTGCGTCCAGCCGCGGTGCTGCCGGGCGTCACGGATGAGCTTGCCGATGCGTACGAGGTAGTCGTCTGCCATGAGGTTGAGGCTATCTCAGATATGAGATGGCGCCTCTCAGGGGGTCTATTCGGGTGATGCGGCGTCAAGGGTGCGTCAGCGACGCCTTCCCGTGGTGGTGCGGCGCCATCCGAAAGGTCCCGGCAGGTCCATCGACGTCGTGCGCCGCCCGGTGCTGCTGCGCGTGTGGCGCGGGCCGTTCCGGCCGCCGGTCGTGATGGACCACGAACGCCTGTTGAGGTTCAGCCGTACTCCGGGGAGGATCCGGAAGCTCTTGCGGAACGTGAGCGGCATCGTGCCCCCTTCCGAGTCGTGCCGGGTGTGTCCGGCATGTATCGGATACCCCGGTTCGGCGTGGAGATGGCCGTCCGGGTCACTCGGGTGGGGTGCACGCCACACCGCGCCCGGGCATGACCAGTCCGCCCCCATGTACTAGAGTTATCTCGACATCGAGATATCTGCCGAGGCGCACCGCAGTCGCCACCCTGGTAAGGGTAACCTAACTTAGCCCTACCTCAGCGAACCGGCCAGGGCGGTGTGGCGGCAGGATGCGGTGGTACGCGCACATCAATGAAGGAGACTGTCGTGTCGGCGAACAGCTTCGACGCCCGCAGCACGCTGCAGGTGGGCGACGAGTCGTACGAGATCTTCCGGCTGGACAAGGTCGAGGGCTCCGCGCGCCTTCCCTACAGCCTGAAGGTGCTGCTGGAGAACCTGCTCCGCACCGAGGACGGCGCCAACATCACCGCCGACCACATCCGCGCCCTCGGCGGCTGGGACTCGCAGGCCCAGCCGTCGCAGGAGATCCAGTTCACGCCCGCCCGCGTGATCATGCAGGACTTCACCGGCGTGCCCTGCGTGGTGGACCTCGCCACCATGCGCGAGGCCGTCAAGGAGCTCGGCGGTGACCCGGCGAAGATCAACCCGCTGGCCCCGGCCGAGCTGGTCATCGACCACTCCGTCATCGCCGACAAGTTCGGCACCAACGACGCCTTCAAGCAGAACGTCGACCTGGAGTACGGCCGCAACAAGGAGCGCTACCAGTTCCTGCGCTGGGGCCAGACCGCCTTCGACGAGTTCAAGGTCGTCCCGCCCGGCACCGGCATCGTCCACCAGGTGAACATCGAGCACCTGGCCCGCGTCGTCATGACCCGTGACGGCAAGGCCTACCCCGACACCCTGGTCGGCACCGACTCGCACACCACCATGGTCAACGGCCTCGGCGTCCTCGGCTGGGGCGTCGGCGGCATCGAGGCCGAGGCCGCGATGCTCGGCCAGCCGGTCTCCATGCTCATCCCGCGCGTCGTCGGCTTCAAGCTCACCGGTGAGCTGCAGCCCGGCACCACCGCCACCGACCTCGTCCTCACGATCACCGAGATGCTGCGCAAGCACGGCGTCGTCGGCAAGTTCGTCGAGTTCTACGGCGAGGGCGTCGCCGCCACCTCGCTGGCCAACCGCGCCACCATCGGCAACATGTCGCCGGAGTTCGGCTCCACCGCCGCGATCTTCCCGATCGACGACGAGACGCTGAACTACATGCGCCTGACCGGCCGCTCCGACCAGCAGGTCGCGCTCGTCGAGGCGTACGCCAAGGAGCAGGGCCTCTGGCTGGACCCGAAGGCCGAGCCGGACTTCTCCGAGAAGCTGGAGCTCGACCTGTCCACGGTCGTCCCCTCCATCGCCGGCCCGAAGCGCCCGCAGGACCGCATCGTCCTCGCGAACGCCGCCGAGCAGTTCAAGCAGGACGTCCGCAACTACGTCAACGACGAGTACGAGGCCAGCAAGGAGTCCTTCCCCGGCTCCGACGCCCCGTCCACCATCCCGAACGGCGCCCCGTCCAACCCGGTCCCCGTCACCGCCCCCGACGGCACGACCTACGAGCTGGACCACGGCGCGGTGACGGTCGCGGCCATCACCTCCTGCACCAACACCTCCAACCCGTACGTCATGGTCGCCGCCGCCCTGGTGGCCAAGAAGGCGGTCGAGAAGGGCCTGACCCGCAAGCCGTGGGTCAAGACCACCCTCGCCCCGGGCTCCAAGGTCGTCACCGACTACTTCGAGAAGGCGGGCCTGACCCCCTACCTCGACAAGGTCGGCTTCAACCTCGTCGGCTACGGCTGCACCACCTGCATCGGCAACTCCGGCCCGCTGCCGGACGAGGTCTCCAAGGCCGTCAACGACCACGACCTCGCCGTCACCTCGGTCCTCTCCGGCAACCGGAACTTCGAGGGCCGCATCAACCCCGACGTCAAGATGAACTACCTGGCGTCCCCGCCGCTGGTCGTCGCCTACGCCCTCGCGGGTTCGATGAAGGTCGACATCACCAAGGACGCCCTCGGCACCGACCAGGACGGCAACCCGGTCTACCTGAAGGACATCTGGCCCTCCGAGGCCGAGGTCAACGACGTCGTCGCCAACGCCATCGGCGAGGACATGTTCTCCAAGTCCTACAGCGACGTCTTCGCGGGCGACGCCCAGTGGCAGGCGCTGCCGATCCCGACCGGTGACACCTTCGAGTGGGACGGCGAGTCCACCTACGTCCGCAAGCCCCCGTACTTCGAGGGCATGGGCATGGAGCCGGCCCCGGTCGAGGACATCACCGGCGCCCGCGTGCTCGCCAAGCTCGGCGACTCGGTCACCACCGACCACATCTCCCCGGCCGGTGCCATCAAGGCCGACACCCCCGCCGGCAAGTACCTGACGGAGCACGGCGTCGAGCGCCGCGACTTCAACAGCTACGGCTCGCGCCGCGGCAACCACGAGATCATGATCCGCGGCACGTTCGCCAACATCCGCCTGCGCAACCAGATCGCGCCGGGCACCGAGGGCGGCTACACCCGCGACTTCACCCAGGACGGCGGTCCGGTGTCGTTCATCTACGACGCCTCCCGCAACTACATCGAGCAGGGCATCCCGCTCGTCGTCCTGGCCGGCAAGGAGTACGGCTCCGGCTCGTCCCGCGACTGGGCCGCCAAGGGCACCGCGCTCCTCGGCGTCAAGGCCGTCATCGCCGAGTCCTACGAGCGCATCCACCGCTCGAACCTCATCGGCATGGGCGTCCTGCCGCTGCAGTTCCCGGAGGGCCAGTCCGCCGCCTCCCTCGGCCTGACCGGCGAGGAGACCTTCTCCGTCACCGGCGTCACCGAGCTGAACGACGGCACCACGCCGCGCACGGTCAAGGTCACCACCGACACGGGCGTCGAGTTCGACGCGGTCGTCCGCATCGACACCCCCGGTGAGGCCGACTACTACCGCAACGGCGGCATCCTGCAGTACGTGCTGCGCAGCCTGATCCGCAAGTAGGCGGTACGGCACAGCGGCCGAGGGCCGCACCCCCGGTGACGGGGGTGCGGCCCTCGGGCTCGTCCGGGGTGCGTCCGCCACCACCGGGGAACGTGCGACACGCGAGGGCGACGGGTGCGGGCCACCGGCCCGCACCCGTCGCCCTCAAGCCCCGCTCACGCCAGCAGTTCCACCTCCGCCAGCGTGTGCTCGCCGTCGAGGACGAGGCGGTACTTCGTGTACGTCCCCGGCGACTTCACCGAGAACGCCCGGGTCTGCCGGTCCCAGGCGAAGGACTCGCCGGAGCGCCGGTCCAGGGTCCGCCAGGTGGTGCCGTCGGACGAGCCCTGGAGCACCCAGCCGGCGGGGGCCTTCGTCCGGTCCGCCGACGACGTCAGGGTGTACTGGACCGCCCTGACGCCCTCGTCGGACACCGGCAGGTCCACCGACGTCACCGCCGCGTCCGTCGCCGACGTGTCGTCGAACAGCGCCCCGTCGCCGGACAGCGCGTCCTCACGCGGCGTCGGCGCCCGGTCGTCCCGGGTGATCGACACCGGCCCCGCGTCCTCGCCGGTGCCCCACGAGGACGGCTTCGCGCCCATGTCGAACTCCAGGACGCCGCCCTTGGCCAGCAGCGAGTGGGGGAGCGAAGTGGAGTTCCAGCGCTTGCCGTTGACCTTCAGACCCTGCACGTAGACGTTCCGCGTGCTGTTCTTCGGGGCCTTCACGACCAGCTCCCGCCCGTTCTCCAGGTGGACGGTCGCCTTGGTGAACAGCGGGGAACCGACGGCGTACTCGCCGCTTCCCATCACCAGCGGGTAGAAGCCCAGCGAGGAGAAGAGGAACCAGGCCGACTGCTCGCCGTTGTCCTCGTCGCCGTGGTAGCCCTGCCCGATCTCGCTGCCGGTGTACAGGCGCTGGAGCACCTCGCGGACGTTCTTCTGCGTCTTGTACGGCTGCCCGGCCGCGTCGTACATGTACAGGGCGTGGTGGGCGACCTGGTTGGAGTGCCCGTACATGCCCATGCGCACGTCCCGCGCCTCGGTCATCTCGTGGATGACCCCGCCGTAGGAGCCGACGAACTCCGGGGAGGCCGTCTCCGGGGTGGCGAGGTACTCGTCGAGCTTGTCGCCGAGGCCCTTGCGTCCGCCGTAGAGGTTGGCCAGGCCCCGGCTGTCCTGCGGGGCGGTGAAGGCGTAGCCCCAGCCGTTGGTCTCCGTGTAGTCGTAGCCCCACACGCGCGGGTCGTACTTCTCCGAGTCCACGCGCCAGTTGCCCGCCGCGTCCTTGCCCTGGAAGAAGCCGGCCTTCGCGTCGAACATGTTGACGTAGTCCTGGGCGCGGTTGAGGAAGTACGCGGACTCCTCCCGGTACCGCTTCTCGCCGGTCTCCTCGTAGAGCTTCTCGCCCATCCTCGCGATGCCGTAGTCGTTGAGGTAGCCCTCCAGCGCCCACGACAGGCCCTCGTGCGTCTCGGTGCTGGTGTAGCCGAGGAACGGCGAGGTGGCCATGCCCTTGCGGCCCACGCCCGAGGACGGGGGCACCACGGTGGCGTTCTTGACGGCCGCGTCGTACGCCGCCTTCGCGTCGAAGTCGACGCCCTTGACGTAGGCGTCCGCGAACGCCACGTCCGAGGAGGTGCCGGTCATCAGGTCCGCGTAGCCGGGGGAGGACCAGCGCGAGGTCCAGCCGCCGTCCTTGTAGTGCTGCACGAAGCCGTCGACCAGCTCACCGGCCGTGGACGGCGTCAGGAAGGAGTACGCGGGCCAGGTGGTCCGGTAGGTGTCCCAGAAGCCGTTGTTGACGTACACCTTGCCGTCCATGATCTTCGAGCCGGTGTGCGTCGGGCTGTCCGCCGCCGGCATCGCCTGGAACGGCGAGGCGTACTTGTACGCGCCGTCGACCTTCTCGTGGCCGGCGTTCGGGTACAGGTAGAGCCGGTAGAGGCTGGAGTACAGGGTGGTCAGCTGGTCGCGCGTGGCGCCCTCCACCTCGACCTTGCCGAGGATGCGGTCCCATTGCTTCCGGGCGTCCTTGCGGACCTTGTCGAAGGAGGTGCGCTTCGGGATCTCCTGGCGCAGGTTGTCCTCGGCCTGGTCGACGCCGATCAGCGAGGTCGCCAGGCGCAGGGTGACCGTGCGGTCCTTGCCGGCGTCGAAGCGCAGGTGGCCCCTGACGCCGGCCGAGTCGCCGCCGGTGACCTTCCGGTCGAACTCGCCGTAGACGAAGAGGCGGGTGGCGCCCGTGGACAGGCCGGACTTGACGTCCGAGTAGCCGGTGAAGGTGCCGTTCTCCTTGTCCAGGGTCAGGCCGGCCTGGTCGGTGACGTTGTCGAAGATGACGCTCGCGTCGTCACCGGGGTAGGTGAAGCGCATGATCGCCGCGTGGTCGGTCGGCGCCATCTCCGCCTTGACGCCGTTCTCGAAGCGCACCCCGTAGTAGTACGGCCGGGCGGTCTCGTTCTCGTGCCGGAAGGCCAGCTCGCGCGCCTCCCGGCCGGTGTCGGGGGTGCCGGAGGCGGCGGACGGCATCACCTGGAAGGTCTGCCGGTCGCCCATCCACGGGCTCGGCTCGTGACTCGCGCTGAACGCCTGGAGCGTCGGCAGGTTGTCCGCGTTGTTGCCGCGGGCGTAGTCGTAGAGCCAGCTCAGGGAGCCGGCGTTGGTCACCGGCGTCCAGAAGTTGAAGCCGTGCGGCACGGCGGTCGCCGGGATGTTGTTGCCGCGCGAGAAGCTGCCGCTGGAGTTGGTGCCGCGGGTGGTCAGCGCGTAGTCGGACAGATGGGCCTCGCGGCGCTCCGGCGGGGCGGGCCTGATGGCCACGTCGTCCAGCCAGCCGCGGAACTTGGCCGGGCCCTTGGGGGAGTCGTACGCCACCAGGATCCGGTCGACGGTCTTGCCGGCCGCGACGGAGCCGATGCCCGACTCGACGGCGTTCCACTGGTTGACGTAGAGGACCTTCGCGGCGCCCTGTCCGGCCGGCGTCAGCGGGAACCCGTGCTGGTCGGTGGCGCCGAGGTCGCTCAGGTAGGTGCCGTCGGTGAAGGCCAGGTCGACGGAGACGTTCGTGGCGTCGTAGTCGCGGTCGCCGTCGGCCATCGACGGGAAGATCCGGTACGACAGCTCGGTGCGGCGATCGACCTTCACGTCGACGTCGAAGACCTTGTTGTACGAGTACGCCCGGCCCTCCCCGGTGTGCCGGCCGGCGTACCTGAGGGCGCGCTTGCCGGTGAAGCCGGCGCCCGCCTTGGCGGTCGGCGAGCCGCTCGGGCCGCGGTCGACGAGCGAGAGCATGTCCTGGGGGACGGGCGTGTCGCTGTCACCGGTGGACAGCTGCAGGTCGGCGAGCTGGAGGATGTCCCCGCCGTTGTTCTTCGTGACCTCCAGCCGGAAGTGCTGGTACTCGGCCGCCTCGGCCAGGTCGTACGTCTTGGTCTGGAACCGCTCGTCGAAGGACTGCCCGGTGCGGCTGTCGAGCGTCCGCCAGCTCTCGCCGTCCGCCGAGCCCTGGAGCGTCCAGTCGGCCGGGTCGCGCTCGTCGTGGTCGTTGGCCGAGGTGAGCGCGTACCGGGTGATCCTCACCGGCTTGTCCAGGTCGAACTCGGCCCAGCCGGTCGTCTCGAAGGTCAGCCACTTGGTGCTCGGCTCACCGTCGACGAGGTTCTCCTTCACCTCGCCCCCGCCGGTGTTCTCGTCGCTCGCCCGGACGCCGGTGACATGGTCGGTGACGTTGCCCGGTATGCCCGTGCTGTAGCCGCCGTCGACACCCGCGGCGCGCTTGCTGCCGTCGGGGGTGGTCTCCACCGTGTTGAGCCAGTCCGGAACCGGGTCATCCGCCTCGAACGAGGACGCGAACTCCCGATCGGCGGTGGCGGGTGCCGCGGGCAGCGCGACCGCGGCCCCCTGTGAACCCACCGCCATCGCCAGGGCGGTCGTCAGTACGACCGCCGGGCCCCATCTGTGCCGAACTCCGTATCGCACGCCCCAGTACCTCCCTGCGCTCCCCGGAAGCGCTTTCCGAGGAAATGGACAACGTTGTCAGATTCGCAGCGCAAGGAACAGTAGGGCGTGAAGAGGCCAGTGGTGTCAAGGGTGTTGGTTATGGCGTCCGGGCCCGGTGTCCGTGGGATTTCCTTCGGGGGGCACGCGGTCCGCCCGCATTTCCGCCAGGTCTCAACTCGGAAAAGACGTGCCGGGAACCATGCATTCGATCTTGCTCCGTCGACGGGAAGTGGACTATACCTGTCGGCCACCGGGGGATCCGTGGGGGGAACCGCGCAAGCACACCGCCAAGGCGCCCGTACAGCAGTACCCGTACAGCAGTACCCGTACTTCCTGCACGACCCAGCGTGACCCGATCGCGGTGCCGGGGAGGATCCGGTTCACCGCCTGAGTCCTGGAGAAGGCGAGGACTTGAGCATGGGATCCACTTCCGCCGAGAACAACCGAACGGGCGTCGGCCGCCGCGATCTGATCAAGCGGTCCGCCGCACTCGGCCTGATCTCCGTTCCGGCCATGGGCTTCCTGTCCGCGTGCGCGAGCGGCGGCGGGGACGACCAGAAGAAGGCCGAGTCCGGCAAGAAGACCGCCAAGAACCCCCTGGCCGTCAACGAGACCGCCCAGATGGAATTCGTCCTCTTCGACGGCGGCTTCGGCAAGGAGTACGCCGAGGACGCCGTCAAGGTCTACGAGAAGAACTTCCCCGACGCCAAGGTGAAGTTCAGCGCCACCCAGAAGATCCAGTCGACGCTGCAGCCGCGTTTCAACGGCGGCAACCCGCCGGACCTCGTCGACAACTCCGGCGCCGAGCAGATGGACATGGGCGTCCTGGTCGGCAAGAACCAGCTCGCCGACCTCACCCCGCTGCTGGACGCCCCGTCCTACGACGACCCGAACAAGAAGGTCCGCGACACGCTGCGCCCCGGCATCGTGGAGATGGGCCAGTTCGACGGCGAGAAGGTCTGGATCCTCTACTACGCCTACACGGTCTACGGCAACTGGTACTCCCAGAAGGCCCTGGACTCGCTCGACGCCGAGTACCCGAAGACCTGGGACGAGATGCTGGCGGTCTGCGAGAAGGCCAAGAAGAAGGGCATGGCCGGCTGGACCTACGCCGGCAAGTACCCGTACTACATCCCCTTCTCGATGTACCCGATGATCGGCAAGGTCGGCGGCGTCGAGGTGCTCGACGCCATCGACAACCTCGAGCCGAACGCCTGGAAGCACCCCGCGGTCAAGACCGTCTTCGAGGCCTGGTACGAGCTCTACAAGAAGGGTTACGTCCTCAAGGGCACCCCGGGCCTGGACCACATCCAGTCGCAGACCGCGTGGGCCAAGGGCGACGCCCTGTTCATCCCGAACGGCTCCTGGGTGGAGAACGAGTCCGCGAAGGTCATCCCCGCCGACTTCCAGCTCTCCGTCTCGGCTCCGCCCGGCATCGACTCCTCCGACAAGATGCCGTTCGGCACCATCTGGGCCTCCGGCGGCGAGCCGTTCATCGTCCCGGCCAAGGCGGCCAACGGCGCCGGCGGCATGGAGCAGCTGCGCATCATGCTCGGCGAGGCGTCCTCGAAGAACTTCACGTCCAAGGTGAAGTCGCTGACCGCGTACAACGGCGGCACCGAGGGCATCGAGCTCACCCCGGGCCTCAAGTCCGGTGTCGCGGCGCTGGACCTGGCGGGCACCAACGTGGTGAACCCGCGTCTGCAGGACTGGTACGTGCAGCTCCAGAAGGAGAAGATCGGCGTCGGCGGACTCGGCGAGATGATGGCCGGCCGCCTCACCCCGGCCGAGGCGATCAAGAAGATCCAGGGCTACGCCGACGAGGCGGCCAAGGACGATTCGATCAAGCACTACAAGCACCAGTGAGGACGCGTCACCAGGGCCCGGCCGGCAGCCCCTCGCCGGCCGGGCCCCGGCGGCGCCACCCGCGCGCAGATCGGGGTCGGTAGCAATGCAGCACGGCAAGTACCGGTTCATCGTGGGGTTCCTGGCGGTTCCCCTGGGGCTGTACGCGCTCTTCGTCGTCTGGCCGTTCATCCAGTCCATCTACTACTCGTTCACGGACTGGACGGGACTGAGTCCCGAGTTCACGATGGTCGGCTTCGACAACTACTCGCGGATGCTCGACGACGACATCTTCTGGAAGTCGTTGCAGCACAGTGTGATGTTCGCCCTGCTGGTGCCGCTGGTGACACTCGGCCTGGCGCTGTTCTTCGCCTTCATGATCAACGTGGGCGGACGCCACCGCCGCGGCGGACCGGTGATCACCGGTGTCCGCGGCTCCGGCTTCTACAAGATCGTCTACTTCTTCCCGCAGGTCCTGTCCATCGCGATCGTCGCCCTGCTGTTCGCGTTCGCGTACAACCCGGACAGCGGCGCGATCAACTCGCTGCTGCGCGGCATCGGCCTGGAATCGGTCCAGCCGCTGTGGCTGGGCGACCCGAACCTGGCGCTGTGGTGCGTGATGGCGGTGCTCGTCTGGTCCACGGTCGGCTTCTTCGTGGTCCTGTTCTCCGCGGGCATGGCGTCCATCCCGGCGGAGCTGTACGAGGCCGCGCTGCTGGACGGGGCGAACCGCGCCACGACCTTCTTCAAGGTCACCCTGCCGCTGCTGTGGGACACCGTGCAGTCCGGCTGGGTCTACATGGGCATCCTCGCGCTCGGCGCCGAGTCGTTCGCGGTCGTACAGATCATGACGACCGGTCCCGGCGGCCCCGACTACTCGACCACCGTCATGGTCCTGTACGTGTACCAGAAGGCGTTCCGTGACGGTCAGGCCGCCTACGCCACCACGATCGGCGTCGCCCTGCTCGTCGTCACGCTGGCCTTCGCCGCCGTCGTGATGCGGCTGGGCCGGCGCGAGCGGCTGGAGTTCTGATCATGAAGACGACCGAGACCCCCGCGCCCGTACCGGCCGAGTCCGGCCCCGTCGTCCGCAAGACCGAGGCCCCGCCCGGCGGACCCGACGGAGGGAAGAAGGAGGGCGCCACCCTCAACGTCTTCTCCCACGGCGTCCTCGTCATCTGGGCGATCATGGTCGGGATGCCGCTGGTCTGGGCGGTGATGACCTCCTTCAAGGACGACGCCTCGATCTTCGGCTCGCCCTGGTCACTGCCCGACAGGCTGAACTTCGACAACTGGTCGCGGGCCTGGTCCCAGGCCCACATGGGCGACTACTTCCTCAACACCGTCCTGGTGGTCGGCGGCTCGCTCATCGGCACCCTGGTGCTCGGCTCCATGGCGGCCTACGTGCTCGCCCGCTTCGACTTCCCGGGCAACCGGTTCATCTACTACCTGTTCATCGGCGGCATGAGCTTCCCGATCATGCTCGCGCTGGTCCCGCTGTTCTACGTGGTGGACAACATGGGGCTGCTGAACACCATCCACGGGCTGATCCTGGTCTACATCGCCTACTCGCTGCCCTTCACGGTGTTCTTCCTGACCGGGTTCTTCCGGACCCTGCCGAGTTCGGTGGCGGAGGCGGCGTTCGTGGACGGGGCCTCCCACACCCGGACGTTCTTCCAGATCATGCTGCCGATGGCCAAGCCCGGCCTGATCAGCGTGGGGATCTTCAACTTCCTGGGGCAGTGGAACCAGTACATGCTGCCCACGGTGCTGAACACCGACCCCGACAAGCACGTCCTCACCCAGGGCCTGGTCCAACTGGCGGTCAGCCAGGGCTACAAGGGTGACTGGTCGGGACTGTTCGCGGGCCTGGTGATGGCGATGCTGCCGGTGCTGGCCGCGTACATCGTCTTCCAGCGCCAGGTGGTCCAGGGGCTCACGGCGGGCGCCCTGAAGTAACCTCCCGCCGACCCTCGCGCATGCCGCTCCCGGAGCCCCGGGGGCGGCATGCGTGTGCGTGCGCGGGGCACCCGGATGCGGTTCAACCTCTTGACGGGAGGCGACCCGAACGGCTCAGCTTAGAGTTCACTAGTTGGACATGGACGGGGCCTCATCGAAGCGGCCCCGCGCGCAGGAGGTCGTCGTGGAGACTCCCGGGTCGCAGTCGTCGCTGCACCGAGCCAACCTGGAACGGGTCGTACGAGCGGTACGGCTCGCCGGGTCGCTCACGCAGGCGGAGATCGCGAGGACGACGGGCCTGTCCGCGGCGACGGTCTCCAACATCGTCCGGGAACTGAAGGACAGCGGGACCGTCGAGGTCACACCCACCTCGGCGGGCGGCCGCCGGGCCCGCAGCGTCTCGCTGAGCGGGGACGCCGGCATCGTCATCGGCGTCGACTTCGGGCACACGCATTTGCGCGTCGCGGTCGGGAACCTCGCCCACCAGGTGCTCGCCGAGGAGTCCGAGCCGCTGGACGTCGACGCGTCCGCGGCGCAGGGCTTCGACCGGGCGGAACAGCTGGTCAGCAGGCTGATCGAGGCCACCGGCGTCGACCGTTCCAAGGTCGCCGGCGTGGGCCTCGGCGTGCCCGGCCCGATCGACGTGGAGTCCGGGACACTGGGCTCGACCGCCATCCTCCCCGGCTGGGGCGGCACCCGGCCCGCCGAGGAGCTGCGGGGGCGGCTCGGCGTGCCCGTGCACGTGGACAACGACGCCAACCTCGGCGCCCTGGGCGAGCTGGTCTGGGGCAGCGGCCGGGGCGTGCGCGACCTCGCGTACATCAAGGTCGCCAGCGGTGTCGGATCAGGTCTGGTGATCAACGGCAAGATCTACCGCGGCCCCGGCGGCACCGCGGGGGAGATCGGGCACATCACGCTGGACGAGGCCGGTCCCGTCTGCCGCTGCGGCAACCGCGGCTGCCTGGAGACCTTCGCATCCGCACGCTACGTGCTCCCGCTGCTCCAGCCGAGCCACGGCACGGAGCTGACGATGGAGGGCGTCGTGCGGCTGGCGCGGGACGGCGACCCGGGCTGCCGCCGGGTGATCGCCGACGTCGGCCGCCACATCGGCAGCGGGGTCGCCAATCTCTGCAACCTGCTCAACCCGAGCCGCGTGGTCCTCGGCGGCGACCTGGCCGAGGCGGGCGAGCTGGTGCTGGGCCCCATAAGGGAGTCCGTCGGCCGCTACGCCATCCCCAGCGCGGCGCGTCAACTCTCCGTTCTCCCCGGGGCACTTGGCGGCCGTGCGGAGGTCCTCGGCGCGCTCGCCCTGGCCCTCAGCGAGATGGGCGATTCGACGCTTTTGGACGGAACCGTGAACGGCGCCCTGCCCGTGGCGGCTCCTGCCTTCACTTAGAGAACGGATGGCACCGTTGCCATCTCGTTAAGGATTTACTTCTTGACGTCGCACGTGTGGCCGAGTTGACTTCCAGCCACCTCGGCCGCAACGACGCGGCCTCGTCAGGGAGGTTTCTGAAGTGAACACGCGTATGCGTCGTGCCGCCGTCGCCGTTGCCACCACCGCGATGGCCGTCTCGCTGGCCGCCTGTGGCAGCGCCAAGGAGTCCGGCGACAAGGCGGACTCGTCCGACTCCGCCGCCAAGAAGGGCGACGCCATCAAGGTCGGTCTGCTCCTTCCCGAGAACCAGACCGCGCGCTACGAGAAGTTCGACAAGCCCTTGATCGAGAAGAAGGTCAAGGAGCTCACGAACAACAAGGGCGAGGTCGTCTACGCCAACGCCAAGCAGGACGCCACGCTGCAGGCGCAGCAGGTCGACACGATGGTGACCAACAAGGTCGACGTCCTGATCGTGGACGCGGTGGACTCCAAGGCCATCGCCGGCTCGGTCAAGAAGGCCAAGGACCAGGGCATCCCGGTCGTCGCCTACGACCGCCTGGCCGAGGGCCCGATCGACGCCTACACCTCGTTCGACAACGTGACCGTCGGCAAGACCCAGGGCGAGGCCCTGCTGAAGGCGCTGGGCGACAAGGCCAAGGACGGCCAGATCGTCATGATGAACGGTTCCTCCACCGACCCGAACGCCAAGCAGTTCAAGGAGGGCGCCCACTCCGTGCTCGACGGCAAGGTGAAGGTCGGCCGCGAGTACGACACCAAGGAGTGGAAGCCGGAGAACGCCAACTCCAACATGGAAGGCGCCATCTCCGCCCTCGGCAAGGACAAGATCGTCGGCGTCTACTCCGCCAACGACGGCATGGCGGGCGGCATCATCACCGCCCTGAAGGCCGCCGGCATCAGCAACATCCCGGTCACCGGCCAGGACGCCGAGCTCGCGGGCGTGCAGCGCATCCTCACCGGTGAGCAGTACATGAGCGTCTACAAGTCCTACCCGCAGGAGGCCGCGGTCGCCGGCGAGATGGCCGTCGCCCTCGCCCAGGGCAAGTCGCTCGACTCCCTCGCCACGAGCAAGTCCGACAGCGCCACCACCAAGGGCGTTCCGACGGTGCTCGTCCCGGTCGTCTCGCTGACCAAGGACAACATCAAGGAGACCGTCATCAAGGAGGGCTTCTACACCCTCGACGAGATCTGCGCCGGCAACTACAAGGCCGCCTGCGACAAGGCCGGCCTGAAGTAGGCGGCCCCGCCCCCGTGCCCGCCGAGCGCGTACGGGACCGGCGGCACGCAGCTTCCTCCGGCGCCCCGCACTCATCAGCCCCGCAAGCTACGCGGGGCGCCGGACGGAACACCCCGCGGGTGTCACCCGCCCCCCACCCAGTCGTTCTGCACAACCTCCCGCCGGGTCAGGCGGCGAAGGAGATGGTTCACGTGTCCGCTACGCCCGTGCTGGCGTTGCGCGGGGTCTCCAAGCGATTCGGTGCCGTCCAGGCGCTCACCGACGTAGAGCTTGAGGTCCACGCCGGTGAGGTGGTCGCCCTGGTGGGCGACAACGGTGCCGGAAAATCCACGCTGGTCAAGACGATCGCCGGCGTGCACCCGATCGACGAGGGCGCCATCGAGTGGGACGGCAAGGCCGTCACCATCAACAGGCCGCACGACGCCCAGAACCTGGGCATCGCGACGGTCTACCAGGACCTCGCGCTGTGCGACAACATCGACGTCGTCGGCAACCTCTACCTCGGCCGGGAGCTGCGCAAGCGCGGCGTCCTGGACGAGGTGGAGATGGAGCGCCGCTCGCGCGAGCTGCTGGACACGCTGTCCATCCGCATCCCCAGCGTCCGCATCCCGATCGCCTCGCTCTCCGGCGGTCAGCGCCAGGTCGTGGCGATCGCCCGCTCCATGCTCGGTGACCCCAAGCTGGTCATCCTGGACGAGCCCACCGCCGCCCTCGGCGTCGAGCAGACCGCGCAGGTCCTCGACCTGGTCGAGCGGCTGCGCGAGCGCGGCCACGCCGTCATCCTCATCAGCCACAACATGGCCGATGTCAAGGCGGTCGCCGACAAGGTCGCCGTCCTGCGTCTGGGCCGCAACAACGGCGTCTTCGAGGTCAAGTCGACCTCGCAGGAAGAGATCATCTCCGCCATCACGGGCGCCACGGACAACGCCGTGACCCGTCGTGCGGCGCGCACCAATGGGGAGATCAAGAAGTGAGCATCGACAAGACCTCCACCACCCCCGCGGGGGAGCCCGCGGTCGAGAACCCCGAGGCCGCCTCCGCCGCGGTCCCCACGGTCGACCCCCGGCTGCTGGTGCGCGAACAGGGTTTCGCAGGCTATGTGGGCGAGTTCAAGCGGAAGATGAAGGCGGGTGACCTCGGGTCCCTCCCGGTCGTCGTCGGCCTGCTGATCATCTGGGCCATCTTCACCAGCCTGAACTCCAACTTCCTCACCGCCGGCAACTTCTCCGACATGTCGGTCGCCATGGTCGGCACCGGCATGATCGCCGTCGGCATCGTCTTCGTGCTGCTGCTCGGCGAGATCGACCTGTCGGTCGGCTCGGTCAGCGGTGTCGCCGGCGCCACCTTCGCGGTGCTGAGCGTCACGCACGGCATGAACGAGATACTGGCCCTGGTGCTGGCCGTCCTCACGGGCACCGTGGCCGGCGCGCTCCACGGCTTCGTCTTCGCGAAGATCGGTGTGCCGGCCTTCGCCGTCACCCTGGCCGGCCTGCTGTTCTGGCAGGGCTTCATGCTGCAGATCCTCGGCAGCAACGGCACCATCAACCTGGACGCCGACGGCGTGGTCGCCCAGCTGACCAGCTACTACTTCAGCGACGTGGCCGCCGCCTACGGCCTGGCGATCGTCGTGACCGCGGGGTACTTCCTCACCGCGTTCTTCGACAACCGCCGCCGTGCCGCCGTCGGGGTGCCGTCCCGGCCGCTGAGCGAGATCATCGTGCGCACGGTGCTGCTGGCCGTGCTGGCCTTCGCCGTGGCGATCGTCTTCAACCAGTACAAGGGCCTGCCCCTGGCCGTGGTGATCTTCCTGGCGTTCCTGGCGCTCACGGACTTCGTGCTGCGCCGCACCGCCTACGGCCGCAAGATCTACGCGCTCGGCGGCAGCGTCGAGGCGTCCCGCAGGGCCGGCATCAACGTGGACCTGGTCCGCATCTCGGTCTTCGCGATCGCCGGCACCTTCGCCGCGATCGGCGGCCTCTTCGTCGCCTCGAAGATCGCCTCCGCCAACCAGGGCGCGGGCACCGGCGAGTTCCTGATGAACGTCATCGCCGCGGCCGTGATCGGCGGCACGTCCCTCTTCGGCGGCCGCGGCCGCACCTGGGACGCGCTGCTCGGTGTGATGGTCATCATCTCGATCCAGTACGGCCTCGCCCTGCAGGGCATCGCCTCCCCGGTCCAGTACATGATCACCGGTGGCGTCCTGCTGGCGACCGTCGTCATCGACGCGGTCACCCGCAAGACGCAGAAGACGGCCGGCCGCGCGTAGCGGCCGCCCGCACGGCCCACGACGGTCCGCCCGCCCGCCCAGCTGAGCCCTGGGCGGGCGGGCGGACCGCTTTCGCGCCCGTCCCCGGCGGGCGCCGGGGAGCGGACCGGAGGACGTGAAAGGGTCCGCCCGTGGGTACGGCTGAACGCGTGATGTACGACGCACCGCCCGGACACGTTCCGCCGGAACGGAACATTAGACTCGACGAGCCCGGCAACAGCTCTACTTCAAGGAGGCACGGGTGCCGCTGCTGACCCGCATCACGGGACCGCGCGATCTGGACCGGCTCAGCCTGGAAGAGCTGGGCCGGCTGGCGGAGGAGATCCGGACCTTCCTCGTCGACGCCGTCTCCAAGACCGGCGGCCACCTCGGCCCCAACCTCGGCGTGGTGGAACTCACCCTCGCCCTGCACCGCGTCTTCGAGTCCCCGACCGACAAGGTGCTCTGGGACACGGGTCACCAGTCCTACGTGCACAAGCTGCTCACCGGCCGTCAGGACTTCTCGAGGCTGAAGATGAAGGGGGGCCTGTCCGGCTACCCCTCGCAGGCCGAGTCCGAGCACGACGTCATCGAGAACAGCCACGCCTCCACCGTCCTCGGCTGGGCCGACGGCATCGCGAAGGCCAACCAGGTCCTGGGGCACGACGACCGGCACGTCGTCGCGGTCATCGGCGACGGCGCGCTCACCGGCGGCATGGCCTGGGAGGCGCTGAACAACATCGCCGCCGCCAAGGACCGCCCCCTCGTCATCGTCGTCAACGACAACGAGCGCTCCTACGCCCCCACCATCGGCGGCCTCGCCAACCACCTGGCGACCCTGCGCACCACCGACGGCTACGAGCGCTTCCTGGCCCGCACCAAGGAGGTCCTGGAGCGCACCCCGGTCGTCGGCCGCCCCCTCTACGACACCCTGCACGGCGCCAAGAAGGGCCTGAAGGACTTCATCGCCCCGCAGGGCATGTTCGAGGACCTCGGCCTGAAGTACGTCGGCCCCATCGACGGCCACGACATCGAGGCCCTGGAGTCCGCCCTCACCCGCGCCAAGCGCTTCGGCGGCCCCGTCATCGTGCACTGCCTCACCGAGAAGGGCCGCGGCTACCAGCCCGCCCTGGCGGACGAGGCCGACCGCTTCCACGCCGTCGGCAAGATCCACCCCGACACGGGCCTGCCCATCTCCACCTCCGGCGCCGACTGGACCTCCGTCTTCGGTGACGAGATGGTGAAGATCGGCGAGGAGCGCGAGGACGTCGTCGCCATCACCGCGGCCATGCTCCAGCCGGTCGGCCTCGACAAGTTCGCCAAGGCCTTCCCCGACCGCGTCTACGACGTCGGCATCGCCGAGCAGCACGGCGCGGTCTCCGCGGCCGGCCTCGCCCACGGCGGCGTCCACCCCGTCTTCGCCGTGTACGCCACCTTCCTCAACCGCGCCTTCGACCAGGTGCTGATGGACGTGGCCCTGCACAAGTGCGGCGTGACCTTCGTCCTGGACCGGGCCGGCATCACCGGCACCGACGGCGCCTCCCACAACGGCATGTGGGACATGTCGATCCTCCAGGTCGTCCCCGGCCTCCGGCTCGCCGCCCCGCGCGACGCCGACCAGGTCCGCGCCCAGCTGCGCGAGGCCGTCGAGGTGGACGACGCGCCGACCGTGGTCCGCTTCTCCAAGGGCGCCGTCGGCCCCGCCGTGCCCGCCGTCGGCCGCGTCGGCGGCATGGACGTGCTGCGCGCCCCCGGCACCGACACCCCGGACGTCCTGCTGGTCTCCGTCGGCGCCCTCGCGCCGATGTGCCTGGAGGTCGCCGATCTGCTGAACAAGCAGGGCATCACCACCACCGTGGTCGACCCCCGCTGGGTCAAGCCCGTCGACGAGGCCATGGCCCCGCTCGCCGAGCGGCACCGCGTGGTCGTCACCGTCGAGGACAACTCGCGCGTGGGCGGCGTCGGCTCCGCCGTCGCCCAGGCCCTGCGCGACGCGGGCGTCGACGTACCGCTGCGCGACTTCGGCATCCCGCCGCGCTTCCTCGACCACGCCTCCCGCGCCGAGGTCCTGGCCGAGATCGGGCTCACCGCGCCCGACATCGCCCGCCAGGTCACCGGCCTGGTGGCCAAGCTCGACGGACGGTACGAGCGCCCGGGTGCCGAGGTGGACCCGATGGAGGCCGCGCGCGACTGAGGGAGAGCCGGACGGGCAGGTTCTCCACTCGTTGCGGTGGTGAAACCTGCCCATCCGCGTGAATCCGCTCACGCCCGGGCATACGCACTACGCCCCCTCACGATCATGTCGAGGCCGACAAGCGTCGGAGGTACCCGTGAGCAGCAGTCTCTTCAGGACCAAGAACATCGAGCAGTCCATCCAGGACACGGAGGAACCGGAGCACGCGCTCAAGAAGTCCCTGTCCGCGCTGGATCTGACCGTCTTCGGCGTCGGTGTCATCATCGGCACCGGCATCTTCGTGCTGACCGGCACGGTCGCCAAGAACAACGCCGGGCCCGCCGTCGCCCTGGCCTTCGTCGTCGCCGGCGTCGTGTGCGCGCTCGCCGCGCTGTGCTACGCGGAGTTCGCCTCCACGGTCCCGGTGGCCGGCTCCGCGTACACCTTCTCCTACGCCTCGCTCGGCGAACTGCCCGCCTGGATCATCGGCTGGGACCTGGTCCTGGAGTTCGCGCTCGGCACGGCGGTGGTGGCCGTCGGCTGGTCGGGCTACATCCGTTCGTTCATGGAGAACGCCGGCTGGCAGTTCCCCGAGGCCCTCGGCGGCCGGGAGGGAGCCGACGGATTTGGCTTCGACATCCTCGCCGCCGCCCTGGTGCTGGTGCTCACCGGCATCCTCGTGCTCGGCATGAAGCTGTCGGCCCGCATCACCACCATCGTGGTCGCCATCAAGGTGACCGTCGTCCTCATCGTGATCATCGCGGGCGCCTTCTTCGTCAACGGCGCCAACTACGACCCGTTCGTCCCGAAGCCGCAGCCCGTCGAGGCGGGCGGGGGCCTGCACTCCCCGCTGATCCAGCTGATGTTCGGGTGGGCGCCGTCCAACTTCGGCGTGATGGGCATCTTCACCGCGGCGTCGGTCGTCTTCTTCGCCTTCATCGGCTTCGACATCGTCGCCACGGCCGCCGAGGAGACCAGGAACCCGCAGCGCGACATGCCCCGCGGCATCCTCGGCTCCCTGCTCATCTGCACCGTCCTGTACGTCGCCGTCTCGATCGTCGTCACCGGCATGCAGCACTACTCCAAGCTGTCGGTCGACGCCCCGCTCGCCGACGCGTTCAAGTCGACCGGGCACCCCTTCTTCTCCGGCGTGATCAGTTTCGGCGCCGCCATCGGCCTGACCACGGTCTGCATGATCCTGCTGCTCGGCCAGACCCGGGTGTTCTTCGCGATGAGCCGCGACGGACTGCTGCCGCGCTTCTTCTCCGTGGTCCACCCGAGGTTCCGGACCCCGTACCGGCCGACCATCCTGCTCGGCGTGATCATCGCGATCGTCGCGGGCTTCACCAGCCTGAGCGAGCTCGCCGAGCTGGTGAACATCGGCACCCTGTTCGCCTTCGTCGTCGTCGCGATCAGCGTGATCATCCTGCGCCACACCCGCCCCGACCTGCCGCGTGCCTTCCGCACCCCGCTGGTCCCGCTGCTGCCGATCGTGTCGGTGGCCGCCTCGCTGTGGCTGATGCTGAACCTGCCCGCCGAGACCTGGGTCCGGTTCGGCGTCTGGATGGCGATCGGCTTCGTCGTCTACTTCCTCTACGGCCGCACCCACAGCCGCATGGCCCGCGGCGAGGAGGCCCCGGCCGAACCACCGGGCCGCAGCACCCGGTGACCACGCCGTGCACGCGCGGCCGTACGCCCTGCGCGCGGTATCCCGGCCCGCGCCGGCCGTCCGCGCCGGTCGTCAGGCCGGCCTGAGCGTCCGGGGGCCCGCCACCTCCGCGCCCAGCTCCGTCACCCGGCGGCGCAGCTCACGGTCCGCCGTCACCAGCAGGACGGGACGGTCGCCGGCCCGTGCGACCAGCTCGACCATGTGATCGTCCCCGCTGCCCGGCGCCGCCTCCACCCGTACGCCCGGTACGGAGTCCACACCGCGGGCCGCGCCCTCGACGACGAGGACGACCTCCACCGGGCCGGGACGGCCCGGGACCCCGTCCGCCGCCAGCCGGTCGCGCAACCGCTCCGCGGCCCCGCGCCGGTCCCGCCACCATCCGTCGGGCACGGACCCCACGACGTTCGCGCCGTCGACGATCACGAGGAGGGGGCCGCTGTCGTTCATGGGGCCAGGGTCGCACGCAAACCCACCCGGCCGGAGCGGGCCGGCGGACCGCGTCATAAAATGATCAGGTGAACGGCGAGTGGCTCATACGCGGCCGGGACGGCCGACTCAGCGTCTATCTGGTGACCCAGGACGCTGTCCTGTGCCGTGCGGAACAGGTACCCGGCGGTGCCTGGACCGCCCCGCGCAGGATGGGCGGGGACCAGCGGCTGCACCCGGGCCTGGCGGTCGGCCAGGGCGCCGACTCCTACGCACACCTGGTCGCCTGGCGTCCCACGACGCCCGGCGAGTCCGGACTGGTGCACTCCACCCATTTCCGGCCGCTGCTGGCCGCCCTGGACTGGGATCCCGTCGGCCATCCGAACGGCAAGGGGGACCGCACCAGCAAGCCCGTCGTCGCGGTCGACGACCAGGGCCGCGCGCACCTCTTCGTACGCAACAACGGCGGCGGACTCAGCATGCGGGCCCAGAAACAGAAGGGCGGCTGGGGCCCGTGGCGTGACCTCAAGAGCGCCCAGCTCCAGGACACCCCCGTCGCGGTGGCGGGCAGGGCCGGACGCATCGAGGTGTACGCGTCCCGCCCCGGAAAGATCGTGCACTGGTGCCAGGACGAACCCGGGACCGACCCCCGGATGGCGGACACGGTGGACGCCGAGGTCCGCCCGGGCACCCTGCGCGCCCTGGCCACCTCCGACGAGAACACCACGCTGTTCTTCACCGACGCGTCCGGCACCCTCTGCGCCTGGCGCCCCGGCGCCGACCCCGTGTCCCTGCTCCCCGCGGCGGGCCCCGGCCCGGTCGCGGCCGTCCGCTGCGAACTCGACGGCCACGACTGCACGCTGCTGGCCCAGTGCACGCCCTCCGGCCGGGTCGCCTTCGCGGCGTACCCCGCCGAGCAGGAGTCGGCGGGCGCCTGGTGGACCGAGTCCGGGCCGCACCTGCCCGCCGACGCCGAGGTCTCCCTCGCCCTGGACGCCGACGACCGGGTGGTGGCGGCGGTCCTCTCACCGTCGACGGGACAGCTCCTGCTGGCCCGCCGCAAGGACGAGCCGGGGCTGGCGCTCACGGCGTGGCAGGCGGTCTGACGGAAGCGGAGCCCCCGCCTTCCCGGCCGGGAAACCCCGGGAAGAGGGCGGGGCGCCGGAGCCAGGCGGGACCGGTGGGGGACCGTACGTCCCCGTCCGGGCGGGCGGCGGCCGGACGCCCCGGGAACTCCTCGACAGGGCGACCGCACGCGGCCGGACCCGACGGCCGGGCGCGGAGAGCCGTACGAACGAGGGGCCGGAGAGGCGAGGAGATCCTGTCGGCGCCCACACGGCCGAAGGGGGTGGGCCGCACGGATCGTCACCGTGCGGCCCACCCCCTTGTGCCAGGGATGTCCCGTTACGCCGGAACGCTCGCCACGCCCGGCTCCAGGAACCGCTTGCCGTTCACCCGCTCGGCGACGCCCTCGCGGTCCAGGTACGGCGTGATGCCGCCCAGGTGGAAGGGCCAGCCGGCGCCGGTGATCAGGCAGAGGTCGATGTCCTGGGCCTCGGCGACGACGCCCTCGTCGAGCATCAGGCCGATCTCCTGCGCCACCGCGTCCAGGACGCGGGCCCGGACCTGCTCCTCCGTCAGGACGGTGTCGCCCTGCTTCAGCAGCGCGGCGACCTCGGGGTCGAGCTCCGGCTTGCCGCTGTCGTAGACGTAGAAGCCGCGCTTGCCCGCCTCGACGACCGCCTTCAGGTTCGGGGAGACCGTGAAGCGGTCCGGGAACGCGCCGTGCAGCGTCTCCGAGACGTGCAGGCCGATCGCCGGGCCGACCAGCTCCAGCAGGACCAGCGGGGACATCGGCAGACCGAGCGGCTCCACCGCCTTCTCCGCCACCTCGACCGGCGTGCCCTCGTCGATGACGTTCTGGATCTCGCCCATGAAGCGGGTCAGGATGCGGTTCACGACGAACGCCGGGGCGTCCTTGACGAGAACGGCCGTCTTCTTCAGCTTCTTGGCCACCGCGAACGCGGTCGCCAGCGAGGCGTCGTCGGTCCGCTCGCCGCGCACGATCTCCAGCAGCGGCAGGACCGCGACCGGGTTGAAGAAGTGGAAGCCGACGACCCGCTCGGGGTGCTGCAGCTTCGACGCCATCTCCGACACCGACAGGGAGGACGTGTTCGTCGCCAGGATCGCGTGCGCCGGGGCGACCGCCTCGACCTCCGCGAACACCTTCTGCTTGACGCCCATCTCCTCGAAGACCGCTTCGATGATGAAGTCGGCGTCCGCGAAGCCCTCGGCCTTGTCCAGGACGCCGGTCACCAGGGCCTTCAGGCGGTTGGCCTTGTCCTGGTTGACACGGCCCTTGCCGAGCAGCTTGTCGATCTCGGCGTGGACGTAGCCCACGCCCTTGTCGACGCGCTCCTGGTCGATGTCCGTGAGGACGACCGGCACCTCCAGGCGGCGCAGGAAGAGCAGCGCCAGCTGGCTGGCCATCAGGCCGGCGCCGACGACGCCCACCTTGGTGACCGGCCGGGCCAGCGACTTGTCCGGGGCGCCGGCGGGGCGCTTGCCGCGCTTCTGCACCAGGTTGAAGGCGTAGATACCGGCCCGCAGTTCGCCGCCCATGATGAGGTCGGCCAGGGCCTGGTCCTCGGCGTCGTAACCCTGCTGGAGGTCACCGTTCTTGGCGGCGGCGATGATGTCCAGGGCGCGGTAGGCGGCCGGGGCCGCGCCGTGCACCTTGGAGTCCGCGACGAACCGGCCGCGTGCGACGGCCTGGTCCCAGGCCTCACCGCGGTCGATCGCCGGACGCTCGACGGCGATCTCGCCCTTGAGGACGGACGCCGTCCAGAGCAGCGACTGCTCCAGGAAGTCCGCGCCCTCGAAGATCGCGTCCGCGATCCCGAGCTCGTAGACCTGCTTGCCCTTGAGCTGCTTGTTCTGGTTGAGGCTGTTCTCGATGATGACCGAGACGGCCTTGTCGGCGCCGATCAGGTTCGGCAGCAGCGTGCAGCCGCCCCAGCCGGGGACCAGGCCGAGGAAGACCTCGGGGAGCGAGAACGCCGGGAGCGCCGCCGACACCGTGCGGTAGGAGCAGTGCAGGCCGATCTCGACGCCGCCGCCCATGGCCGCGCCGTTGTAGTACGCGAAGGTCGGCACGGCCAGCTTCGCGAGGCGCTTGAAGACGTCGTGGCCGCCCTTGCCGATGGCCAGCGCGTCCTCGTGCCGCTTCAGCAGCTCGACGCCCTTGAGGTCGGCGCCGACCGCGAAGATGAACGGCTTGCCGGTGACGCCGACGCCGACGATGTCGCCGTCCGCGGCCTCCTTCTCGACCTGGTCGATCGCGGCGTCGATGTTCGCCAGCGACTGCGGGCCGAGGGTGGTCGGCTTGGTGTGGTCGTGACCGTTGTCCAGGGTGATGAGCGCGAAGCGCCCGGCGCCCAGGGGCAGGTCGAAGTGGCGTACGTGCGCCTGCGTGACGACCTCGCCGGGGAACAGCTCGGCCGCACCCTTCAGCAGCTCTGCGGTGGTGCTCACTTGTCCCCCTCGAAGTGCGGGTTCTCCCAGATGACCGTCGCGCCCATGCCGAAGCCGACGCACATGGTGGTCAGGCCGTAGCGGACGTGCGGCTGTTCCTCGAACTGGCGGGCCAGCTGCGTCATCAGGCGGACGCCGGAGGAGGCCAGCGGGTGGCCGAAGGCGATGGCGCCGCCGTACTGGTTGACGCGCGCGTCGTCGTCGGCGATGCCGTAGTGCTCCAGGAACGCGAGGACCTGGACGGCGAAGGCCTCGTTGATCTCGAACAGACCGATGTCCGAGATGGACAGACCCGCCTGGGCGAGGGCCTTCTCGGTGGCCGGGATCGGGCCGTAGCCCATGACCTCCGGCTCGACGCCCGCGAAGGCGTACGAGACGAGGCGCATCTTGACCGGCAGGCCGTTCTCGCGGGCGAAGTCCTCGCTCGCGATGAGGGAGGCGGTCGCGCCGTCGTTCAGACCGGCCGCGTTGCCCGCGGTGACCCGGCCGTGCACGCGGAACGGCGTCTTCAGGCCCGCCAGGTTCTCCAGCGTGGTGCCCGGGCGCATCGGCTCGTCGGCGGTGACCAGGCCCCAGCCCGTCTCGCCGCCCTCGGGGCTGGTGCGGCGCACCGAGATCGGCACCAGGTCGGCCTGGATCTGGCCGTTGGCGTACGCCTTGGCGGCCTTCTCCTGGGAGCGCACGGCGTACTCGTCGGCGCGCAGCTTGGTGATGCTCGGGTAGCGGTCGTGCAGGTTCTCGGCGGTCATGCCCATGAACAGGGCGGACTCGTCGACCAGCTTCTCGCTGACGAACCGCGGGTTCGGGTCGACGCCCTCGCCCATCGGGTGGCGGCCCATGTGCTCGACACCGCCCGCGATCGCGACGTCGTACGCGCCGAAGGCGACCGAGCCGGCCACCGTGGTGACGGCGGTCAGGGCGCCCGCGCACATGCGGTCGATCGAGTAGCCCGGGACCGAGGTGGGCAGGCCCGCCAGGATGCCGGCGGTGCGGCCGATGGTCAGGCCCTGGTCACCGATCTGCGTGGTCGCGGCGACGGCGACCTCGTCGATCTTCTTGGGGTCGAGACCGGGGTTGCGGCGCAGCAGCTCCCGGATCGCCTTCACGACCAGGTCGTCGGCGCGGGTCTCGTGGTAGATGCCCTTCGGGCCCGCCTTGCCGAACGGGGTGCGGACGCCGTCGACGAAGACGACGTCCCTGACGGTACGAGGCACGATGGCTCTCCTCCAGGGTGCGGGATGGCACTGCACTGCTGCGGCGCGCTGAGCGCGCGCTCAGGTTCATGCTACTTATGAGTAACGTAGCTGCCCAGTCCCCCCGCCCCAAGCGGTGAAGGTCACACCCGCAGCCGGGCGGACATCACCCCGTCGGCGGTGCCGGCGGGGGCGGGGCGCCGCCGGAACGGCCCCGCGCCCCGCCCCCGTCCGTCAGGCCTGCCCGGCCTCCCGGGCCAGGGCCGCCACCAGTACCGGCGTCACCTGTTCCACCTGCCACGGCCGGGCGCCGTGCGCGGTGAGGGCCGCGGCCACGGAGTCCCGGTCGGCCGGCTTCGGCGGCTCCCAGCAGACCCTGCGCACGGTGTCCGGGGTGATCAGGTTCTCCTGCGGCATGTTCAGCTCCTCGGCCAGCGCCGTCACCCCCGCCCGCGCCGCGGACAGCCGGGCGGCGGCGGCCGGGTCCTTGTCGGCCCAGGCGCGCGGCGGCGGGGGACCGGTCACCGACTGGCCCGGCTGGGGCAGCTGCGACTCCGCGAGGCCCTTGGCCCGGTCGACCGCGGCCTGCCACTGCTCCAGCTGACGGCGGTTCATCCTCCCGAAACCGCCGAGCGACCCGAGCGCGTGCGTGTTGGCCGGCAGGGCGAGCGCGGCCTCCACGATGGCCGCGTCCCCGAGCACCTTGCCGGGGGAGACGTCCCGGCGCTGGGCGATCCGGTCCCGGGTCTGCCACAGCTCCCGGACGACGGCGAGCTGCCGGCGCCGGCGCACCTTGTGCATGCCGGACGTACGGCGCCACGGGTCCTTGCGGGGCTCGGCCGGCGGAGCCGAGGCGATCGCGTCGAACTCCTGCCGGGCCCACTCCAGCTTGCCCTGCCGGTCCAGTTCCTTCTCCAGCGCGTCGCGCAGGTCGACGAGGAGCTCGACGTCGAGGGCGGCGTAGCGCAGCCACGGCTCGGGCAGCGGGCGGGTCGACCAGTCGACGGCCGAGTGGCCCTTCTCCAGGACGAAGCCCAGCACGTTCTCGACCATCGCGCCGAGGCCGACCCGGGGGAAGCCGGCGAGCCGTCCGGCCAGCTCGGTGTCGAAGAGGCGGGTGGGGACCATCCCTATGTCCCGCAGGCAGGGCAGGTCCTGGGTGGCCGCGTGCAGCACCCACTCGGCCCCGGAGATCGCCGCGCCCAGCTCCGACAGGTCGGGGCAGGCCACGGGGTCGATGAGCGCGGTGCCCGCGCCCTGGCGGCGCAACTGCACCAGGTAGGCGCGCTGGCCGTAGCGGTAGCCGGAGGCGCGCTCGGCGTCGACGGCGACGGGGCCGCTGCCGGCGGCGAAGGCGGCGGTCACCTCGGCGAGGGCGGCCGCGTCGGCGATCACCGGCGGAACGCCCTCGCGTGGTTCGAGCAAGGGGGTCGGCGCCTGATCCGCAGAAGATCCGGCGTCGTCCGGAGGGGCGCCTCCGGTGGTTCGCAGGGAACGGTCTGCTGCGGTTTCGTGGGCCTCGGTCACCGGTCAAGGGTATCGGTGTATGCCCGGCGTCCGCCGACGGAACGTTCCGTCGGCGGACGCCGGGTGGGTCGTGAACCGGTCAGGTCGGTAGAAGACGGGCTCGCGGGGAAGCGGTCGGGGGTGGACGGGATTCGGGAAGGTCAGTGGATGATGCCGGTCCGCAGGGCCACCGCCACCATGCCGGCGCGGTCGCCCGTGCCGAGCTTGCGGGCGATGCGGGCCAAGTGGCTCTTGACGGTCAGGGCGGACAGGCCCATGGAGACGCCGATCGCCTTGTTCGACTGGCCCTCCGCCACCAGTCGCAGCACCTCGACCTCGCGGCCGGAGAGCTCGCGGTAGCCGCCCGGGTGGCTCGGGGCGCCCGGGGGGCGGCGGTGCAGTCGGGCGGCGGCGCCGCCGATGGGGGCGGCACCGGGCCGGGTGGGGAGCCCGATGTTGGTACGGGTGCCGGTGACGACGTAGCCCTTGACGCCGCCGGCGAGGGCGTTGCGGACGGCGCCGATGTCGTCGGCGGCGGACAGGGCGAGCCCGTTGGGCCAGCCCGCGGCGCGGGTCTCGGACAACAGGGTGAGGCCGGAGCCGTCGGGGAGATGGACGTCTGCGACGCAGATGTCGCGGGGGTTGCCGATGCGGGGACGAGCCTCCGCGACGGACGAGGCCTCGATGACATCGCGCACACCGAGCGCCCAGAGATGGCGGGTGACGGTGGAACGGACGCGCGGGTCGGCCACGACCACCATGGCGGTCGGCTTGTTCGGGCGGTAGGCGACCAGGCTTGCGGGCTGCTCGAGGAGAACGGACACCAGGCCTCCTGGGGTGCGGGACGGGACCGGCTCCTGGGGGACGAAGCCGGGACGAACCGTGCTTTCAAGGTCACAGTCGTCTTCGGCACCGAACCCGTCCGCCTTTAGAGAATGATCACGATCTGGTGAGTAACAATCCGAGCAATTCGGACACGCGGTCGATCATTCGAAGATCGAACGGTTTCGCTCTCTGTCGATACGAGGCCGAAAGTGGCCGTATCGACAAAGTGACCGAAGGTTCGGCGCGCGTCCACGACGTGATCGGCCGGCATCCGCTCCCGACGGGTCCGCGGACCGGCCGGGTCCGTGGACCCGGGGGGACCGTGGACCCGGGGGGACCGCGGACCCGGCGAGATCGTGGTCCTGGCGGGACCGCGGTCCTAGCGGGACTGCGGTCCGCGCCGCTGCGGCAGCGTGACGACCGACGCGTCGCCCGGACCGGCCGGCGGCAGCCCCGCGACCTGGGCCAGCAGGTCGCACCACGACGCGAGGTGGGCGGCGGTGTCCGGCACCCCGCCCAGGCCCTCGCGGGGCGTCCAGGACGCCCGGATCTCGATCTGCGAGGCGGGCGGACGCGCCGACAGCCCGCCGAAGTAGTGGGAACTCGCCCGCGTGACGGTGCCGCTGGGCTCGCCGTAGGCCAGGCCGCGCGCCTGGAGGGACCCCGTGAGCCAGGACCAGCACACGTCCGGCAGCAGCGGATCCGCGGCCATCTCCGGCTCCAGCTCGGCACGCACCAGGGTGACCAGCCGGAAGGTGCCCCGCCAGGCGTCGTGGCCGGCCGGATCGTGCAGCAGCACCAGACGCCCGTCGGCCAGGTCCTCGTCACCGTCGACGACCGCGGCCTCCAGCGCGTACGCGTACGGCGCGAGCCGCTGCGGCGCGCGCGTCGGCTCCACCTCGACCTGCGGCCGCAGCCGCGCGGTCCTGAGCGCGTCGACGGCGGCCGTGAACGGCGGCGGTGCCCCGCCGCCCGGTTGCCGCACGCCCCCCTCGGCGTCCTTCGGTTCGTCCATTCCGCCAGCGTCGTCCGACAGTCGTCCCTGAGCCGCAGCCATGCGGGGAAGATTAAGCGGAACGGCGCCCCGGCGCAGGGAGGGACACCCGCGTGCGGGCGCGATGTCCGGATCACGTGGTATCGCGGGGGCGCGTCGGGACCCCGGCGGGGGTGTGCGCGCCCCGTCCCCGCGTGCTGGCACCCGGGGACGGGCGCGGCCCCGCGGACATGCGAGACTTGCCGCTGTGAGTGCCAATCAGAGCCCCGCGGGCAAGCAGCCGACCGCCACGTACGACTCCGCCTTCCTCAAGGCGTGCCGGCGTGAGCCGGTGCCGCACACGCCCGTGTGGTTCATGCGGCAGGCCGGCCGCTCGCTGCCGGAGTACCTGAAGGTGCGCGAGGGCATCCCGATGCTCGAGTCCTGCATGCGGCCGGAACTGGTCACCGAGATCACCCTCCAGCCGGTGCGCCGGCACGGTGTGGACGCGGCGATCTTCTTCAGCGACATCGTGGTCCCGCTCAAGGCCATCGGCATCGACCTCGACATCAAGCCGGGTGTCGGCCCCGTCATCGCGAACCCGATCCGCACCCGCGCGGACCTGGCACAGCTGCGCGACCTCACCCCCGAGGACGTCACCTACGTCACCGAGGCCTTCGGCCTGCTCACCCGCGAGCTCGGCGCCACCCCGCTGATCGGCTTCGCGGGCGCGCCGTTCACCCTCGCCAGCTACCTCGTGGAGGGCGGCCCGTCCCGCAACCACGAGCACACCAAGGCCCTCATGTACAGCGACCCGCAGCTGTGGGCCGACCTGCTGGACCGCCTCGCCGGCATCACGGCCGCCTTCCTCCAGGTGCAGATCGACGCGGGCGCGAGCGCCGTCCAGCTCTTCGACTCCTGGGTCGGTGCGCTGTCCCCCGCGGACTACCGCCGCTCGGTGCTGCCCGCCTCCCGCAAGGTCTTCGAGGCCGTCGCCGGGTCCGGCGTGCCGCGCATCCACTTCGGCGTCGGCACCGGCGAGCTGCTCGGCCTCCTCGGCGAGGCCGGCGCGGACGTCGTCGGCGTCGACTGGCGCGTCCCGCTGGACGAGGCGGCCCGCCGCGTCGGCCCCGGCAAGGCGCTCCAGGGCAACCTGGACCCGGCGGTCCTCTTCGCCGGCCGGGAGGCGGTCGAGACCAAGACCCGCGAGATCCTGGACGCGGCGGCGGGCCTGGAGGGCCACGTCTTCAACCTCGGCCACGGTGTCCTGCCGGCCACCGACCCGGACGCGCTGACCCGCCTCGTGGAGTACGTCCACACGCAGACCGCCCGCTGACCCTCGCCCACCACCCGCGCGGGGCGCCTCACGGTGCCCCGGTCCCGCTACCAGCCCGGTCGCGCCCGCCGTCCGAAGAGGATGCCGCGGGGCTCCGGCGGTGGGGGAGTGCCGGGCTTGAGCGGCCAGGCGAGGAGCATGCCGACCGCGAATCCCACCACGTGGGCGACGTAGGCGACGGTGCCGGCGTCGGAGACGCCCTGGCCGGCGGAGTAGAACGCCTGGAGGACGAACCACAGGCCCAGGACGATCCAGGCGGGCAGGCGCAGCGGCAGGAAGATCAGGAAGGGGACGAGGACCCAGACGCGGGCCCTCGGGTACAGCACCAGGTACGCGCCGAGGACGCCGGCGATCGCCCCGGAGGCACCGATCAGGGGAGTGGTCGAGGAGGGGTTCGTGAGGGCGAACCCGTATGCGGACGCGTAGCCGCACACGCCGTAGAACAGCAGGTAGCGCAGGTGGCCCATGCGGTCCTCGACGTTGTTGCCGAAGATCCGAAGGGTGGACATCCCCGCAGGTCAAAGGCATGCTGGGTGAGCCCCAGGTCAGCAAGTAGCCAGCATGTGGCGAGTCGGAGTCCCCGCCTCGCTGACCGTGGGACGTGACAGCAGAGCCAGCGTTCGCTGGTTCACCCGCCCCTTCGGAAGGTCTCGCTCCTTGGCTCAGGGCTTGCCGATCATTAACCTGTCGTCTTGATCTTGCTGTTGGGGTTGTTGCTTCGGGTGGCGACTTGGGCTTGGAGGGCTGCCAGGGCGGCTGGTGGGGTGGTGGCCGGCGCGATGGTGATGCCCTGTGCTTCGAGCAGGCGTCTGATCTTCAGCAGGGTGCGGTGCATGGCGGTGCGGCTGCTGTTGAAGAGCACGGCGAGGGGTTCCGCGGCCAGGTTGACGTGCAGGTGGAGCACGGCGGCCAGGACCTGGTCGGCGAAGGCGAGGCGGGGCGGGCGGCCGCGGCGGGTGTCCCCTTTCGCGGCCAGGGTTTCGATGAGCTGCTGCAGCTGGTGCGGGGCCAGGCCGGTCAGTGCGGGATCGGACAGCATGGCCGGGTCCCACTGCGGTGCCGGTGGCCGGCTGCTGAGGGCTGCCGGGATGGCCGGGGCCGACTGGGGGTGCAGGGCACACCTTCCACTCGCCGTGGAAGGTGTGCCGGGTCAGCGGCAGGGCCGCCATCTCCGCATCGCCGACACCGATGCCGATGGGGTAGGTGTTGGTGTCCAGCCGGGCCTGCCCGCGCAGTCCGGTGCGGGTGGTGGTCGCGGCGATCGATTCGAGGACGACTTCGTGGCTGGTCAGCGGCGGCCGCGCCAATTCATGGTGATGTGGGAGAAGAGCCGGTGCTCGATCTTGTTCCACTTCGATGTGCCCGGAGGCAGGTGGCAGACCGTGATGGTCAGGCCGGTCTCGGCGGCCAGGCGGGCGAGGTGGAGTTTCCGGGCCCGGGTGCGGTGGCCATTGGAGCCGCCCGCATCGGCGGTGATCAGCAACCGGGAAGCCCGCGGATAAGCGGCCCGGCCCTGATCGTGCCACCAGCGGCGGATCGACTCCACCGCGAACGCGGCGGTGTCATAGTCGGTGCCGACATTGATCCAGCCGGTGGTGGCCGCCAGGTCGTAGATGCCGTAAGGGATGGCCTTGCCCAGCTGCGGATCGGCGAAGTCATGCACGCGCACCGGCACCGGGTCACCCGTCGGCCGCCAGGAGCGGCCCGGATTGTGGAAGTCGCCGACCAGCTCCTTCTTCTTGGTGTCCACGCTGATCACAGGCTGGCCCGCGTCCCGGTGTTCGCGTGCCTGCTCGTTGAGATACCGGAACTGGGCATCCCGGTCCACATGCTGACTGCCCTCGAGCGTCTTGGCGTCGGCCTGCAGCCGGAAGCCCGCCTGGCGCAGCAGGCCGGCGACGGTGTCGGCACCGACCCGGTGTCCCTGGCGGGTCAGCTCGGCCGCCAGCGTGCGGGTCGACTTGGTCGTCCACCGCAACGGCGACATCGGATCCCGCGCTCGTCCGGCTCGACCAGCGCCAGCAGCGCAGAGCGCAGTCCGGGATCGAGGTCCGCGACGCGTTTGCGCCCACCGCCCGGCCGCCGTATCCGCTCCACCAGGGGCTCGCCCGCCTCCAGGTCGGACATACCCCTGCGGATCGTTGTCTCGCTCATCCCGGCCGCCCGGGCCACGGCCCGGGTGCCGCCATGGCCCAGGCTCCGGGCCTCCGCGGCCACCAGCAACCGCCGCTGCCGCTCATCCAGATGCGGGAACAACACCGCGAATTTCACAGCAAGTTGGTCACGAGTCTCGTCCGGGATGCGCATACGACATCAACGAGACCCCACCCCCGAAAGCAACACCTTGATGATCGGCAAGCCCTTAACACCGGACCAGCTGGCCCCGGAAGGACTTCATGCCGCCAGCTCGTCACGGAGCTGGTGTATCTGGTCGGTGTTGTTCGAGTGGTGGATGCCCTGGACCGTCGAGTGGAGCCATTCCTCGGGGGCCACGCCGAGCCTGTCGCCGTACTCGGCGAGCAGGTCGTAGTGGGCGCGGGCCTACGCGCGGAACTCTTCGTCCTCGCTCAGCAGCAAGAGGACGTGCGGGAATGGACCTCTGTCACCTCAGATTTCTTGGACGTGAAGAAGTTCTCCATCGTGGGACTCCAGATGCGGTGAGGCTGCCGTGCTGGACAGTAACGGCTGGCTGAGTTGTACGCGGGTGATTCGCGAAGGGGCCGGGGGCTCGGTGAGTGGTTCAAAGCGTGCAGGCGTGCTGGAAGACGGCGTTGAGCTGCTCACGCAGCACGCGGTCGGTGATCAGCTTCGAGGCACGGACGAAGTCATTCTTGACAGCGACCAGTTGGGTGCGCTGTTGGCGGACGTGGTCGGCGAGGGCAGTGTGTCCGGTCCCAGAGGTGCACAAGATCCGAACGGCGTAGATGACGGTGAGAGGAAAGGCGAAGCAGGCGTGGAGGAACCCGTACGCGGGTCGCTCGGTGCCGCGCCACGGGGAGCAGAAAGTCTCGTCGTCGGGGATGGTGGCCTGGAGCGCGGCCAGAGCATCGTTGAGCCAGTTGTGGGCGGCTTCGTGGACGAGGCCGCGGCCGAGCACGGCTGCGTCGCCGGTGTGGTCCGTGAACACGGTCGCGGGCAGCCGGGTGATGGTAAACCTGCGCAGGGTTTGGTCGGGGCGCCGCTGGCCGGTCAAGCCTTTGCCCGCGGCACACCGGAGGAGAGCAGCCTCTGTGCCGCCGTGCCCGGCTCACTTCCCAGACGGATGCAGCTCCCGGCCGCTGACGCAGGATCCATGGCTCACGCTTGGGTGCACCCCGGTAGCACTCTATTGCCCGGATGTCAGTGGGGCCTGGATGGGTTTGTAACTCATCCAGGAGTGAGTTGTTTATCTGAAAAGTCCACGTGATCATGGTCACGATGCCATCTTGTAATCCCGTGAACACCTTGTGTAGGCAGGTGAAGATCACTTAAAACTGGCCCCTCTTGTTTGGTTCCTGTGGGGGTATCTGTGCGTCCAGCGCGTTCGGTTGTTGTTGCTGTCGCCTTCGTGCTGGCGGTACTGACCGGTACTGAGCAGGCCGCTCTGGCGGTGGATCAGTGGGCCGGTGGCGAGAGTGCTGACGTCGGTTCTCCGGAGCAGCGGTGGGGTTCTGCTGCCGGGCGTCGGCACAGCGCCCCCACGGATGCCACGGAGGCGACGGCGTCGGGAGGCCGTACTGGCGCGCTTGCCGGCCAAGGCGAACTGCCTGCTGCGGACGAGTACGGCATCACCAGGTTGCCCGGTACCGCGACGATGCCGGAGCCGGGCCCGGCCGTGAGCACCGAGGCGCCTGCCCTGCCTGAAGCTCAGGGTTTTGATGCCAAGGGGAGCAAGGAGGTCGCGTCTGCGCGCAAGGAGCAGCAGCGGACCTACCGCAATCCGGACAGTACGTACACCACCCGCTTCTACAACGAGCCTGTCAACTACCAGGGCAGTGATGGTGCTTGGCGGCCCATCGACACCACTTTGAAGCGCCGTGACGCTGCCGGGCCGAGCACGATGAGCGTCGGTGAGGACGGCTGGGAGACGGCTTCGACCGAAGAGGCGATCGCGTTCACGGGGACGGCTGATGCCGATCCTGTGGTGCGGATGCAGGTCGGTGACGGCATGTCGATCGCCTACGGGATGAGTGACGCTAGAACGGGCACCTGCAGCCAAAGCTTGGTGGCGGCGACGGAAAAGACCTTCGAAACCTTGTACCCCAGTACGCGCGCACCAACAGTCCTTATATCAGAGATGGAGTGGAGAACGATATACGAGTGTCACTCGAAGCGGGTCACAAAGTGGCTCTGCACATCAACCCGCATTACGGAAATGCGAACTCTGGGATCCCCACCCAAATTGAATACAATTACCGGGACTTGAGTACGGGGGTGGCCAAACACTGCGTAATTCACCCAACTACTGCAGGTGGGTCGACCACCGGGTCCGCAAGCTGTCCTAAATGAGCTCAGGGAATATCAATGTCGCGCAACTTCACCGAATCGGTAATCCGCATGCTAGGGGAGGGTAGGGGTGCCTCTGTTCCTGCTGCGATTTGGGGTGAACTAGAAAATGATTTGGGGGTTCGTTTGCCTGATGACTACAAGGAAATCATCGGCAAATATGCCCCAGTGCAATTGAACGTTCATCTCTTCCTGCAGCATCCCGCTACTCGCCATTGGAACTTGGGGCGATGGATGCAGGAGACGATTCAGGCGTTCTCCCGCAGTGATCTGAAAGACCTAGAGCGCCGCGGCTTCATCGGTTCGCCCTTCGGTGCTCCCTTCGGCCTAATTCCGCTACTCGAAACCGACCGTGGAGAGAACCTCTTCGGGAAAGTCGAGGCGGACACAGGGGTATGGAGGCTCTTTTCCTGTGACGGAAATGAGGCGTTGTACCACGAATACGACATGTCGTTCTCTGAATGGTTCTACAGGTACCTGATCGGTGAGGACATGTTCGGTCCGGGCAGTGGCGTCTTCTATTCGGGGCCGATCGTTTTCGAGAATCTGCCGATGAGTGAGACGGAACCGTTGACCAGTTGGGAAGGTCCTGCACGCGGTATGTGAGCGACACAATGCTGTGTACACCACCACGGTGCTTTGTCGCACTGGGTGGAGAATCCCTAGCCTCGATCTTGCGTGACGGTCCACCAACTCTGTCGGTGGACCGTCACGCAAGATCGAGGCTAGGTTTCCCCGCGCCTTTATATGGATCTGGTCGGGAATCCCAGTCGCCCTTGCGGGATAGATAGGGGTGACCTCGTAGTGGACTGTCTGGCCTTCGACTATCTGGTTCGCGATCTTTGTCTCGACGCCTTTCATGACATTGGAGTTCGCATCTCTGTGTAGCGGGACCAGATTCCGTAGGTCTGAACCGGATCCGCCGAAATGGCAGCCTGCCAGGTGACCTCGCGCCTTAGCGCGAGGACTCGTGTTGAGGCTCCAGTAATCAGCAGGATAGGGGCCATTCGTGGCGCCGGTCTCGCAGTCCGGCTTCCACTTAGACCGTGTCCTACGTGGTGAGGCGGATGAGTCGCTTGTAGCAGCACAGGGCGGCGGCGAGGCCGAGAAAGGCCAGGTAGTTGCGGGGATCGCGTTCGTAGCGGGGGCTGAGTCTGCGGTAGCCGGACAGCCACGACATGGTGCGCTCGATTACCCAGCGGCGTCGTCCTGATCGTTCGCTGGACTCGATGCCTTTGCGTGCGATGCGGACGCCGATGCGCTTGCCACGGAGCCATCTGCGCAGGTCAGCCCGGTCGTAGGCTTTGTCCGCATGCAGGCGCTGGGGCTTGAAGTAGCGGCCGTCGTGGGGGTCGTGTCTCGTTTGGTGACCCTCGACCATTGGCTTCAGTCCTTCGCTGTCGTGGGTGTTGCCGGCGGAGATGCCGACGAGGAGGGGCAGGCCGTTCGCGTCCGACAGGACGTGCATCTTGGAACCCGGCTTTACCTCGGTCCACGGGGCTCGGACCTGTGTGTTCGCCCCTTTTTTAGTGCGGACGTGGGCAGTGTCCAGAACGACGCGGGTGACGTCGACGAGGCCGGCGTCGTCGAGCCGATGCAGTACGGCCTTGTGCAGCCGCCCCCAGACGCCGGCTCTGGACCTGATCAGGAACCGACGGTGGGCGGTCGACTTCGATATGCCGAAGCAAGGCGGAAGTTGGCGCCAGAGGTTGTCCCGTATTTGCTGGTCAGAGGTGAGATGATCTTGCCGTGGCTGGTGTGATCACGGCGTCGGAGCCCTCTTGGATAGGCCCTTTCACCGGGCTGAGCCCGCGGCAGTTCAACAAGCTGATCACCGCGTTGCGTCGTGAGGGGGCCGATCCGGTCCGCAAGGGCCGGCCGTGGTCGCTGCCGTTGGAGGACCGGGTGCTGCTGGTGGCCGCGTACTGGCGCACCAACCTCACCCTGCGCCAGCTCGCCCCGCTGTTCGGCATATCAAAGTCGGCGGCCGACCGGATCGTCGACCACCTCGGACCGGCTCTCGCCCTCCAGCCCCGGCGGCGGTTCCGCAAGGAGACCGTGCTCATCGTGGACGGCACACTGGTCCCCACCCGCGACCGGACCGTGGCCGCCTCCAGCAAGAACCACCGCTACTCCACCAACCACCAGGTCGTCATCGACGCCGACACCCGCCTCGTGGTCGCCGTCGGCAAGCCGCTGCCCGGCAACCGCAACGACTGCCGGACCCGGGAGGACTCCGGCGCGAAGGCCGCCGTCGGCACCACCCCCACGGTGATCGCCGACGGCGGCTACCGGGGCACCGGCCTGACCATCCCGCACCACCGCCGGCACAAGGACGAGGAACTGCCGACCTGGAAGGAGCAACACAACGCCTCCCACCGCAAGGTCCGCGCCCGCGTCGAGCACACCCTCGCCCGCATGAAGAGCTGGAAGATCCTCCGCGACTGCCGCCTCAAAGGCGACGGCGTCCACCACGCCATGCTCGGCATCGCACGCCTGCACAACCTCACCCTCACCGGATGACAGGCAAACAAGCAGGTCAACCAGCATGTCCCAGAGCATTTACGGGACATCGTCCAGGCGCAGCCGCTGACCAGCACGTAGATGATCGCGGCGAACAGCGTCTCATCAGGGACGTTCTGTGTTCCACCGCCCTGCGGCCGCACCCTCGCCGGCGGGATCAGCGGCTTCGCGATCTCCTACAACCCGTCCGGAACAATCCAACTCCACGTACCCCGCCCCATGCCGAGTTCAACGACGCCTCACCACGTAGGACACGGTCTTAATGTAATGAGGGGAAGCGCGCGAAGGCAGGATCGCGAGCGGCGGGGTTCCTCGCCGGGCCTCCCGAGCCGGGCTTCAAGGGGCCCTCATGGGCTCCCGTCGGCAGCTGATGGCCCATCAGGTAACTCAGCATCTGGTCAGCGTAAGCCCTGCCATAGGGGCAAAGTGCTGGCAAAACATGCGGATGATTGAATCATTCAATGAACGGCGAACCGATATTGGATTGCAACACTGCAATTGCAAACTGACTCCACTGCTCTCCGTGTTGCTCGCTTGCCTGGCAGGCTCCTATGGGGCCCGTCGCGCCCGCCGTCCGAAGAGGATGCCGCGGGGCTCCGGCGGTGGGGGAGTGCCGGGCTTGAGCGGCCAGGCGAGGAGCATGCCGACCGCGAAACCGACCACGTGGGCGACGTAGGCGACGGTGCCGGCGCTGGAGACGCCCTGGCCGGCGGAGTAGAACGCCTGGAGGACGAACCACAGGCCCAGGACGATCCAGGCGGGCAGGCGTAGCGGCAGGAAGATCAGGAAGGGGACGAGGACCCAGACGCGGGCCCTCGGGTACAGCACCAGGTACGCGCCGAGGACGCCGGCGATCGCCCCGGAGGCGCCGATCAGGGGAGTGGTGGAGGAGGGGTTCGTGAGTGCGAATCCGTACGCGGACGCGTAGCCGCACACGCCGTAGAACAGCAGGTAGCGCAGGTGGCCCATCCGGTCCTCGACGTTGTTGCCGAAGATCCACAGGAAGAGCATGTTGCCCAGCAGGTGCAGCCAGCCGCCGTGCAGGAACATCGCCGTCAGGACGCTCAGCTCGGGGGACTTGTCGTAGTCCGGCGGGCCGATCACGCAGCCCGGCCCCCGCGGGCCCACCCCGGTCTCGCCGGTCGGCACCAGCCGGGGCAGCCGGTGCTGCAGCAACTCCTGGGGCACCGCCGCGTAGTGGTCCAGGAACGCCTGGAGATGGCACATCTGCGCGAGACCGCCCTCGCCCGTCACCGAACCGGTCATGCCGGGGGTGAACAGGAAGACCAGGACGTTCGCGAGGATCAGGGCGTACGTCACCCAGGGCGTGCGGCGCGCCGGGTTCACGTCATGGACGGGGATGACCACGGGTCACTACTGCCCGCTCGACGGACGGTGAATCGGCGCGTCACCTGAACACCCCCGTCCGTGGGCGCGTATGTCCTGTCAACGGCCCGCGGTCCGGGGAAGGCGGGGCGCGGGGACGACGTGAGGATCAGGCGATGGACGAACGGGTCACACCGGCTCCGGCGATGCACGCCCTGCCCGACGGAGAGGCGGAGGTGGTGCTCGTGCTGCGCCTGCCCTGGGAGGACGTCGCCCGGCTCGGCCAGGACGCCGGGCGGCTGGCCGCGCAGATGCGGCGGCCCGTGACACTGGACGAGGCGGTGAGCCACCGGCTGCGCTCCACCCGCGCCGCCACGCACGCCAGACCGGCCGGTGAGCAGCCGCCCGCCGTCTCCGCCCCGGCGCCGGTGACCACCCCGGCGTCCGTGTCGTCCCTGCCCTCGCGGCCCCCGGCCGAGCAGGCTCGGCAGGCCATCGACCGGATCAACGGCACGGTGTGACCCCGGGGGGCCGTCGACGGCACGGTGTGACCCCGGGGGGCCGTCAACGGTGCTGTTCCACCGCCTTCGCCGCCTTGCGGGCCGCCACCAGCACGGGGTCCCACACCGGGGAGAACGGCGGCGCGTACCCCAGGTCCAGGGACGTCATCCGTTCCACCGTCATCCCGGCCGTGAGGGCCACCGCGGCGATGTCGACCCGTTTGCCCGCGCCCTCACGGCCGACGATCTGCACACCGAGCAGCCGGCCGGTGCGCCGCTCGGCGAGCATCTTCACCGTCATGGGGGAGGCGCCCGGGTAGTACCCGGCGCGGCTGGTGGACTCGACGGTGACCGACACGAACCGCAGCCCCGCCCGCAGCGCGTCCTTCTCGCGCAGCCCGGTCCGCGCGATCTCCAGGTCGCAGACCTTGCTGACCGCCGTGCCGACCACCCCCGGGAAGGTGGCGTACCCCCCGCCCGCATTGGTACCGATGACCTGCCCGTGCTTGTTGGCGTGCGTACCCAGCGGAATGTGCCGCTCCTGCCCGGAGACCAGGTCGAGCACCTCCACGCAGTCGCCGCCGGCCCAGATGTTCCCGTGCCCGCGCACGCGCATCGCCAGGTCGGTCAGCAGCCCGCCGTGGGCGCCGAGCGGCAGGCCGGCCCCGGCGGCGAGCGAGGTCTCGGGGCGCACGCCGATGCCGAGCACCACCACGTCCGCCGGGTACTCGGCCTCCTCGGTGGCCACCGCGCGGACCCGGCCGTCGTCGCCCGTCAGCACCTTGGTGACCTCGGCGTCGTTCAGCATGGTGATGCCGAGGCCCTCCATCGCCTCGTGCACCATCCGGCCCATGTCCGGGTCGAGCGTGGACATCGGCTCCCGGCCGCGGTTGACGACCGTCACCTCGTACCCGCGGTTGATGAGCGCCTCGGCCATCTCCACGCCGATGTACCCGGCCCCGACGACCACCGCGCGCCGTCCCCGCGTGCGGGCCAGCGTGTCGAGCAGCGCCTGCCCGTCGTCGAGGGTCTGCACCCCGTGCACGCCGGGCGCGTCGGCCCCCGGCAGGTCGGGGCGGATCGGGCGGGCGCCGGTCGCGATCACGAGCTTGTCGTACGACGTCCAGGTCTGCGCGCCCGAATCGACGTCACGCGCGCGCACCCGTCCGCCGTCGACGTCGATCTCCGTCACCTCGGTGCGCATCCGCAGGTCGATGCCGCGCGAGCGGTGCTCCTCGGGCGAACGGGCGATCAGGCGGTCCCGTTCGGGGACGTCGCCGCCGACCCAGTAGGGGATGCCGCACGCCGAGAACGAGCTGAAGTGACCGCGCTCGAACGCCACGATCTCCAGTTCGTCCGGGCCCTTCAGCCGGCGTGCCTGCGACGCCGCGGACATCCCCGCGGCGTCGCCGCCGATCACCACCAGCCGCTCCCGCGTACTCCCCGCACTGCTCATGCTCATGCGAACACGCTACGCGGACACGGCGGTTCAGTTCCGCTCGCCCGTCTCCCCGGCGGGCGTGTCCCCCGGTGCCGGCCGGGCCGTCGGCAGCGGGCCGACCACCGGCGTCACCGGCGGGGCCTCGGGGCGGCGCGGCAGCCGGGGCCGTACCACCCGCAGCCACAGCAGCACCAGCAGCGCCGCCACCGCGGCGAACGGCAGAACGGCGCCGAACACCATCGCCACCCAGCGCAGCACCGTCACGAACGCGTCCCAGCCGCCCGCCAGCGCGTCCGTGAACCCCGGGTCGTCGTCGTCCTCGACGACCTCCTTCCGCACCGGCGGCTCGGACAGGGAGAGGGTGATGGTGGCCAGGCTCGTGCGGTCCTTCAGGGACGCCTGCCGGGCGAGCAGCGCCTCCAGCTCGGCCTGACGGGAACTCAGCTCCCCCTCCAGCGTCACCACGTCGCTCAGACTGGTGGCGCGGTCCATCAGCTCGCGCACCCGGGCCACGCTGGCGCGCTGCGACGTGATGCGGCTCTGCACGTCCACGACCTGGTCGGTGACGTCCTCCGCCTTCGCGTCGCGCTCCAGGAGTCTGCCGGCGCCCTCCAGTTCGGTCAGGACGTCCTGGTACGCGTCGACGGGCACGCGCAGGACGAGCCGGGACCGTTCGCGGCCGTCCTCGTCCCGGTTGGTGGTCTCGTCCCCGACGTAACCGCCCGCGTTCTCGGCAGCGGCGCGCGCCCCCTCGAGCGCCTTGGGGACGTCCTTGACCTGGACCGTCAGGGAGACGGTGCGGATGATGTGGCTCGCGGCGGCCTTCGGCGGCGCGGTCGCCCCGGAACGGCCCGTCTCCGCGCCCGTCGCGCCGTCGCCGTCGGCCACGCCCGTCGGGGCGGCCGCCTTGGCGTCGCTCGTGCCGGCGGAGTCGTCGCCGGCGCTGCATCCGGTGAGCGCGAGGACCGCGGCCAGCAGGACGGCGGCCGCGGCCGGAACGGCTCGCAGGGAAGGTGGTGTACGCACAGGGCCCCCGGGGTCGGTGTCGACTGTCGTTCCTAGGACGTCGTCAGGGGCGCGGGCGACGGCGCGGAACGGTTCCGAAGAGGTCACGGTCCGGACTCGCCCCGCGAGCACGCGGCACCCGGCCTGCCGGCCGCGCCGTCGGCGGGGTCTGAGAGGCTTGGGGCATGTGCGCAAGCGAGATCCCGGCGGGCACGACACCCGCGGACACGGGGCACGTCGTCGTCATCGGGGCCGGCATCGCCGGACTGGCCGCCGCCCACCGGCTGCTGGAGCACGGGGCCCGCGTGACCGTGCTGGAGGCCTCGGACCGCGTCGGCGGCAAGCTGCTGCCCGGAGAGATCGCCGGCGTCCGCGTCGACCTCGGCGCCGAGTCGATGCTGGCCCGCCGCCCCGAGGCCGTCGGCCTCGCCCGCCGGGTCGGTCTCGCCGGCCGGCTCCAGCCGCCGGCCACCGCGTCGGCCTCGCTGTGGACCCGCGGCGCGCTGCGCCCCATGCCCAAGGGCCACGTCATGGGCGTCCCCGGCACCGCCGCCGCCCTGGCCGGCGTGCTGTCGCCGGAGGGCCTCGCCCGCATCGAGCGCGACGCCGAGCTGCCCCGCACCGAGGTCGGCGACGACGTGGCCGTGGGGGAGTACGTCGCGGCGCGCCTGGGCCGCGAGGTCGTCGACCGGCTCGTCGAACCGCTGCTGGGCGGGGTCTACGCGGGCGACGCGTACCGCATCTCGCTGCGCTCGGCCGTGCCCCAGCTCTTCGAGGCCGCCCGCGCCCACGCCTCCCTCACCGAGGCGGTGCGCGCCCTCCAGGGCCGCACGGCCACCTCCCCGCCGAGCGGACCGGTGTTCATGGGCATCGAGGGCGGCATCGGCACCCTCCCGCTCGCGGTCGCGGAGTCGGTGCGGGCGCAAGGCGGCGAGATCGTCACCGGGGCGCCCGTGACGGAGCTGCGCCGCACCGCCCCGGACGGCGGCTGGCGGGTCGTCGCCGGCGACCGGGTGCTGCACCCCGGGGCGGTCGTCGTCGCCGTGCCCGCCCGGCCCGCCGCCGAGCTGCTGCGCGCCGAGGCCCCCGCGGCCGCGGCGGAGCTGTCCGCGGTGGAGTACGCCTCGATGGCCCTGATCACCCTCGCCTACCGCCGCTCCGACGCCGCCGCGCTCCCCGAGGGCAGCGGCTTCCTCGTGCCGCCCGTCGACGGGCGCACCATCAAGGCGTCCACCTTCGCCTCCCGCAAGTGGGGCTGGATCGGCGACGAGGACCCGGACCTGGTCGTCCTGCGCACCTCGGTGGGCCGGTACGGCGAGACGGAGATCCTCGGCCGCGACGACGACGGGCTCGTCGCCGTGTCCCGGCACGACCTCCAGGAGGCCACCGGCCTGACCGCCGCGCCGGTCGCCACCCGCGTCACCCGCTGGCAGGACGGCCTGCCGCAGTACCCCGTCGGCCACCACGCGCGCGTGGCCCGCGTCCGCGCGCACGTGGCGAAGCTGCCGGGCCTCGCGGTGTGCGGCGCCGCCTACGACGGCGTCGGCATCCCGGCGAGCATCGCGAGCGCGTACGCGGCCGCCGACCAGCTCCGGGGTGACCTGCGCGGTGTGGAGGAGCTCACGGCCCACCCGGTGCAGAGCCTGCACGGCGGAGCGGGAGAATAGGGCCATGAGTGACGACGCCTCCACCCCCGCGGCCGAGCGCATCCCCAACAAGGGCAAGCTGGCCAAGGACCTCAACGAGGTCATCCGCTACACCCTCTGGTCCGTCTTCAAGCTCAAGGACGCCCTCCCCGAGGACCGCGCCGGGTACGCCGACGAGGTCCAGGAGCTGTTCGACCAGCTCGCGGCGAAGGACGTGACGATCCGCGGCACCTACGACCTGTCCGGTCTGCGGGCCGACGCCGACCTGATGATCTGGTGGCACGCGGAGACCGCGGACCAGCTGCAGGAGGCGTACAACCTCTTCCGCCGCACGAAGCTCGGCCGCGCGCTGGAGCCGGTCTGGTCGAACATGGCGTTGCACCGCCCCGCCGAGTTCAACCGCTCGCACATCCCGGCGTTCCTGGCCGACGAGACGCCGCGCGACTACGTCAGCGTCTACCCGTTCGTGCGCTCGTACGACTGGTACCTGCTGCCCGACGAGGACCGCCGCCGCATGCTCGCCGACCACGGCAAGATGGCCCGCGGGTTCCCGGACGTGCGCGCCAACACGGTCGCCTCCTTCTCGCTGGGCGACTACGAGTGGATCCTCGCCTTCGAGGCCGACGAGCTGCACCGCATCGTCGACCTCATGCGCCACCTGCGCGGCTCCGAGGCCCGCATGCACGTCCGCGAGGAGATCCCGTTCTACACGGGGCGCCGCAAGGACGTCGCGGAGCTGGTGGCCGGGCTGGCCTGACCCGGCTTCAGGCCGCCGGAGCCGTCGCGGTCCGCCGCGGTGCCGGTTCCGGTCTCCCGGGGCAGGACGCGTCCCGCGCCGGGAGGCGTCCCTCCAGCAGGTACGCCTCCAGGTGCCCGTCGACGCAGGCGTCGGGGCCGCCCCCGACGCCGTGCGTCCCGGCCCCCCGCTCGGTCACCAGCACCGAGCCCGACAGCCGCCGGTGCAGCTCCAGCGCCCCGTCGTACGGCGCGACCGCGTCCCGTTCGGCGGCCAGCACCAGCGTCGGCGGCAGCTCGCCCGGCCCGGTGCGCACGTCGAGCGGCCGCTGCCGGGGCGCCGGCCAGAAGGCGCACGGCAGATGCGCCCACACGTCGTCCCACGCCGCGAACGGCGCCCGGCGCGCGAGCCGCGTGTGGTCCCGGTCCCACACCCGGAACTCCGTCGGCCAGGGCGCGTCGTTGCACTCGACGGCCGTGCGGGCCGCGTCCGCGTTCTCCGCCTCGGCCGCCTCCTCCTCGGGGTACGTCCCCGCCTGGTCGACCAGCGGCTGCGGGTCCCCCTTCAGATAGGCCGACAGTGCCTCGGCGCGGTACGGCCAGTAGACGTCGTCGTACACGGCCCTCAGGAACGCCCCGTGCAGCTGCGCCGGGCCCACCGTGCCGCCCGCGGGCCGCCGCGCGAGCCGCGCGCTCGCCCTGTCGTAGCTGCGCTGCACCTGCCCCGGCGTGCCGCCGAGCCCGTACACGTCGTCGTGCCCGGCGATCCACTCCCTGAGGTCCCTCCAGCGGTCCTCGAACGCCTCCGCGCGGTCCAGGCCGTTGCGGTACCCCACCTGTTCCGGAGCCGGGTCCGCCGGCGAGTCGAACACCATCCGCCGCACGTGCGAGGGGAACAGCTCCGCGTACAGCGCCCCGAGGTACGCGCCGTACGACGTACCCATGAAGGTGAGCTTCCGCTCGCCCAGCGCGGCCCGTACGACGTCCAGGTCGCGGGCGTCGTCGAGGGAGCGGTAGTGGCGCAGCGCGTCGCCCGCCCGCTCGTGGCAGCCGCGCGCGTACGCCTCGGCCTCGGCGGCGCGTTCCTTCTTGAAGGCGTCGGAGGGGTGGGCCGGTGCGGGCCGCGGCCCCTCGAAGAAGCTCTTCGGGTCCTGGCAGGACAGCGGCGCGGAGGGGGCGACGCCGCGCGGGGCGTAGCCGATCAGGTCGTACGCCGCCGCGATCCGCCTCCACTGCGGCATCAGGCCGGTGAGCGGGACGTACAGCGAGCCGGTGCCCGGCCCGCCCGTCCGGTGGACCAGGGCGCCCTGCCCCGGCACCCCGCGCCCGCCGCCGCGCGGGTCCTCGTGCGTGGCCCGCATCCGGCTGACGGTGAGCGTGATCTGCTCGCCGTCGGGGTGCGCGTAGTCGAGGGGGACGGAGACGGTGCCGCAGCGCAGGGCGGCCGGCAGGTCCTCCGCCCCCGGGCACCGGCCGAACGCGATGCCGGCCTCGGCGGCGCGCGCGGCGGCCACGGCCGTGCCGCGCGCCTCGGAGGTCACGGGCGTCCCCGGGACCGTCTGTCCCGGGGCGGCGAGGGCGCTCAGCAGCAGGGACCCGGCGGCCGGGAGGAGGGCGGCAGCTCGCATCGGACGTCCCTTCGGTGCACGGCGGTGACGGAAGGGATGTTTCGCCCGGCGACCGGGCGGGGCAAGCACCGCCCGCGGGTGTCGGCGCCGGGTGCGCCGTACGCCGTGCCGGGCGTCCGGCTCAGCCCTGCCGCGCGCGGTGCTCCCCGAGGTACTCCTCCCGGTGCGCGAAGGCCGCCCGCAGGTCCGGTTCGCCGATGGCGTGGACGCCGTGCACCGCGACGGACGTGAGGTACGTGCGCTCGTCCGCCGTGCCGCCGGCCTCCCGGGCGAGCGTGCCGAGCAGCCGCTGTCCCGCCGGCGAGGCCCAGCGCGCGTACGGGTGGACCTCCATCCGCGCGATCGCCAGGGAGCCCAGGGTCAGGACGAGCGGCAGCGCGAACCACAGGGCGATCAGGTGGCGCGGCACGTCCGCCGGTACGGGCAGCGCCAGCGCGGCGGCGCCCAGCGCGCACACGGTGAGCGCGGCGAGCCGCACCCGCCGGACCCCGGCCGCGATGCTGCGGGTCCCGTCCGGCACGGCGAGGCCCGCGCCGACCAGCCGGTCCGCCAGGGCCCGTACCGCGTCGGCGGTGGCGGCGGCGGCCCGCACCGGCGCTATCCGGGACTGCCCCTGCGGCCCTATGGCCCCGATGACCGACCGTTCCATCTCGTCCCGGCCGCGCGGATCGACGACCGTCACCCAGCCGGTGTGCGCGAGCAGCAGGCGACGCCGGCGGGCCATGGACACCAGCGTCAGGTCGGCGACCCGCCGGGGGCCGCCGGACAGGAACGCCGCCTCGTACAGGGTCAGGGCGTGCGCACGGTCCCCGGTCCCGGTGTCGGCGTCGGCCGCGCGCACGGCGGCCAGGCACAGCCGGGTGCACGCCAGGCCCGCGACGATCCAGGCCGGCAGCAGGAGAAGAACCCAGAACATGCCGTACTTCTATGTCAGGGGATCACGCCGGCGCCATGCCCTTTTCACATTCCGGGACGTGGTGTGGCCGGTGCGTGACGTTCCGCGTCCGGGTTCCGCCCGGCGGCGCAGCAGCACCCGCCGGGTCGCGCGGGCCCACCGGGCCCCGGGCCGGTCCGGTCGCGGCACCGGTCCCGACCGCTCCAGCCACCACGTCCGCAACTCCCGCCGCGCGACGGCGTCCCGGGGCCGGCCGTCCCGCAGCAGCCCTCCGGCGAACTCCAGCGCGTCCCGCCGGTACCCGGCGGTCATCGGATGCCCCTGGGCGTACGCGAGGAAGGCGGGCCGGTACTCCGCACCGAGGATCACCGGCAGTTCCGGCGCGACCTTCGCGACCACGTCCGCCCGCTTCCCGGCGAGCGCCCGCGCCTGCACGGCGAGCCGCGCCCGGTCGAACCCCTCGGGCACGGGCGTGCCGGCGACGAGGGAGGACAGCAGCGCGGTCTGCGCGAGGGCGAGGCGCTGGCGCACGGCGTCGGGGACGGCGGGGTCCTCCTCCCCGCGCGGCGCGGGCGCGGGGCCGGTGGGAACCGTGCCGGACGCCCGCCCCTTGTCCACCGCCGCCCGGATCGCCTCCACCTCGTCCTCCAGCTCGGCGCCCTCGGGGAAGTTCTCGTCGCGCTCCAGCAGCACCCCGGGCGGTGCGACGCGCGAGGCGAGGTCGGTCAGGATGTCCAGCACCGGTTGCGGCACGGGGTGGGCGTGGCTGTCGTGCCAGACGCCGTCGCGCTCGAAGCCGCCCGCGACGTGGACGTAGGCGATGGCCTCCACGGGCAGTTCGCGCAGCGCCTCGGCGGGGTCCTCGCCGCGGTTGACGTGGTTGGTGTACAGGTTCGCCACGTCGATCAGCAGCCGTACGCCGGTCCGTTCGACCAGCTCGTACAGGAACTGTCCCTCCGTCATCTCCTCGCCGGGCCAGGAGATCAGCGCGGCGATGTTCTCCACGGCGAGCGGCACGGGCAGCGCGTCCTGGGCGACGCGCACGTTCTCGCACAGCACGTCGAGGGCGTCGCGGGTGCGCGGCACGGGCAGCAGGTGCCCCGCCTCCAGGCGCGGGGAGGCGGACAGCGGCCCGCCCGCCCGGACGAACGCGATGTGCTCGGTGACCAGCGGCGAGTCCAGCACCCGGGCCCGTTCGGCCAGCGCCGCCAGCCTGCCCGCGTCGGGCCGCTCGGCGCCGCCGAGGCCGAGCGAGACGCCGTGCGGCACGACGGTGACGCCGCGCTCGCGCAGCCGCAGCAGGGATTCCGGCAGGTGCCCGGGGCAGAGGTTCTCGGCCACGGCCTCGACCCAGTCGATGCCGGGCATCCGCTCCACGACGTCCGCGATCTCCGGCCGCCATCCGATGCCGGTTCCCAGTCGCTCCATGGTCCGTCCCTCCCCGTCGGTTCGACGGGGGTATGGCCCGGGGCGTCCGGCCCCAACCCCGGGGTGGGCATGTTCAGAGCAACATCTGAGGTTCGCGGCCCCCGGCGACCGCCCTACCGCAGCGCCGGATGGTCCGCCACCACCGTGCACGAGCCCGGCGCGATCTCCGTGAACCCGGCGTCGCGGACCACCGGCAGGCCGCTGGTGGTGAGGCCGTCCCAGCGGGCCGGGTCCGCGGTGCGCACCGCCAGCGGGAAGCCCGCGTCGCGCCAGGCGGCCCGCTCGCCGTCGGACAGCTCCCACCAGGCGAGCTGGGCGCCGTGGCCGACCTGGGCCATCGCCTTGCCGGCCGACATGTCCAGGCCGGGGTTCAGCCACAGGACGGGGGCCGACGGGTCGGCGTCGGCCGGGGGCTCCGGGTCGTCGAGGTCGGTGCCGGAGACCTGGAGGCGGGCCAGGTCCTTCGGCCAGCCGTCCAGCGGGACCGGCGGGAAGACCCGCACCTCGGCCGTCTTCCCGGACACCGTGATGCCCGGCAGCGCCTCGGCCCGCCGCCACTCGGCGCCCCGCGCCCGCCGCACCACCTTGCGGATGCGGGCGTCCTGCCAGTCGCGCATCGCCCGCGCCCACGCGCCGTCGCCGGTCGAGCGCTCGTCGCCGAGCATCACCAGCACCGTGCGCGCCGCGGTCTCCAGGGCGTCCGTACGGGCCGGTGGCGCCGCCCGCTCGATGCGGACGACCAGCGGCAGGACGAACTGCGGCGCGAGGTCGCGGTCGCCGGGCTCGGTGCGGAAGGGACTGTCGGGGACGGGCGTCGTCGGCTCATTGCTCACGCCCCCAGTCTGCCAACCCGCCCGCCGGTCACCCCGAGCAGGCGGTCCGCTGGGCCTCCTGCCACTCGCACCGGGGGCACAGGGTGACCCCCTTGTACGACTCCGGGTACTCCGTCGGCTCCCGGCACAGCACGCACTCGGCGTACGGCGGTCCGCCGGCCCGGGGCGGGCGGGGCGCGTCGGTCGGACAGGGATCCTCGTCGCTGCTCATGCCTCCAGCGTAGGACGGTCAGCGCCGTCCGTTCGCTGCGCCGATCAGCTCGGACACCTTCACGAAGCGGTAGCCCCGCTCGCGCAGTTCGGGCACGACCGCGCGCACCGCCCGCTCGGTCACCGGGGCGGCGCTGCGGGTGCAGTGCATGACGACCACCGAACCGGGCCGTACGCCGTCCAGCACCTGCCGGGCCACCGCGTCGGCGTCCGTGGCGAACGCGTCCCCGCTCACCACGTCCCACTGCACGGCCGTGACGCCCGCGGGGGCCAGTTCCTCCAGGGCCGTCCTGTCGTAACAGCCGCCGGGGAAACGGAAGTAGGGCATCGGGTCCGGCACCCCGGCCTTCGCGAACGCCGTGTACGCCCGCTCCAGGTCCGACCGCATCCGCTCCCGGGGCACGGTCGGCAGGCCGTAGCAGTCGTCGGTGTAGGCGTAGTGGCTGTAGGAGTGGTTGGCGATCTCGAACTGCGGGTCCCGGCCGAGGGAGCGGGCCTCGTCCGGGTACTCCTCGGCCCATCGTCCGGTCATGAACACCGTGGCCGGCACCTTCAGCTTCCGCAGGGTCGCGATCAGCCCGGGGTTGTCGAACCGTTCGCCCGCCGCCGCCCGGGGCCCCTCGTCCGCGGTCATGTCGGCGTCGAAGGTGAGGGCGACGGTCCTGCCGTCGGTGCGCGGGCCGTGCTCGAAGACGGGGGTGAGGCCCGCCGGCCCCGGCGCGAGGACGGGCGGCCGGGAGGGGGCGGCCTTCGAGGGGACGGCCTTCGAGGGGCCGGCGGAGGAGGCGGGCGGTGCCGGGTGGGGGGCCCGCCGGGATTCGGTCGTCCCGCAGGCGGCGAGGACGACGGAGGCGGCGGCGACGGCGCACAGGGCGGTGGCGCGGTGTACGGAAATGGTCACCGCACGAACGTATGAGTGTGTTGTTCGGTTTGTATGACTATGTGTCGTGTCGTGCCCGAGGGGTCACCCTCCCGGGCCAGGCGGGTCGGATGTCCCGCTGCTCCAGCGGTGTGGTCGCCGAACCCTGGAGCACCGTGCCGTCAGGGGCGAACGAGGGGCACCCGGCGCCGTTTCCGGCCAGTACGAGCCGCTGACCTGTACGTCCTCCGTCATGCGGCGCCGGGCACCCCCGTTCACACCGCTCTCACCCGCGCCAGGGGCCGGTCACCGCGAAGGTCGTTCCCGGGGTGTAGCAGTTGACGTACATGGTGTCGCCGTCGGGCGAGAACGTGACCCCGGCGAACTCGCCCCACTCGGGCTCCTCGGCCGTGCCGATGTTCTGCCGGCCGCGGGCCATCGCGTACACCTCGCCCTTGCGCGTCACCCCGAAGACGTGCTGGGCGCCGTTGCCGTCCTCGCAGACCATGAGGCCGCCGCTCGGCGCCAGGCAGATGTTGTCCGGGGACTCGCCGGGCAGCTGGACGTCGGTGTCCGGGCCGAAGACGATCACCAGGGTCAGGCGGCGCCGGTCCGGGTCGTACCGCCAGATCTGGCCGTAGTGGTCGGCCGCCGAACCCTCGGAGCTGTGGGCGAAGGACGACACGAAGTACACGCAGCGCCCGCCCCAGTAGCAGCCCTCCAGCTTCTGCGCGTGGGTGATGCCGCCCCGGCCGAAGTCCTGGTGGCGGATCGGCGTCGTGGCGGCCAGCGGGTCGGGTACGTCGACCCACTCGATGCCGTCGAACTCGGCGCCCGTCTCCTGGATCGAGGACAGGTCGGGCACGCCGGGCACGCGCATCGCCTGGAGCCTGCCGCCCGCGCGCAGCGAGCCCGTGCCGCCCAGCGGCTTCTCGGGCAGGAAGCGGTAGAAGAGCCCGAAGGGCCGCTCGAAGGCGTCCTCCGTCTCGTACACGACGCCCCGCTTCGGGTCCACGGCGATCGCCTCGTGCTGGAAGCGGCCCATCGCGGTCAGCGGCACCGCGCCGGTGCGGTGCGGGTCGACCGGGTCGACCTCGAAGATGAAGCCGTGGTCCTTGGTGTAGCCGCTGGTGCCCGCCTTGTCCTCGGTCTCCTCGCAGGTCAGCCAGGTGTGCCAGGGGGTGGGGCCGCCCGCGCAGTTGACGGCCGTACCGGCGATCGCCACCCGCTCGGACAGGACGCGGTTGCGGGAGTCCAGGGTCAGCGCCGTACACCCGCCCTTGCCCGCCGGGTCGTAGGTCAGGCCCTCCACCGTGGGCACCGGGACCCTGCCGTTGGCGCGGTTCTCGTGGTTGCGGACCAGGTGGGTGCGGCCGTGCCGGCCCGGGAAGGCGGACATGCCGTCGTGGTTGGACGGGACCGGCCCCTCTCCGGAGCGCAACTGGTCGCCCTCACGGGACAGGACCCGGTAGCGGAAACCTTTCGGCAGGTCGAGCAGGCCGTCGGGGTCCGGGACCAGGGGGCCGTACCCGCAGTGGCCCGGGGGCTGTGCGGCGGCGGTGCCCGCGAAGAGTTCGGAGAGGGCTCCGGTGAAGGCGATGCCGGCTCCGAGCGCACCGGAGCGGGCGAGCACCTGACGTCGTGTTGCGGACATGGGGCAACCTTCCTGCTGGCGGACAGGACTGTGACCCCGCCGTGTCTATCACCTGCCGGGAGTCCCGGGAACCACGCGTGTCCCACGTGTCACCGGTCGTCACCGTTCCACGGGCCGCTCCTGGGCCTTCTCCAGGAACCGCAGCAGCTCCACCGGGAAGGGCAGGACCAGCGTCGAGTTCTTCTCCGCGGCCACCGCGACCACGGTCTGCAGCAGGCGCAGCTGCAGGGCGGCGGGCTGCTCGGACATCTGCTCCGCCGCCTCGGCGAGCTTCCTCGACGCCTGGAGCTCGGCGTCGGCGTTGATGATCCGGGCCCGCCGCTCCCGGTCGGCCTCGGCCTGCCGCGCCATGGAGCGCTTCATGGTGTCCGGCAGGGAGACGTCCTTGATCTCGACCCGGTCGATCTGCACGCCCCAGCCGACCGCCGGGCTGTCGATCATCAGCTCCAGGCCCTGGTTGAGCTTCTCCCGGTCGGAGAGCAGGTCGTCCAGCTCGCTCTTGCCGATGATGGACCGCAGCGAGGTCTGCGCCATCTGGGAGACGGCGAACCGGTAGTCCTCGACCTTGACGAGGGCGTTGGCCGCGTCGACCACCTTGAAGTAGACGACGGCGTCGACCCGCACGGTCACGTTGTCGCGGGTGATGCCCTCCTGCGCGGGCACCGGCAGCGTGACGATCTGCATGTTCACCTTGTGCAGCCGGTCCACGAACGGGACCACCATCGTGAACCCGGGCGGACGCACGTCCCCCGCGAGCCGCCCGAGCCGGAAGACCACCCCGCGCTCGTACTGCTTGACGACCCGCGCCGCCGAGGCGACGTAGAGGACCCCGGCGCTTCCGACGGCGGCCACTGCGGTCAGCAGCTCCTGGAGCATGACGGCCTCCTCGCCCAGAGGTCCGATTCGTCTGGTCCTGCAACGATATGCCCGGCGCCCGCTCCGGGGCCATGCCCACGGGCGACGCCCGCAGCGGGCGCCGGGCGGGCGTTACGCCGTGGCCTCGGCCGGTGCCGTGACCTTCACCGGCACCGTGCCGGCCGCGCTGTGCCGCTCGGCCCAGTTCTCCAGCGCGGTGCGGCAGGCGTGGTCCAGGTGGTGCAGGCCGGACAGGTCCAGCTCGACCGGGCGGTCCTGCGGGAGCGCCTCCAGGCTCTCCAGCAGCTTCGGCAGCCGCAGGAAGGTCGCGTTGCCCGACAGGTGCGCCTGGACCGGACCGGCGCCCTTGTCGACGATCTCCAGCCTGAGGTGCGAGGCCTCCCAGGCGGTCTTGGCCACCGACAGGGCCAGGCCGATCAGCACGCCCTCGAACATGTTCACCACGACGATCGACACGGCCGTGACCGCCAGGATCAGCGCCTCGCCCCGGTGCCCGCGCCACAGCGACACGATGCCGCGGAACGGGATCAGCTTCCAGCCCGCGTGGACCAGGATGCCGGCCAGCGCGGGCAGCGGGATCAGTGCCAGCGTGGACGGCAGCAGCGCGGCGAACAGCAGCAGCCACACGCCGTGCAGCACCCGGGACGCCTTGGTGCGCGCGCCGGCGCCGACGTTGGCGGAGCTGCGCACGATGACCGCGGTCATCGGCAGCGCGCCGAGCAGGCCGCACACCGAGTTGCCGACACCCTGCGCCATCAGCTCCTTGTCGTACTCGGTGCGCGGGCCGTCGTGCAGCCGGTCCACCGCGGCGGCGCTGAACAGGCTCTCCGCCGACGCGATCAGGGTGAAGGCGACGATCGTGCCGAGCAGACCCACGTCCGCCAGCTCGCCGAAGGCGTCCGCGCCGGGCGGCTGGATCGAGTCCAGCAGGCCGTTCACCTCGACGGTCGCCACCGACAGGCCGAGGACCGCCGTGACCGCCGTGGCCACTCCGACCGCGGCCAGCGCGCCCGGCACGGTCCGGATCCGCTCGGGCAGCCGCTTCCACAGCACCATCACCACGATCGTGCCCGCGCCGAGCGCGAGCGAGGTGAGCGCCTCGGTGCTGCCCAGCACGTCGGCGGCCGCCCCGGGCAGTCCGGTGATCTTGTCGAGGCCGGAGGCGGGCGCCTCCAGCCCGGCCGTCGAGTAGAGCTGGCCGGCGATGAGCACCAGGCCGATGCCGGCCAGCATGCCCTCGACGACCGACAGGGAGATCGCCCGGAACCAGCGCCCGAGCCCGAGGGCGCCCATCCCGAGCTGGAGCAGCCCGGCGGCCAGCACGATCACGCCGAGCACGGGCAGCCCGTAGGTGTCGACCGCGCCGAGGACCAGCACGGTCAGACCGGCTGCCGGGCCGGACACCTGGAGGCTGCTGCCCGGCAGGAATCCGGTGACCAGGCCGCCCACGATGCCGGTGACGAGGCCGAGTTCGGCCGGGACGCCGGAGGCGACGGCGACGCCCACGCACAGCGGGAGGGCGACCAGGAACACGACGAGCGAGGCGGTGAGGTCCCGCCGCCAGTGCGGGAACTTGGATATCGCGTCCACGGCGCCGCTCACAGGGTCTCGAACGCGTCGGTGTCCGCGCGGTGCTCGCGCACGGTTCCGGTGTGGACCTCGTAGTACCAGCCGTGCAGGCGCAGCCGGCCGTCGGCCAGCCGCCGTTCGACGCACGGGTAGGAGCGCAGCCGCAGCAACTGGGCCAGGACGTGGTGCTGCACGGCGTCGGCGACCGTGGGGTCGGCGGGATCGCAGGGCTTCGGCTCGTCCGCGGCCCGGGCCAGCCAGTCGCGCACGGCGGGTACGGCGGTCAGGTCGTCGCCGCGCACCAGCGCGCCCACGGCGCCGCAGTGCGAGTGGCCGCAGACCACGACGTCGGTGACGCCGAGCACCTCGACGGCGTACTCGACGGTGGCCGTCTCGCCGCTGGGGTGCTCGGCACCGTACGGCGGGACGATGTTGCCCGCGGTGCGCAGCTCGAAGAGCTGGCCGGGGCGGGCGCCCGTGATCAGGGCCGGTACGACCCGGGAGTCGGAACAGGTGATGAACAGGACTTCGGGCGATTGGCCTTCGGCGTGCCCGGCGAACTCCTCAGGGCGCTGTCCGAACGTGCGGGCGTTGTCGATGAGGGGCTGCATGATGCGGTCATTCCTCCTGGCGCGCAGTGGGGGCGCGTCGGACCGGTAGGGGCGGAGTGGGGATGCTCCGTGGCTCAGCAGCGGAAGACCTGGAGGGCCGCGGGGGAACGGTCCGCGGCGGATCTCGAGCGACGCTCGTGCGCGCGGCCGGGCAGTACCGGCTCGGGTACGGAGGTGGTGCGCTGCCGGGCGGGCGGGCCCTCGGGAGCCTCGGGCTCCGGTGAGGCGCCGGCGCGGTGCCGGTCGCGGACGCGCACCGGGCCGTGCGTGCTCCCGGAGCGGCCGGGCTCGTGGCAGGTGACGGTCTCGTCGTGCAGCGCCGCGTCGGCGGGGGCGGACCCCGCGAACGCCGACGGTGCCTTGGCCACGGCATCACGGCTCGTGTGCGCGGATGCGAAGGACGGCGCGGGTGCGAAGAACTGGAGGGCGAACAGGGCGGCGGCGAGGAGCGGAAGCAGGGCCCGGGGCGCCTTACCTCGGAACATGCGCCCCCCTCCGGCCCGTTCGTGTCTCTTGTGCACACCAATGCTTGGTCAACGCTTGGTCAAGAAACACGTTAACCCTGCAAAGGCCTTTGCAGGGTTAACGGGGCGTTACGAGCCGAAGAGAGCCTGAAAATCGAGGTCGGTCGGCGTGAAACGGACGGTTCGTCAGTCCGCGTCGACGAGGCGGGCGGCGTCCCGGGCCAGGGCGGTGAGGCGGGAGATCGCCCGGAAGTACTTCTTGCGGTAGCCGCCCTTCAGCATCTCCTCGCCGAACAGCCGGTCGAAGGGCAGCCCCGACGCCAGCACGGGCACCTCGCGGTCGTAGAGCCGGTCGGCGAGGACGACGAGCCGCAGGGCCGTCGACTGGTCCGGCACGGGGCGGACCCCGGTGAGGCACACGGCCGAGACGCCGTCGGTCAGCGCGCCGTAGCGGCTGGGGTGGACGCGGGCCAGGTGGTCGAGGAGCGCGGGGAACGCGTCGAGGGAGGCGCCGTCCGTCTCCTGCGCCGCCCGGGTCACCTGCTCGTCGGAGTACGGTGCCGGGGCCTCGGGCAGGCCGCGGTGGCGGTAGTCCTCGCCGTCGATGCGCAGGGCGCGGAAGTGCGCGGACAGGCCCTGGATCTCGCGCAGGAAGTCGGCCGCCGCGAAGCGTCCCTCGCCGAGCTTGCCCGGCAGTGTGTTGGAGGTGGCGGCGAGCGCGACGCCGGCCTCCACGAGCCGGGCGAGCAGGCTGGAGACGAGGACGGTGTCGCCCGGGTCGTCGAGTTCGAACTCGTCGATGCACAGGAGGCGGTGCCCGGAGAGGGTCTGCACGGTCTGCTGGAAGCCGAGGGCGCCGACGAGGTTGGTCAGCTCCACGAAGGTGCCGAAGGCCTTGCGGGAGGGCTCGGCGGGGGTGGCGTGCCACAGGGAGGCCAGCAGGTGGGTCTTGCCGACGCCGTAGCCGCCGTCGAGGTAGACGCCGCGGGGGCCGGCGGGGGGCTTGGGGGCCTTGCTCCGGCCGAAGCCGAGGAAGCCGCGCCTGCCGGTGGCCGTGCCGGGGGCCTCGCCCAGCCCGGCGGCGAAGCCCTCCAGGACTTGGACGGCCTCGCTCTGGCTGGGCTGGTTCGGGTCCGGGAGGTACGTGCTGAAACGGACCGAGTCGAAGCGCGGGGGCGGCACCATCTCGGCGACCAGGCGGTCCGCCGGGACGTGCGGCTCGCGGGCGCACAGGGACAGCGGGGTCACCCCGGCTATCGGGGCGGAGCCGGAGGGGGCGGAACCGGAGGCGGCGGAGAAGGACGACACGGTGGTCAATGGTAGGGCCTGCCCGGCGGTGACCCGGTGGGGTGGCCTGCGGCTGCGGCTGTGTGGCGGGGGCGGGTGCCGGGCGGTCTCCCGGTGCCCGGCGCCGAAGCGGGCCGGGGGTGGGGCGCGCGGCCCGGCGCCTGCGGGGTGCCTCCCCCGGAGAGGTGTGCCCCCGGCGCCCGCCCGCCCGTGCCGCCCCCCCGGGGTGCCTTCCCGGCCGTCCAGGCACAGGGGGAGACTCGCCTGCCCGCGGCCGGGGGCACGGCGGCCGAGGCGCGACCGTCCGAGGGGCGGGCCGGGGTGGTGGCGGTCGGGATGCGCAGGTGAGGGGGCGTGGAACACTGCACCGTATGCGACGTCTGTTCCCCGTGACCGATCCGACAGCAGAACGCGACCTCGCCGGGACCGACCGGGAGTGGAGCCTCGCCGAGCTGGCCGCCGCCTACGCGTACCCCGAGCCGGACGCGCGGCAGGGGGCCTGGCTGCGGGCCAACATGGTCTCCACCCTCGACGGGGCCGCCCAGCACGACGGCCGCTCCCAGCCCATCTCCAGCGCGGCCGACATGCGGATCTTCGGCACCCTGCGGGCGCTCGCGGACGTGGTGATCGCCGGCGCCGAGACCGTACGCCGGGAGGGGTACCGCCCCGCACGCGCGCGTGCGGAGTTCGCGGAGCTGCGGCAGGCGGCCGGACAGGGCCCGGCGCCGGTGATCGCGGTGGTCAGCGCGAGCCTGGAGCTGGACTTCTCCCTGCCGCTGTTCACCTCGCCGCTGGTGCCCACCCTGGTCCTCACCGGCGCCGCGGCCGCCCCGGAGCGGGTCGCGGCCGCCGAGAAGGCCGGCGCCCGGGTGGTGATCGCCGGCGACGGCGTCGGCGTGGACCCCGCCCGCGCCGTCCGCGCGCTCGCCGGGCTCGGCCACACCCGGCTGCTGACCGAGGGCGGCCCGCGGCTGCTGGGGCAGTTCGTCGCGGCCGGCGTCCTCGACGAGCTGTGCCTGACCGTCTCCCCGATGCTCACCGCGGGCGACGCCCAGCGGATCGCGGGCGGGCCCCCGGTCGAGGTGCCGCGGCGGTACCTCCTGGCGTCCCTCCTGGAGGAGGAGGGCTTCCTCTTCGGCCGGTACCGGCGCGACTGAGCCGGGCGGCGACGGCCCGGGCAGGGGTCCGTCCGTCGGCGCGCAATCGGGGACCGTGTGTGGAACCAACCGTTCCGCTCAGCCCGTGCCGGGCACACTGGATCCGGCAGTACCCGTGCGATCACGGGGAAGGATGGTTTCCGCAGGATCGGCACGCCTGCGAAGGGTGGGCCCGCGGGCCCTCGAAGGAGAAGGGGCGCCTGGTGTTCACAAGCGTTTTGATGATCGAGAAGGCCCTGACGTCCGCCGACGTGGAGTTCGTCACCACCTTGCACGGGGACGAACCGGTCGCCTTCCACGTACTGCTCCAGCCGCGCGGCGACCAGGCCGACCGGCTGCTGCGGGCCATCGACGACATCGCCCTCGGCGAGCTCGACGAAGCGGTCCGCGAGGGCGAGACCCCGGAGGGGGAGGAGGCGCTGAGCGTCGGGCAGCGGGCGCTGGAGGTGTCCCTCGCGGCCCTGCGCGCGTCCGGCGCCGAGGCCGTGGGCAGCCTGATCGAGGACCACCCGCTGGACACGCTCGGATCACTCGTCCGGGAGACCGGCGCCGACGAGGTGATCGTCCTGACCGACCCGCACTACGTGGAGGAGTTCTTCCACCGGGACTGGGCCTCGCGGGCGCGGCACAAGGTCGGCGTACCGGTCCTGAAACTGTTCTCCCACAGCAAGGCATAGGCTGGGGCCGCGCCCCGCCGGGGCGCGCCCACCGCCGTACCGGCCGCCGGCACCCGCCGGCACCCACGTCGTACCCACCCGTGACACCCCTGGGGAGAACAGCGCATGGCACCCGGCCTTCCTACCGCCATGGACCGACCGCACTTCATCGGCATCGGCGGCGCCGGGATGTCGGGCATCGCCAAGATCCTCGCCCAGCGCGGGGCCGCGGTGGCGGGCAGCGACGCCAGGGACTCGGCGACCGCCGAGGCGCTGCGGGCGCTGGGCGCGACCGTGCACATCGGGCACGCGGCGGAGCACCTCGCGGACGACGCGAGCTGCGTCGTCGTGTCCTCGGCGATCCGCGAGGACAACCCGGAGCTGGCCCGCGCGGCCGAGCTGGGCATCCCGGTCGTGCACCGCTCCGACGCCCTCGCCGCCCTGATGGACGGCCTGCGCCCGCTCGCGGTCGCCGGCACCCACGGCAAGACCACCACCACCTCGATGCTGGCGGTCTCGCTGTCCGCGCTGGGCCGCGGCCCGTCGTACGCGATCGGCGGCGACCTGGACGCGCCCGGTTCCAACGCCCTGCACGGCGACGGCGAGATCTTCGTCGCCGAGGCGGACGAGAGCGACCGCAGCTTCCACAAGTACGCCCCCGAGGTCGCCGTCGTCCTCAACGTCGAGCTGGACCACCACGCCAACTACGCGTCGATGGACGAGATCTACGAGTCCTTCGAGACCTTCGCCGGGAAGATCGTCCCCGGCGGCACCCTGGTGATCGCGGCCGACCACGAGGGCGCCCGGGAACTGACCCGGCGGCTGGCCGGCACGGTGCGCACGGTGACGTACGGCGAGTCCGAGGACGCCGACGTGCGCATCCTGTCGGTCGTCCCGCAGGGCCTCAGGAGCGAGGTCACCGTGCTGATGGACGGCGCGGAGCTGACCTTCGGGGTCTCCGTCCCGGGCCGCCACTACGCGCACAACGCGGTCGCCGCCCTCGCCGCCGGCGTCGCCCTGGGCGTCCCCGCCGCCGAGCTGGCCCCCGCCCTGGCCGCCTACACGGGCGTCAAGCGGCGCCTCCAGCTCAAGGGCGAGGCGGCCGGCGTGCAGGTCGTCGACTCCTACGCGCACCACCCCACCGAGATGACGGCCGACCTGGAGGCCATGCGCGCCGCGGTCGGCGACGCCCGCATCCTGGTCCTCTTCCAGCCGCACCTGTTCTCCCGCACCCAGGAGCTCGGCAAGGAGATGGGCCGGGCGCTCGCCCTGGCCGACGCGTCGGTGGTCCTCGACATCTACCCCGCCCGCGAGGACCCGATCCCCGGTGTCACCAGCGAGCTGATCGTCGAGGCGGCGCGGGCGGCGGGCGCGGACGTCACCCCGGTCCACGACAAGGACGCGGCGCCCGCGATGGTCGCGGGAATGGCGAAGGCCGGTGATCTCGTTCTCACCATGGGCGCGGGCGACGTCACCGACCTCGGACCGCGCATCCTGGAAGAGCTGTCGAACACGGGCGAGTGAGGGGCTGAGGACTCATGGCGTACGACGTCGAGAAGCCGGACGAGCAGTGGCGCGCGGAGCTGAACCCGGCCGAGTACGCCGTGCTGCGCCAGGCCGCCACGGAACCCGCCTTCACCGGTGAGTACACCGACACGAAGACCGAGGGCGTCTACTCCTGCCGCGCCTGCGGCGCCGAGCTGTTCACCTCGGAGACGAAGTTCGCCTCGCACTGCGGCTGGCCGTCCTTCTTCGACCCGAAGGACACCGACGCGGTCGAGCTGATCGAGGACCGGTCCCACGGGATGGTGCGCACCGAGGTGCGCTGCGCCCGCTGCGGCTCCCACCTCGGGCACGTCTTCGAGGGCGAGGGGTACCCGACCCCGACCGACCAGCGGTACTGCATCAACAGCATCGCGCTGCGGCTGGAACCCACCGGGGGCTGACGCCGCCCGCGGGGAACGTCCGGTCGGGCGGGGCTCACGGTGGACTCCGTGGGCCCCGCCTCCTCCGTCCAGGGGGAGGGGCCGGGAAGAACGCCGGTGTGAACGCCCCGACAGGGGGAAGGAGTCGCCCCGGACCGAAGGGCCCCGCGAGACCGCCGTCTACACTCGACCGGCGACGGCCCCACCGACCGCGGCCGGAGCGGGCAGCTTCTGCCAGACCCGAAGGGCATTCGGCGCTGTGATACGGATGGAATCAGTCACCAAGCGATATCCGGACGGCACGGTGGCGGTCGACCGGCTGTCGCTGGAGATCCCCGACGGATCGATCACCGTCCTCGTCGGCCCCTCGGGCTGCGGCAAGACGACGACCCTCCGCATGCTCAACAGGATGGTCGAGCCGACCGAGGGCACCATCCTCCTCGACGGCGCGGACATCCAGCACCGGCCGGTCACCGAACTGCGCCGGTCCATGGGGTACGTCATCCAGAACGCCGGCCTCTTCCAGCACCGGACGATCCTCGACAACATCGCCACCGTGCCCCGCATGCTCGGCTGGGGCAGGCAGAAGTCCCGTGCCCGGGCGGCGGAACTGATGGAACGGGTCGGACTCGACACCTCCCTCGGCAAGCGGTACCCGTACCAGCTCTCCGGCGGACAGCAACAGCGCGTCGGCGTGGCACGGGCCCTCGCCGCCGACCCGCCGGTGCTGCTCATGGACGAGCCGTTCTCGGCCGTCGACCCCGTGGTGCGCAAGGGCCTCCAGGACGAACTGCTGCGCATCCAGGACGAGTTGGGCAAGACCATCGTCTTCGTCACGCACGACATCGACGAGGCCGTCAAACTCGGCACCATGGTCGCGGTGATGCGCACCGGCGGCCGGCTCGCCCAGTTCGCGACGCCCGCCGATCTGCTCTCCGACCCCGCGGACGCCTTCGTCGAGGACTTCCTCGGCGCCGACCGCGGCATCCGGCGGCTGTCCTTCTTCCCGTCCGCCGCACTGGAGTTGACGACCGACGCCGTCGTGCCGGTCGACGCCGGCGCCGAACGCCTCGCCGCGCCGGACACCCCCTACGTCCTCGTGACCGACACCGACGGCCGGCCCCTCGGCTGGGGCGAGCCGCGCGACCTGACCGCCGGGGACATCACGCCGGAGGCCCTCCTGCCGTACGGGCGGCCGTTCGTGCCCGGCACCGACTCGCTGCGGGCCGCCCTCGACTGCGCGGTGCTCTCGCCCACCGGCTGGGCCGTCGCCGTGGACGCCGACGGCCGGGTGACCGGCGTCGTCTCCCAGCAGACGATCGGCGAGGCCATCCGCACCGCGCACGCCGCCGGACGCACCGACGACGCCAAGGTCGCCTCATGAGCGGCTTCTTCGACATCCCGAGCGACCTGCAGAACACCTACTCCGGCCTGATCGGCCTGCACCTGCGCGAGGCGCTGCTGCCGGTCCTGGCCGGGCTGCTGCTCGCGCTGCCCGTCGCCCAGCTCTGCGTGCGCTTCCGCTGGCTCTACCCGCCCGTGCTCGGCGTGACGACCGTGTTCTACGCCGTCCCGTCGCTGGCCGTCTTCGTCGTCCTCATCGACTACACCGGCCAGACCGAGCTGACGGTGATGATCCCGCTGGCCGTCTACAGTCTGGTGGTGCTCGTCCCCGCCATCGTCGACGGCGTGCGGTCGGTGCCGCAGGAGACGCTGGCCGCGGCGACCGCCATGGGCTTCGGGCCCGTACGGCGCTACCTGCAGGTGCAGCTGCCGATCGCCGTGCCCACGATCCTCGCCGGACTCCGGGTGGCCACCGCCTCCAGCATCTCCCTGGTCAGCGTCGGCGCCCTCATCGGCAACCAGGGCGCCCTCGGCAACCTGCTCGCGGACGCCCAGAAGTACGACCGGCCCGAGCTCGCGGTCAACTCCGTGGTCACCACGGCCGTCCTGGCCGTCCTGTGCGACGCCGTGCTGGTCCTGGCCCGCACGCTGCTGACCCCGTGGATGCCGCGCGGCACCCGCCCGCGCGCCAGGAACACCACCGCCGAGCGGCAGGAGCAGCCCGTGGCGAAGGAGACCGCCCGGTGAACGTACTGGACTTCGCCAACGCCTTCTTCAGCGACAGCGCCCACTGGCACGGCTACGACGGCATTCCGCAACGCCTGCTGGAACACGTCCGGTACACCCTGCTGGCCCTCGTCCTCGCCGCCGCGATCGGCCTGCCCCTCGGGCTGCTCACCGGGCACACCGGGCGGGGCGGCAACGCCGTCGCCTTCGTCGCCACCGCGGCCCGGGCCCTGCCGAGCTTCGGCCTGCTGGTGCTGATCGCCGTCGTGGTGGGCATCGGCCTGCTGCCCGTGATGATCCCGCTGGTCGTCCTCGCCGTCCCGCCGATCCTGGTCACCACCTACGAGGCGGTCCGCTCCGTCGACCCCGCCCCGGTGGACGCCGCGCGGGGCCTGGGCATGCGCGAGACGGGCATCCTGTTCCGGGTCGAGCTGCCGGTCGCCCTGCCGCTGGTCCTCAGCGGGCTGCGCTCGGCGGCCATCCAGGTCGTCTCGACGGCCACCATCGCCGCCTACGTCAGCCTGGGCGGGCTCGGCCGGTACATCATCGACGGGCTCTACCAGCGCGACTACGAGAAGGTGGTCGGCGGCGCCACCCTGGTGGCCCTCCTGGCACTGGCCACGCTCGCCCTGTTCTGGGCCGCGGGCCGGTTCGCGGTGTCGCCGGGAGTGCGCAGGCGCTGACGGCCCGACACGGACGTACGGGAAACCGTGACCCGGCCGTGGTTGACTGACCGGCGAGCGGCTCGTTTGGATCGGTGGATGACTTCTACCGCGAAGAGCAGCAGGTCCAGGACGAGGCACACCGGCGCGGCGGCCGTCGCGCTCACCGCCGCGGCGGCGCTCCTCGCGGGCTGTTCCTCCTCCGACGACACCTCCGACAACCCGCTGGCCGGGGAGAAGGCGAAGGCCGGCACCGTCGTCGTCGGCTCGAACAACTTCGCCGAGAGCACCCTGCTCGCCGACATCTACGGCGAGGCGCTCAAGGCCAAGGGCCTCGAGGTCACCTACAAGCACAACATCGGCAGCCGCGAGACCTCGTACGGTCTGATGAAGAACGGCTCGGTCACGGTGCTGCCGGAGTACAACGGCTCCCTGTTGGCCTACCTCGACGCCGAGGCCGAACAGAAGTCCGCCGACGCCGTGAACGCCGCGGTGAAGGCCAAGCTCGACAAGAGCCTCACGCTGCTGGAGTCGTCGCCGGCCGAGGACAAGGACTCGGTCGCCCTCAACGCCGGGACCGCGAAGAAGTACGGCCTCACCGCCGCGTCCACCCTCGCCGACCTGAAGAAGGCGGCCCCCGAGCTGACGATCGGCGGCTCGCCCGAGTTCCAGACCCGGCAGCAGGGCCTCAAGGGCCTGGAGTCCGTCTACGGGCTGAAGTTCAAGTCCTTCAAGGCCCTCGACGCGGGCGGCCCGCTGACCCAGTCGGCGCTGGCCAAGAACACCGTGCAGGCCGCGGACGTCTTCACCACGGACCCGACCATCGTGAAGGAGGGGTTCGTCGTCCTGAAGGACCCGGAGAACCTCTTCGGGTTCGCCCACGTGACCCCGCTGGTCCACAAGGAGGGACTGCCCCAGGAAGGCGTCGCCGTGTTGAACGCGGTCTCCGCCAAGCTGGACACCAAGACCCTCCTCGACCTGGACGCGCGGGTCCAGCTGGACAAGAAGGACCCCCTGGACGTGGCCCAGGAGTGGCTGAAGTCCGTGGGCCTCGCCTGACGCCCGCGACGCCGCGGCTCCGGCCGCGGCGTCGTCCGCCCGGACGTTCTCAGACCGGTCCGCCGGCCCGCTGCTCCAGCGGCCGCGCGGACCGCGCGGCGCGGGCCTGTCTCCTGCGCCGCCGCCGTTCGCGCCGGGACTCCTGGTCCGGCAGCCACCCGAAGACGAGGCAGCTGCCGACGCAGCCGAGGAGAAGGCCGAGGAGGAAGCCGCCCAGGTTGGAGGTCAGCCAGGTGCCCAGGGAGGCCAGCACGCCGATGAGCGAGTAGAAGAGCCGCTGGGCCGGGGCGAAGAGGGTGAGCAGTCCGCACAGCAGCATGACGACCGGCAGGAGATAGCCGACCACACCCTGCATGCCGACGTGCAGGACGACCTTCAGCGACGCCTTCATGGTGAGCAGGACCTCCGCCCCGGCCAGGGCGAGCAGCAGCCCGCCCCAGAACGGCCGGCCGGACCGCCAGTCGCGGAACGCGGCCCGAAAGCCCCTGTGCCGGTCGCCGGGCATCAGCAGCCCGAGTCGCTGAAGCGCAGCTTCAGCCCGGGCAGCTTGAACACGCCCGCCGTCGTCGCGTAGTTGGTCTGCCGCAGGTTCTTTATATGCACGGTGTCGGCCTGCTGGCTGAAGACGCCGATGGGGCCACGGCCCTTCGGCCCGGCCTTGTCCAGCGTGCTGGCGTCGTTGCCGATCTCGATGTTGTCGAAGGCGGCGTCACCGGACAGCAGCGTCGAGTCGGTGGTCAGGTCGCTCGCGGCCACCTTGGTGTCCCCGCCGCCGGCGGTGATGAGCAGGTTGGTGCCGCCCAGGTCGACGCTCTGGCACAGCTTGGTGAGCGTCGCGTCCTTGATCACGGAGGTGACGACCAGTACCTGCCCGCCGGTGTCGCCCGCGTTGGGGCTGCCCTCGGCCATGTTGTCGAGGCCGCCGAACTGCGCGAACCCGGTGCCGTCGAGCTCCGTCGCGGTGACGGTGAAGGGCATGCCGGAGATCGCGAACTGCACGCCCAGGGCGCCCTGGGCGGTGAGGATCGCCAACCCGGCGGTGACCAGCGCGGCCGGCACCGCGAGCACGGCGGCCCGGCGCAGCCTGACCCGTCCGCGTCTCGTGCCGTCCGCGCCCCGGGGCGCGGAACCGCCTTCCGGTCTGCTGTCGGGTTCGGGGGTGTTGCCGGCGGACGGGGTGACGTCCGGGGACGAGGCCATGTCTGCTCCCAGAGGCATAGTCAATGCGGAACGGGCTCCAGCGGCACGTTGTCCTGGCGCGGACAGCGGCTGGTGCGCACGCCTCCCGGCAACTCCCGGCGGCTGCAAGGGACTTCACGTTACGCACCAGTAGCCATTCGGGAAGTTACCGGTGGTTACACGCAGGGGTCAAGCACGTTGTGAGTAAAGAGCGGAGACCGTGTGCCGTCGTCTCCGCAGGAACCGGACGCCGTACGGACACTTGACGCTGACGAGGCATCAGCCCTACAAACGGAAGTGTTTCCCGGATCCGTGGCGCCGGATCCGTTCCCGCGGCACCGTCCGCGTTCCCGGCCCTCACAGGGCATCACCGCACCTCCCGGGCGCAGCCCCGGAATCTCGTCGCATCGGCCCGGCCGTGTCCCCGCGGCCGGCCCACCCCTGCTTCACCGAACCCCACTTCCGAGAAGAGGTAGCCGCATGCGTACTCGTACTCTGCTCACGCTCACCGCAGCCGTCGCCGCGCTGACCCTCCCCACGGCGCTGCCCGCCGCCGCGGCCGACACGCCCGTCCTGACCACGGGCGCCACCGGCGGTACGCCCGTCGCCGTCGGCGACACCCTCACCGCCTCGCTGGCGAGCGGCACCAGCGCCACGTTCCACTCCAGCGCCACCGGCAGCAGCGGAGTCTCCTGCACGGCCTCGCAGTTCACCGTCTCGGTCACCGACAACCCGACCGCCCCCGGCACGGCCACCGAGTCGCTCACCGCCCACACCTTCGACAGCGGCAGCTGCACCAGCAACGTCGTGGGCGTCCTCGGCGTCACAGGCGTCAAGGTCGCCAACCTGCCGTACACCACCACCGTCTCCTCCGACGGAACCGTCTCCGTCACCCCGCCCAGCGGCTCCGCCGTCCGCACCACGGTCACGCTGCGCACCCTCCTCGGCAGCGTCAACTGCGTCTACGAGACGCCCGGCCTGTCCGGCACGGCGAGCAACGCGGACAACGCGATCGCCTTCACCGACCAGCACTTCACCAAGGTGTCCGGTTCCGGCCTCTGCTTCGCCAACGGGTACTTCACCGCCACCTACGCCCCGGTCACCGACGGGGGCGCGACGGTCTTCGTCAACTGAGCGGGCGCACGCCGTGACGCGGCGGGCCGACCGGTGCGCCCGGGTGTGCCGGCCGGCCCGCCGCCGTGCGGCGGTGCGCCCCGTTCCACGGGGGGCGAAGAGCGGGCGCGGGCCCGTGAGTTATCGTGTACTGGGGGTTAACGCAGACGGCATGACCCGTCGAGTTCCAGCCCAGGAGAGTTCAACCGATGGCGAGGCAGCTACGCGCCGAACAGACCCGCGCGACCATCCTCCAGGCCGCCGCCGACCTGTTCGACCGTCACGGTTACGAAGCGACCAGCCTGGCCGAGATCGTCGAACACGCCGGCGTCACCAAAGGCGCCCTGTACTTCCACTTCGCGGCGAAGGAAGACCTGGCCCACGCCATCATGGAACTCCAGTCCAAAATGTGGCGCCGACTCGCCACGGAGCTGGACGGCCGGGGCTACACCGCCCTGGAAGCCCTGATGCGCCTGACGTTCGTCATGGCCCGGCTGTCCGCCGAGGGGCCGGTCCTGCGGGCCGGGCTGCGGCTCGCCACCGCGGGAACGCCGATACGGCCGCCGCTGCCGCACCCCTTCACCGAGTGGGTGGACATCGCCTCGTCCCGGCTCCTCGACGCGGTCGGACAGGGCGACCTCCATCCGGAGATAGACGTCCAGTCGGTCGCCCACACCATCGTCTGCTCCTTCGTGGGGTCCCGTGTCGTCGGGCTCACCCTCGAACCGGCCGCCCGGCAGCCCCGCCGGATGGCGGAGATGTGGCACGTCCTGATCCGCGGCATGGTGCCGGTGACCCGCCGCGCCCGCTACCTCAGCCTCGCCGCCCGCCTGGAACGCGAGGCGAGCACGACGTGACCCCACCGGGCGGACGGCGCGTGCGGCGCGGACCCGCCGGGCGGCGGGGGGAACCGGTGAACGGCGAGGAGCGGGCGCCCGCGGCGCGACACCCCCGCGGGCCCGGCCCGCGTCCCGGTGGAGCCGCCCGGTCCGGACGCTACGGTGAGGCGCATGCCCGACACCCCCTCCGAGACCGCTCCCGTCATCCTCGGTGACGAGCCCGGGTCCTTCCCCCACGGTGTGCTGGCCGACCGGCATCCCGCCATCGTCCGGCAGGTCCGGGAGGCGTTCCCCTACGGCCCCGACCGGCACCGTGCCCTGGACGCGCTGCTGGCGAACTGCACCGGTGGCGTCATCGAGCCCCTGCCCGCCGACGCCCACGACCGGGACCGCTGGGCGGCCTGGGGCCTGACCGAGTACGTCGGCCGCTCCTGGTTCGACGTGCCCTGGCTGTGGGCCGAGAGCCACTTCTACCGTCGGCTCCTCGACGCCGTCGGCTACTTCGCCCCCGGCGCCTGGCAGGGCATCGACCCCTTCCGACCCGCCAAGCTCGCCGAGCTCGACGCGCCCGGGACGACCGAGGAACTCGCCGCCCTCGACCGCCTCGCCGCCCGGCCCGCCGACGAACAGCTCCGGGCGCTGCTGCACGGCTCCCTCTGGGGCAACCGCGCCGACCTCGGCTTCCGCCTCTCCACGACCGGCGCCGGTGCCGGAGGCACGGTACGGGCGCTGGTCGCCGACGACGGTGACGCGCTCCTGTCCCTGCTGCCGCCCACCGGAGGGAGCGCGGCGACCCTCTGCCTCGTCGCCGACAACGCCGGCCGCGAGCTGGTCCCCGACCTGCTCCTCGTCGCCCACCTCCTCGGACACGGCCGCATCGGCCGGGCCGTCCTGCACGTCAAGCCGTACCCGTACTACGTCTCCGACGCCACGACCGCCGACGTGCTCGACGCGCTGCGGCGGCTGATCACGGCGGGCGGGGCGGCGGAGGAGTACGGCCGCACCCTGTGGTCCGCGCTGACCGACGGCCGCGTCACCGTCCGCGCCCACCCGTTCTCCGGCGCCCCGCTGCCCTACGCGGACATGCCCGAGGACCTGCGCGCAGACTTCGCCGCGGCCACGGTCACCGTCCTCAAGGGCGACCTGAACTACCGCCGCCTGGTGGGCGACCGGTGGTGGCCCCCGACGACGCCCTTCGCGGACGTCACCGCGTACTTCCCCGGCCCGGTCGCCGCGCTGCGCACCCTGAAGTCCGACGTGGTCACCGGGCTGGACGCGGACACGGAGGCCGCCCTGGCGGCGAGCGAGGGGCAGCGGTGGCGGACCAGCGGGACGCACGCGCTGATCCAGGTCAGGAGCTGAGCCCCCCGGGGCGTCGGCGCAGCACGCCGGCCACGGGACAGGGCAGCGGCGGAAGGTCCCCCGTTCCGCCCCCGTTCACGCGATGGTGTGATCATGTCCCGGCCCGTGGATGCTTCCACGGACCCCTGGGTAGGGCCCGGCCATGACGCGACAGCCCTTCGAACTCCCGCACTTCTACATGCCGCATCCCGCGCGGCTCAACCCGCATCTCGACGAGGCCCGCGCCCACTCGACGGCGTGGGCGCGCGAGATGGGCATGCTGGAGGGCTCCGGGGTCTGGGAGCAGTCCGACCTCGACGCTCACGACTACGGTCTGCTCTGCGCCTACACCCACCCCGACTGCGACGGACCCGCGCTCTCCCTCATCACCGACTGGTACGTGTGGGTCTTCTTCTTCGACGACCACTTCCTGGAGAAGTTCAAGCGCAGCCAGGACCGCGTCGCCGGCAAGGCCCACCTGGACCGGCTGCCCCTGTTCATGCCGCTCGACCCGGCCGCCGGGACGCCCGAGCCCGAGAATCCGGTCGAGGCCGGCCTCGCCGACCTGTGGACGCGCACGGTGCCCGCCATGTCGGCCGACTGGCGCCGCCGTTTCGCCGTCGCCACCGAACACCTCCTCAACGAGTCGCTGTGGGAGCTGTCCAACATCAACGAGGGGCGGATCGCCAACCCCGTCGAGTACATCGAGATGCGCCGCAAGGTGGGCGGCGCCCCCTGGTCCGCCGGGCTGGTGGAGTACGCGACCGCCGAGGTGCCCGCCGCCGTCGCCGGGACCAGGCCGCTGCGGGTCCTGATGGAGACGTTCTCCGACGCCGTGCACCTGCGCAACGACCTGTTCTCGTACCAGCGGGAGGTCGAGGACGAGGGCGAACTCAGCAACGGCGTGCTCGTCCTGGAGACGTTCTTCGACTGCACCACCCAGCAGGCCGCCGACATGGTCAACGACGTCCTCACCTCCCGGCTCCACCAGTTCGAGCACACCGCATTCACCGAGGTGCCCGCGGTGGCCCTGGAGAACGGGCTCACCCCGTCCGAGGTCGCCGCCGTCGGGCTGTACGCGAAGGGCCTCCAGGACTGGCAGTCCGGAGGCCACGAGTGGCACATGCGCTCCAGCCGGTACATGAACAAGGGCGCGCGGCCCGCCGCCGGTTGGCAGGCACTGGCCGGCCCCGGCACCTCCGCCGCGGACGTCGGCGCGCTGCTAGCCGCCGCGGCCGCCGAGCGGACCCGCCCCCACACGCACGTGCCCTTCCGGAAGGTCGGGCCCTCGATCATCCCCGACATCCGCATGCCGTTCCCGCTGGAGCTGAGCCCCGCGCTGGAGGGTTCCCGGCGGCACCTCCTCGAGTGGTCGCACCGGATGGGCATGCTCGGCGAGGGCGTCTGGGACGAGGACAAGCTCGCGAGCTGCGACCTCCCCCTGTGCGCCGCGGGCCTGGACCCGGACGCCACCCAGGACCAGCTCGACCTCGCCTCCGACTGGCTGGCCTTCGGCACCTACGGCGACGACTACTACCCGCTCGTCCACGGCCACCGCCGCGACCTGGCCGCCGCCCGGCTGACCACGGCCCGGCTGTCGGCCTGCATGCCGCTCGACGGCGAACCGGTCCCGCCGCCCGCCAACGCCATGGAGCGCTCCCTGATCGACCTGTGGGCTCGCACCACGGCCGGCATGACGCCCGAGCAGCGGCGCCCGCTGAAGTCGGCCGTGGACAAGATGACCGAGGCCTGGGTGTGGGAGCTGGCCAACCAGATCCACCACCGCGTCCCCGACCCGGTGGACTACCTGGAGATGCGCCGCGCCACCTTCGGCTCGGACCTCACCCTGGGCCTGTGCCGCGCCGGACACGGACCGGCGGTTCCACCCGAGGTCTACCGCAGCGGTCCCGTCCGCTCCCTGGAGAACGCGGCGATCGACTACGCCTGCCTGCTCAACGACGTCTTCTCGTACCAGAAGGAGATCGAGTACGAGGGGGAGATCCACAACGCGGTCCTCGTCGTCCAGAACTTCTTCGGCATCGACTATCCGACCGCGCTCCCCGTCGTGCAGGACCTGATGAACCAGCGGATGCGCCAGTTCGAACACGTCGTCGCGCACGAACTACCGGTCGTCTACGACGACTTCCAGCTGTCAGACGAGGCGCGGGCCATCATGCGGGGCTATGTGACGGACCTGCAGAACTGGATGGCCGGCATCCTCAACTGGCACCGGAACGTCGACCGTTACAAGGCGGAGTACCTGGCCGGACGCACCCACGGCTTCCTGCCGGACCGGCCCCCGGCCGTGCCCGTCCCGCGGAGCGCCGCGCTTCCCGCGCTCCGCTGACCCGGCCGGGGGGGAGAGAGAGCGGTCAGTCGGACGGCACGTAGTCGGTCAGCACGCAGCCCTCGACGGCCCAGGGCCTCGTCCCGTAGCCGCTCGGCACGGTGAAGTCCGGGTCGCAGGACAGGAACGCGAGGTCGGACGGTTCGAGGTCCCGGACCGTTTCGTCGCCCACCGGGACGACCGCGAAGTCCTGGCCGACGTAGAACGAGGCGTGGCCGTCCTTCAACGCGGCCGGCTGCCCTCCTCCGGTCCCCTCGGACCCCTCGGCTCCCTCGGCCGCGCCGCTCCCGGCAGCATCATGGCTGCTGCTGCTGCTGCCAGCGGCGGGGGCGTCGTGGCCGTCTCCGTCGCCGTTCCCGCACGCGCCGAGTGCGCCGAGTGCGCCGAGTGCGCCGAGGGTGATGCCGATGGCGAGCGCTCGCCGGTTGCGCATGAGGTTCTCCCCGTGTGGTCCTGCACTGCGGTGATCATTCATGTTGGACAGGGACACGACAGAAAAACCGGGGGGTGCGTCGGCCGCCGGTCAGTCTCACTCGTTCGTGGCTCGTCGTGGGCCGGAGCGCCGGGTAGAGCACTGCCCGGAGGCGAACCATGGAACAGACTGCGCTGCGACCCAAGCCGATGCCCGGCCGGGAACCCGGGGCCGGCACCACACCCGGCCCGGTACGGTGCCCGCACGCCGCGCGCGGGCGCCGCCGGAGGCTCACCACCCTGCTGTGCGGTCTGTTCGCCGCCGCGGTCCTGCTCCTGGCGGGGATCGGGCTCGGCGCGGTGGGTGCCACCGCGATCGGCATGAGCGGACTCGCCGACCCGCAACGCCAGGCCGACGCGCCGGGAGCGGCAGGACCGCCCGGCAGCCGGACCGCCCCCGCGCACCCGGCGGCCACCCCCGGCCCGTCCCCGGCGCGGGCGGGCGCGACCCTGGGCGTGGAGGCCGTGGACCACGAGGAGCCGGGCGCCTTGGTCGTGGGCGTCCACGTGCCCGGCCCCGGATACACGGCGGGCCTGGTCAGGGGCGACGTGCTCCTGGCGTTCGGCACCACCCGCGTCGACTCGGCCGCCGACCTCGCCCGCGCCGTCGCCCGCGCCCGGCCGGGCGAGGAGGTCGAGCTGACCGTGCGCCACGAGAGCGGGGGCCACCAGCAGCTGACGGCCGTGCCGGGGGTCGTCACGTGACCACCCGGAGGCGGCCGGAACAACGGTCGGCCGGTGTGTGGCGACTAGGATCGGTGCCGGTGGGGGGCGAGCCCTCCGGAGTGGCCCGCCGACCGGCTCGCGTCGTCCCCGCGCCCCGGGCAGGATGCTGCCCGTACCCTTCGCCCGCCCAGGAGGCCCGGATGACCGGCACCACGCCCGCTGCTTCCTTCACCGCCGACGACTACAGGGCCCGCATGGAGCGCGCCGCGCGGACGGCCGCCGACGCCGGACTGGCCGGGCTGCTGGTGGCGCCGGGCCCCGACCTCGTGTGGCTCACCGGCTACGCGCCCACCGCGGCCACCGAACGCCTCACCCTGCTCGTCCTCGCCGCGGACCGGGACCCCGTCCTCGTCGTGCCGACGCTGGAGGCCCCCGACGCCGAGAAGGCCGTCGGCGCGCCCGCCCTGACCCTGCGCGACTGGACCGACGGCAAGGACCCCTACGCCGTCACCGCCGCGCTCCTCGACGACTCGGGGCGGTTCGGGGTCAGCGACAACGCCTGGGCGATGCACCTGCTCGGCCTCCAGAGGACGCTGCCCGGCACCTCGTACGCCTCCCTCACCGAGGCGCTGCCGATGCTGCGCGCCGTGAAGGACGCGGCGGAGCTGGAGCTGCTCGCGGCGGCCGGCGCGGCGGCGGACGCGGCGTTCGAGGAGATCCGCACGGTCCGGTTCGGCGGACGCCGGGAGTCCGACGTCGCTGCGGACCTCGCCGCCCTGCTGCGGCGATTCGGCCACTCCCAGGTCGACTTCACGATCGTCGCCTCCGGCCCGAACGGCGCCAACCCCCACCACGAGGTCGGCGACCGCGTCATCGAGGACGGCGACATGGTCGTCCTCGACTTCGGCGGGCTGAAGGACGGCTACGGCTCCGACACCTCCCGCACCGTCCACGTCGGCGAGCCCACCGACGAGGAGCGCCGGGTGCACGACCTGGTGCGCGAGGCGCAGGAGGCCGGTTTCCGGGCGGTACGGCCCGGCGCGGCCTGCCAGGACGTCGACCGGGCCGCGCGCTCCGTCATCGCCGACGCCGGGTACGGGGAGTACTTCATCCACCGCACCGGGCACGGCATCGGCGTCACCACGCACGAGCCGCCCTACATGATCGAGGGCGAGGAACAGCCCCTCGTGCCCGGCATGTGCTTCTCCGTCGAGCCCGGTGTCTACCTGCCCGGCCGGTTCGGGGTGCGCATCGAGGACATCGTCACGGTCACCGAGGACGGCGGCCGGCGCCTCAACGACACGACCCGGGAGATGGTCGTGGTGGAATGAGCCGCTCCGCACGGCCCCGGGCTCCGCCGGACGACCTGGAAACCGCAGAAGACGAAACCGCAGAAGACGAAGACCCGGAAGACGAAGACCCGGAAGACGACGGCGCGACCATGGCCCAGGCACCGACACCCACCGCGGACACGGTCCGCCGACTGGTCCGTACCCTGCTCAGCGAGGGCGCGGCACCGGACGTCCGGCCCGTCGAGGAGAGCGCCGAGCCCGCCACCTGGTGGGTCGGCACCCGCCACGTGCTGCGGCTGGCCCCCGACCGCGGGGCCGCCGTGCGCCAGCGCCGCGAGCTGCGCCTGCGCGACCTGGTCCGGCCGCACCTGCCCGTCGCGGTGCCGACGAGCGTGGCGCACGGCGAGTGGGCGCCGGGGCTGACGTACACGCTGGACGCCAAGGTGCCCGGCGGGTCGGGCGAGCAGCACGCCGTGTCCGCCGTCGGCGAGGCCGACCTGGCGGCGCTGCTCACCGGGCTGCGCGAAGTGCCCCTCCGCCAGGCCGAGACCCTCGGCGTGCCGCGGACCGCCCCGCGGCCCCTGGAGACGCTGCGCCGGGCCGCCGAGCGCGCCGCCCGGCGTCTCGCCGAGGCCGACGAGTTCGACCCGGCCCGGCCGGAACGGCTCACGGCGGCGGCGACGGCCCAGCTCGGCGCCCAGCCCGGTGCCGCGGTCCTCGTCCACCACGGCCTGGCGGGCGAGCACCTCGTGGTCGGCGCCGACGGACGGGTGCGCGGGGTCCTCGGCTGGACCGACGCGGTCCTCGGCGATCCGGCCGAGGACATCGCCGGACTCGCGCTCTCCGTCGGCTCTCCCGCCGCCGTGCGCGCCGCCACCCTCGCCGGTTACGGCGCCCGGCCCTGCCTGCGCGGCCTGTGGCTGGCCCGCTGCGACACGGTCGTCCAGCTCGCCGACGCCCTCGCCGGCCGGTCGGACACGCCCCTGCCCCTGCTGCGCACCCGGCTGCGCCGCGCCTGGGAGCCGATCCTGCTGGAACGGGTGACGGAGTTCCGCGAGGACGGCCCGGACGGCACGGAAGACACGGGCGACGCCGTCTGAGGAGACTCCGCCGGCACGTCACTCCTGGACGAGCACCACGCTCGACTCGCCCGGCACGCGCAGTACCCCGTCCCCGCCCGGCCCCTGCACGGGCTCCCACGCCGCGAGCACGCGCGCGGGACGGGAGCCCAGCGGGATCGCCGCCTCTTCGGCGCCCAGGTTGACGGCCACCCGGATGTCGCCGCGCCGGAAGGCCAGCCACCGCGCCTCGCGGTCGTGGGCCACCCTGATGTCGCCGAGGTCGGGGTCGGTCAGGTCCGGCTGCTCGTGCCGCAGGGCGATCAGCCGGCGGTACCAGGCCAGCACGCGCGCGTGCGGCTCGCGCCCGGGCTCCGACCAGTCGAGGCAGGAGCGGTCCCGCGTCGCCGGGTCCTGCGGGTCGGGCACGTCCTCCTCCTTCCAGCCGTGCGCGGCGAACTCCCGCCGCCTGCCGCTGCGCACCGCCTCCGCGAGGTCGGGGTCGGTGTGGTCGGTGAAGAACTGCCACGGCGTACCCGCCGCCCACTCCTCGCCCATGAACAGCATCGGCGTGAACGGCGCCGTCAGCGTCAGCGTGGCCGCGCAGGCCGCCAGGCCGGGGGAGACCAGGGACGACAGCCGGTCCCCCCGGGCGCGGTTGCCGACCTGGTCGTGGGTCTGGCTGTACCCGGTCAGCCGGTGCGCCGCCGTGCGCTGCCGGTCCAGGGGCCGGCCGTGACCGCGGCCCCGGAAGCTGGAGTAGGTGCCGTCGTGGAAGTAACCCCGTGTGAGCGTCTTGGCGAGCGCCGCCAGCGGGTCGCGCGCGAAGTCGGCGTAGTAGCCCTGCGACTCCCCGGTCAGCGCGGTGTGCACGGCGTGGTGGAAGTCGTCGTTCCACTGCGCGTGCACGCCGAGGCCGCCCTCCGCGCGCGGGGTGATGATCCGCGGGTCGTTCAGGTCGGACTCGGCGATCAGGAACAGCGGCCGGCCCAGGTCGGCGGACAGGTCGTCCACCGCCGCCGACAGTTGCTCCAGGAAGTGGCACGCGCGCGTGTCGGCCAGGGCGTGCACCGCGTCCAGGCGCAGGCCGTCGAGCCGGTAGTCGCGCAGCCAGGCCAGCGCGCTGTCCACCAGATACGCCCGCACCTCGTCGGAGCCGGGCGCGTCCAGGTTGATCGCGGCGCCCCAGGGCGTGTGGTGGGTGTCCGTGAAGTACGGGCCGAAGGCGGGCAGGTGGTTGCCGGACGGTCCCAGGTGGTTGTGCACCACGTCCAGGACGACACCCAGGCCGAGTCCGTGGGCCCGGTCGACGAACCGCTTCAGCGCGTCCGGTCCGCCGTACGGCTCGTGCACCGCCCACGGCGACACGCCCTCGTACCCCCAGCCGTGCCGGCCGGGGAAGGGGCACAGCGGCATCAACTCGACGTGTGTGACGCCCAGTTCCGCCAGGTGGTCGAGCCGTTCGGCGGCGGCGTCGAGGGTGCCCTCGCGCGTGTACGTGCCCACGTGCAGCTCGTACAGCACCGCGCCGGGCAGCGGGCGTCCGGCCCACTCGGCGCGCCACGCGTGGCGCCCGTGGTCGACGACCGCGCTCAGCCCGTCCGGACCGTCCGGCTGACGCCGTGAGCGCGGGTCCGGCAGCACCGGCCCGTCGTCCACCGCGAAGCCGTAGCGCGAGCCCTCGCGCGCCTCGGCCCGGCCGCACCACCACCCCCGCCGCTCCGGATCGCGCTCCATCGCGCGCGTGACGCCGTCGCACGTCAGTGTCACGCGGCCGGCCTGCGGTGCCCACACCTCGAACTGCACGGACGGTTCCCCTTCGTCTGCTCACCGTGACGTAGCCCGTCCATGGTCCTGCAAAAGTGATCGATCCGCCGGGGAACACCACCGTTCGCGACGGGTGTCGTGCGACCCGCGCCCGTGCGGCGGCCTTTCCCGGTTTTCTGGACACTCCGACCCGGCTGACCGACAATCACCTGCGTGACGTCGTCCTTCGAGTTCCCCACACCCCCCGCGCGGTTGTCCGACGCGGAGCGCGACAAGGCGTTGAAGGCGCTCCGGGACGGCGTCGCCCTGGGCCGCCTGTCGCACGACACCTTCATGCGCCGCATGGAACTGGCGCTGGTGGCCCACCACTCCCACGAACTCGCCGCGCTCACCGCCGACCTGTCCACGGAGGGCAGGGTCTCGCGCCTGGTGTTCGGCACCGTCGAGGCGGTGTCCGGTTTCGGCGTCCGGCTGCGCCGGGCCTGGCAGGCCGAGCGGCTGCCCAAGCTGCTGCTGCCGCACCCCGGCACCGGTCATCCGCTGCGCATAGGGCGTGACCCGGCGAACGGGCTGCGGCTGTCCCACGAGACGGTCTCCCGCGTGCACGCCGAACTCGTCCGCCAGGGCGGCATGTGGGTGCTGCGCGACCTCGGTTCGACCAACGGCACCACGGTCAACGGGCGGCGGGTCATCGGTGCGGCCGTGGTCCGCGAGGGCGACCAGATCGGCTTCGGGCAGATGTCGTTCCGCCTCGCCGCCCACTGACCCCCCGCACAGTACTGGCCTGGACCTCACGCCGTGTGGCCTGCCTCGATGCGGGTCAAACACCTTTGCTTCTCCCGGTGTTGACGTACCCCTGAAGTCGTGACTGACTGTGCGTACACCGCGCACGTCAGGTGAACCGAAGGGCCCCGTCGAGGAGGTGTGTCCTGCCGCCCCTCCTGCGCTATCCGACCGTGGACGAACTGGGCGTCCGGGCCGCCGCGCTCGTCACCCGCCACCCCCGCAGCGCCCGGCTGCGCCGCGTCGGCACCTCCCGCGCGGGCACCCCCCTGCTGCTGCTCTCCGTCGGCCACGGCACCCGGCAGGCCCTGGTCGTCGCCGGGCCGCACGCCAACGAGCCCGTGGGCGGCGCCACCGTGCTGCGGCTGGCCGAGCGGGCCCTGGCCGACCCCCGGCTCACCGAGGGCGCCGACGCCACCTGGAACCTGCTGCTGTGCGCCGACCCCGACGGCCTGCGCCGCAACGAGGGCTGGCTGTCCGGTCCGTACACCCTCGGCCGCTACGCCCGGAACTTCTTCCGGCCCGGCTTCCTGGAACAGCCCGAGTGGCTGCCCGACGGCCCCGACCGCGCCACGCTGCCGGAGACCCGCACCCTGCTCGCCCTCCAGGACGAGCTGCGGCCCTTCCTGCACTGCTCCCTGCACGGCGTCGACGTCGGCGGCGGCTTCGCCGAACTGACCCACGACCTGCCGGGCCTCGCCCAGCGCATGGCCCACGCCGCGTCCCGCCTCGGCATCCCCCGCGAACTCGGCTCCTACGACACCCTGTACTGGCCCGGCCTCGGCCCCGCCCTCTACCGGATACCGCCGCCCCGCCGCGGCGACCTCACCCAGGCCATCACCGAGGCCGCCGTCGACTCGACCTGGTGCCACCCGCGGCGGTACGGCACGGTCACCGCGGTCGTCGAGGCGCCCATGTGGGGCGTGGCGGCCGTCGCGGACGACTCGCCCCCGCCCGACCGGGACGCGGTGCTGCGCTCCGTCAGCCGCGCCCTGCGCCACGACACCCGCCGGCTGCACCGCCTCCTCGCCCGGCTCCGGCCGCACGCGGCGGACGGCCCGGACGCGGCCCGCCTGCTCGCGCCGGTCGACGACTACCTGCTGGTCTGCCCCGGACTCGCCGACGCGTGGGACCCCGACACCGACGACGGGACGGGCCGCCCCCTGCCGCCCATGAGCACCGCCCACCTGGTCGCCCTGCGCATCGCCGGCCGGCGCCTCGCCCTGCGCACGGCGGGCCTGCTGCACCAGCTGGTGACCCGCAGCGGAAACGATCCGGCAGGTGTGCTGCCGGAGCTGGACCGGCTCGTCGACGAGTGGTGCGCCGACTACCTCGACGGCTGCGGGGCCCGCTGGATACCCGTCGCCCGGCAGGCGGAGTACCAGAGCCGCGTCGTGCTCGCCGCGTTCGACCTGGCCGGGCGGCGCACGACCGAGGTCTCCCGTTCGGGTGAGCCGGGCTGGGGATCCGAGCCCGCCGTGCCGATGCACCGGGAATGACCCACATCATCACCACCGCGGCGGCCCGGACGGGCCTCCTCCTGACCGCCGCCCTCCTCGCCGTCGGCGCGGCCCCCGCGCGGGCGGCCGCACCGACGGAGCCCGCGGGCGACTGGCTCCAGGTCACGCTCACCCGGGGCGACACCTCCTCCGGCGCCACCCGCAGCGCCGTGCTCCGGTGCGACCCGCCCCGGGGACACGCCCGCGCGGCCGAGGCGTGCGCGGAGCTGGCCGCGGCGGACGGGGACCCCGGCCGCATCCCGCTGCGGGACACGTACTGCCCGATGGTCTACGCACCGGTGACCGCGCAGGCCCACGGGCAGTGGCGGGGCCGGGCCGTGGAGTACTCGCGGACCTTCCCCAACACCTGCGTCATGACGGCGCGGACGGGGGCGGTGTTCGCTCTGGACGAGACGCGGGAGGGCCCGCGGGGGTGAGCCGGGCGGGCCGGTGACCGGACGGGCCCGCCGTCACTGCCGGTGCAGCCCGCGGCCCGCCAGGGCCAGGAACGCCTCGCCGACCGCCTCCGACAGGGTGGGCGGGTGTGCACGTGCCGGGCGCCGGGCCCGGACCCTGTCAGTCGGTCTCCGCCGGTGTCCCGGCCCGCTCCAGCAGCGCCACCGGCAGGTCCGCGAACAGGTCCTCCACGCGCGTGTGGCCCTCGAACTCCCGGCCGCCGCCCAGCGCGTCGGTCCAGCGGCCCGGCGGCAGCGCGAGCGTCGTCCCGCGCCAGCCGCCCGACCCGGCCAGCCGCAGGGACAGCCGGGTCACGGCCGTCAGGACCTGGCCGGAGCGGACGAACGCGACGCAGTGCGCCGCCGCGGGGCCGTCGGCCCGCAGCGCCTCGTACGTCGCCGTGCCGCCGAACGCGCCGGGCCGCCGCGCCCGCAGCGCCAGCGCCGCCCGGGTCACCGCGTCCTTGTCCCCGGCACCGGCGGGCGGGAAGTCCACGGGACGCCGGTTGTCGGGGTCCACCAGCGCCCGGTACTCGCCCTCGGTGCCCTGGTAGAGGTCCGGCACGCCCGGCATCGTGAGGTGGGTCAGGGCCGTGCCGAGGACGTTGGCCCGGACGTGGGGCTCCAGCGCGGCCCGGAAGGCGGCCACGCGCTCGCCGGGCGGGCCGCACGGCCCCTTCGCCACGAACCGGGCCACCGCCTCCTCGTACTCCGGCTCCTGCTCGGTCCAGCTGGTGTGCGTCTTCGCCTCGCGCACGTGCTTCAGCAGCGCCTGCTCCACGCGCCGGCCGTCCGCGGGACCCAGTCCGAACACCGTCTGCCAGGCCGCCCACGCCAGCTGCCCGTCCGGCGCCGCCTCACCGGCGCCGGTGACCTCCGCCAGGAGGTCCGCCCAGCGTTCCGGGCACTCGGTGAGCACCGCCAGCGCGGCGCGCACGTCGGCGCTGCGCTTGGTGTCGTGGGTCGACACGACCGTGCCGGTCACGGGCCAGTCGCGCTGCACGCGCGCGCAGTACGCGTGGAACAGCTCGGGCGACACCGCCGGACCGCCCGGGTTCCCGCCCACCTCGGTGGCCGACAGCAGCGGCACGTAGCGGTAGAACGCCGTGTCCTCGACCGACTTGGCGCGCAGCGCCGACGCCGTCTGGGCGAACCGCGTCCGGAACTCCACGTGGTCCGGCCCGTCACCGAACCGCCCCAGCAGCAGGTCCCGCACCACGTCCACCGCACCGGCCTCCTCCGGCACCGCGAACGCGCGCCGTGCCTCGGCCGCCGCCTCCTCGGTGACGACCGACGCCGCGTCCACCGACGCGTAGGGCCGGTACACCTCCAGCCGGACCAGCAACTCCCGCAGCGCGGTGCGCAGCGCCCACGGCGCCCGGTCGCGCAGCGCGGGGTGCGGGGAGGCGACGCACAGCCGGTGCGCCACCCGGGTCAGCCGGTCCGTCTCGGTCGCCAGCTCGTGCGTGAGCACCTCGTACGCCGCCCGCCGCGCCGTGGCCGCCCAGTCCCCGCCGCGGTCCGGCCGCGGGGCGGCGAACGCGCGGTACCGCTCGAGGAGGTCTCCGTGCCCCACCGGGTCGGTGAAGAGCCCGTCGACGTGCCGCAGGGCGTCGTAGCCGGTCGTGCCCGCGACGGGCCAGGCCGCGGGCAGCCGCTCCCCGTCCGCCAGGATCTTCTCCACGACCGTCCACCGGCCGCCGCTCGCCTCGTGCAGCCGCGCCAGGTAGGCGCCGGGGTCGGCGAGGCCGTCGGGGTGGTCGACGCGCAGCCCGTCGACCACGCCCTCGCGCAGCAGCCGCAGGACCGTGGCGTGCGTGGCCTCGAACACCTCCGGGTCCTCCACCCGCACCCCGATCAGCTCCGAGATGCTGAAGAAGCGCCGGTAGTTCAGCTCGGTGCGGGCCAGCCGCCACCACACCGGCCGGTACCACTGGGCGTCCAGGAGCTGCGGCAGCGGCAGGTCCGCGGTGCCCTCGCGGAGGGGGAGGACGTGGTCGTGGTAGCGCAGCACGTCGCCGTCGGCCCGCAGCTCGTCCAGCACCTCGCCGACGGGTGCGCCGAGCACGGGCAGCAGTACCTGGCCGCCCTGCGCCTCCCAGTCGATGTCGAACCACCGCGCGTACGGCGACTTCGGCCCCTCCCGCAGCACCTCCCACAGGGCGCGGTTGTGCCGGGGGGACATCGCCATGTGGTTCGGCACGATGTCGACCACCAGTCCGAGACCGTGCTCCCGCGCGGTGCGCGCCAGGGCCCGCAGTCCCTCCTCGCCGCCCAGCTCCTCGCGCACCCGTTCGGGGTCCACCACGTCGTAGCCGTGCAGCGAGCCCGGGACCGCCTCGAGCACGGGGGACAGGTGCAGATGGGTCACGCCGAGCGAGGCCAGGTACGGCACGGCCGCCGCGGCGGCCGCGAACGGGAAATCGGGCTGCAGCTGCAGCCGGTACGTGGCGAGGGGAGCCGGGGAGGCGGGCCGGGACGGGAGGGGCGCGGGCCCCGGGTCGGGTCGCTCAGGTGTCATGCAGAGCTACGTACCCGCCTCGTCGGCTTTCGTGTCACCGGCCCCTCCCCGGAGCACCCGTGCGTGGCCGCCCTCCGGGCGACGAGGCCACTCTCGCAACAGGCCCTAGACGGGCCGCTGCAGTACCGTCAGGCTCCGGTCCACCAGCGTCAGCCGGTCCCCGGCCTGGACCTTCGTCCCCGTCCGGGCCGGTACGCCCTCGGTGCGGGCGGTGTCGACCACCACCTCCCACTGCCGGCCGTGGTCGACCGGCACCACGAAGTCCAGTGTCTTCGGCGAGGCGTTGAACATCAGCAGGAACGAGTCGTCGGCGATGCGCTCGCCGCGCGGGCCCGGCTCGGAGATCGCGTTGCCGTTGAGGAACACCGTCAGGGCCGACGCCCGCGCCGAGTCCCAGTCCCGCTGGGTCATCTCCGCGCCCTCCGGGGTGAACCAGGCGATGTCCGACAGCTCGTCGTGGGTGCCCTCCACGGGCCGGCCGTGGAAGAAGCGCCGCCTGCGGAAGACCGGGTGGTCCCTGCGGAGCCACACCATCGCGCGCGTGAACTCCAGCAGCCCGGTGTCGGCGTCCTCGCCCTCCGGCCAGGCCACCCACGCCAGCTCGTTGTCCTGGCAGTAGGCGTTGTTGTTGCCCCGCTGGGTGCGGGCGAACTCGTCGCCGTGGCTGATCATCGGCACGCCCTGGGAGAGCAGCAGCGTGGCGATGAAGTTCCGCATCTGCCGCGCCCGCAGCTCCCGCACCGCCGGGTCGTCGGTGTCGCCCTCGGCGCCGCAGTTCCAGGAGCGGTTGTGGCTCTCGCCGTCCCGGTTGTCCTCGCCGTTGGCCTCGTTGTGCTTGTCGTTGTAGGAGACCAGGTCGTGCAGGGTGAAGCCGTCGTGGCAGGTGACGAAGTTGATGGAGGCCAGCGGGCGGCGGCCGTCGTCCTGGTAGAGGTCGGACGAGCCGGTCAGCCGGGACGCGAACTCCGCGAGGGTGCGCTGCTCGCCGCGCCACAGGTCCCGCACCGTGTCCCGGTACTTGCCGTTCCACTCGGTCCACAGCGGCGGGAAGTTGCCCACCTGGTAGCCGCCCTCGCCCACGTCCCACGGCTCGGCGATCAGCTTCACCTGCGAGACCACCGGGTCCTGCTGCACCAGGTCGAAGAACGACGACAGCCGGTCCACCTCGTGGAACTGGCGCGCCAGGGTCGCCGCGAGGTCGAAGCGGAACCCGTCGACGTGCATCTCGGTGACCCAGTACCGCAGCGAGTCCATGATCATCTGCAGGACGTGCGGGGACCGCATGAGCAGCGAGTTCCCCGTGCCCGTGGTGTCCATGTAGTACCGGGGGTCGTCGGTCAGCCGGTAGTACGACGGGTTGTCGATGCCCTTGAAGGACAGCGTCGGGCCCAGGTGGTTGCCCTCGGCGGTGTGGTTGTAGACCACGTCGAGGATGACCTCGATGCCCGCCTCGTGCAGCGCCTTCACCGCCGACTTGAACTCCAGCACCTGCTGGCCGCGGTCGCCCCAGGAGGCGTACGCGTTGTGCGGGGCGAAGAAGCCGATCGTGTTGTAGCCCCAGTAGTTGTTCAGCCCCATGTCGACCAGGCGGTGGTCGTTGACGAACTGGTGGACGGGCATCAGCTCCAGCGCCGTCACCCCCAGCTCGGTCAGGTGCTCGATGACCGCCGGGTGCGCGAGCGCCGCGTAGGTGCCGCGCAGCTCCTCGGGAAGCCCCGGGTGGCGCATGGTGAGGCCCTTCACGTGGGCCTCGTAGATCACCGTGTGGTGGTACTCCGTCCGGGGGCGCCGGTCGTCGCCCCAGTCGAAGTACGGGTTGACCACGACCGACGACATCGTGTGCGGCGCCGAGTCCAGGTCGTTGCGCCGGTCGGGGTCGTCGAAGTGGTAGCCGTACACCTCCTCCCCCCACTGGACCGAGCCACTGATCGCACGTGCGTACGGATCGAGGAGCAGCTTCGCGGAGTTGCAGCGCAGCCCGCGCTCCGGCGCGTAGGGGCCGTGGACGCGGTAGCCGTACCGCTGCCCCGGCATCACGCCCGGCACGTACGCGTGCCGTACGAACGCGTCGCTCTCCCGCAGTTCCACCGCCGTCTCCGAGCCGTCGTCGTGCAGCAGACACAGCTCTACTCGGTCCGCGGCCTCCGTGAAGACCGCGAAGTTGGTACCGGCGCCGTCGTACGTGGCGCCGAGCGGATACGCCTCTCCAGGCCAGACCTGCATGGACACGACTCTTTCAGGTGTGCGGCGCCGGTGCGGACGCCTGGGCTCCGAGTCTCCCCGAAAGTGAGGCGACCACCTAGCACTCACGTGCCTCTTACCCACCGCGCGCCGATCCGTTCCCGGCGGGTTTCCGGTCGCCGGCCTCGCGCCGTACCACGTCACCGCTATGAAACGGCTCACTCGCCGGAGGGGGAAGGGGCGGAACGGCCCCGTACCCCAAGGGCGTTGGTGCAACCAGCCTGCCCATCGGGCTGCACCGCGCACCGCTCGCGGAGTACCCTTCCTTGATCGTTGGGACGGGGTCTCCCCGGTGATGCTCCGGGGGAGCGGAAGGCGGTGCGCGGGTGGGCTCGGGAGGGCTGGAGCTGCCCCCTGGTGACGAGGGTCACGAGGGGACCTCCACGGACGTCCCGCCCGGTGCGGTGTCCCTGGCGCGGCCCATGAACGCGGGCGCGATCGGTCCGGAACTGGACTGGGACGCCGACGCCTGGCACGAGGTGCGCACGCGCGCGCAGCGGGCCGGCCGGGCCTACATCTGGCTGAACCTCGTCGAGCAGCGGCTGCGCGCCGTCGTCGCCGCCGTGCTGCGGCCGGTCTACGAACCCGTCCACGGCGACGACTGGGTGGTCGCCGCGGCCGGCCCCGCCGGTCAGGAGTGGGTGCAGCGCGCTGTCGCGGTCCGCGAGGTCAGCCGCCGCAAGGGCTACCTCCTCGACCCGGCCGACGACAACGTCCTCAGCTTCCTCACGCTGCCGCAGCTGCGCGAGCTCATGATCCAGCACTGGCCCTGCTTCGAGCCCTACGTCGACGAACGCCGCGACGTGGAACTGGCCCTGGACGAGCTGGAGGTCACCCGCAACGTCGTCTCCCGCAACCGGGCGCTGTCCGAGGCGGTCCTGAACCAGGCCGAGCGGGCCTCGGCACGGCTGCTGGAGGTCCTCGGCGCGGGCAGCGACCTGCCGTCCACGCGCCGGCTCCCGGTCGACGCGGTGGAGGACCTGGTCGGCGACCGGTACGCCGACGTGGTCGCCGTGCACCCGGACCGGGTCCGGCTGCTGCGCCAGTTCCCCGCGGAGGACATCTTCGGCAGCGCCCGCCGCCTGGACGCCCTCGGCATCGGCCTCAACCTGCTCGTGCAGAACTTCTCCGGCCGCCGCCTGCTGCGGCTGGCCGAGTCCGGCAGCCGGGTGCGGCTGCTGTTCCTGAACCCCGCCTCCAGCGCGATCAAACGCCGCGAGCGCGAACTGGGCATCAAGCGCGGCGAGCTGAGCCGCACCGTCGAGACGAACATCCTGCACATGCGCCGGGTGCGCTCCCGGCTGCGGGACCCGGGCGCCTTCGAGATCCAGGTCTTCGACGAGACCCCCCGCTTCACGGCCTACCTCGTGGACGGCGACGGCGCCGACGGCATCGCGGTCGTGCAGTCCTACCTGCGCCGGACGCGGGGGATGGAGGCGCCGGTGCTCGTCCTGCGCAACGGACGCAACGGCGGCAAGGTCGTGAAGTCGGACCAGGCCGACGAAGGCGGACTCTTCCCCACCTATCGCGAGGAGTTCGAGACGATGTGGGCGGATTCGCGACCGGTGTCCTGAGCGCCGCCGGAGGGCCGGCGCCGGTGCGGACGGAAGGTGATCCCCGGATTGTCAGTGGCCCGTGCGAAGGTGGAAACCACTGGGGGAACGCACCACCGAGGAGGGGACCGCCCATGGGCTGGCACCGGGAGCTGCTGATCGGCTTCGACCTGGAGACGACGGGCACCGATCCGCGCGAGGCGCGCATCGTCACCGGCGCCGTGATCGAGGTCAGGGGCGGGACGCCGCTCGGCCGCCGTGAATGGCCGGCCGATCCCGGCGTGGAGATCCCGGCGGACGCGGTCGCGGTGCACGGCATCAGCAACGAGCGCGCGGCCACCGAGGGCCGCCCCGCCGACCAGGTCGCCGACGCCGTCGCCGACGTCCTCACCGGCCACTGGAAGGCGGGCGTTCCGGTCGTCGCCTACGACGGGGCCTTTTGTCCCCGCACGCCAGGCACGTCTCGGGCGTCTCATGGCGAGGCGCGACACCGGCCGGCAGCCCATGCTGGAACGAGGGCCGCCTGATGAGCTGGATCAGTGGGCCGTTGATGGCCTTCGACCTGGAGACCACGGGCACCGACGTCGAGACCGACCGCATTGTGACGGCGGCGGTCGTGCAGCTGGATCCGGACGGAGCCGTCGTAGAGGAACGGACCTGGCTGCTCGATCCAGGAGTGGCGATACCGGAACAGGCGTCGGCGATCCACGGCATCTCGACGGCCCACGCTCGCGAGCACGGGGCACCTGCTGCCTCCGCCATCGAGGAGATCGCGCAGACCGTCGCCGAGGGGCTGCGTCTTGGGACGCCGCTGGTGGTGATGAACGCACGCTACGACCTGTCACTGCTGGACCGCGAGTGTCGGCGCTACGAGGTCGAGTCGGTCAGCGAGCGGCTGGGCAGTGTGCCTGCGCCCGTCATCGATCCGCTGGTGATCGACAAGCATGTCGACAAGTACCGGAAGGGCAAGCGGGCCCTCCACGCGTTGTGCGCTCACTACGGCGTGTCGCTCGATGACGCGCACAACGCGAGGGCCGATGCCGTGGCCGCTGCTCGGGTGGTACGACGCATGGGGGAGAAGCACCAGCCCGTCGGCCTGATGCCATTGACGGATCTGCATGACCTCCAGGTGCGCGCGGCGGCTGAACAGTCGCTCTCTTTGCAGGCCTATCTGCGGCGGACTGCGGATCCGAAGGCAGTCGTCGAGCCGGCCTGGCCACTCATACCCCGGAGGCGATGACCGCGCGGGTCAGCCCTCTCCGGGTGCGAGAGCCTGGAGGTGGGAGAGGGTGATCCGACGCCGTGGAAGGTCGACGTCCACAATCTTCACGGTGAGGGTGTCTCCTACCTGTACCACGTCCTCGGGCCGGTTCACGCGTCCTTCCGCCAGCTCGGAAAGGTGCACCAGGCCTTCGAGGCCGTCCTCCCCGTTTTCGATACGGACGAAGGCTCCGAACGGGACGAGTTTGGTGACGATGCCGTTCGTGATCTGGCCGACCTGCTGAATGAACTGCGGCATCGGGTCCTCTTGCAATGCCTTCAGGGAAAGCGACACGCGCTCCCTCACGAGGTCGACGTCGAGGATCTCGGCCGAGATCTCCTGGCCGACACTGACGACGTCGGAGGGGTGATCGAAACGGCGCCAGGACAGCTCGGGAATGTTGATCATCGCGGTGAAGCCGCCGATGTCCACAAAGGTCACACCGAAGCTGGCGATTTCTGTGACTGTGCCGGTGAGGGTCTGTCCACGGCGGAGACTCTTCAGAAAGGCCCAGTTCCGGTCACTCGGCGTCGGCTCGGTCCGCCACCGCGCGCGCAGGACGCCGTCGCTGTCGGGCAGGACGGCTGTGAACAGCGGGTGGCGTTCGTCGAGGGTCAAAGACAGGGCCATGGCGGCACGGGCGCCTGCCACGCGGGCGGCCAGCTCCTTGTAGTCGGACTCGTCGGCCGTCGTGCTGGAGAGAGCCCCGTTCTCGTCCTCCCACACGAACTCCACCGGACCTTCCTCGGGAAGCGAGGCGAGGACCGCGTCGACATCGGTGGACAGGTCGGGCCAGACGGTCAACTGAGCACGCGGGGTGAGTCGGGCGCGTACCGCATCGAGTGTGTCTTCGGTGAGGCGGTGCCAGCGGGAGGCATTGTGGATGTACCCCTCCTCCAGTATCGCTGCGTGCCGCATGACGATGGACCAGCGCAGAAGGGCCCAGAAGTCCTCGTCGGCGGGCCGCTGCACGCCGGGCTCGTCGAAGTCCGCGTCGTAGGGTGAGGCCTCCAGCCGCTCCGGGAAGAGACCGAGCGCCCGGGTGTGGGCAACGGCGCGCTCGCAGGGCTTGTCGCTGCTGACGTAGAGGTACTGGTCCCAGCCGACCTGCACGTCGAACGTGTCCTCCACCGCCAGACGGCACCAGGCACCGTTTTCGCGGAGCATGACACGGACCAGCTCCAGACCGACGGAGAGGGGCACCTCCGCACCGTCGTGGAACCCGCTGAGGTCGGGTGGGAAGAGCTCGGCAAGGCCGTGACCGTCGACCGCCGGCTCCAGACCGAAGTGGGCAAGGCCGGAGATCCCCGGCTCACGAATGGCCAGGTGGTTGACGCCGGTGTCCTCGGCGAAGGCGGCAACCGCTTGCAGATATGCAGTCTCGACCGGTCCGTGGTCGTCGGTCGTGTCCTCAGCGCCGACGTAGCTGCCGTGCTCGTTGCGGTCGGCAGGGTCGTACTTGGCGATCCGGTAGACGAAAGGCGGCACGTTGCTCCCCGTAATTGTTGACGATGCTCGCTCAGCAGTCGATCTCGTGATCGGGAGCGTAGGGCGAGGGCCGGCGCATCGCCGCCTTTGAGGATGGCCATCGCGATCACCTTCTGCAAGCGGGATACCGTGCTGCATCAGGCCGCATCGATCAGCGGCGATCGATGCGAGTGACGCGATCGTTTCGGTTGGCTGCCTGGGAGAGCCGCTGGTTTCCGCCATGACGGGATTCCGCTCGGTATTACGGCCCCGGAAGGACACATCCGCGGTCCCGTCGGGAGACAAGCCGCGCAATCCGACGTCGCGGAAGGCTGTATACCGAGGCACAGAGAGAAACCTGGCGTTTCCACGCTTGGCGGCCTTCTCCACCGCACGGTTGTCACGGACGGACGCCTGCCGCCCAGGGCCGGTGCGCCGTGAGCTCTCGTAGTACTTGAACGGCGTCCCGCTCGACGCCACCCACGACGCCTCGGCCGACGCCCTCGCCGCGGCCCGGCCGGCCTTCGCGACAGCCGGCCGCCACCCCGAGGTCGCCGCCCTCGGACCGGTGGAGCCGCACCACCGCCAGATCGAGTGGTACGCCGAGTGGGCGGCCGACTTCCAGAGCTTCCTGCGCCGCAAGGGCGCCGCCGCGGCCGTCGTCGACGGGGCGTGGCCGGTCCGCCAACCGGCCGGCGAGCCGGTCCGACCCGGCCCCGCCCGCCCGGCCGTCAGAACGGGTACCAGCGCACCGTCGGATCCCCGTCCCGCAGCGACGCCACCCGGCGTTCGAACTCGGCCAGTGCCTTCGGGTTGCTCGGCGCGTGCTGGGCCACCCAGGCGCAGCTGGCCGTCTCGCGGGCCCCGCGCAGCACCGCGCAGCCGTCCCACTCGCGCACGTCCCAGCCGTAGGCCGCGGTGAAGGCGTCGTACGCCTCGGCGGGCAGCCCGTAGCGGTCCCGGCTGAGGGCCATCACCACCAGGTCGTGCTCGCGCAGGTCGGCGGAGAAGGTCTCCAGGTCGACCAGGACCGGACCGTCGGGGCCGACGTGCGCATTGCGGGGGAGCGCGTCGCCGTGGATCGGGCCGGGCGGCAGGTGGGGGGTGAGCGCGGCGGCGGCCGTCGCGAAGCCGTCGCGGCGCTCGCGCAGGTACGCCGCGTCCGCGGGGGCGATCGCGTCACCGGCGAGCCGCAGCCAGCGTTCCACCCCGCCCAGCAGCTCGCGGGGCGGCAGCGCGAAGGAGGGGGAGGGCAGCGCGTGGACCAGCCGCAGCAGTTCCGCCACGTCCCGCGGCTCGGCGGGCCGCACCGCGTCGGGCAGCCGGTGCCACACGGTCACGGGATGCCCGTCGACCGTCAGCGCCTCCGGCCGGGCCGCCCGCACCGCCGGCACACCGGCCTCCTCCAGCCACACCGCGACGGCCAGTTCCCGGCCGGCCCGCCCGAGGAGTTCGGCGTCGCGGCCCACCTTGACCACCAGGTCGCCGGCGGCGAAGACTGCGTTCTCGCCGAGGGCGAGCAGCCGCGCCTCCCGCGCCGGGCCGGGCAGCACCTCCGCCGCGGCCAGCACCTCCCGCGCCCGTGCCTCGTCCATCGTCCGTCCTCCGTGTCCGCTCCGGTCCGTCGTCGCCGCCCCGCCGTCGCCCGGGCAGGTGCGAAGCGCCTGAGCCGGTGCGGCCGCCGGGGACGGCCCGGGACTCCGCCGGGGTACGGCACACGCCGGCCGTGCGCGTCCACCGCCGAAATCCCGCCATCCGACGGCCAGTGTCGCATTCGCACAGGTGGGAGCGTGTGCGCGGTCCCTTGACGGGGCACAGCGCCTTGACGACCATGACCAGGCCCGTCCGAGCCGTGCGAAGGGGCTGACCACGTGACATCGGTGACCGAGGTGAGAGGACCGGCGCGCCGCGCGCCCGGCGGGGACCGGCCACCGCGCGGCCCCGACCACGGCGCCTGGTTCCTGGTGCTGCCCGCGCTGATCCCCATCCTGGTGCTCAGCGTCGGACCGCTGCTCTACGGCATCCTGCTGGCGTTCACCGACGCCCAGTCGGGCCGCACCGAGCCCACCCGGTGGATCGGCGCCCTGAACTTCCAGGACCTGCTGCACGACACGCTGTTCTGGGAGTCGTTCCGCATCGGGCTGGTGTGGGCCCTCGGCGTGACCGTGCCGCAGTTCCTGCTCGCGCTCGGCCTCGCCCTGCTGCTGAACCAGAACCTGCGACTGCGCTGGCTGGCCCGCGCCCTGGCGATCGTCCCCTGGGCGATGCCCGAGGTCGTCGTCGGCATCATGTGGCGGCTCGTCTACAACCCGGACGCCGGCATCCTCAACGAGACCCTGCGCGACCTCGGGCTCGGCGACGGCCGCGACTGGCTCAGCGGTCTGGCCACCGCCCTGCCCGCCGTGATCGTCGTCGGCGTCTGGGCCGGCATGCCGCAGACCACGGTCGCCCTGCTCGCCGGCCTGCAGAACACCCCCCGCGAGCTGCACGAGGCCGCCGCGGTCGACGGCGCCGGAGCCTGGCGCCGCTTCCGCACCGTCACCTGGCCCGCCCTGAGACCGGTCGCGCTCGCCGTCACCGCGCTCAACCTCATCTGGAACGTCAACTCCTTCGCCCTGGTCTACGTGCTGACCAACGGCGGTCCCGGCGGCCGGACCCGGCTGCCCATGCTCTTCGCCTACGAGGAGGCCTTCCGGTACGGGCAGTTCGGTTACGCGGCGGCGATGGGCTGCGTCATGGTCGCCGTGATCTCGGTCCTGCTGGCCGTCTTCCTCGTCGGCCGGCTCAGGGGAGGTGACGACGCGTGAGGACCTCGACCGGAGCCCGCGCGGGCCAGTACGCCGCGCTGCTCGCCTATCTCGTCTTCCTGGCCTTCCCGTTCCTGTGGCTGCTGTCCACCGCGTTCAAACCGCCGCGCGAGCTGGCGAGCCTGCACCCCACCTGGATCCCGGAGAACCCCACCCTCGACAACTTCCGGCAGGCCTTCGACGAGCAGCCGCTGCTGCACGCCGCGCTCAACTCCCTGGTCGCCGCGCTCGGCGCCGCCGTGATCGCCGTGCTGATCGCGACGCCGATGGCGTACGTCATGGCCCGCCGCCGCGGCCGGCTCACCCGGGCGGCCACCGGATGGGTCGTGGTCAGCCAGGCCTTCCCCTTCGTCCTGCTGATCATCCCGCTCTTCCTGGTCCTGAAGAACCTCCGGCTGATCAACTCCGTGCCCGGGCTGGTGATGGTGTACGTCGTGTGGTCGCTGCCGTTCGCGCTGTGGATGCTCGCGGGATACGTCCGCGCCGTGCCGGCCGAGCTGGAGGAGGCCGCGGCGGTCGACGGGGCCGGGCGGCTGCGCACCCTCGTCTCGGTGACCGCGCCGCTGCTCGCGCCGGGGATCGTGGCGACGGCGCTGTTCGCGTTCATCACCGCGTGGAACGAGTTCTTCTTCGCGCTGGTGCTGCTGAAGACACCGGAGAAACAGACCCTGCCGGTCGTGCTCACCCACTTCATCGGCGCCGAGGGCGTCGCCGACCTCGGTCCGCTGGCGGCGGCGGCCTTCCTCGCGACACTGCCCTCGCTGGTCGTGTTCGCGCTCATCCAGCGGCGGATCACGGGCGGCATGCTCGCCGGGGCGGTGAAGAGCTGATGCGCACCAGGACCACCACCGTGCTCGTCGCGCTCGCCCTGCTGCTCGCGGCCTGCACCGGCGCGGGCGGCGACGCCGACGACGGCCGGATCACCCTGCGCTTCCAGTCCCTGGCCTGGCAGGAGGAGTCCGTCGAGGCCAACAAGGAACTGGTCGAGGAGTGGAACGCGGCCCGCCCGGACGTGCGGGTCGAGTACGTCCAGGGCAGCTGGGACAGCGTCCACGACCAGCTCCTCACCTCCTTCGAGGGCGGCGAGGCGCCCGACATCATCCACGACGCCTCCGACGACCTCGCGGACTTCGCCTACGGCGGCTACCTCGCCGACCTCACCGACCTGCTGCCCCGGCGGCTGAAGAACGACATTCCCCCGCACAGCTGGGAGACGGTCACCTTCGGCGACGGCGTCTACGGCGTGCCGTTCCTCCAGGAACCCCGCGTCCTGATCGCCAACACGGCCCTGCTGGAGAAGTCCGGCGTCCGGATCCCGACGCCCGAACGCCCCTGGACCTGGCCGGAGTTCCGGCAGGTGACCGAGCGGCTGAGCGGCGACGGGACGTACGGCGTGGCCTGGCCGCTCAAGGAGCCCGTGTCCGCCACGCTCAACCTGTCGCTGTCCGCCGGCGGCCGGCTGTTCCACCGGGACGCGGACGGCAGGGTCACCGTCCGGTTCGAGGAGGCCGACCAGGTGGTGCCGCGCACGATCCACGACCAGGTCGGCCGCGACCGCAGCGCCCCGGCCTCCACCCTGGGCAGCGGCGGCTCGGACACCCTGCCCGGCTTCTTCGCGGGCAGGTACGCGATGGTGCCGCTCGGCTTCTCCTACCGCCAGCAGATCGAGCAGCAGGCCCCCGAGGGCTTCGACTGGCAGGTCCTGCCCGCCCCGGCCGGCGCCGACGGGCTCGCCCAGGGCGTCAGCCCGCAGACCCTGTCGATCGCCGAGGACAGCCCGCACAAGGAGGAGGCCGCCGCGTTCGTCGACTTCCTCCTCCAGCCGGACAACATGGTCCGCCTCGCCCTCGGCGACTGGATGCTGCCCACCGGCACCCGGGCCCTGGAGGACCCCGCCCTGCACACGCCCGGGAAGGGCTGGGCCACCGGTACCGCCCTCGCCGCCCACCTGCGCCCGGCGCCCGCGCAGTCCGTCCGCGGCTACGCCGAGTGGAAGGACAAGGTGGCCACCCCCGCGCTCCAGGAGTACTACAGCGGAGCGATCGGCATGGCGGAGCTGCGCGAGAGGCTGGAGGAGGACGGCAACCTGGTACTCGCCCGCTACCAGCGCTGACGGTGCCGCCGGACCGGTGGGGCGGCGGCACCGCAACAGGGTTGCACGAGACGTCTCGTCTCGCATACGGTGCGGACATGACCAGTCGCCCCGCCCACATCGCCATGTTCTCCATCGCCGCCCACGGCCACGTGAACCCCAGCCTGGAGGTGATCCGCGAGCTCGTCGCGCGGGGGCACCGGGTGACGTACGCGATCCCGCCGCTCCTCGCGGACAAGGTCGCCGGGACGGGCGCCGAACCCAAGCTCTGGAACAGCACGCTGCCCGGCCCCGACGCCGACCCGGAGGCGTGGGGGAGCACCCTGCTGGACAACGTGGAGCCCTTCCTCGACGACGCGATCCAGTCGCTCCCGCAGCTCGCCGAGGCGTACGAGGGGGACGAGCCGGACCTGGTCCTGCACGACATCGCCTCCTACGCCGCACGCGTCCTCGGCCGCCGCTGGGACGTGCCCGTGATCTCCCTGTCGCCCTGCATGGTCGCCTGGGAGGGCTACGAGCAGGAGGTCGCCGAGCCGATGTGGGAGGAGCCGCTGAAGACCGAGCGGGGGCAGGCCTACTACGCCCGCTTCCACGCCTGGCTGGAGGAGAACGGGATCACCGACCACCCCGACCCGTTCACAGGCCGCCCCGACCGTTCCCTGGTGCTGATCCCCAAGGCGCTCCAGCCCAACGCCGACCGGGTGGACGAGAAGGTGTACACCTTCGTCGGCGCCTGCCAGGGGGACCGCTCCACCGAGGGCGACTGGACGCGCCCCGAGGGCGCAGAGAAGGTCGTCCTCGTCTCCCTCGGGTCCGCCTTCACCAAGCAGCCCGCGTTCTACCGGGAGTGCGTCAAGGCCTTCGGCGAACTGCCCGGCTGGCACACCGTGCTCCAGGTCGGAGCGCACGTCGACCCCGCCGAGCTGGGCGACGTGCCGGACAGCGTGGAAGTCCGCTCCTGGGTGCCGCAGTTGGCGATCCTCCAGCAGGCCGACCTGTTCGTCACCCACGCGGGCGCCGGCGGCAGCCAGGAGGGCCTGGCGACCGCCACGCCGATGATCGCCGTACCGCAGGCGGCCGACCAGTTCGTCAACGCCGACATGCTCGAGGGCCTCGGCGTCGCCCGCAGGCTCGCGACCGAGGAGGCCACCGCCGAGGCGCTGCGCACCGCCGCCCTCGCCCTGGTCGACGATCCGGAGGCGGCCGCGCGCCTGAGGGAGATCCGGGAGCAGATGGCCCAGGAGGGCGGCACCCGGCGGGCGGCCGACCTGATCGAGGCCGAACTGGCGGCGGCGCGGCGCCCCTGACGGCGTGCGCCGGCGACGGCGAAGGGCCCGTCGGTTCCCCCGGACCGACGGGCCCTCACCACTTCCCGGGCCGCTCAGACCCCGACCCGCTCGCCCTCGTCGTCCCGGGCCGGCGGAGCGACCGCCTCGGGCGACTCGTCGTGGGTGAGGTCCGGCAGCCGGTGCAGCCACTTCGGCAGGTACCAGTTGCGCTCGCCCAGCAGGGCCATCACGGCCGGCAGCAGCACGCCCCGGATGACGGTCGCGTCGATCAGCACCGCCGCCGCCAGGCCCACGCCCATCTGCTTCATGGACTGCATGGACAGGGTGCCGAAGATGGCGAACACGGCGACCATGATGACCGCGGCGCTGGTGACGACCCCGGCCGTGGTGACCACGCCGTGCTGGATCGCGTCCCTCGTCGTGCGGCCGCGCAGCCGCGCCTCGCGGATCCGCGAGACCACGAACACGTGGTAGTCCATCGACAGGCCGAACAGGATCACGAAGAGGAACAGCGGCAGCCAGGTGACGATGGCGCCGACCCCCTCCGCGCCCACCAGCGAGGCGCCCCAGCCGTGCTGGAAGACGGCGACGAGGATGCCGTACGCCGCGCCCACCGACAGCAGGTTCAGCACGATCGAGGTGATCGCCACTGTCAGGGAGCGGAACGACAGCAGCATCAGCAGGAAGGCGAAGACCACGACGAACGCGAAGACCGGCGCGACCGAGCCGACGAGCTGGTCGTTGAAGTCCTTGTTGCCGGCCACCTGCCCGGTGATCGGGGCCTCGACGCCGTCGACCTTGCCCAGCGTGGCGGGCCGGACCTCGTCGCGCAGCTTGTCCAGGCTCTCGCCCGCCTCGTCCTGGTCGGAGCCGCCGACCAGCGGGACGTGGATCAGGGCGACGTTCTGCTCGTCGTGCACGGTGATGTCGACCGGACCGCGCGAGGCGCCCGAACCGACCGCCTGCGTACGGAAGTCGGCCAGCGCGGCCCGCACCTCGGGCGCGTTGATGTCGTCGGCCTTCACGACCACCTCGGCCGGGTCGGAGCCGCCCGGGAAGGCCTCGTTGACCCGGTCGTACGTCTGCACGAGGGGCAGCGAGTCGCCGAACTCCTGGTCCAGGGTGAGGTTCTGCGTCTTCATGCCGACGGCGGGGGCGGCGACGGCCAGCAGGGCGCCGACCGCCACGGCCGCGGCGAGCACCGGCCTGGCGAGCACGCGCCGCAGCACGGCGGTCCAGAACCGGCTGCCCTCCCCGGTGGCCCGGCGCCGACGCCGGCGCAGGAACGGGACGCGCCCCTTCTCCACCCGCTCGCCCAGCAGGGACAGCAGCGCCGGCAGCACCGTCACCGAGCCGACCATGGCGACCGCGACCACCATCAGCGAGGCCAGACCCATCGCCTCGAACTCGGCGATGCCGGTGAACAGCATGCCCGCCATCGCCACGCACACCGTCACACCGGAGACGACGATCGCCCGGCCACTGGTGGCGGCGGCGATCCGCAGCGCGGTCTGCGCGTCCCGGCCCGCGGCGCGCTCCTCGCGCTCACGGCGCAGGTAGAACAGGCAGTAGTCGACGCCGACCGCCAGACCGACCAGCAGCATCACGGAGTTGGCGGTGTCGCTCATCGGCTGGAAGTGGCTGACCAGGCCCATCAGACCCATCGTCGCCATGATCGCGGTGATCGCCAGCGCCACCGGCACCAGCGCGGCCACCAGCGCGCCGAACGCGACGAGCAGGATGCCGAGGGCCACCGGCACCGCGGAGTACTCGGCCTTCTGGAAGTCGTCGCCGAACGCGTCGTCGAACGTCTTCATCATGCTGGCGCCGCCGATCTCCTCGATCCGCAGCGACCCGTGCTCCTTCTGGACGCCCTCGACGGCCTTCAGCACCGGTTCGACCCGCTCGCCCGCGGTGTCCGCCTCGCCGCGCATGTCGAACTGCACCAGCGCGCTGCGGCCGTCCTGCGAGATGGTCCTCGTCTCGTACGGGGAGGTCACGCCCGTGACCTCGCCGGTGCCCTCCACCGCCTCGACGACCGCGGTGACGGCGGCGCGGAACTCGGCGTCCGTGGCCGTCAGCCTCCCGTCCCTCGCCTGGATCAGGACGCTCTCACCGGCCGGTTCGTCGATCCCGGCGTCCTCGACGATCCGGGCGGCGGTGCGCGTCTCGCCCCCCATCTGCTCGCTGTCCTTGACGTCGACGCGGCCGGCCGCCGAACCGAGCCCCATCGCCAGGACGACGAACAGTACCCAGATCCCGACGGCAGCCCATCGGTGCCGGGCGCTCCAGCCGCCGGCCCGGGCGGCGACGCCCCGCACCCGTGTGTCTGCGTTCCCCATGACGGGCTTGCCCCCTCGTCCGCGGTGGAGGCCCCCTGCCACCACCTGACGCTTCGACGCTATGGCCCGGAAAAGCCGGTCACGTCGTGCTGACTGGTGAAGCGGGACGGGTCCGGCTCATCCCCTCGGACGCCCGGTCTCACCGCTGGGGAGGACGACGGTCCCTTACATCTACCCGGGACCGTCGGGGACGGCGGTCGGGGTGCGGCCGGAGGACGGATTCCGCCAGGTTCCCTTCCGTGGGGTTGTTGAACAGGTCACACGCGCGCGCAGTGGTTGAATCCCGCCCCGCGGATCGGCGAGAGTGGCGCGCACGTCCGCCCCGGCGGACGCGGCCGTCGCGCCCGCCCCCACGGGGCGCGACGGCCACCCTAGGGTGTGCGCATGACGACGACGTACGCGGCGCTGCTGCGCGGAATCAACGTGGGCGGCGCCAGGAAGGTCCCGATGGCCGAACTGCGCACCCTCCTGGAGGGTCTCGGCCACGACGCCGTGCGCACCCACCTCCAGAGCGGACAGGCCGTGTTCACGTCCGGTCACGGCGACGAGGAGTCCCTGGCCGCCGAGGTGGCGCAGGCGATCGAGGAGCACTTCGGCTTCCCGGTGGACGTGATCGTGCGCGACCACGCCTATCTGCGGGCCGTCGCCGACTCCTGCCCCTTCCCCGCCGCCGACCTCGAGGCCAGGCAGCTCCACGTCACCTACTTCTCCGCGCCGGTCGACGAGGAGCGCTTCGCGTCCGTGGACCGGGCCGCCTTCCTCCCCGAGGAGTTCCGCCTCGGCGACCGCGCCCTGTACCTGTACGCGCCGGACGGCCTCGGCCGCTCCAAGCTCGCCGAGGCGCTCGCCAGGCCTCGTGTGACCAAGGGCGTGATCGCCACCAGCCGCAACTGGAACACGGTCGTCAAACTGGTGGAACTGACCGCCCCCGGCGCCTGACGCCCGGCCGGTCCGGCGTCAGGCGCCGACCGCCACCAGCGCCGGCAGCGGCGACCGCGCCGCGTCGTACCGCTCCAGCAGCAGCCGCGCCACCTCGGGCGCCGGGCCCAGCACGTCCGCCAGGACGTCCGCCCCGGCCGCACCCCGCGCGATGCGGTCCGGCAGGAAGCCGGGGGCCAGCACGTACGGGGCGACGGCGACGCGTGCGCAGCCGGCGGCGCGCAGCTCGCGGACCGCGTCCTCGGTACGGGGAAGGGATGCGGAGGCGAACGCAGGCCGCACGGCGCACCAACCGGTGTGCCGCCACTCCCGCGCGATTTCTGCGATCACTGCGATCGCCTCCGGGTCGGAGGACCCCGCCGAGGCCAGCACGACCCCGGTCGAGGACTTGTCGGCGGGCGTGAGGCCCGCCTCGTACAGCCGCCGTTCCAGCGCCGCCAGCAGCAGCGGGGAGGGGCCGAGCACCTTTGCCTGCCGGATCCGCAGCCGGGCCGGCGCGTCCGCGAGGACGGCCGGGATGTCGGCCTTGGCGTGGAAGGCGCGGGTCAGCAGCAGCGGCTGCACCACCACGTCCCGCACCCCCTCCTCCGCCAGCGACTCCAGCGCGCCCTGCACGGAGGGCACGTTGAAGTCCAGGAAGCCGGTCTCCACCCGCAGCCCCGGGCGCAGCGACCTGACCCGGCGGACCAGGGCGTGCACGGTCGCGGCGTGCCGCGGATCGCGGCTGCCGTGGGCGACGACCAGCAGGACGGGACGGGCGTGACGGGCGGGGCGGACCGGACGGTGCATGGCGTACCTCAGCTCCTCACCAGCAGACCGCGGCTGCGCAGCACCCACCGCTCCAGCGGGCTGAAGATCAGCAGGTCGATGGCGATGCCGACGATCAGGATCAGCAGGATGGCCTCGAAGACCATGGCCATGTCGCTGGCGTTGCGGCCGTTCTCCAGCAACTGGCCGAGGCCCACGCCCAGGTCGGGGAAGGACGCGATGATCTCGGCGGCCATCAGCGACCGCCAGGAGAAGGCCCAGCCCTGCTTCAGCCCCGCCACGTAGCCGGGCAGCGCGGCCGGCAGCACGATGTGCCAGGTGCCCTTCAGCCCCGTCGCGCCCAGCGTGCGGCCCGCCCGCAGGAACAGCGGGGACACCTGGTCGACGCCGGACACCAGGCCGTTGGCGATGGACGGCACCGCGCCCAGCAGGATGACGGCGTACATCATCGTGTTGTTCAGGCCCAGCCAGATCACGGCCGGCGGCACCCAGGCCACCGACGGCAGCGACTGGAGGCCGGACAGGATCGGGCCGATCGCCGCCCGCACGAACTTCACCCGCGCCACCAGCAGCCCCAGCGGGGTGCCGATCAGCAGGGCGAAGCAGAAGCCGAGCAGACCGCGCGAGACGCTGGTCCAGATGTAGCCGAGCAGTTCGCCCTGGAGCCACGCCTGGTGGACGACGTCCCACACGGCGGACGGGGCGGGCAGCTTGGTCGGGTCGTCGACGACGTCGAAGGAGACCAGCCCCTGCCATGTCGCCAGCACCAGGAGCACTGCGACGGTGGGCGGCAGGATCTTCTCGACGAAGGTCTGCCGGAAGGGCCTGCGGCCCTGCTGCACCGTCTCCAGTGCGTCGAGGCCCGCCTCCAGACCGGCGAGGTCGCCGCCGTCCTTCGCCGGGCTGGTCGTCTCAGTGCTGGCCATGGCGGCGGATCTCCCCACGCAGTTCTTCGGTGATCTCGACGGACAGTTCCGCCACGGCGGTGTCCTCGATGCGGCGCGGGTGCTCGATGCCCACCGTCCACTGGCGCGCCACGCGCCCGGGACGGGAGGACAGCAGTACCACGCGCTCGGCGAGCCGCACGGCCTCGCGCACGTTGTGCGTGACGAACAGGACGGACAGCTTCGTCTCCCGCCAGATCCGGGTCAGCTCGTCGTGCAGCACGTCCCGCGTGATCGCGTCCAGCGCCGCGAACGGCTCGTCCATCAGCAGCAGCTTGCTCTCCTGCGCGAGGGCGCGTGCCATCGCGACGCGCTGGCGCATGCCGCCCGACAGCTCGTGCACCCGCTTGCCGTACGCGCCCTTGAGCCGGACGAGTTCGAGCAGTTCCTCGGCCTTGTCGCGGCGCTCGGACTTGGGCACGCCGCGCAGCTTCAGGGCGAGCTCGATGTTCTTGCCCGCGGTCAGCCACGGGAACAGGGCGTGCTCCTGGAACATCAGGGCCGGGCGCCCGTCCGTGGTGATGGCGCCGGCGCTGGGCCTGTCCAGGCCCGCCACCAGGTTCAGCAGCGTGGACTTGCCGCAGCCGGAGGCCCCCAGGAGGGTGACGAACTCGCCGGGCGCGACATCGAGGGTGATGTCGTCCAGCACGAGCTGCTGTCCGGCGGGGCCCGCGAACGACTTCGAGACGTGCTCGATCCGGGCGGCGTGCGTGGCCGCCTCGGTACCGTCGGCGGCCTTGGCGAGGGTCGTGGCCATGGTCGTCACCTCCTGGGAATGGTCGGATCCGGGCTTACTCGACGCCGAGACCGGCGTCGTCGACCGCGGGCTCGCCCTTGGCCTCGAGGACCTTGTTGAGCAGCGTGAGGTCGTAGATGCCGTCGAGGTCGGGCTTCTCCAGCAGACCGGCCTTCACGGCGTGCTCCGCCTGGGCGTCGAGGGTGGCGGCCAGCGGGTCGTCGGTGAGCTGGATCGACTTCCAGGCCGGGTCCAGGACCTCGGCCGGCAGTGCCTTGCCGGTGTCCTTCTCCAGCTGCGCGTTGGCCGCGGCCTTCGCCTCCTCCGGATGGGCCCCGATCCACGCGTTGGTGTCGACCGAGGCCTTCAGGACGGCCTCGACGGCCTTCGGGTGCTCCTTCAGGAACTTCTGCGACACGATGATGTTCGTGATCACGAACTTCTCGTCGGGCCACAGCGTCGACTCGTCGAGGAGCACCTTGCCGCCCGCGGCGACCAGCTTGGAGGCGGTGGGCTCGGGCACCCAGGCGCCGTCCAGGGAACCGGACCGGTAGGCGTCCGGGGTGACCTTGTTGTCGCTGCGGACGACCGTGACGTCGCCCTTGCCGCTCTGCGCGTCGACCTTCCAGCCCTGCTCGGCGATCCAGTTGAGGAACGCCACGTCCTGCGTGTTGCCCAGCTGCGGGGTCGCGATGCGCTTGCCCTTGACGTCCTTCAGGGACTTGATCCTGTCCGGGTTCACCACCAGCTTCACGCCGCCGGAGGCCGAACCGCCGATGATCCGCAGGTTCTTGCCGTCGGACTTGGTGTAGCCGTTGATCGCGGGGGAGGGGCCGATCCAGCCGATGTCGATGGAGCCGGAGTTCAGCGCCTCGATCTCGGACGGGCCCGCGTTGAAGGTCGCGTACTTGGCCTCGGTCCCGCCGAGCGCCTTCTGGAAGAAGCCCTTCCGGTTGCCTACCAGGGCGGTGGCGTGGGTGACGTTGCCGAAGTAGCCGATGCGGACGGAGTCCAGACCGTCGATCTTCTCGGCACCCGCGGCGACCTTGACGGTGTCGTCGTCCTTGGCCTGGGAGCCGTACCCGCAGGCGGCCAGGGTCAGGAGGGGGAGCGCGGCGATGACCGCCAGCGTACGGCGCAGGGCGGAGGTGGCAGGCACGGGAGGTGGTCCTCTCGTTGGCCCGGCGGTCACGCCTGTCGGATGGTCCGAGGGGTCAGGTCGTGGCCGGGAGGTCGGCAGGTCTTCGGCTGTGCGGGTGGGGGGTGCGGGCGCGCGTGCGGTGCGCGTACGTCAGCACGCACATCGCCCCACTCCTCCCTGTCCGCTGCCGAGGGCACCGCTGCCGACGCGGCCGCCCTCCTTCGCGAACGTGGACCAGAAGTCGGGGGAGTTCATGCTCAGAAGTCCCACCCGTCGTCGTCCGCGTCCTTGACCGGCTCCGGCGCGGCGAAGGACTCGCCCACCATCCCGGCGGTGAGCGTGGTGCCGTCGCTCGGGTCGATCAGGATGAACGAACCGGTGCGGCGGGAGTCCGCGTAGGAGTCCGCGGGCAGCGGCTCGGCGGTACGGATCTTCACGCGGCCGATGTCGTTGGCGACGAGCCGGCCGGGGTGCGGGTGCAGGGACAGGTCGTCCAGCGTGAGCCGGGCCGGGATGTCCTTGACGATCGCCTTGACCGTGCGGGTGCCGTGCTTGAGCAGCACGCGGTGGCCCACCGTCAGCGGCGCGTCGGCGACGTGGCAGACCGTGGCCTCGACGTCCTGGGTGGTGGCCGGCGCGTCCTTGCTGGGCACGATCAGGTCGCCGCGGGAGACGTCGATGTCGTCCTCCAGCAGCAGCGTCACCGACTGCGGCGTCCAGGCCGCGTCGACCGGCACGCCCAGCAGGTCGATGCCGGACACCTTCGAGGTGCGGCCCGACGGCAGCACGGTGACCTCGTCGCCGACGCGGAAGGTGCCGGCGGCGATCTGGCCCGCGTAACCCCGGTAGTCGGGGTGCTCGGCGGTCTGCGGACGGATCACGTACTGCACGGGCAGCCGGGCGTGGCAGTGCGCCAGGTCGTGGCTGACCGGGACGGTCTCCAGGTGCTCCAGGACGGTCGGCCCCCCGTACCAGTCCATGACCGCCGACGGCTCCACCACGTTGTCGCCCGCGAGCGCCGAGATCGGGATCGCGGTGACCTCGGGGATGCCCAGCTCGGTCGCGTACGCCGTGAACTCCTCGGCGATGGCGGCGAACACGGACTCCCGGTACTCGACCAGGTCCATCTTGTTGACGGCGAGCACCACGTGCGGCACCCGCAGCAGCGCGGCGATCGCGGCGTGCCGGCGGGTCTGCTCGACGACGCCGTTGCGGGCGTCGACCAGGATCACCGTCAGCTCGGCCGTGGAGGCGCCGGTGACCATGTTCCGGGTGTACTGCACGTGCCCGGGGGTGTCGGCCAGGATGAACCGGCGCCGGGGGGTCGCGAAGTAGCGGTAGGCCACGTCGATGGTGATGCCCTGCTCGCGCTCGGCCCGCAGGCCGTCGGTGAGCAGCGCCAGGTCCGGGGCCTCCTGGCCGCGGCTCGCGGAGGCGCGCTCCACGGCCTCCAGCTGGTCCACGAGGACCGACTTGGAGTCGTGCAGCAGACGGCCGACCAGGGTGGACTTGCCGTCGTCGACGGACCCCGCGGTGGCGAACCGCAGCAGGGTGGTCTCCGACAGCTGCGCGGCCGACAGCGGCTCGGTGGGCTCGGTGGTGCTGGTCATGTCTAGAAGTACCCCTCGCGCTTGCGGTCTTCCATCGCGGCCTCGGAGAGCTTGTCGTCGGCACGCGTCGCGCCGCGCTCGGTGAGCCGGGAGGCGGCGATCTCGGCGATCACCTTCTCGATGGTGTCGGCGTCGGAGTCGACCGCGCCGGTGCAGGACATGTCGCCCACGGTGCGGTAGCGGACCCGCCGCTTCTGGACCGTCTCGCCGTCCTTCGGGCCGCCCCACTCGCCGGCGGTCAGCCACATGCCGGCGCGCGCGAAGACCTCGCGCTCGTGGGCGTAGTAGATCTCGGGCAGCTCGATGCCCTCGCGGGCGATGTACTGCCACACGTCCAGCTCGGTCCAGTTGGACAGCGGGAAGACCCGGACGTGCTCGCCGGGGGCGTGCCGGCCGTTGTACAGGTTCCACAGCTCGGGACGCTGGCGGCGCGGGTCCCACTGGGAGAACTCGTCGCGCAGCGAGAACACCCGCTCCTTGGCGCGGGCCTTCTCCTCGTCGCGGCGCCCGCCGCCGAAGACGGCGTCGAACTTCTCCGCCTGGATCTTCTCGGTCAGCGGCAGCGTCTGCAGCGGGTTGCGCGTGCCGTCCGGGCGCTCCTTGAGCACCCCCCGGTCGATGTAGTCCTGCACGGAGGCGACGTGCAGGCGCAGCCCGTGCTTCTCCACCGTGCGGTCGCGGTAGTCCAGGACCTCGGGGAAGTTGTGCCCGGTGTCGACGTGCAGCAGGGAGAACGGCACGGCCGCGGGGGCGAACGCCTTCAGCGCCAGGTGCAGCATGAGGATGGAGTCCTTGCCGCCGGAGAACAGGATCACCGGCCGCTCGAACTCGCCCGCCACCTCGCGGAAGATGTGCACCGCCTCGGACTCGAGGGCGTCGAGGTGGGAGAGGGCGTACGGGCTGTTCGCGGCGCCCTCGCCCTCCTCGACCGTGGCGACGGTCGTCGTCATGCCAGTCCCCTTTCGCTGAGCAGGGCGTACACCGCCGCGGCGGACTCCTGGACGGTCTGGTCCTGCGACTCGATGCGCAGGTCGGGCGCGACGGGCTCCTCGTACGGGTCGTCGACCCCGGTGAGCCCCGTCAGCTCACCCGCGGCCTGCTTGGCGTACAGACCCTTCACGTCGCGCACGGAGCACACCTCGACCGGGGTGGCCACGTGCACCTCCACGTACGCGGTGCCGTTCGCCTCGTGCCGCTTGCGCACGGCGTCCCGGCTGTCCGCGTACGGCGCGATCACCGGGACCAGCGCCGTGACGCCGTTGCGGGCGAGCAGTTCGGCGACGAAGCCGATGCGCTGCACGTTGGTGTGCCGGTCCTCGCGGCCGAAGCCGAGGCCCGCCGAGAGGAACTCGCGGATCTCGTCGCCGTCGAGCACCTCGACGCGCCGGCCCTCCCGGCGCAGTCGGCCGGCCAGCTCGTGCGCGATGGTGGTCTTGCCGGCGCTCGGCAGACCCGTGAGCCAGACGGTGGCTCCGGTCGTCACGTGGTTCTCCTGAATCTCGGTGGTCGTCATGTCAGCCGTGCAGTCCGCACTCGGTCTTGGAGCGGCCCGCCCAGCGGCCGGCCCGCGCGTCCTCGCCCTCCAGCACACGGCGGGTGCAGGGCGCGCAGCCCACGGAGGCGTAACCGTCCATCAGCAGCGGGTTGGTGAGGACCCCGTGCTCGGCGACGTACGCCTCCACGTCCTCCTGCGTCCACCGGGCGATGGGGGAGATCTTGACCTTCCCCCGCTTCTCGTCCCAGCCGACCACGGGGGTGTTCGCCCGCGTCTCGGACTCGTCGCGGCGCAGCCCGGTCGCCCACGCCTGGTAGCCCTTCAGCCCCTCCTCCAGCGGCTTCACCTTGCGCAGCGCGCAGCACAGGTCGGGGTCGCGGTCGTGCAGCCTCGGCCCGTACTCGGCGTCCTGCTCGGCGACCGTCTGGCGCGGGGTGAGCGTGATGACGTTCACGTCCATCACGGCCTCCACCGCGTCCCGGGTGCCGATGGTCTCCGGGAAGTGGTAGCCGGTGTCGAGGAACACCACGTCCACGCCGGGCAGGGCGCGGGAGGCGAGGTGGGCGACGACCGCGTCCTCCATGGAGGAGGTCACGCAGAAGCGCCCGCCGAAGGTCTCCGCGGCCCACCGGAGGATCTCCAGCGCCGAGGCGTCCTCCAGCTCGCGGCCCGCCCGCTCGGCCAGCGCCTTCAGCTCGTCGGTCGTCCGCTCTTCCTGAGTGGCCGTCATATCGCTTCCCCTCCCGTGGAGTCGGGCCGAAGACCCCGGGCGATCAGCCCGAGGAACTTCAACTGGAATGCGCGGTTGCACGCGCCGCATTCCCAAGCGCCTCCCCCACGCTCGGCTCCGCTCGCGCGGGGGGACCCCCATCCCTCCTCGCTCGGGCGCAGGTCCTCGTCGCCGCAGTAGGGGCAGTAGAAGGGCGCGGCGCGCTCGCTCACGACAGCGCCTCCTCCGAGGCACGGGCCGCCCAGGTGGCGAACCGCTCGCCGTCCTCGCGCTCGGCCTGGTAGCGCTTCAGCACGCGCTCCACGTAGTCCGGCAGCTCCGCCGCCGTCACCTTCAGGCCGCGCACCTTGCGGCCGAAGCCGGCCTGGAGGCCGAGCGCGCCGCCCAGGTGCACCTGGTAGCCCTCGACCTGCTCGCCCCGGTCGTTCAGGACCAGCTGGCCCTTGAGGCCGATGTCCGCGGTCTGGATGCGGGCGCAGGCGTTCGGGCAGCCGTTGAGGTTGATGGTGAGGGGCTCGTCGAAGTCCGGCAGGCGGCGCTCCAGTTCGTCGATGAGCGAGGCGCCGCGCGCCTTGGTCTCGACGATGGCGAGCTTGCAGAACTCGATGCCGGTGCACGCCATGGTGCCGCGCCGGAAGGTCGAGGGCCTGGCGCTGAGGTCCAGCGCCTCCAGGGACTCCACCAGGGAGTCGACCCGGCCCTCCTCGACGTCGAGGATGATCATCTTCTGCTCGACGGTGGTGCGGACCCGGCCCGAGCCGTGCGCCTCCGCGAGGTCGGCGATCTTCGTCAGGGTGGTGCCGTCGACGCGGCCGACGCGCGGGGCGAAGCCGACGTAGTAGCGGCCGTCCTTCTGCCGGTGCACGCCGACGTGGTCGCGCCAGCGGCTGGTGGGCTCGGCCGGCGCGGGGCCGTCGGTCAGCTTCCGCTTCAGGTACTCGTCCTCCAGCACCTGGCGGAACTTCTCCGCGCCCCAGTCGGCGACCAGGAACTTCAGGCGGGCGCGGTTGCGCAGGCGCCGGTAGCCGTAGTCGCGGAAGATCGAGATGACGCCCTCGTAGACGTCCGGCACGTCCTCGACGGGCACCCAGGCACCGAGCCGCACGCCCAGCTTGGGGTTGGTGGACAGGCCGCCGCCGACCCACAGGTCGAAGCCCGGCCCGTGCTCGGGGTGTTCGACGCCGACGAACGCCACGTCGTTGATCTCGTGCACGACGTCCTGCACCGGCGAACCGGAGATCGCGGTCTTGAACTTGCGCGGCAGGTTCGAGTACGCCGGGTTGTTCAGGACCCGGCGCTTCATCTCCTCCAGCGCCGGCGTGCCGTCGATGATCTCGTCCTCGGCGATGCCCGCGACCGGGGAGCCGATCATCACGCGGGGCGTGTCGCCGCAGGCGGTGACGGTGGACAGGCCGACGGCCTCCAGGCGGTTCCAGATCTCGGGCACGTCCTCGATCCGGATCCAGTGGTACTGGACGTTCTGCCGGTCGGTGATGTCGGCCGTGCCGCGCGCGAACTCCTGGGAGATCTCGCCGATGACGCGCAGCTGAGCGGTGGTCAGCGCGCCGCCGTCGATGCGCACGCGCAGCATGAAGTAGCTGTCGTCCAGCTCCTCGGGCTCGAGGATCGCGGTCTTGCCGCCGTCGATGCCCTGTCGGCGCTGGGTGTACAGGCCCCACCAGCGCATCCGTCCGCGCAGGTCGCCGGGGTCGATGGAGTCGAATCCCCGCTTGGAGTAGATCGTCTCAATGCGTGTCCGTACGTTGAGACCGTCGTCGTCCTTCTTGGTCTGCTCGTTGCCGTTGAGCGGGGTGAAGTGACCCATAGCCCACTGACCCTCGCCACGGTGACGGCTCACCTTGCGGCGGGGAGTCGCGGCAGCAGGCTTCGGCGGGGTGGCGGCCATGGTGGACACGTCCTTCAATACAGGCGGAATGCGGCTCTGACCTGCGCTTACGGCGCATGGGCATGCGTGCGCTTCATTGCGCAGGAGGAGGGGAACGCAGAAATCCGGTGGTGCTGGAGAGGTCTCTCAGCGCGCCGGACAGATGGCGCTGGACATGCGGCCGAGGTCGACGTGCCGCCGACTCACCAAGGCGATTCCAGTTCCAGACATGACGGAAGCGTGGCACGGCGATCTGGACACAGTCCAGCTTCGTCCACGATGCGGACGCCCCTGTCCCGCAGACCGAGACAGGGGTGTCGTGGGTCACACAGGCCGAAAACGGACGCTTCGGCGCAGGTCAGGACGGGAAGGCCCCGGGCCAAGGCCCCGGAGTCTCCACCTCCGGCTCTTCCTCGACCTTGGTGTCGAAGAGGCGGAAGCCGCGGCGCCGGTAGTTGTCCAGGGCGAACTCGCCGTCCTTGCTGCACGTGTGCAGCCACACCCGCTTGGTCGTGGCCAGCCCCGGCCAGCGGTCCGCGAGGTCCCAGGCGCGTGCGGTCCCGTACGACAGCAGGTGCCCGCCGATGCGCCGGCCGCGGAAGGCCGGGATCAGGCCGAAGTACTCGATCTCCACGACGCCGTCGTCCCCGGGCGTCAGCTCCACGTACCCGGCCGGTGTGCCCCGCTCGTAGGCCACCCAGGTCTCCACCCCGGGCCGCTCGAGGTGCTCCCGCCACCGCGCGTGGGTCCAGCCCAGCCGGTCCGTCCAGCGGATGTCGCCCCCGACGGAGGCGTACAGGAAGCGGCTGAACTCGGGCGAGGGCACCTCGGCGCGGACGATCCGCACGTCCCCCTCCGGGGCGGCGGACGGCCGCAGATCGGTCGGCGCGGTCTGCTCCAGGGACCAGGTGGTCACGGCGATGTCGGTCATGCCGGTCAGGGAATCACCCGATCCCGAGATCTGTCGATCCCGGTTCCGCGCCCGCACGGCCCGGACGCGCGGCCGCCGCGGGTCGCGGTCGTCAGCCGAGCGCCTCGTCCAGCGAGGCCAGCGGCAGCGCGAAGAGCATGTGGTCCGACTGGGACCAGACCTCACCGGTCCCCGCCCAGTACGACAGGGAGCCCGGCGGCCCGCTCCAGCACTGGTGCGACCCGTCGGCGCCGCACTCCACGGCCCGCGCGCCCTCCGCGTCCTGCCGCCACAGCGTCCCGTGCCCGCCCCCGTCGCCGGCCGGCCGGCCCAGGTACCAGTCGGCGTGTCCGGCGCCGGCCGGGCGGTGCGACAGCACGCCCGCGACCTCGGCCGCCTCGGTCTCGTACGCCTCCCGCGCGTCCACGTGCCCGGCGGGGTCGGCGGCCGGCAGTCCGGCGCGGGCCGGGTCCGTGCCGAGCGTGTAACGCCACAGGCGGGTGGGCCGGTCGGCGCCGGCGGGCACGTACTCGCTCGCCACCAGACCGGCGGGGACCGTGCCGCGGTCCAGGGAGAGCGCGGCGGGGCGCGCGGCGTCCGGCGCGTCGGCGAGGCGGTAGGAGGCGACGGCGGGCAGCACGTACCGGTGGCCGTACGCCGCCCAGCCGCCGGGCACCCGGCCGACCGCGTCGACGTCGGCGGTGGCGCGCTGGACGCGGTCCACGTCGTACACGTACAGCGCGTTGCGGTCCCCGGCGCCCGTGGTGACCAGCAGCTTGTCCCGGTACCAGACCATGCCGGAGACGGGGGAGGCGAGCGCCCGGTAGTCGCGTCCGCCGTCCACCGGGACGGCGAGGAGCGCCGAGGCGTAACCGAGACGGCCGGGATCGTCGGCGTCGACGAACGAGACCCGGGCGGGCCCGCCCCCGGGCGTGCCGTCGTCGCGGCTCCAGGCGGACAGGACGACCCGGTGGGAGCCCCAGCGGCCGTCCTCGCCGGCGTCCCCCGAGGTGGTGACCGCCCCCGGCCGCCAGCCCCGCGTGTCCTCGGCGTCCCAGCAGTAGGCGCGCGTGGCCGCGGGGGAGACCGGCAGCGCCTCGCGCTCCCCGGCCGTGCAGTCGGCGGCGTCGCGCAGGGTGTGGTCGGCGGAGGCGAGGACGGTGTCGACGCCCACCCGTCCGCCCATCGCGGCGGAGAGCCGGTCGAGCCAGGGCTCCGGCACCCGGTGCTCCGTCAGCCGCAGGGAGCCGGTCGCCGCGATCGGCTTCAGGGCGCCGGGGTCCCCGGCGACCGTGGCCTGCGAGGCGCTGATCATCGTGGCGGCGCCGGTCAGTGCGAGTGCCGCCCCGGCCAGGGCCGCGCGCAACGCCCTGCCCCGACTGCGCCGGCGGTGCCTGCCGCGCTGCTTCATAGAACCTCCACGGGCCCCGATCCAACTGCGCCCGTCGTTCCGTGCGTTGACGGAGGAGCAGAGGGGGCGGTCCGTGGAGGATGCTACGACAGGCGGAGGGGCCCGCGGAGCGGGACATGGCAAATATGCGGAAACGAGCCCCCCTTTCGGGGGGAGGGGGCCGTCCGCCACTCAGGGCGACGGTGCCGGGGTCCGTGCCGGTGTCCGGGCCGGGGCCTCGGCTGCCGGTGTCCGGACCGGGGCCCCGGCCCGGCGCTCCGTCACCGCCGGCGCGGTCGAGTGGGGCAGCAGGTCGCGAGGGTCGTCCGGGAGGACCACCTCGACCTCGGCGTCGTCCCGGAAACGGTAGGGCCGGTGCCGCAGATAGGCCCCGAGGTACCGCCGGATCCGGGACATCTCGGCCCGCACCGTCACCGTGCGCGCCGGGTCGCCGAACAGGTCCTCCGCCAGCCCCGCGGCGCTGCGGCCGGTGCGCCGGACGGCCAGCAGGTACAGCAGCTCGGCGTGGCGCGGGCTCAGCTCCCGCTCCCAGGACCCCACACCGTCCAGCACCCGGACCGACCAGCGGCGCGGCTGCCCGAGGTCGAGCAGGATCCGGGGGGCGCCGTGGGGCACCGGCTCCGCGGCGGCCCGCACCAGCCAGCCCTCGTCCAGCGGCTCCACCACGCACGCCCCGAACACCGGGAGCCACCTCGGGCCCGTCGCCGGGGATCCCGGCAGCACCACCCGTTCCAGGTACGGCATCCCCGTCACCGCGGCCGTCCAGCCGTCCCGGTCCACCACCAGCGCGCGCCCGCCGAGCCGGGCCAGCACCGGCGCCGCCACCGCCCGCAGCCGCTCCAGCGACCGGGAGTGCAGCTCGCGCAGCCGGGCCTCGGCGAGCTTGGCCACCGAGTCGACCCAGGCGAGCGTGGCCGGATGCATCGTCTCCAGCGGCCCGCTCACGTCGACCACGCCGAGCAGTCGGCCGCTGCGCGGATCGGTGATGGGCGCCCCGGCACAGGTCCAGGTCGCCTGGGACCGCACGAAGTGCTCGGAGGCGAAGACCTGCACCGGCCGCCGGGTGACCGCCGGCGTGCCCACGCCGTTGGTGCCGACCACGTCCTCCCGCCAGTCCGCGCCGAGCTCGAAACCGAGCCCGTCGGCCCTCCGCAGCACCGGCGTGCTGCCCTCCCGCCACAGCACCCGGCCCTCGTCGTCGGCGACCACCATGATGTGGTGGGCGACGTCCGCGACCGACAGCAGCCCCTCCCGCAGCACCGGCAGCACGTGCCGCAGCGGCGAGGCCTCCCGCCGGCGCCGCACCTCCTCCGGGGACAGCAGCCCGGAGCGGACGTCGCGGTCCGGGTCGACGCCGCTGCGCAGCATCCGCTCCCAGGACTGCTCGATCACCGGGCGCGGCGCCGCCGGGGCACGCCCGCCCGAGAGCCTGGCGGAACGGACCTCGCTGAGCAGCCGCGCCGCACGCGCCGTGTCGACGGCGGCGAACTGCGTCACGTCCATCGGCGAGAGCGCCACTGGTCCTCGTCCTCCCGGAAGCAGGGGCCGGGACGAGCGCCCGGCCGGCCGTCGGCGGGCCCGTGAGCGTCCCGGATGTTCTGTCTCATACTGACCGCCTTCCCCTGGCGGACGGACACAGTCCGCACACAGACGACAGCGAGTTGCAACCCCTTGCAACCCTGGTGGACGGCCGTGCCGGTGTCCGAAAATCGAGGTCACGCCGTCCCGAGCGGCGTACGCGGCCCGAACAGGCCCGTGTGGCGGGGGTGGTGCCGTGTCGGCGCAGCATCACCCCCGTGCCGCACGGCCGTGTGTCGCGGGGCGGAACCGACGGGACCGGATCAGGTCACCGGACGGGCCCGCTCCACGACCGACGCCAGATCCAGGGTCGGCGGCAGCGTGCCGAAGGCCGCGCCCCCGTCGCCGCCCAGCCGCGAGGCGCAGAACGCGTCGGCGACCTCCGGCGGCGCGTACCGCACCAGCAGGGACCCCTGGAGCACCAGCGCCAGCCGCTCCACCAGCCGCCGTGCCCGCCCCTCGGCGGCCTCCAGATCGGCGAGTTCCGTCAGCAGGCCCCTGATCGCCGCGTCCAGCCGGTGATCGGCGCCCCGGGCGAGGCCCACCTCCGTCAGATACGCGTCCAGGGCCGACGGCTCCCGCCCGAGCACACGCAGCACGTCCAGCGCCTGCACGTTGCCGGCGCCCGCCCGGACCGAGTTCAGCGGCGACTCGCGCACCAGCCGCGGCAGCCCGGACTCCTCGACGTACCCGTCGCCGCCCAGGCACTCGGCGGCCTCCACCGCCACCGGCGCACAGCGCTTGGTCACCCAGTACTTCGCCGCCGGCACCGCCAGTCCCAGCAGCGCCCGCTCCCGCTCGCCCCCGTCGTCGTACGCCGCCGCCAGCCGCAGCGCGAGCGTGGTGGCCGCCTCCGACTCGATCGCGAGATCGGCCAGGACGTTGCGCATCAACGGCCTGTCGACCAGCTTCCCGCCGGACGCCTCCCGGTACGCGCAGTGGTGCACCGCCTGCGCGACGGCCTGCCGCATCAGCCCCGCCGAGGCCAGCACGCGGTCCAGCCGGATCGCCGCCACGGTGCCGGCCACCGTGCGCACCCCGCGCCCCTCCTCGCCGACCCGGCGCGCCCAGGTCCCGGCGAACTCGACCTCGGCGGAGGCGCCGGACCGGTTGCCCAGCCGGTCCTTCAGCCGCTGGATCAGGAACACGTTGCGGGTGCCGTCCGCCAGCACGCGCGGCACCAGGAAGCAGGTGAGTCCGCCCGGCGCCCGCGCCAGCACCAGGAAGCCGTCGGACATGGGCGCCGAGCAGCACCACTCGTGCCCGGTCAGCTCGTACGTCCCGTCCTGCGCCAGCGGCCGCGCGGAGGTCGTGCCCGCCCGGACGCCGCCGCCGTCCCGCTCGTGCGTCGCGCCCGTCCCGAACAGCGCACCGGCCTTGAGGTGCGCCGGCCGCAACTCGCGGTCGTACACCCGCGAGGTCAGCCGCGGTTCCCACTCGGCGGCGAGGTCCGGGTCGGCGCGCAGGGCGGGCACCGCGGCGTGGGTCGTCGACAGCGGACAGCCGATGCTCGCCTCGGCCTGCGTCCACAGCAGGAAGGCGGCGGCGCGCCGCACGTGCCCGCCGGGCCGGGTCCAGGCCGCGGTGAGGCCGGCCGAGACGCCCTTGCCCAGCAGCCGGTGCCAGGCCGGGTGGAAGTCGACCTCGTCGACGCGGTGGCCGTAGCGGTCGTGCGTGCGCAGGACCGGCGGGTTGGCGTCGGCCTGCGCGCCCCACTCCAGCACCTGGGCGGAGCCGCAGCCGCGTCCGAGACCGGACAGTTCGGCCAGCGCCTCCCCGCGCAGCTCCGGCGCCAGATGCCGTTCGACCGCCGCCACGAGGGCCCGGTCGGCGGTGAAGACGTCGTAACCGGCCAGCGGCGGGGCCTGGTTCGTCACGGTGCGGGTGCTGCCTGCCATGACGGCGAACCTACCGCGTCCGGGGACGGCACGGGCTCCGCCGGTCCCCACCACGGTCCGCGGGTGAGTGCGGGCGTCCGCGACGGATACCTTTAGGTCGTGCAGCCAGCAAGTGAATCCCCCGAACGGCCCTCGGGCCGGCTCCATCGCGCCCGGGTCCTCTACCGGAACGTCTCCAAACGCAGGACCGCCTGGCTGCTGCTGAAGGACACCGTCAACTCGTGCATGGAGTACCGCATCCTCGGCCTCGCCGCCGAGGCCGCGTTCTTCACCCTGCTGTCGGTGCCGCCGCTGCTGCTGAGCGTCCTCGGACTGCTCGGCTACGTCGACCTGTGGATCGGCGCCGACACCACCGAGAGCCTGCGCACCAACATCCTGGACGCCTCCCGCGCGGTGCTCTCCGAGAAGGGCGTCAAGCAGATCACCGAGCCGATCCTGGACGACGTGATGAAGGGCGGCCGGCCCGACGTCATCTCCATCGGCTTCCTGTTCGCCCTGTGGTCCGGCTCCCGCGCGGTCAACGTCTTCATCGACACCATCACCGTGATGTACGGTCTCGACGGCGTCCGGGGGATCGTCAAGACCCGCCTGATGGCCTTCCTGCTGTTCATCGTGGCCCTGCTGATCGGGTCGGTGGCGCTGCCGCTGATGGTGGCCGGGCCGGACGCCGTGGTGCGGGTCGTGCCGTGGTCGACGACCGTCGTGCAGGTCCTGTACTGGCCGGTCGTGATCGTCCTGTCCGTGGCCTTCCTGACCACGCTGTACCACGTGTCGGTGCCCGTGCGCTCCCCGTGGATCGAGGACGTGCCCGGCGCGCTGGTCGCCCTCGCCATGTGGGTGCTGGGCAGCTTCCTGCTGCGGATCTACCTCACCAGCACCGTCGAGGGCCCGACCATCTACGGCTCGCTCGCCGCGCCCGTGGCCGTGCTGCTGTGGATCGGTGTGTCCGCGTTCGCCGTGCTCGTCGGGGCCGCGGTCAACGCGGCCATCGACCGGGTCTGGCCGGCCGCCGCCACCGCCGCGGCCCGCGAGGCCAACGAGCGGCTGCGGCAGGCGCAGGTCGCCGAGTACGTGGCCCGCGCCGCCGCGAGCGGCGAGGCGGACCCCGACATGCCGTCCGAGTTCCCGGAACGCTGGTCCCGGTTCCTGCCCCCGGAGGACGTCACGGCCCGCCTGCGCGCCCACCCGAAGCACACGCCCCCCACGGACCACGACAAGCCCGAGGCCTCCTGAGGTCGTAATCTGACCGGCGTGTACGCGGAACGCGCCTGCCGACTGCCCGGCGCGGTGGTATGGACCAACACCCCCACCGGAGAGGGCCCGGGACGGGTCCTGCCCGACGGCTGCATGGACCTGCTGTGGCACGACGGCCGGCTGCTGGTGGCCGGCCCCGACACCCGCGCCCACGTCACCGACGGCGCCCCGAGCCCCTGGGCGGGCGTCCGTTTCCGCCCCGGCACCGCCCCCGCCCTCCTCGGCGTCCCCGCGCACACGCTGCGCGACCGGCGCGTCGACCTGGCCGACCTCCGGCCCGCCGCCGAGGTGCGACGCCTGACCGCGCGGGTGAACGCCGCCCACGACCCGGCACGTGGCCTGGAGGAGGCGGCGCTGACCCTGGCGGCCGGCGCCGGACCCCCCGACCCGCTGCTGAGCCGCATCGTGGCCGCCCTCGACGCGGGCCGCCCGGTCGCCGCCACCGCCGACGCACTCGGCGTCGGGGCGCGCCGGCTGCACCGTCGCTCGCTGGCCGCCTTCGGCTACGGACCCAAGACGCTGGCCCGCGTACTGCGGCTGCAACGCGCCCTGGCCCTCGCCCGGGCCGGCACGGCCCTCGCGGAGACGGCCGCCCGGGCCGGGTACGCGGACCAGGCGCACCTGACCCGGGACGTACGGGAGCTGACCGGTCTGTCCCCGGCCGCGCTACTGGGGCGCCCGCGGGGCGAACAGGTCGACGCCGTTGCCGTCCGGGTCGTGCACGACGGCGTAGCGCTGCCCCCAGAAGGCGTCCCAGGGCGGTAGCTCGCCGTGGTGTCCGGCGGCGGTCAGCTCCTCGTACAGCGCGTCCACCTCCTCGGGCGCGTCGCACAGCAGCGCGAGCGAGGCCCGTCCGCCGCCGGCCGGCGGCCGCCACCCGGGGTGGAAGGAGCGGACGGTCTCCTCGGTGTCGAGCAGCAGCCGGGTCCCGCCCGGCAGCACGGCCTCGGCGTGCGGCTGCTCCCCGGCCCCCTCGGGGAAGGCGAAACCGAGCCGGCGGTAGAAGGTCACGGAGGCGGCCATGTCGGAGACGACCAGGCCGATGGCGTCGAATCGTGCGGTCATGGCGCCACCGTAGGCGGCACGGCCGGGGCCCGTCTTGAAGGAATCGGACACCCCGGCCGCCGGGCCGCGCAGCTCAGAAAGGCCTCAAGTTCCTTGATGCGCACGGCACGGGGCGCCGACCATGACGTCATGTTCGGACGTGGAAGAACGGAACTCGATGTCCTGGTCCTGCGGGACGCGGAAGTCGTCGCCGAGGGCCTTCGGGAGGCGCTCGCCGACGCGCCCCCGGAGCAGCGGCCCGGTCTGGAGCGCGCCGTCGCCCTGGTGGAGCGGGCGGCCGCCGCCCCCGACGCCGACCTGCGCGCCCGCTGGGTCCGCGAGCGCCTCGCCGCCGCCGGGTACGAGGGCCCGGCCGACTCCGTCCACGCCGTCAAGGCCCTGCGCGAGGCGGCTCCCGGCCTGAGCCTGCTGTCGGCCGTCCTGCTCTCCAGGGAGGCGGCGGCGCACGGACCGGACCCCGTCGCGTCGAAGGGCTGAGCGCCGCGGACGCGGAGGTGCCGTCCTGCCCCCGGCCCGCCGGGTGCGGGAGGCCGCGCCGACGTGTGGGCACGGCGGTCCGGGGCAGGCGTGCCGCGACGTCCGAGGAGCGGGAGGCCGCATGTTCGACGGTTTCACACTGACGCGGTGCGAGGGGAACGGCGTCCGCCTGCGGGTGCGGCACGGCGGCAGCGGACCGGCGGTGCTGCTCCTGCACGGCCATCCGCGCACGCACGTGACCTGGCACCGCGTCGCCCCGCTGCTCGCCTCGGCCGGCCACACGGTGGTCTGCCCGGACCTGCGCGGCTACGGCGAGTCCGACAAGCCCCCGACGGACGAGCGGCACACCCCGTACTCCAAGCGCGCCATGGCCGGCGACTGCCTGGCGGTCATGCGCCGCCTCGGTCACGAACGGTTCGCCGTGGTCGGCCACGACCGGGGCGCGTACGTGGCCACCCGGCTCGCCCTGGACCACCCGCGGTCCGTGTCCGCGCTCAGCGTGCTGGACGCCGTCCCCCTCGGGGAGGCGCTGCGGCGCTGCGACGCCGGGTTCGCCGCGAGCTGGTGGCACTGGTTCTTCCTCGGGCAGACCGACAAGCCCGCCGAGCGCGTCATCAACGCCGACCCCGACGCCTGGTACAGGGCCACCGCCGAGCAGATGGGCGCCGAGGCGTACGCCGACTACCGGCGCGCGATCCACGACCCGGACACCGTGCACGCCATGTGCGAGGACTACCGGGCCGGACTCGGGGTCGACCGGGAGCACGACGACGCCGACCGGCGGGCGGGCCGGCGCATCGGTTGCCCGGTCCAGGTGCTGTGGGCCACCCGTGACGACATGGCCGACCTCTACGGTGACGTGCCGGCCGTCTGGCGCGACTGGACGGCCGGTCCGCCGCACGGCGGCCCGATCGACTCCGGCCACCACATCGCCGAAGAGGCGCCCGAAGCACTCGCCGAGGCTCTGCTCGGGTTCTGGCGGAGCACCGCACGGCACCTTTCCGGCGACGGCCGGTCGGACGGCGGCCGTACGGCAGGATGACCACATGATTCGTCATGTGCGCGTCCTGCCGCCGCTGTTGCTGGCCCCGCTGCTGCTCACCGCCTGCGGTACGGAGGGGCCGGCCGGCGACCCGGTCGCCGCCGCGGCGTCCGCCGAGGCCGCCTCCGCCGCGGCCGAGGAGGTCTTCCTCACCCCGAACGAGCTGAGGAACCGGGCGGAGGCGCTCGGCATCGCCCCCGAACTGGTGTACGTCACCAGAACGTCCGACCTCACCCTGGCCCGGCAGTCCGTCGGCGTGCTCGGCGACGACGGCTTCTCCGCCACCTATCTCGTCGACGGCTCGGGCGCGCTGCTGCGCCTGTCCGTCGAGCGGGGCTCGATGACCGAGGGCACCTGCCGCAGCCTGCCGGTCGGCGACGACACCGGTGGGCGGGCCGTGTGCGAGCGCGACGGCGAGGCCTGGTACCGCACCGGCGGCGGACAGCACGAGTACGCCCTGCCGAAGAACGGGCACGTGGTCCGGCTGTCCGCCGAGGACGACGTGCCGCGCGAGGTCCTGGACCGGGCCGCCGAGGCCGTCCACCGGCCCGACGCCGCCGAGGCCGCGGCCACCCTGCCCTCGCCCCGGCCCGCCGCCACGGCACCCGTGGAACGCGGCGACCTGCCCCCGTTCGGCGACGGGGCGCCCGACAACAGCGTGGACATGGGCGGCTGACCACCCACGGCACAGGGGGCCCGGCGGGACACTCCCCGTCGAAGGTCCTGAAACGATCACTGGATCCTGCCGGTGAGACGGGCCGTCAGGCGGGACAGCAGGGGGACGCACTGGCGCAGGTGCCGCTGTTCCTCGGGGCTGAACGTGTCACGGATGGCGGCGTCCAGGGTGTGAGCACGTCGGTCGCGTTCGTCCCGCAGGCGGGCGCGGCCGGCGTCGGTGATGTGTACCAGGAGCTTGCGACCGTCACCGGGGTGCGGCTCGGTGCGTGCCAGGCCGGCGCTGGTCAGGTCCTTCACGGACTTGGCCGCCGACTGGTGCGTGACGCCGCGCCGGTGGGCGAGGTCCGCCGTGGTGAGCGGGCCGCTCCGGTCGAGGAACCCGAGGACGGCCGCCTCCCCGGGCGACATGGTGTCCACGGTCCGTACCGCCCGGACCAGCTCCCCGATCGACTGCCGCAGCTCCTCGGCCAGTGTGTCCTCGTCCATGCCCCCAGCCTACGCAGACACGGACAGGTCAGTTGTACAGATCAGTCGTACAATTAATTTGTACAACCTACTTGTATTCTTCTGGAAGGTGTCAGTCATGCAGCTCACCAAGTTCGGCCACGCCTGTGTCCGCGTCGAGCGGGACGGCCGCCGCCTGGTCGTCGACCCGGGCGGGCTGACCGACCCGCGGGCGCTGGACGGCGCCGACGCGGTCCTGGTCACTCACGAACATTTCGACCACTTCTCGGAGGAGACCCTGCGCCGGGCCGCCGAGCACAACCCGGACCTGCGTATCTGGACCAACTCCGCCGTCGCCGCCCGGCTCGACGGCCTCGGCACCCGGGTCACCGCCGTCGGGGAGGGGTCGGCCTTCGACGCGGCCGGCTTCGACGTCCAGGTCCACGGCACCTGGCACGCGGCCCTCCACCCCGACATCCCCCGCATCCCCAACGTCGGCTTCCTCGTCGACGGCACCCTCTTCCACCCCGGAGACGCCCTGACCGTCCCCGCCGCCCCCGTCGGCACACTGCTGCTGCCGGTCCACGCCCCCTGGTCCACCGTCGGCCACCTGATCGACTACGTCCGCGAGGTCGCCCCGCGCGACGCCTACGCCGTCCACGACGGCGCCCTCAACGACATCGGCACCGCGATGGTCGGCGGCTTCCTCGGCGACCAGGGCCCCGGCATCGGCGCCCGGTACCACCGACTGACCCCGGGGGAGTCCGTCGACCTCGGCTGAACGCCCCTACGGCGCCGGGGTGGCCAGAGCCCGCGCCACCCCGGCGATCGAGTCCGGCCCCACCCGGCAGCAGCCGCCGATCAGCCGCGCCCCGGCCGCCCGCCACCCCCGCACCCGCCCGGCGTCGAACGCGGACGGGCCGGTCCACGCCCGGGCGCCGGCGTTCCAGGACTCCCCGCTGTTCGGGTACGCCACGACCGGCTTGCCCGTCACCCGGGCCGCGACGGCGACGGCGTGGTCCACGTCCGCCGGAGCGCAGCAGTTCACGCCGACCGCGACGACCTCCTCCGCCTCCGCCGGCAGACCGAACGCCTCCTCCAGCGGCTGGCCGGCGCGGGTGCGGCCGCCCGCGACGGTGTACGACAGCCAGGCCGGCACGCCGAGTCCGCGCACCGCCCGCAGCAGTGCCGTGGCCTCGTCGGTGTCGGGGACGGTCTCCAGCGCGAGCACGTCGGGGCGGGCGGCGGCCAGCACCTCCAGCCGGGGACGGTGGAAGCGTTCCAGCTCGGCGACGGTGAGCCCGTACCGGCCCCGGTACTCGGAGCCGTCCGCGAGCATCGCCCCGTACGGTCCGGCCGACGCCGCCACCCACAGCGGGCGGGCGGCGCCGGACCGGCGGGCGGCCTCCCGAGCCAGTTCCACGCTGAGCGCCATCAGCCCGGCGGCCCGCTCCCGGCCGATGCCGTGTGCCGCGAACCCCTCGAAGGTCGCCTGGTAACTCGCCGTGATCGCCACGTCCGCGCCCGCCTCGAAGTAGGCGAGGTGCGCCTCGGTGATCGCCTCGGGCCGCTCGGCGAGCAGCCGCGCCGACCACAGGGCGTCGCTCAGGTCGTGGCCCGCCGACTCCAGCTGGTTGGACATGCCACCGTCGAGCACGAGGGGCCGGCCACGGACGAGGGCGTCGGCGAAGTCGTGGGTCATGGGACGAGGTTAGCCAGTGTGCCCGGGCGTTCCCGGGGGCGCTTGTCCCCCGTGCGAGCTACAGCCAGGTGTCCACCGTGAGGTGACGATCTTCGGCCGCCGGATCCGTAGCGTCCGGTACAGCACGCGGCACTCGGCCGCGGGCCCGAGGAAAGGGGATCCCCGTGAGGTTTGTCTGGCAGTTCCTGGCCGTGATGGTGATGTACGCCATCACCGGCAACGCCATCAACGCGGTGAAGGACAACGACGGACTCACGCTGGTCCTCGGCTTCACGGGGGCCGCGCTGGTGGTGCTGGTGTACGCGTGGGTGGTCCGGCGGACCGAGCACCGGCCCGCCCAGGACGTCGCCCGGGAGGGCGCCGTGTCCAAGACCGCCTGGGGCGTCCTGATCGGTGTCGGAATGTTCAGCGCCGTCATCACGAACCTCCTCTCCTCCGGGTACACCGAGGTCGAGGGCCTCGGCTCGGTGACGGGCGCGCTGGGGCTGGCCGGCTTCATGGCCGGAGCCGCCGTGGCGGAGGAAGTGGTGTACCGCGGGGTGCTGTTCCGGATCATCGAGGAGCACATCGGCACCTACCTCGCGCTGGGCCTGACCGGCCTCGTGTTCGGCCTCTCCCACCTGCTCAACGAGCACGCGACCTTGTGGGGCGCCCTCGCCATCGCCGTCGAGGCCGGCTTCATGCTCGCCGCCGCCTACGCAGCCACCCGCAGCCTGTGGCTGACGATCGGCGTGCACTTCGGCTGGAACTTCGCCCTGGCCGGCATCTTCAGCTCGGAGGTCTCCGGCAACGGCACCAACCACGGGCTGCTGGACACCACGACGTCGGGCCCGAAGCTGCTCACCGGCGGCGAGTTCGGCCCGGAGGGCAGCGTGTACGCGGTGGCCTTCGGGGCGCTGCTGACCCTGGTGTTCCTGTGGCTGGCCCACCGGCGCGGGAACATCGTGCGGTTCGGCGCCCGGCGTGCCGCGAAGGCCGACTCCGCCGTTACACTGCCCCGGTGATCGATCGTCGACGGTTCCTGGAGGCGTGGCACCGCCTCGATGTCACGGTCCGGGACCTGCCGCTCGGGGCGCTGCTCCTCGTCGCGTCGCTCATGCCCGTCTTCCACGGCGACGGCACGCAGATCGGCGGCCTGCCGACCCGGCCCGCCGACGCGCCGGCGGTCCTCGCGGCGGTCCTGCAGTGCCTCCCGCTGGCCGTGCGCCGGCGGTGGCCGCTCGTCTGCCTCGCCCTGGTGTCGGGCGGCTTCGCCCTCGACCAGTTGCGCGGCTACCACCTCGTCGCCGGCACCGCGCTGCCCGTCGCACTGCTGAGCGCGGGGTCCTGGACGGAGCGCTACCGTCGCGCCACCCTCGTCGCGGCCACCGTGGCGTTCGCGGCCCTGGCGGTCGAGCTCCACCGTCGCGGGCCGGGCGAACCGGCGATCGAGTTCGTGACGTTCTACCTGGTGCTGGCCCTCGTGTGGGGCATCGGCGCGTGGATGCGCTCCGTCCGGGCCGCGGAGGCCGAACGCCGCCGCCGCGTCGCCGAGGACGCCCGCAGCGCCGAGCGCACCCGGATCGCCCGCGAGCTCCACGACGTCGTGACCCACCACGTGACGGCGATGGTGGTGCAGTCCGAGGCGGCCCGGTACCTGACCGCCGCGCCCGACCGCCTCGACCAGGCCCTGACCGCCGTCAGCGACACGGGCCGGCGCGCCATCACCGATCTGCGGCACCTGCTGGACCTGCTCAACCCCGACCACGGCACCGGCCACGGCGGTGAGGACCGGACGCCGCCCGTGGGCAGGGTGCTCACGCTCGTCGAGCAGACGCGACTGGCCGGGCAGCCGGTGGAGTTCACCGAGGAGGGCACCCCGCCGGCCTCGACCGGCAGCGCCGACCTCGTGGCCTACCGGATCGTGCAGGAGGCCCTGACGAACGCGCTCAAGCACGACCACGGCGGCCGGACCTCGGTCCTGGTGCGCCATGGCGAGAGGGAGATCACCGTGGAGGTCGGCACGGACGGTTCCGGGACGCGGGACGCGTCCCCCGGCGGCAGCGGGCGGGGCCTGGAGGGCCTGCGCGCACGCGTCGGCGTCCTGGACGGCGACTTCAGCGCGGGCCCCCGCGCGGGCGGGGGCTTCCTGGTCCGGGCGCGGATACCCGCGGGGAGCCCGGTGTGAGCGCGCCGGTCCGGGTCCTGGTCTGCGACGACCAGGCGCTGATCCGCACCGGGCTGTCGACGATCATCGGCGCGCAGCCCGACATGGAGGTGGCGGGCGAGTGCGGGGACGGGCGGACCGCGGTCGAACTGGCCGGGCGGCTGCGCCCGGACGTCGTGGTGATGGACGTGCGCATGCCGGTGCTCGACGGCATCGAGGCCACCCGTCTGCTGGCCGGAGCCGGGGTGGAGCACCCCGTGAAGGTGCTCGTGGTGACGACGTTCAACCTGGACGAGTACGTCTACGAGGCGCTGCGGGCCGGAGCGAGCGGATTCCTGCTCAAGGACGCGCCGCCGGACCGGCTGCTGCACGGCATCCGGACCGTGGCCCTGGGCGCGGCGCTGCTGGACCCCGAGGTGACGCGTCGGCTCGTGGGCCGGTACGCCGCCCGCATCCGGCCCGCGCAGGGAAGCACGCAGGACATCCCGCTGACGCCCCGTGAGCTGGAGGTCCTGCGCCTCATCGCGGACGGCCTGTCCAACAGCGAGATCGCCGCGGTCCTCGTGATCAGCCACGAGACCGTCAAGACCTTCGTGTCCCGCATCCTCACCAAGCTCGGCCTGCGCGACCGCGTCCAGGCCGTCGTCTACGCCTACCGGCACGGCCTGGTCGCCTGAGACCCCGCGCGAACTCCCGGCGCCTGGTTCCCGCGGGCGGTGCGGGGCGAGGCGCGCGGCTCAGCCCTGGAGGCGGCGGCGCATCTGCGACAGCCGGCGGTCGTAGCGGAAGTGGTACCAGACCATCCACGTCATGAAGACGACCGCGACCGCCAGCATCCAGCCGCCCGCGACCCTCTCGCCGGAGGCGAACCACAGGCCCGCGGTGCCGAAGAAGAGCACGGCGAGGAGGGGGAGCGACCACCAGCGGTGGCGCCGCAGCCGCTGCTGGCGGGAGTCGACCAGCGCCGCCATCGCCCGCCGCCGTCCGGGGTCCTCGGGCGGCGGCGCGCCCTTGAGGATCCGGCGTTCCATGGCGGGCACGTCGTCCGGGCAGGCGCCGGTGGTCCGCGCGTCGTGCCGCCGGCGGCGGCGTACCAGCCACACGGTGTAGAGGCTCATCAGCGCGGCGCCCACCAGGGCCGACAGCCATCCCGACGCCCCGCCGAAGGCCATGCGGGTCAGGAACCCGACGGCCAGGGCGAACAGCCCGATCACCCATAACCCGTCCTGCCACCGCCGCTCGGGGCGGCCGTCGCGTCGTTCGGTGCTTGCCATGTCCACCTTCCGGTCGGTCGAAGGAGCGGACGACTTCGGACGACCGTCCGGATACCCGCCCGGGGACTCGGGACACTTCGGCGGGGACCGAAGCAACGGGCCCCTAGCGTCGGGGACATGAACGACACGCACACCGCCACCGCGCCCCGCACGCCCGCCGACGCCGTCACCGGCATGGTCGACCACGTCCTCGCCCTGGCCGCCACCTGGACCGCCTGGGACGGGGAGCCCGCCCACGTCGACGGCCGGGTCTACACCCCGCACAAAGCCGTCCGGCGCGTCGCCGACCACCTGATCGACCATCTCGCGGAGATGGAGGCGCGGTCGGCGGGGAGGCGGCCGCAGCCCGACCACTGGCACGCCTCCGCGGTCACGACGGACGCGGACCGCGCGCCGTTCACCCAGGAGGACCTCGACGAGGCCCGCAGCCGCCTCACCCGGCTCGCCCGGATCTGGGCGGTCCGGCTCGACGCCCTCACCGACGAACAGCTCGACCACTCGCCCGGGGAGGGCTGGAGCTTCCGCGAACTCGCCCTGCACGTCACGGAGTCCGCGTACTACGCCGACGCCGTGGGGGACCTGTCGTGACCGCCTTCGCGGACCTGCACCGCGCGGGGGATCCCCTGCTGCTGCCGTGCGCCTGGGACCACGCCTCCGCGCTCCTGCTCGCCGACCGGGGCTTCGCCGCGATCGGCACGACCAGCCTGGGCGTCGCGGCCGCGGCCGGGCTGCCCGACGGGGCGTCGGCGACCCGCGACGAGACGCTCCGGCTGGCCCTCGCGCTGGGCCCGCAGCCCTTCCTCCTCTCCGTCGACGCGGAGGACGGCTTCAGCGACGACCCGGACCGGGTCGCGGAGTTCGCGCGGCGGCTGGCGGCGGCCGGAGCCGTCGGCATCAACCTGGAGGACGGACTCGGCCCCGTCGACCGGCACGCGGCGAAGATCGCCGCCGTGAGATCGGCGGCCCCCGGCCTCTTCGTCAACGCCCGCACCGACACGTACTGGCTCGGCGACGGCGAGGGAACGTCACGGCGCCTCGACGCCTACCGGGAGGCGGGCGCCCACGGCGTCTTCGTCCCCGGCCTGGGCGATCCCCGCGTGATCGCCTCCCTGGTGCGGCAGTTGGACGACATCCCCCTCAACATCCTGTACACGCCGGCCGGTCCCAGCCCGGACCACCTCGCCGACCTCGGTGTGCGCCGGGTGAGCCTCGGCTCCCTGCTGTACCGGCGCGCGCTGGGCGCCGCGCTGGAGGCCGCGGCCGGCATCCGGTCCGGGCGGGCTCCCGGAGGGATGGTGCCGGCCTACGACGACGTGCGGAAACTGGGTAGTTGACCCCCTGGGGCATTGCACTGTGTGAAGCTATCCCCATGGATCACCCGCGTGATGAAGTCAGGGCCAGGCTGCAGACCGACCGCCCGCACTCCGCCCGTGTCTGGAACTACCTGCTGGGCGGCAAGGACAACTACCCCGTCGACAGCCAGGTCGGCGACGTCATCCTGTCCACCTTCCCGGAGTTCGCGGCGGTCGCGCGGCTGCAACGGAAGTTCCTGGCGCGCGCCGTGCGCTTCCTGGCCGGGGAGGCGGGCATCCGCCAGTTCCTCGACATCGGCACCGGCCTGCCCACCGCGGACAACACGCACGAGCTGGCCCAGCGCATCGCGCCGGAGAGCCGCATCGTCTACGTCGACAACGACCCCCTCGTCCTGACGCACGCCGAGGCGCTCCTGACCAGCAGCGAGGAGGGGGCGTGCGCCTACGTCGACGCCGACGTGCGCGACCCCGACCGGATCCTCGCCGAGGCCGCCAAGACCCTGGACCTCGACCGGCCGGTCGCCCTGACCCTGCTGGGCATCATGGGACAGGTCGCCGACGAGGACCGGCCCGCGGAGCTGGTCGCCCGGCTGATGTCGGCACTGCCGCCGGGCAGTTACCTCGCCCTGAGCGACGGCACGAGCGGCAACGCCGCCCTCGACACGGCCGTCGAGACCTACAACGGGCAGTCGGCCAACACCTACCACCTCCGGTCCCCGCAGGAGATCGCCGGCTGGTTCGCCGGGCTCGACCTCGTCGAACCCGGTGTGGTGGCGACCGCCGCCTGGCGCCCGGACGACACCGCGCCCCCGGAGCCCACGGTCGAGGTCTCCGTCTGCGGGGTCGCGCGCAAGGCCTGAGCACGACGGCGCGGGGCCCGCGGGTCAGCCGCCGGCCGGCCAGTGCTCCAGCGCGGCGTGCAGCGCGTCCACGGCCCTGTCCCACGACGCCTGGACGTCCCGCGGGGCGCCGAAGGCCCCGGCGGCCTCCAGGGCGCAGTAGCCGTGGAAGGTGCTGCGCAACAGGCGTACGGCGTCGGTGAGGTCGGGCTCGTCGAGGCCGTACGCGCGCAGCATCCCGTAGGTGATCTCCGCGGTGCGGCGCAGCGCGGGGGAATCGGCGGCGAGGGACCGGTCCACACGGATCTGGGTCGCGGCGTACCGGCCGGGATGGCGCAGCGCGTACGCCCGGTAGGCGTCGGCGAAGGCGGCCAGCGCCTCCTTGCCGGCCCGTCCGGCGACCGCCGCCTCGATCTCCCCGATCAGCTCGCCGCCCGCCAGCAGCGCCATCCGCACGCGCAGGTCGTGCAGGCCGCGGACGTGCGTGTACAGGCTCGCGTCCCTCACCCCCAGCCGCCGGGCCAGCGCGGAGACGGTGACGCTCTCGAGCCCCGCCTCGTCGGCGAGGTCCGCGGCGGCCGCGACGACGCGCTCGGTCGTGAGGCCGGCTCGGGGCATGGGTCCACCTCTCCGGCGGGTGCGCTCGCGTTCGCGGAATGTCCAGCGCGCATCCTAGGACAGGTACGGGCCCGTGCCCCCCGGTCCGGCGGGCCGGCCGCCTCAGCCGGCCAGCACCTCGCGCACGAACGCGTTGGTGAACGTGCCCTGCGGATCCAGCGACTTCACCAGCGCCCCGAAGTCGTCGAGCCGCGGGTACCGGGCACGCAGGACCGCCGCCGGAGTGGTGAACACCTTCCCCCAGTGCGGCCGCGCGTCGAAGGCGTCCAGCGCGTCCTCCAGCCGCCGCACCACCGGCAGCACCGCCGCGGTGTCCTCGACCCAGGTGAAGTGCAGCGCCACCGTGTCCCGCCCGTAGGAGGGGCTCAGCCACTGCTCGTCCGCGGCGACCGTGCGCACCTCGCAGGTCTGGAGCACGGGCGCGACGACGTCCCGTACCGCGTCCAGCGCGCGCAGCGCGTCCACGGCGTGCTCGCGCGGCATCAGGTACTCCGACTGGAGCTCGGCGCCGCTGCTGGGCACGAAATCGGCGCGGAAGTGCGGCAGCCGCTCGTGCCACGGCCCCGGCACCCCGAACTGCTCGGTGCAGTTCACCGCCGGCATGCCCGGCACCGGGTGCATCTTCTCCGTGGCCGGGACGGCGTACGGGAAGCCGGGCAGCGGCCGGTCCGTGCGCCGCTTGAGCCACACCTGCCGGAAGCCGGGCTCCCGCCAGTCGGTGAACAGGCTCACGCTGTACGCCGCCGACATCACCGTCTCGAACGTCGCCGTGTCCAGCCCGGCCGACGGCAGCTCGGTGAAGACGTGCTGCTCGACCTCGTAGGCGGGCTCCAGGTCGAGGGTGAGCGCGGTCACGACGCCGAGCGCGCCGAGCGAGGTGACCGCGCCGCCGAATCGTTCCTCCCCGCGTGCGACGGTCACCGTCGAGCCGTCCGCCGTGACCAGCTCCACCTCGCGCACCGCCGACGCCAGCGAGCCGTTGCCCACGCCCGAGCCGTGCGTGCCGGTCGCCACCGACCCGGCGACCGAGATGTGCGGCAGCGACGCCATGTTCGGCAGCGCCAGCCCGCGCGCGTGCACCAGCCGGGCCAGCTCCGCGTACCGGACGCCGCCGCCCACCCGCACCGTACGGGCGGCCGTGTCCACGTCCACCTCGGCCGGCAGCGAGGCCAGCGACAACAGGACGCCCTCGGGACCGGGCTCGGCGATCTCGTTGAAGGAATGGCCGCTGCCCAGCACCCGCACCGTCCGGCTCCGCGCCACGGCGGCCCGCAGCGAGTCCAGCGTGTCCGGCCGCAGCACCTCCGCGGCGGTGTAGGTGATGTTGCCGGCCCAGTTGGTCACGGTGGTGTCGTTCATCCCGCAGCCCTTCCTCCATATCCGTGGGGACCAGGAGTCCTCCGCCGGAGAACCTACCTGGCGCGCCGGAAGGGGACCCGGGCGGGAAGCCGCGCGGGCGGGGGCATACCGTGAGAAGTCGAACGCCTGAGCCGGGAGGAGACAACGGGATGGACAGCCGTACCGCGCTGGTCGAGGATCTGATGGAGCGGTTCCCGCACGTGCCGCGCGAGGCCGTCTTCAAGGAGGACCTCCTGCGGGGCGGCGTCGCCTTCGACCCCTCCGCGCTGAGCGACAACGAGGACGGCGAGGTCAAGCCGAAGTCGTACTTCATCTTCTCCTTCGACCACGGCACGCTCCCCGAGCTGGGCGAGGCCGCGCTGCGCCGCCCGCCCGAGGAGATCATCCTCACCGGCGGCCCCTACGACCTGCGCCGCACCGTGGTCTCGGTCCGCGTGAACCCGGCCTCCCCCTACCGCGTCGCCGCGAACGAGGACGGCGTCCTCGGCCTCTACCTCGACGGCAGGCGGATCGCCGACGTCGGCGTGCCGCCCATGCCCGAGTACTACCGGCACAAGCTCTCCAACGGGAAGTCGGTCATGGAGGTGGCCCCGACCATCCAGTGGGGCTACCTGATCTACCTGACCGCCTTCCGCGTCTGCCAGTACTTCGGCGCCAAGGAGGAGTGCCAGTACTGCGACATCAACCACAACTGGCGCCAGCACAAGGCGGCCGGGCGGCCCTACACCGGTGTGAAGGACGTCGACGAGGTCCTCGAGGCGCTGGAGATCATCAACAAGTACGACACGGCGAAGATCTCCACCGCCTACACGCTCACCGGCGGCGCGATCACGTCGAAGGTCCAGGGCCTGGACGAGGCCGACTTCTACGGGCGGTACGCCAAGGCCATCGAGGAGCACTTCCCCGGCCGCTGGATCGGCAAGGTCGTCGCCCAGGCCCTGCCCAAGCCGGACGTCCAGCGCTTCAAGGACTACGGCGTGCAGATCTACCACCCCAACTTCGAGGTGTGGGACGAGTACCTGTTCAAGATGTACTGCCCCGGCAAGGAGCGCTACGTCGGCCGCGACGAGTGGCACCGGCGCATCCTCGACTCCACCGAGGTCTTCGGCGCGCGCAACGTCATCCCCAACTTCGTCGCCGGCGTCGAGATGGCCGAGCCCTTCGGCTTCAAGACCGTCGACGAGGCCATCGCCTCCACCACCGAGGGCCTGCGCTTCTTCATGTCGCACGGCATCACGCCCCGCTTCACCACCTGGTGCCCCGAGCCCACCACCCCGCTCGGCAAGACCAACCCCGACGGCGCTCCGCTGGAGTACCACATCCGGCTGCTCCAGGCGTACCGGCAGACCATGGAGGACTTCGGCCTCTCCTCGCCCCCCGGCTACGGCCCGCCCGGCGCCGGCAACGCGGTCTTCTCCGTCAGCTCCTTCATGGACAGCCTGCCGGCGGACGAGCCCGTCCAGGCGTGAGCCGGCGCCGTCCCGGACGGGGACGAGCCGGCGCTCGGCCCCGCGGGGCCGAGCGCCGGCGGACCGGCCGGCTCAGCCGTCCACGTGGATGTGGCGGAGCGGGTGGAACCGGCCCGTCAAGGACTGGTACTTGCCGAAGTACTGGACCTTCACGTCACCGGGGGTGGGCTCGTAGCTGAACCAGCCCGAGTGGTTGCCGGTGCTCACCCAGCTGGCCTCGGTGTTGAAGGTGGGCTCCACGTCGAGGTCGCCCACGCCCTCGAAACAGCGGCTCCAGCCCATGAACTTGGTGAACGTCAGCTGGTCCTTGTCGGTGCTGCACCGGACCTCGGTGAGCGTCGCCCGGGCACTGGCGTCGGCCGGGACGGCGACGGCCAGGGAGGCGGCGGCCAGGGCGGCGGCCACGGAGGCCTTGGCCGCGATCGATATGCGCATGTGAAGTCCCTTGTCGTTCAGACGGTCGGAATTCCTCATGCTGCTCCACGCGCTGCCGATGATGGTGTTCCGTGACCGGTGGGTGCCAGAATTTCGAAATGAATGGCACTGATGGGACATGTGAATCCGTTTTCCCGCATGCGGCCGGGCACGTCGGTGCGTGACCCGACTGGTGTCGGTGTACGCCCGGACGTGCCCGGCCCGATGAATACGGGGTTCAGCTCGCCTGCTGCGCCGACGCGGCGACGAGGCTCTTGGGGCGCATGTCGGTCCAGTTCTGCTCGATGAATTCCAGGCAGGCCCGCCTCGACTCCTGGCCGTAGGCGATGGTCCAGCCGCGTGGGACGTCGATGAACACGGGCCAGATGGAGTGCTGGCCCTCGTCGTTCACCAGGACGTAGTAACCGGCCGTGTCGTCCTCAAAGGGATTCGTCATGGTCTTTCGTCTCCTTCTTCGTCAATGCGTGTACTGCTCGCGGGGGCTCAGTCCGTCCAGGACGTCGGGGCCGTAGAATTCCTGCACCCAATTGCTGTGATAAAGCGTGTCGAGATATCGCTCGCCGAGATCGGGCGCGATCGCCACCGCGGTCACCGGTTCCGTCGGCCGGTGCTCCGCGAGCCACCGGCGCGCGCCGGCGATCACGGTGCCGGTGGAGCCGCCGAACAGGAAGCCGGTCCGGGCGAGCTGGTGGCAGACCCGGACGGTCTCCGCCTCCGGTACGTGCACGACGTGGTCCACGAAGGACTCGTCGAGCAGCGCCGGACGCACCCCGGCGCCCAGCCCCGGGATCATGCGCAGCCCCGCCGGACCGCCGAAGGTGACGGAACCGACGCTGTCGACCGCGACGATGGTCACGCCGGGCCGCGTCCGGCGGAAGTACCGCGCGCAGCCCATCAGGGTCCCCGTGGTGCCGGCCCCGACGAACAGGACGTCCAGCGTCGGGAACCTGCTCGCTATCGCGGGCGCGGTGACCTCGTGGTGCGCCTTCCAGTTGTTGGGGTTGGCGTGCTGGTTCAGCCACACGTACCGGGGGTCGCTCTCGCAGCGTCCGCGCACGTAGTCGAGCCGCGCACCGAGCAGGCCGCGCTCCGGATGCGCCTCGGTGATCACCTTGACCCGGCTGCCCATGGCCTCCATGAGCAGCCGCGTGGTCAGGTTGCACCGGGCGTCGGTGACGCACTCGAAGACGTAGCCCCGGTTGGCGGCGATCATGCTGAGTGCCACGCCCAGGTTTCCGGACGAGGACTCGATCAGGATGGATTCGGGGCTCAGCAGGCCCTGGCGCTCGGCGGCGTCCACCATGGAGGTGGCGGCCTTCAGCTTGATCGAACCGGCGAAGTTGACGCCCTCGCACTTGAGGTAGACCGGGAGGTCCATCGTGGAGCGGAGGTCGAGGTAGAGGTCTTCCTGGTTGAACTGCTCAGGGGCGTCGACGATGGGCACGTCTCAGCCCCCCGCCCCGTAGCGGCTGCGTTCGTGGAAGAAGTCCGGCGCGACCACCAGTTCGCCGGCGGCGGCCACGTGGAGTTCCGTCACCCGCTGCTCGTTCCCGGAGAGTGCCCGTTCCACCTGAGCGCCGGGAATCACCGCGAACGGCGGCACGCGTCCTTGCATGGATTCCACTCCATCCTCGCGGGGGCCGGTCCGCTCTCCGGCCGACCTCCTCGACAGGTATTCGGTCCGGGCCACTGCGGTGTGCGAAATCCTCTCGTCCCCCTCCCGGGGAACGGGGAATTCGGGCCGGCGCAGTTCAGTCGACATGGGTGAGACCCTAGATATCGACCGGTCGTGGCGCATTCGTCCATCGAATACCTCGATATGGAGTTTCACCGTGGCGCCGGAAACCCCGGCGCCGCGGGGGTACCGCTCAGCGGTGCTCGAGCACGCGCTCCGGCAGGGGAGCCGCAGCCGTCCGGCGCCGGTAGTAGGCGATCGCCGACACCGTCAGCAGCGGGGCCCAGGCCAGCAACGGGACGTAGCAGACGACGAGGAGGACCTCCTGGGACGTGGAGTCCGTGAGACTGCCCGAGGCCAGGCTGTGGGACTGGGTGACACCGATCACGATGCTCAGGAGGAAGAGCACGGCCGCACCCAGCAGCGCCGGTATCACCGCTGCGAGCGGGTGCACCGGACGGCCGCCGATCAGCGGGATCCAGCGCGGCACGACCTCGCCCCACGGCTGCACCAGGCCGAGCGTCATCAGGGCGAGCCCCTCGGAGACCACCGTCAGGGTCAGGACGTACAGCACGCCCCAGCCGGTACGGACCGGATCCGAGGCCACCGGGGCCCCGGCGACCAGGGCGATCCGCCACAACCCCGACGGCAGGGTGGCCAGGGGCACGGCGTAGGCGGCGAGGGCGGCCCAGCGCGGGACATCGGGTAGTACGTTCCCTCTCAGCATGTGATCCATTCTCATCACGGGGGCGTCGCCGCACCTCAACCTACGGGGCCATCCGTCTCCCCCGCGCGGGGGAGACGGATGCGGTCACCTCTGCGGGCGCGGCGGCCCGTCCCCGGCCGGTCCGCCCCGTCGGGTGGCCCAGGAGCGCGGGGAACGGCCGCCCTGCCAGAGTTCGGGCCACAGCGCACCGCGTGGGCCTCCGGTCCGTGCCGCGGCGGGTCGACGGGTGCCGGCGAGGGCGGCGAGCACGGCGGTCACCGCGGCCAGCTCCTCGTCGCTCGGACGTCCCCGCAGAACGCGGAGTCCGGGGGACCGGCGGGAGACCGAGGGGCCTTCGGTGTCCGTCATGCCGGCTGGTTCCCGTGCTTGCGCAGGGGCAGGGGCGCGTGCTTCTCGCGGAGCATCGCGAGGGCGCTGACGAGCACGTCGCGGGTCTCGGCGGGGTCGATGACGTCGTCCACGAGGCCGCGTTCGGCCGCGTAGTAGGGGTGCATCAGCTCGGCCTTGTACTCCTTGACCAGCTGGGCGCGGGTGGTCTCGGGGTCGTCCGAGGCGGCGATCTGGCGGCGGAAGACCACGTTGGCGGCGCCCTCGGCGCCCATGACCGCGATCTCGTTGGTGGGCCAGGCGAAGGACAGGTCGGCGCCGATCGAGCGGGAGTCCATGACGATGTACGCGCCGCCGTAGGCCTTGCGCAGGATGAGCGAGATCCGCGGCACGGTGGCGTTGCAGTACGCGTAGAGCAGCTTGGCGCCGTGTCGGATGATGCCGCCGTGCTCCTGGTCGACGCCCGGCAGGAAGCCGGGCACGTCCACGAGCGTGACCAGCGGGATGTTGAACGCGTCGCAGAACTGCACGAAGCGTGCGGCCTTCTCCGACGAGTGGATGTCGAGCACCCCGGCCATCGACTGCGGCTGGTTGGCGACGACGCCCACCACGTGTCCGTCGAGCCGTGTCAGGGCGCAGACGACGGAGGCCGCCCAGCGCTCGTGCACCTCCATGTACTCGCCGTCGTCGACGATCTCCTCGATGACGCGCCGCATGTCGTAGGGGTGGCTGCCGTCGCTGGGCACCAGGCCGCGCAGCGTCTCCCCCGAGGGGTCGGCCGGGACGCCGGCCGGTACGACGGGAGGGACCTGCCGGTTGTTGTCCGGCAGCATCGACAGCAGGTAGCGC
>NZ_BDJC01000012.1 GCF_002005565.1 Streptomyces sp. JHA26 | reverse complement strand
TGCTGCTCGGCCTTCCCGGCCGCCGCGTGCAGGGCGCGGACGAGGTCGACGGCGGCCCTGGCGCGGGCGGCCAGCGCGGGCGCGGCGTCCCGCTCGGCCTCCTGGATGGCGGCGGACACGCGGGCGACGCGGTCGGCGGCGGCGCGGTGGCGCAGGACGGCCTCGGCGGCCTGCCAGGCGGCGTGCAGGGTGCGCGCGTCGGCGAGTTCGCGCTTCTGCGCGGCGGCCGACTTCTCGGCGGCGGTCAGGGCCAGCGAGGCGTGCCGGTAGGCGAGTTCCGCGGCGACGAGCGCGCTGCGGTCGCGGGCCGACTCGGCGTGCGTGACGGCGTGGGCGGCGGCGGTGACCCGCTGGGCGAGGTCGGCCGTCCGGGCACGCTCCCGGGCGCCGCGCGCCGAGAGCCTGCGCGCCAGGGTCCTGGTGCGGCGTTCGGCGGCGGTGTGGACGTCCCGCGCGCGGGTGCGGGCCTCGGCGGCCTCGACGATCCGCCCGAGGAGGTCGACGGAACCGGCGGTGAAGTCGCGTTCGGCGATCAGTTCGGCGCGCCGGCCCAGCTTGTTGCCGAAGCCGCTGACCAGGTCGGCGAGTCCGTCGGTGTCGCGGGTGTCGGTGACGGCGCGCAGCAGCAGGTCGGTGAAGTCGGAGTCCTTCTTGACCGCGAACAGGCCGGCCGCCTCGCCCTCGTCGGCGTTCATCTCGCGCTGGTAGCGGAAGAGTTCGGGGTCGAGGCCGAGGTCGCCGAGGTGCTCGATCCAGCGGTCGTGGATCTCCTCCCAGTGCACCTCCAGGTGCGGGTAGGCCTTGCCCGCCTCGGTGAGCGCGTCGCGGAAGCCCTTCATGGTGCGCCGCCGGCCCTGGGCACCGGAGACGCCCTCGACGGGCGGGCGGACGGCGGTGGCCTCGGCGACGGGGAGGTTGTCCAGGGTTAGGCCGGGTCCGGGCCGGAAGGAGTACCAGGCCTCGGCGAACTTGCGCGGGTCGTTGGAGACCTGTCGTCCCCGCCACTCGCTGACCTTGCCGACGACGACGCACTCGCCGGTCTGCACGTGCTGCCACTCCAGCGCCACGTGTCCGCAGTCGTCGGCGAGCAGGAACTTGCGCAGCACGCCGGAGCTGGCGCCGCCCAGGGTGTTGCGGTGGCCCGGCAGCATCACGGAGAAGATCAGCTTGAGCAGGACGGACTTGCCGCCGCCGTTCTCCAGGAACAGCACTCCCGCGGGCGCGGGCCGGCGCGGCGGACCGACGGGCTCCTCCTCGAAGAGCTCCGCCTGCGCGGGCGCGGGATCGGGCACGGGCTCGCCGACACCGCGCAGGTCGAGCACGGTGTCGGCATAGCGGGCGCCGGCGGGTCCGATGGAGTAGAGGCGGACCCGGGACAGCTCGTACATGGCGGACTCTCGTAAGTCTTCGTGAAGTCGGGGACGTTCGGTGGCGTTCGGGCGTGTGCTGGGGGTCAGGAGGAGTGGAACGGCAGTCCGGCGTCGGCCACCAGTTCCAGGTCCTCCGTGTCCTCGGCGGGCAGCAGGGTGGCCGTGCCGTCGGTGACCGGGACGACGCCCAGCTCCAGCAGCTCGGCCATCGCGGCGCTGCCCGCCATGTCCCGCACCTGGAGCTGGTAGCGGGCGGTCGTGCGGTAGGTGCCGCCGTTCTCGTCGCCGGTGCGCTGGAGGAAGCCGGACTCGGTGAGGAACGCGGCGGCCTTGCCGACGATGCCGGTGGTGGAGCCGGGGAGTCTGCGCGCGTCCTTGGTGGCGCCGGTGGCGCTGCGCCGGGCCCAGATCCGCCAAGACGCCTCCAGGCCCGGGGCGTCGGTGGCCGGGTCGGTGTTCTCGCCCCGCTGCTCGGCCCGTTCCTCCAGCCGTCGGCAGGCCTGGCGGACGAAGGCGTCCACGCCGTTGACGGTGACGCGGCCGATGTAGCCGTCGTCGGCGAGGTCCTCCGGGCGCGGGTAGGCCATGGCGGCGAGGGCGAGGTGCGCGAGGCCGTGCAGGAAGCGGTCGCCGGAATCGGTGGCGGCGCGGCGCGCGTAGTCGCCCATGCGGACGGCGAACACCGAGTCCTCGGCGGCGGTGACGGCCATGCCGGCGCGCGGGGACACCTCCAGGACGACGAGTCCGAGGCCGGCCGCCACGGCGTCGGCGAGCCGCGCGAAGGGCGGGTCCTCGCGGTAGCGGCGCAGCAGGCCGGCGTACTCCTGGTCGCGGGCGGGGAGCAGTTTGGGCTGGAGGCCGAAGGCCACGAGCCGCGCCGCGTCGGCGGCGTCGGCGGGCGTGACGGCCGCGGTGGCCGGCGCGGCACCCGCCTCCGGTTCGCTCCGGTCGACGTGCTCGGTCACGGTCGGTGCTCCTCGCTGTGCTCGTGGGTGGTGCTGTGCTGGTGGGTCTCGTTGTGCTGACGGGGGGTGCTGTGCCGGTGGACGGCGCTGTGCCGGACGGCACTGCGTCGGCGCCGCCCGTGGGGCCCGGCGCCGTTCACGCGGCCTCCGTCCGGTCCGCCGCCATCCCCGCCGCGTCCAGCAGGGCGGTGCCGACGATGAGGTCGGCGCCGCCGAACTCGGGGTCGTCCAGCTCGGTGCCGTCGTCCACGGCGAACAGCAGCTTGGGCTCGCCCTGCCGGTAGGCGGTGCCGACCGGTGGACTGGCCGCGTGCACGGCGAGCAGGGCGACGAGGTACGGCAGGTCGGGATCCTGGGCGCGGGCATCGGCCAGCAGTCCGGAAAGCCGGCGCGGGGCGTCGTGCGGCAGGTCGAGCAGTTCCATGGCGGAGGCCAGCTGCTCCTCGCTGAAGCGGCTGTCGTCCGGGGTGGCGATCAGGTCGGGCTCCGGCATCTCGGCGCCCAGGTGCTCCCGCTCGGCCGGCGGGGTCAGCAGGATGTCGACGAGGTCGCCGACCCGCACCGAGACGGGTGTGCGCAGACCGGTGCCGTGCGCGAAGAAGGCGTCGGTCGCGCGGAGCGCCTGCTCCAGGGGCAACGGCAGGACGGGGGCGACGAGGTGTCCGTACAGGTCGAGGCCCGAGGTCACCAGGGGGGCGGCGAAGGCCTGCCGGTCCTGTTCGGCGCGGAAGAGCGGGCCGGCCTCCAGCAGCCGGGACTGGAGCTGGGTGTGGCGGCGGATGCAGTCCTTGACGATGTCGACGAGCTCGGCGGCACGGCGCTTGTGCTCCGGTTCCTCGGACTCGTCGCGGGCCTTGCGGATGTTGGTGAGGATCGCGTTCTCGTGCCGGTACCGGTCGGCCACGTGGTCCAGGGCCTCGGCGATCATGTCGGGGACGGCGCTCAGCCAGTCGACCGCGCGGACGTTGCGCCGGGTGGCGTCGAGGGCCTTGCGCAGGGTCTCCGAGTACTGCACGGTCCGGTAGCGGGCCTGTTCGGCGGCGAGCTGGGCGTCGGCGAGCCGGCCGCGGCTGATCAGCACCTCCAGCTTGACCTCGGCGGCGATCTGGGCGCTGGTGACATCGGTGTCCAGGGCTCCGACCAGGACGTTGACCGCCTCGTCGGTGGTGCGCAGGTAGACGGTGCCGCCGGGGCCGGGGACCTCCTCCAGCAGCTTGAAGTCGTAGTCGCGCCGCACATAGGTGCCGTCCGGCTCGAAGGTGCCGTACACCGCGCGGAAGCCGCGGTCGACGCTGCCGACGTTGATCAGGTTCTCCAGGACCCAGCGGGCCACCCGCTCGTGCTCGGCGGCGGGCCGCGCCGGGGCCTGGGCGGCGACGCGCGGGACGAGCCGGGCGACTATCTGGTCGTGGTCGGCGCCCGTGTCGAAGTCCATGTTCAGGGTGACGAGGTCGATGGCGGCGAGGGCGACCTCCGCCATGCCGTACACCGAGTACTCGCCGGCGAGGTTGGCCTTGCGGGCGTCGAGGTCGTGCAGCGGCGCCGTGCAGGCGAGCGCGCGCAGCCGCCGCGCCAGTCCCTCGTCGGCGGCCGGGCCCGGTGCGGGGCGCGGCCCCGCGCTGAGCTGGGGCGGAACGCTGTCCGTCGATGCAGGCGAAGTCACGGTGCACAGACTAGGTCCTCGGTCCGACAGCGACCCAAACGGCGCAGAACCGCCGCGCCCGCACCGGCCCCCGGACGTCCCTCAGGCGCAGGCGGCGCCGTCGTCGCCGACCCGCCGCAGGTACACGTCCACGACCCGCTCCAGCGAGTTCTCGAGGTAGACGCCGAGCAGCCGCGCGGCCTCCTCTCGGTCTCCCGCCCGGAGCGCCGCGAGGATCTCCGCGTTGCGCGCGATGTACGGCTCGTGCAGGCGCCGCGGGTCGTCCACGACGTGGAAGGCGAGGCGCAGTTCCGCGAAGACGCTGCGCATCAGCTCGTCCGTGCGCTCGCTGCCCGCGAGGGCGACCAGTTCCTGATGGAAGTGGATGTTGGCCGTGCCCACGCCTTTCCAGTCGCCCTCGTCGGCCGCCCGCCACCCGGCCTCGACGGCCGAGGCGACCCCGTCGAGGCCGTACGGGGGCTCCCCGAGGCTCCGGACGACGGCGCACTCGACGAGGGAGCGGGTGCGGTAGATGTCCTCGACGTCCTCGACGGTCAGGACGCGGACGAAGACGCCCCGGTTCAGCTCGTGGACGAGCAGGCGTTCGTGGGTGAGCAGCCGGAACGCCTCGCGCAGCGTGTTGCGGGAGACGCCGAGGGCGCCGCCGATGCTGTCCTCGGACAAGCGCGTCCCGGGCGGGAAGTAACCGTCCGCGATGCGGCTCCGGAGGATGTCCGAGACCCGTTCCGCGGTGCTCGTCCGTCCGAGGAGGGCACGGTCGTCGGCCAGTCCCGTCAACTGCTCTGCCATGCCCGGAATTCAATCGCAGATACCAGAACGAAACAACATGGGTATCGAGGGATCGTTGAACGATCTGCTATGCCACCTTCAGGTGTTCCCCGCGGCGCCCGTTCGCACGACTCCTTCACGCTGCCGCGGACGACGGTCGCGCCGGCCGCGGGCGGAGCCCCTCCCCCGGCGGTACCGGACGTGCCGGGACGGTCGCGTCGTGCGCGGCCAGGAACGCCTCGACCGCCGCGTCCCAGCCGAAGCGCTCGGCACGCGCGCGTGCCGCCTCCCGCCGGTCCCGCTCCGGGCGCTCCAGCAGTTCGCCGACGGCCCGTGCGAAGGCCGCCCCGTGATCGGCGGCCGCGGCACCGGCGGAGCCGATCACCTCCGGCAGCGCGGACGACGCGCTCGCCACCACCGGCGTGCCGCACGCCATCGCCTCCAGGGCGGCGAGCCCGAACGTCTCGGCCGGCCCCGGCGCCAGGCACACGTCGGCGGACGCCTGGAGCGCCCCGAGCAGCGAACGGTCGGCGACGTGTCCCAGAAAGACCACCGGCAGTCCGCGTGCCCGCGCCCGCTGTTCGAGCCGTGGGCGCAGCGGCCCGTCGCCGGCCACGACCAGCACCGCCCGCCGGCCCTGCCGCCGCAGCGCGGCCAGCGCGTCGAGTGCCGTACCCGGCCGCTTCTCCACGGACAGCCGGGAGCACATCACCAGCAGGGTCTCGCCCTCGCGCGCGTGGCGGGCCCGCAGCGCCGGATCACGCAACGCCGGACGGCAGCCCGCGAGGTCGACGCCCAGCGGCGCCCGTACGACGTTGCGCGCGCCGATCCGGACGAACTCCCGCTCGGCGAACTCGGTGGTGCACACCACGCGCGCGTAGGTGTGTGCCGTACGGGTGTTGAGGGCGTCGGCGGTGCGCCGGGCCGCCGCCTCGGGCAGGCCCCAGGTGCGCAGCACCCCGTCGGCGGTCTCGTGGGACACCATCACGGCGGGGACGCGGGCCCGCCTGGCCCACTTGCCGGTCCAGCGCAGGGTGGTCCGGTCGGACACCTCCAGGCGGTCCGGTGCGAGCTCCTCAAGCAGCGCGGCCACGCGGCGCCTGTCGGTCAGGACGCGGTATCCGCCGGTGCCGGGCAGGAGCGGGCCGGGGAGGGTGATCACCCGGCCCTGTTCGGTCTCCCGGTCGTCGGCGTGGGCGCCGGGGACGACGAGCACGGGCTCGTGCCCGGCCGCCCGGAACCCCTTGCCCAGCTCGCGCAGCGCGGTGCGCAGGCCGCCGGAGGCCGGGGCGACGAAGTTGGCGAGGCGGACGATCCGCAGCGCGCTCATGCCGCCAGTACCGCCTTGCGGGCGGCGAGCACGTCGGCGTAGTGGCCGATCAGGAGATCGCCGACGGCGGCCCAGGTGCGTTTTCCGACCGCCGCCCGGCCGGCCGTGCCGTAGGCGGCCCGTCGTGCCGGATCGGCGGCCAGGGACCACACCGCGTCCCGTACGGCGGCGGCGTCGCCCGGCGGCACCAGCAGCCCGGTGCGTCCGTGGGCGACGAGGTCCAGGGGGCCGCCCGCGGCGGGCGCCACGACGGGCACGCCGCTCGCCATGGCCTCCTGCACGGTCTGGCAGAAGGTCTCGAAGGGGCCGGTGTGCACGAAGACGTCCAGCGAGGCGAAGACGCGGGCGAGGTCGTCGCCGGTGCGGCGGCCGAGGAAGACCGCGCCGGGCAGTGCCGGTCCGAGGGCGGAGCGGCTCGGTCCGTCCCCGGCGATCACGACCCGTACGCCGTCCAGCCCGCAGACCCCGGACAGCAGTTCGACCTGCTTCTCGGGGGCGAGCCGCCCGACGTAGCCGACGACCAGTTCGCCGTTCGGGGCGAGTTCGCGGCGCAGCGCCTCGTCGCGCCGGCCGGGCCGGAAGCGGGCGCTGTCCACGCCGCGCGGCCACAGCGCGACCCGGGGCACGCCGTGCGCCGTCAGGTCGTGCAGGGCCGCGCTGGACGGGGCGAGGGTGAGGTCGGCGGCGGTGTGCACGGTGCGGATGCGCCGCCAGGCCGCCGCCTCGCCCGCCCCCATGTACGTACGGGCGTATCCGGCGAGGTCCGTCTGGTAGACCGCCACGGCGGGGACGCCGAGCCGGGCCGCGGCGGCCATGCCCCGGACGCCGAGGACGAAGGGGCCGGCCAGGTGGACGAGGTCGGCGCGGTGTCCGGCGATGGCCGCGGCGACGCGCCTGCTGGGCAGGGCGACGCGGACCTGGGGGTACCCGGGGAGCGGCAGGGAGGGGATCCGGACGAGGGGGCACGGCGCGAGTGCGTCGGTCGCGTCGGCGGCGGCGGTGGCCGGCGCGACGACGACGCAGTCGTGACCGCGGTCGACGAGGTGCCGGGCGGTCTGGAGCGCGCAGTGGGCCACGCCGTTCACGTCGGGGGGAAAGGACTCGGTCACGATGACGACACGCATACCGGTGTTGTCGCCGGGCTGGACGTGCTCGCATCAACGTCGATCTTTCCGGGCGGGGAACGTCCCGTGAGCGTTGCCGTCCCGCCCGGGCGGCTCGGGCACCGGCCACGCCCGCCCGCCCCACGGGCCCCTCCCCGTTCACATGGCCCGCGCCGTGCGCACCGGCCGCACCGGGCCGGCGCCGCGGCTGGTCACCCCCGGGGCCCGCGCCGGACCCCTCGTCCCCGCGCGGCCCGCGTCGTGCTTCTCCTCGGCTCGGGACGCGTGGAGGGCCGGGGCCCGGCCGCGAGGCGGCCACGGGTCGTGCGGCGGGCGCCTCGCTCCCTCGCCGGCCGTGGATCACACGGCCGGCGCGTCCGGTCCGAAGCGGCTGCGTACCGCGGTCTGGACCTCGTCCTCCTCGGCCGGATCGGCGGCGAGCCGGCGCAACCGTTCGACGACGCGGTTGTCACCGGTCTCGGCATAGCGGGCGGCCAGTTCGCGGGTCGTCTCCTCGCAGTCCCACAGGCACTCGACGGCGAAGCCGGCGGCGAAGGACGGGTCGGTGGCGGCCAGCGCGCGGGCGGCCCGGCCGCGCAGCCGGGAGGAGGCGGTCTCGCGGTAGATGTGGCGCAGGACGGGGGCGGCGCAGGCGATGCCGAGCCGCCCGGTGCCGTCGACGAGGGTCCACAGGGTGGGCGCGTCGGGGCCCTCGCCCCGTACCGCCTCCCGCAGTGCGGCGAGGACGAGTTCGCTGTCCTGGGCGCCGCCCCGGCAGGCGAGGACACGCCCGGCGGCGGCCCCCAGGGCGTCGGGCCGGTGGACCCAGCCGCGCGCCCGGTCGACGGCGGCGGGGCCGCGCATGCGCTCGAAGGCGGCGACGGCGGCCTCCACGACGGGTGCCGGGCCGGTGATCACGGCGTTCTCGATCAGGTCGAGGGTGTCGGGATCGTCCCGGTCGGCGAGATAGCGCAGGGCCGTGCAGCGGGCGCCCTCGGTGCCGGACCGCGCGGCCTCGACGATCTCGGCCCGGTCGTCGGGACCGGCGACCGCGGTGAGGCAGCGGGCGGCGGGGACGTGGAGCGCGGCACCGCGCTCGACACCCTGCTGGGCCCACTCGAACACGGCCCGGACGCTCCAGCCCGGGCGCGGTCCGGTGGGACTCATCTGCCGCTGCCAGCGGTCGAAACAGCCCGCCTCGTGGGCGGCACGCACGCGCGTGGCGATCGATTCGCGCGGGTCCTCGGCCCACAGCCGCCAGGGCCTGGGCTCGAAGGCGTCGCGCACGGCGGCGGCCAGCTCGGCCTCGCCCTCGGGATCGTGCGGGAAGCGGGCCAGGACGGGCACGGCCAGGGCGCGCAGCCCCGCGTCGTCGTCACGCAGCGCCAGCTCGTCCAGGGCCCAGGCCCAGTTGACGCCGTGGGCGGCGTAGCGGCGCAGCAGCCGGAGTGCGTCGTGCCTGCCGTAGGAGGCGAGGTGGCCGAGGACCGCGAGGGCCAGCCCGGTGCGCGACTCGTCGGGGTCGAGGACGTCCTCGGGGTCGAAGAGGTGGGTCTCGATCGCGTCCAGCTCGCCGTTCAGGTCGAGGTAGAGGCGGGCGTAGTACAGGGAGCGGTTCTCCACCTGCCAGTCGTGGCGGGGATCGCGCAGCACGCAGTGGTTCAGTGCCGCGAGCGCTTCGGCGCGCGGGGCGGTGAGCGCGTGCAGCGTGCCGTCGCCGCGACCCCGCTGCAGCAGACCGAGCAGGGTACCGCTGGGCGCTATGACCGGATCGAACATGGGAAACAGCCTCACATCAAGCGTCGACGCAACCGGGAACCACGCGTTACCTGACCGTGCGACAACACGTCGGAGCGCCCGCCGTCTCTTGCTTGCTGCGAACCATGTTCCTCTGCCTCTCGTCGGTGGCCCAGGCGGGCCGTGTCACGGCCCGCGCGGTGCGGCAACACCTGCCCAGCCATCACGTCCGTGAACCACGTCGTCATGATGACCCGGCGGTCACACCTGCCGCGACCGAAATTCCGGCGGCCCCGTACCGCCTCCCCCGTTCCTTGTGTTTCCCCTGGTCAGCGCGTTGGATCAGGGGTGGTTCAACTGCGGCTCACGCCACCCCGAACAACTCCAGCAGCTCGGTCCGGGCGAACATCCGCGCCGTGTCGACCGCCGACGGAGTGCCCGCGGACGGATCCGCGCCGGCCTCGAGGAGCGCCTTGATCACGTCCGTCTCCCCCTTGAAGGCGGCACCGGCGAGCGGGGTCTGCCCCCGGTCGTTGACCCGGTCCGCGTCGGCACCGCGGGCCAGCAGCGCGCGCACCGCGTCGGCGTGGCCGTGGTAGGCGGCGAGCATGACGAGGGAGTCGCCCCGGTCGTTGGTGAGATCGGCCGGGACACCGGCGTCCACGTAGGCCACCAGTTCCTCGGTCCGCCCCTGCCGGGCCAGATCGAAGATCTTGGTCGCCAGCTCCACGACCTCGGGGTCGGGGGCTTCGCTCATCGGCCGGACCACCTCTCACTCACGAACGTACGAACGTCGGGGACTGCGTGTGCGTACGGCTGCGAGCGGTGCGGCCGTACGAGTGAATCGCCAGGGTACTGGCTCGCGCCGCGCACGAGCGGACGCGTCCGGGGCGAAGATCGTCACGGACCCGGCCGGGTGCGGCACCCGTGCACGGCCGGACCGAGGACCGTTCCGCCACATGGGGCAATTTAATAAAAATTCCTCCATTTGCACCTTTTATCGTATGGATACATCCTGTGAGCCTGGAAGTACTCATGGTGACTGTCCCCGCGAACCAGGAGAACTCACATGATCCTCTCGATCTCAGGCGTGGTCCTGCTCGGCATCGTCCTGTTCATCTTCTGCCGCAAGGACGGCCTCAAGGCCTTGCACGCGCTGGTCGCGGTCCTGTTCGGCTTCTACCTCGCGAGTACGGCCATCGCCCCGAGCATCAGGGCGGGCGGCGAGAGCCTGGCGGGCCTCCTCGGCGGGATCAAGTTCTGACGGCCGAGTCCGCCCGAGAACCGCACGTACGGACTCCCAGGAGGCAGCAGTGGCCCGGCGGCCCCTCCCCCGCATTCTGAGCAACGGCGGCGCACAGCTCGCCCGGAGCCGGGAGCTGGCCCGGACGGCGGCCGACAGCGCCACGGACGTCCTCCAGCCGCTCATCACGATCGCCCGCGGTCTGCGCCGGCTGGCCTCGGCCGCCCGGCGCAGATGGACCGAGACCCCCAAGGACCGGCGCGGCGCGCTGCTGTTCCTGGTGGCCTCCGTGGTCCTGGTCGTGGCACTGGCGCCGTACGGCCCGCTGCTCGCCGTCATCGCCCTGATGACGGCGGCGGCGTGGCAGGGCAGGGACCGCACGCCACCGGAGCCGGACGGCCCCGACGAGGCCCAGGCCCAGCGGCTCACGTCGCTCTACGAGGCGCTGGTCCCGTACTTCTCGATCGCCGAGGACCCCGACCCGCTCTACGCCCACGGCGGCGCGTGGGAGAAGGCGTTCCTGTCCCACGAGTTCGACGACGCCGGCCGTGTCACCGAGCTGGTGATCCGCTACCCGGCGTACTTCACCGACGGGGAGGCGCGGTCCCGGGCGCGGATCGAGCACCTGCTCACCGCCAAGGCCGGCCGGGGCCGTGAGTACCACTACACGTGGGACGAGGAGGCCAACCACCTCACGGTCACCGCCCTCGCCCCGCTGCCCACCGACATCGTCGCCCAGCGCTTCGTCACGGCACCCGGCGAGACGGTCCTGGGCTTCACCGACCCCACCCGGGTGCAGCGCACCCTTCCGCTCACCCACGGCGAGGAGCAGCGGGACGTGCCGCCGGTCGTCTGGCGCACGGGCATCCGCTCCACCGAGCCGCACCTGCTGGTCCTCGGGCAGCCCGGCGCCGGCACCTCCACCCTGCTGCGCTCGATCGCCCTGCAGGCCCTGCACCACGGCGACCTGGTCATCGTGGACGGCGGCGGCACCGGCGAGTACGCCTGCCTGACCGGGCGCGACGGCGTCCTGGCCGTCGAGTGCGGCCTCGCCGGGGCGCTGACCAGCCTCGAATGGGCCGCCCACGAGACGGAGCGCCGGCTGATCGCCGTCAACCGGGCCCGGCAGGAGGGCCGGCCGCCGTCCGACGACACCCGGCGGCCCCTGTGGATCCTCGTGGACCGCCCCGGCGCGTTCACGCACCTCGCCGCCGCGGACGGCCGCAGGGACCCCCAGACCCTGCTCCAGGTCCCGCTGCGGCACGGCCGGGCGGCGAACGTGACGGTGGTCGTCGCCGACCAGCTGGACGCGCTGGACGGCCTCTGCGAGGCCGTGCGACAGCACACGCGCGCGCGGGTGGTGCTCGGTCCGGCCACGACCGACGAACTGGCGACCGTGCTGGGCGCCGCCCCGCACACCACGCCCGTCGACCAGGTGCCGCCGGGCCGCGGCTACGCCCGCCTCGGCACGGGTGCGGTGCACCGGCTCCAGGTGCCGGCCACGCCGGACCCCTACGACGACGCCACGAGCGAAGCGCACCGGCAGGCGGTCCTCGACCTGCTGCCGCCGCGCACGACGCCCGCCGACGGTGAGCAGGCGGCCGTGCCCGCGAAGGCGAGGCCGCACACGATCCTGATCAAGACGAAGGGCGCCCCGGCCGAGACGCGGACCGTCACCGCCGAGGGGACGGCGCGGATCGGGACCGAGCCCGCCCCCGCCGAGGCGAAGGCGGCGCAGGCGGCCCCCGGGGAGACCGGGAGCACCCCCGCCGAGCCCGAGCCGGTCACCGCCGCCCCCGCACCGGAGAGGGCCGTCGCCGAGGCGTCCACCGGAGCGGCACCGGCGGGACCGGTCGCCGCGGGTCCGGTTCCCGCCGAGGCCCTGGCCACGGAGACCGTTCCCGCCGAGGCCGTCGCGGCGGAGACGACCTGACCCGTGGGCCCGGCCGCGAAGAGCCGCCCCACCCGGCCGGGTGCCGACGACGCTCACGGCCGGTGCGGCGGAAACGCCCGGGCCGATGCGGCCAGGGCCTGTTGCGAAAGCGGCCTCGTCGCCCGAAGGGCGGCCGCTTCCGCGACAGGTCCTAGGCCACGAAGGTCCGGGGCGACTCGCTCCCTCCGGCACCGCCGTTCTCCACCAGCCGGGCCGCCGCGGCCAGCCGTACGGCCGCCTCCTCCGCCACCGCCCCGCCGACGGTGAACGGCAGCCGGACGTACCCCTCGAAGGCCCCGTCGACCCCGAACCTCGGTCCGGACGGGACCCGCACGCCCACGCGTTCCCCCGCCTCGGCGAGCCGCGAGCCCGACAGACCGCCGGAGCGGACCCAGAGGGTGAGGCCGCCGCGCGGCACCTCGAACTCCCAGTCCGGCAGCTCGCGCCGCACCGCCGCCACCAGCTCGTCACGGTTCTGCCGGGCCTGCTCGCGGCGCATCCGCACCGCCTGCTCCCAGCCGCCCGTGCTGAACAGCCAGTTCACCGCGAGCTGCTCCAGCACCGGCGTGCCCAGGTCGGCGTAGGCGCGCGCGGCGACCAGGCTGCGGATCACGTCGGGGGCGGCGCGGACCCAGCCGATGCGCATGCCGGCCCAGAAGGCCTTGCTGGCGGAGCCCACGGTGACGACCGTGGAGCCGGCCGGGTCGAAGGCGCAGACCGGGCGGGGCATCTCGACGTCGTCCTCGAGCCACAGTTCGCTCATCGTCTCGTCGGCGACCAGGACGGTGCCGGCCGACCGGGCCGCGTCCACCAGCCGCCGCCGCTGGTCGTCGTCGGCGAGCGCGCCGGTGGGGTTGTGGAAGTCGGCGACGACGTAGGCGATGCGGGGTGCGGCCTCGCGCAGCACCTGCCGCCAGCGGTCCACGTCCCAGCCGGTGAGGCCCTCGGCCATCGCGACGGGGACCAGCCGCGCCCCCGCCTCGCGCATCAGCTGGAGGATGTTGGCGTACGACGGCGACTCGACGGCGATGCGTTCCCCGCGCCCTCCGAAGAGGTGGCAGATCGCGTCGATCGCGCCCATGGCCCCCGTGGTCACCATGATCTGCTCGGGCATGGTCGGGATGCCGCGCGCGGTGTAGCGCTCGGCGATCATCGACCGCAGCGCGGGCAGCCCGGCCGGGTAGTCGCCGTGGGTGTGCGCGTAGGGCGGCAGCTCCTCCAGGGCGCCCTGTACCGCGCGGGTGAGCCAGGGCTCGGGCGCGGGCAGCGCCGCGCAGCCGAGGTCGATCATCGAGCCGAGGGCCTCGGGCGGCAGGGGCTCCAGGCCGCGCGCGGGCAGGGGGTTCCCGGCCGGTACGGCGGTCCAGCTGCCGGCGCCGCGGCGGGACTCCAGGAAGCCCTCGGCGCGCAGGGCCTCGTAGGCGGCGGCGACGGTGGTGCGGCTGACGGTCAGGGCGAGGGCCAGCTCGCGTTCGGCGGGCAACCGGGCGGCGACCGGTACCCGCCCTTCGAGGACCAGCAGCCGGATGCCGTCGGCGAGCGCGCGGTAGGCGGGCGGGCGGCGGGTGCCGGGGCCGGCCGGGCGGTCCTGCTGGGAGCCGAGCAGCCGGGCGAGCTGAGCCGCCCCCACGGCCGAGGTCCACTGCGCCATGGAAATCAGTCCACCTTCCCCGAATTGGCCATGGTTGGCTCTGCTTCTCACGCCACAGGGTGTCATGAAGCAGTCCACTACCACCACACAGGGGGGCACATCTTGTCCAGGCGATCCGGACACGGTCATCTGCCGCGGCGGCTGACACAGCTCTACGGCGGTCTCGTGCTGTACGGCGCGAGTTCGGCGCTGCTGGTCAGGTCGGGGCTCGGACTCGAGCCGTGGAACGTGCTGCACCAGGGCCTCGCCGAGCGCACGGGCCTGTCCATGGGTGTGGTGCTGACCGCCGTGGGCGCGGCGGTGCTGCTGCTGTGGATCCCGCTGCGTCAGCGGCCGGGCCTGGGCACGGTCTCCAACGTGCTGGTGATCGGCGCCGCGATGGACGCCACGCTGACCGTGGTGCCCGACGCCCACGGCTGGACGCCGCGGATCGCGATGACGGCGGCGGGGATCGTCCTGAACGGCGCGGCGACCGGGCTGTACATCGCCGCCCGGTTCGGGCCGGGCCCGCGCGACGGCCTGATGACGGGCCTGAACCGGCGCACGGGCCTGTCGGTGCGACTGGTGCGCACGGTACTTGAGATCACCGTCGTGGCGACGGGCTTCGTCCTCGGCGGCACCGTCGGCGTCGGCACCCTGCTGTACGCGGTGTCCATCGGCCCGCTCGCCCAGGTCTTCCTGCGCGTGTTCGCCGTGCCCGCGGCACCGGAGGGCAGCACGGTGGTTGCCTCGGGTCGGCCCCGGCGCGCGATACTGCGGCGGTGACCACCCCGATACGCCACCCCTACCTCGACCATCCCGGCCCGATCGCCTTCGCCCACCGCGGCGGTGCCGCGGACGGCCTGGAGAACACGCTGCGCCAGTTCCGGCGCGCCGCCGAGGCGGGCTACCGGTACATCGAGACGGACGTCCACGCCACGCGGGACGGCAGGCTCGTCGCCTTCCACGACGCGACCCTGGACCGGGTGACGGACGGGGCCGGCCGGATCGCCGACCTGCGCTGGGAGGAGGTCCGCCGCGCGCGCGTGGCGGGTGAGGAGCCGGTGCCCCTCTTCGAGGAGCTGCTGGAGGCCTTCCCCGAGGTGCGCTGGAACGTCGACGTGAAGGCGGAGCCGGCGCTGCGGCCCCTCCTGGAGCTGGTCGGGCGGACGAACGCCTGGGACCGGATCTGCGTCGGCTCGTTCTCCGAGACCCGGGTGGTGCGCGCGCAGCGGCTGGCCGGCCCTCGCCTGGCGACCTCGTACGGCACCCGGGGCGTCCTCAACCTGCGGCTGCGCTCCTGGGGCGTCCCGGCCGCGCTGCGCCGCTCGGCGGTGGCCGCGCAGGTGCCCCAGGCCCAGTCGGGCATCCGGGTGGTGGACCACCGGTTCGTGCGCGCCGCCCACGCGCGCGGGCTCCAGGTGCACGTGTGGACGGTGAACGATCCGGTCGGCATGCACCGGCTCCTGGACCTGGGGGTGGATGGCATCATGACCGATCACATCGACACACTGCGCAAGGTCATGGAGGACCGCGGCGTCTGGGTCTGAGCCTCCGGGACCCGCGGCCGGGGCACCGGCGGCGGCGCGCGTTCACGGGGAAGCGAGGGCACGGGTGGGCACCGACACCGTGCGGACGGACGCGGCCGACGGGGCCGCCGACCGGCGGCGCGAGCAGCGCGGCTGGTACTTCTACGACTGGGCGTGCTCGGTCTACTCGACGAGCGTGCTCACCGTGTTCCTGGGGCCGTACCTGACGTCGGTCGCCGAGTCGGCGGCGGACGCGGACGGCTACGTGCACCCCCTGGGCGTCCCGGTGCGCTCGGGGTCCTTCTTCGCGTACTCGGTGTCCCTGTCGGTGATCGTGGCGGTCCTGGTGATGCCCCTGGTGGGCGCCGCCGCCGACCGCACGGGCCGCAAGAAGCCGCTGCTCGCGGCCGCCGCGTACACCGGGGCGACGGCGACGGCCGGCATGTTCTTCCTCGACGGCGACCGCTACCTGCTGGGCGGCCTGCTCCTGGTCGTCGCCAACGCCGCGCAGTCGGTGGCGATGATGCTCTACAACTCCTACCTGCCGCAGATCGCGCCGCCCGAGGAGCGCGACGCGGTCTCCTCGCGCGGCTGGGCCTTCGGCTACGCGGCCGGTTCGCTGGTCCTGGTGGCGGACCTGGTCCTCTACACCGCCCACGACTCCTTCGGCCTGAGCGAGAGCGCGGCGGTCCGCGTCTGCCTCGCCTCGGCCGGACTGTGGTGGGGCGCCTTCGCGCTCATACCGCTGCGGCGGCTGCGCGACCGCCGCACCCCCGCCCGGGAGGCGGCCCTCCCCGGCTTCCGGCAGCTCGCGGCGACCGTCCGCGACATGCGCCGCCGCCCGCTGACCCTCGCCTTCCTGCTGGCCTACCTCGTCTACAACGACGGCATCCAGACGGTGATCTCCCAGGCGTCGGTCTACGGCTCCGAGGAACTGGGCCTCGGACAGTCCACGCTCATCGTGGCCGTGCTGCTGGTCCAGGTGCTGGCGGTGGCGGGCGCGCTGGCGCTGGGCCGGCTGGCCCGGACGTACGGCGCCAAGCGCACGATCCTCGGGTCGCTGGTCGCCTGGACGGTCACGCTCGCGGCCGGGTACTTCCTGCCGGCCGGGGCGCCGGCGTGGTTCTTCGTCCTGGCCGCCGGGATCGGCCTCGTCCTCGGCGGCAGCCAGGCGCTGTCCCGCTCGCTCTTCTCGCACCTGGTCCCGCCCGGCAAGGAGGCCGAGTACTTCTCCGCGTACGAGATGAGCGACCGCGGCATGAGCTGGCTCGGCCCGCTGCTGTTCGGGCTCACCTACCAGCTCACCGGGAGCTACCGGGACGCGATCGTCTCGCTGGTGGCCTTCTTCGTCATCGGTTTCGTCCTGCTCGCGCGGGTACCGGTACGGCGTGCGATCGGCGACGCGGGCAACCCGCTGCCCGAAAGGATTTAGCGCTCGAGACGAAAGGGCTGTAGTGTACGCGTTTGGCCTGCCAGGCGTACCGTTACTGCGCGTCAAAGGTGCCGAAACGCTATGTCGCATCTGGTGACAGAGGTGACAAACCGGACGTCGGCGGGTACTGCACTGGTTGACAAGGCTGCGGCTGCGACGGCGACGCATGGCCCGGAACGGGGACTCCGGACGGGAATCTTTACCGCCGCCCGGACGTTGACCGGATGACGACGACAGCGACACCTGTCCTGTGGGCGACAAGCCCGGGAGGCACGATTCATGAGTGAGCGAGCTCTTCGCGGCACGCGCCTCGTGGTGACCAGCTACGAGACGGACCGCGGCATCGACCTGGCCCCGCGCCAGGCCGTGGAGTACGCATGCGAGAAGGGGCACCGGTTCGAGATGCCCTTCTCGGTCGAGGCGGAGATCCCGCCGGAGTGGGAGTGCAAGGTCTGCGGGGCCCAGGCACTCCTGGTGGACGGTGACGGCCCTGAGGAGAAGAAGGCCAAGCCCGCGCGTACGCACTGGGACATGCTGATGGAGCGGCGCACCCGCGAGGAACTCGAAGAGGTCCTCGAGGAGCGACTGGCCGTTCTGCGCTCCGGCGCGATGAACATCGCGGTTCATCCGCGGGACAGCCGCAAGAGTGCGTAGTCCCCACGGGGGCTGAGCCGGACCTTCGGCGAACGCGGGCGCCGTACGTGAATTCACGTACGGCGCCCGCGTTTTGTCGTGCGCCGTACGACCCTCGGCCGCGCGCCCCTCGGCCTCCCGGGCCCGAAGAGCGGAGGGCCCGGTCCGGGTCAGCGCGTCAGCGGCGGACGGGGGTCCTGCGGGGCATCGCCCGGTTCGTCCCGGATCACCTCGCCCTGGACGACCCTGCCGTCCGGGTGGTGCATACGGGCCTGCCGGAAGGCGTCGCCCAGGAGGCCCGGGCCGGCCTCGCGGAGCTTGCGCTCGACGGTCCGCTGCGTGTACCGGCTCACGGCCTTCTGGACCGGGGGCAGCAGGAGGAGCAGGCCCAGCGCGTCCGAGATCACACCGGGGATCATCAGGAGCAGGCCGCCCAGCATCGTCAGGCCGTTGCCCTCGCTGTTCGCGCGGGGCGCGGGCACCGCGCCGGGCTGCTGCTGTCGCAGCCTCTCGGTGAGGTCGCGGAAGGCCCGGCGGCCGGCCCGCTTGATGACCACGGAGCCGGCCAGCAGGCCCGCGACCAGGATCAGGAGGACCACCCACCCGCTCGACGCGCCCGCGACCACGGTCAGCAGCCAGATCTCCAGCACGAGCCACGCGGCGAGCCCCAACGGCAGGGAGGTGCGCAGCCGGGAGCGCCGGGGCCGGGCGGAGGGCCTGGGGGTCTGAGCGCCTGTCGTCATGCCTCCAGTGTGCCTGGCCCCGGCTCGGCGTGGGACAAGGGGGTGATCATGCCTTCTCGTCCGGCACGTCCGGCTCGTCCGGCCCTGCCGGAGCGCTCTTCCCCGCCGGTCCGCCGGTGGGCCTGTCGGTCGGCTTGTCGCGGCCCAGCACCTTGCCGACCCGCTCCCCCACGCCCCACGTGGTGACCCGCCAGAGGGCCTCCACGAGGATGTCGCGGCTCATCTTCGAGTCGCCGAGTTCGCGCTCGACGAACGTGATGGGCACCTCGACGACGTGGTAGCCGGCCTTGATCGCCCGACGGGCCAGGTCGACCTGGAAGCAGTAGCCCTGGGAGGCGACCTCGTCGAGGCCGAGCCCCTCCAGGGTCTCCCGGCGGAAGGCACGGTAGCCGCCCGTGATGTCGCGCAGCGGCAGGTCGAGCGCCAGGCGGGAGTACATGCTGCCGCCGCGGGAGATGAACTCGCGGGACTTGGGCCAGTTCACCACCCGGCCGCCGGGCACCCAGCGGGAGCCGAGCACCAGGTCGGCCCCCTTGAGCGCGGTCAGCAGACGGGGGAGTTCCTCGGGCTGGTGAGAGCCGTCGGCGTCCATCTCGACCAGCACGCCGTACCCGTGCTCCAGGCCCCAGCGGAAGCCCGCGAGGTAGGCGGCGCCCAGTCCTTCCTTGCCCTTGCGGTGCAGGACCTGGACATGGTCGTCCCCGACGGCCAGTTCGTCGGCGAGCTTGCCGGTGCCGTCGGGACTGTTGTCGTCGGCCACGAGAACGTGTGCCTCGGGGACCGCCTCGCGCACGCGCCCGACGATCGCCTTGATGTTCTCCGCCTCGTTGTAGGTCGGGATGATCACCAGGGCCGTGCCCAGGGGGCCGAACCGCCTCCCTTGGTCCGCTGCCGCGAGCGTCCCGTCGCCGTCGTTCACTGCTGCCCCTTCATGTCCGTACGCAGAGGACCACCATAGTGGTCACGGCCTGCGATGACGTGACAGGACGTTCGAATGGCGGTGTCACAGCGGCGAAATCCGGGTAGGGATGCGTGTTTCGGACCGTTTCCTCTGCGGATGGGGGCCCGGCGCCCTTCGGGCCGGCCCGGGACCCGCTGGCTGCGGATCGACCGAAAGCCGTTGTCTACTGAGCGCCCGGGCCCCACCCGGGTCACACCTCCCGACCGGCCGTATCGTTCCCCGCCGTGACGCGAGCGCTGAGCCTGGCTCCCAGTGGCGGTGCGCCGGTGCGGCACACCGTCCCTGACGCAGCGGCGCCGCGGCGGGTGCGCGGAGGTTTCCCGGTCGGGCGTCCGGTGGTGGACTCCGCCGAACCTACCGGCCCTGCGCCGTGACCTGTCAACAGTCGTTCGACCTGCGACTTTCGCGCCAATGCCCAGGTCAGCGCGACGGGCGTCCGGTGTCTGCGGGTCGGAAGATCACCGCCCCGTCGGCCGTGGAGATCACTCGCCCGGCCGTACGAAGACCGTCCGGCCGCCCACCACGGTGCGCAGGCAGACGGGCAGGTCCCGGCCCGGGGTCAGGTCGGGCAGCCCGGGGGTGCCGGAACGCGGGTCCGTCGACCAGCGCGCGACCCTGTCGTCGGGGGCCTGGACCACCAGCTCGCCCGTGCGCCAGACGGCGTAGTCCGCGGGCGCGCCCGGTACCAGGACGCCCGCGTCGTCCCGGCCGATCGCCCGCCAGCCACCGCGCGTGTGCGCCGTGAACGCCGCGCGCACGGAGACGCGGTGCTCCGGGGTGCGGTGGAAGGCGGCGGCCCGGACGGTGCCCCAGGGGTCGAGGGGCGTGACCGGGCTGTCGGACCCGAAGGCGAGCGGGACACCGGCGCGCAGCAGGGCCGCGAAGGGGTTGAGGGTGCGGGCCCGCTCGGCGCCCAGCCGCTGGGCGTACATGCCGTCCGCGCCGCCCCACAGCGCGTCGAAGGCGGGCTGGACGGAGGCGGTCAGGCCGAGTTCGGCGAAGGCCGCGACGGTCTCGGGGGTCATCATCTCGGCGTGCTCGACGCGGTGGCGGGCGGCGCGGACGCGGGCGAGGCCGACCTTCTCGGCGGCGGCGCGCACGCCCTCCACGACGGCGGTCACGGCGGCGTCGCCGATGGCGTGGAAGCCCGCTTGGAGGCCCGCCTCGGTGCAGGCGACGACGTGGGCGGCGACGTCTGCGGCGTCCAGGTAGGCGGTACCGGTGTGGCCGGCGTCGGCGTACGGCTCGTGCAGACAGGCGGTGTGCGAGCCGAGGGCTCCGTCGGCGAAGAGGTCGCCCGCGGCGCCGACCGCGCCCAGTTCCCTCGCCTTGTCGACGTCCTGTTCGGCCCAGTAGCCGACCACGCGGGGTCCGTCGCCCTCGGCCGCGAGGCGCAGCAGTCCGGTGAGGTCGTCCTCGGAGGAGATCTCCGGGCCTGCGCACTCGTGAAGGGTTCCGATGCCCAGTGAGGCGGCGTGGGCGAGGGCGGCGCGCTGGGCCTCGGCGCGCTGGGCGGGGGTGACGGCGCCCAGCGCGGCGGCGCGCACGGTGTGATGGTCGTCGGCGGTGAGCGGGCCGTCCGGCCGGCCGACGTCGCCCGGGACCAGGTCGAGCAGGGCGGTGGTGACGACCGCGGAGTGGACGTCGATCCGGCTGAGGTAGAGGGGCCGGCCGCCGGTGGCCTCGTCCAGCTCCGCGCGGGTCGGGGGCCGGCCGTCGGGCCAGCGGGAGGCGTCCCAGCCGTGGCCGAGGAGGACGCGGTCGCCGGGGCGGGCCGCGGCGAAGTCCCGGACGAGGGCGAGCGCCGCCTCGCGGGTGGGGGCGCCGGACAGGTCGAGGCCGGTGAGGGCGAGGCCGGTGGACGTGGTGTGCACGTGTGCGTCGGTGAACGCCGGGGTGACCAGCGCGCCGTCCAGGTCGATCACCTCGTCCACGCCGTCCGCGAAGGCGTCCGCGGCGCCCTCGGAGCCGACCCAGGCGACCTGTCCGCGTTCGACGACCATGGCCGTCGCGAAGGGGTCGGCGGGACTGTGGACCTCGCCGCGGCGCAGCAGGACGGTGGCGGGCGGGGTGGTGGACTCACTCATGGACACCAGTCTCGCCCCTCGCGCCGGGCGGTCCGCACGCAGGTCGGCGCCGCGCGGGGACAGGGCGTCCCAACGGGGTCAGATGCGCGGCGGGCGCGCCTCGTAGGGCGTCGAGAGGACCACGGTGGTCCGGGTCGACACCCCGGCCAGGGAACGCAGCCGGGCGAGGAGTTCCTCCAGCTCGTGCGGGGTGGCCACGCGCACCTTGAGGATGTAGTTCTCGTCGCCCGCCACGCTGTGGCAGGCCTCGATCTCGGGAACCCCGGCCAGCCGGTCGGCGATGTCGTCGGGTGCACTGGGGTCGAACGGTTTCACGGAGATGAAGGCGGTCATCGGCAGCCCCACGGCCTCCGGGTCGACGACCGCGGCGTATCCGCGGATGACGCCACGCTGTTCCAGCCGCCGCACCCGCTGGTGCACGGCCGACGTGGACAGGCCCGTGGCCTTGCCCAGGTCTGTGTAGCTCATCCGCCCGTCCTTGACGAGCAGCTGCACGATCTGTCGGTCCAGCTCCTCCATGGCGCAAGAACCTACAGTGCGCTTGATCTCCTCGGATACCCGAGCAGCCCGCGCCACGCCCGGTTCGCAGTGCGGGCGGGGGCCCGCGGGCGGCGCGGCGGGGACAAAACCACCGCACCGGACACCCGCGCGCAGTGTGTGACCAACACCACACCCTCCGGCCCGTCCCCGTGATGTTCTCGTGATTACCCGGGAGGGGGGACGGGAAGTGCTTGCTGTGGTCGAGGCCGCAGTGCCTTCACGGCCCAGCCCGAGGGGGAGAATCCCATGCAGAGTCTTAAGCGCCCTGGTCGTACCGTGTCCAAGCGGCAGCGGCCCGTCGTCGATCCCGTGCCGGAGGGCGTCGATCCCGACGCCTTCGACGACGAGGAGCTCGACGCCTACGACACCTTCGAGATGTACCGGGTGATCTGCCCGGACTGCGCGCAGCCCATCGCCCTGCTGGCGGACGAGGAGGTGCTGCCGGAGCACGCGCTGTGCGCCTCGCCGTGGAACCCGTTCGGTCTGACCGTCTGCGCGGGCACCGGCCGCAGGGCCGCCGACGCCCGTCCCGCGGACGAGTCGTTCCAGCCCCACGAGCAGGACACCGCCCTGCTGCTGACGCTGCCGCGGAGCCTCGACTGGCGGACCCAGCCCTTCTCCCACGTCGGCGGCCCGGGCTCGCGCCCGATGCGCGTGCCGGCGATGCGGCGCGCGGCCGCCTGAGCGGCCGCGTTCCCGGGCGTGCCCGGGGCGCCGTTCCCCTGCGCGGGTCCTCGCGCGCCACGGCTCGCAGACCGCCGTGGCGCGGCCGGGTGTGCCGCGGCCACGGCCTCGCGCGAGGGGCGCCGTACCGGCCCGTGCGGACAGGCGCGGCGGACCCCGTGAACGCACGCCCGATTCCGTCGGCCGGTGACCTGTCCGCGCCGCGCCGCGTTGCCCCTGGTATGACTCCCACGTACTCGGCCACCGGGAGCCGGCGCCGCGTGTTCGTGCCGGTGCCGACGGGACCGGTTCCGCCGGCTCCGCAGCCCCCGGACCCGCCGATCTACCGCGAGTTGATGCGGACCTGGGCCGACCGCGGCCGTACCCTGCCGGGACGCCACGACCCGGAGTGGGCCAGGCTCGCCGAGCCCCCGCGCGGGCTCGGCGATGCCGTCGCCACCGGTGACGACGTCGGCGTCACCGGCACCTTCACCGTCCCTCGGGCCCCGCGAGGTGACGAGCGATGACCATCCGCTGGATCTGGTTGGTGCCCTCGACGATCTGCAGGACCTTGGCCTCGCGCATGTAGCGCTCGGCCGGGAAGTCCGCGGTGTAGCCGTAGCCGCCGAGGACCTGCACGGCGTCGGTGGTGACCCGCATCGCCGCGTCGGTGCAGTACAGCTTGGCCATGGCGGCCTGCTTGGCGAACGGCCGTCCCGCGTCGCGCAGCCGCGCCGCCGTGAGGTACAGCGCGCGGCCCGCCTCGATCCGGGTGGCCATGTCGGCGAGCAGGAAGCGCAGTCCCTGGAAGTCGGAGATCGGCTTGCCGAACTGCCGTCGTTCGCCCGCGTAGGACACCGCCTCGTCCAGTGCCGCCTGGGCCACGCCGATCGCGCAGGCGGCGATGCCGAGCCGCCCGGAGTCGAGTGCGGAGAGGGCGATCGCGAAGCCCTGCCCCTCCTCGCCGAGACGCCGGGCGTCGGGGACGCGCACGCCGTCGAGGTGGATCTGCGCGGTGGGCGAGCCCTTGAGGCCCATCTTCTTCTCCGGCGCCGCGGCGCTCAGCCCCTCGGCGTCGCCGGGGACCAGGAAGGCGGTGATGCCGCGCGGACCCTCGACGCCCGTTCGTGCCATGACGGTGTAGAAGTCGGCGATCCCGCCGTGCGTGATCCACGCCTTGGTCCCGGTGATCACCCAGTCGTCGCCGTCCCGCACGGCCTTGGTGCGCAGGGACGCGGCGTCCGAGCCGGAGGCCGGTTCGGAGAGGCAGTAGGCGCCGAGCAGGCCGCCGCCGAGCATCGCGGGCAGGTGCTCGACCTGCTGCTCCTTGGTGCCGTAGGCGGCGAGCGCGTAGGAGGCGAGGGTGTGCACGCTGACGCCCAGACCGACGGTGAGCCGGGCCGCGGCGAGTTCCTCCAGGACCTGGAGGTAGACCTCGTAGGGCTGCTCGCCGCCGCCGTACTCGGCGTCGTAGGGCAGGCCGAGCAGGCCGGAGTCGGAGAGCAGGGTGAAGACCTCGCGCGGGAAGCGTCCGGCGTCCTCCTCCTCGGCCGCGTTCGGGGCGATCTCACGCTGCGCGATGTCGCGGACGAGCGAGATCAGATCCCGTGCCTCGTCCGTGGGCAGTTGCCGGTCCACCGGCTGCGGGGCGCGGTCGGGCATGGCGACGCTCTCCTCCCTGTCGGGCACATCGGCGGACGTGCGCCTTGGGTGGAGGCGGCTCCGCCTGGTCGTTCGGGCCTGGCCGATGCTCGCACTCCCGGGTCGCGGAAGCGGCTGACCAGCGGCTGTGCGCTGTGAGTATGCCCGATCGGACGCATGGAGTCACCAGTTAACGACCGCTTACTTCGAGAAATCTCCGGCCCGCCCGCGGGGCCCCGGACCCGGCGGCTCTCCGGCCCCCGGCCCGCGCCGTCGGCCACGCCGGACCGGTCCTCCTGCGACGGCGATCCGGCCCTCCGCCCCCCGCGTCAGGCGTCCCGGCGGGCGGGCGCCGGAGCGGGGTAGGCCGGGTCCAGTTCCTCGACGGCGCGCAGGGCGCCCCCGAGCGTCTTCACCAGGAGGTCGCACATGGTCTCGCGGGGCAGTTCGGGACGGTCGATCCAGTCGAGGGTGGCGCCCTCGACGCCGCACACCCAGGAGAGCAGGCCCATGCGGGCCAGTGGACCGACGTGGGAACAGCCGTACGCGCCCTCGGCGATGGTCGCGACGATCGCCTCGCGCACCCCGTCGCGGATGGCGTGCACCTCGGCGTCGAAGCCGACGCCTCCGCTGACGATCGCCCGGTAGGCGGCCTGGTTGTGCTCGGCGTAGCGCAGGTAGCCGTCGATGGTGCGGTGGACGCGGTCCGCCTGCGGCAGTTCGGTGCCTCCGGCCGCGGTGGTGACCAGGCCGGCGACGGAGTCCTGGATGATCGCCAGGTAGTAGCCCCGCTTGGACCGGAAGTAGTAGTAGATCAGCCCCTTGGCGACGTTCGCCTGGCGGGCGATGTCGTCCATCGAGAGCGCGTCGTACGACGTGTCGGCGAACAACCTGCGCCCGACGGCGATGAGTTCGGCACGGCGGGCCAGTGAGCGCTCCGTGCCGCGCGCCCGTGGACGGGCTTCGGCACGTTGGTGACTGATATTCACTTTCGACCCTGGTCTCCTGCGGGCGGCGGGACTTCCGCAGTATGGCAGGCCGGGTCGTGGGGCAGGTCACACGCGGGTCATGTCACAGCAGGCCCAGCTGGACCACGAACATCGCGAGCACCACGACGAGGGTCCAGCCCATGACGTGCTCGAGGACCTTCGGGCCGTCGTCCTTGGGGCCGCCGGTTCGGACACGGGCGGCGGTGGCGATGTGTGCGGTCATGGCTTCTCGCTGCTCTCGAACGGTTGCTGGATCCCCCGCTTGCCCTCTCCACCTTGCCACCACCGACACCCCGTGCGGCGGAGACCTTGGTCACAGCGGACGGCCCCCGGCGGCGGCGCGCGCCGGGGGCCGTCGTCGCGGTGCGGGTGTCAGCGCACGCCCACCGCCTCGAGCGCCTTGCGCTGACGAGGGCTCGGATGGGCCGGGAAGTACAGGTAGCAGACGCCGCCGGTACCGGAGACGACCTTGCCACTGGCGTTGTACCGCTTGGTCCTGAGCCAGACGTTCTCCCACTCGCGCCGCTTGTAGACGCGGCGCACGGCCTCGTTGTCGTCCGAGGCGGGGTCGTTGGCGATCACGTCGCCGTCGGCGGTGAAGCCGATCACGGTCATCAGGTGGCCCGAGGTGCCGTAGCCGGCCCCCGTCAGTTCCTTCTCCAGGAAGGACTGGGACGTGATCGCCGGGATGCCTGCCGCGATCAGCGTCTCCAGGTCGGTGAGGGAGCCGAGGCGGGTGACCACGCCCTGGAGGTCCTCGAAGGTGGCCGCGTAGGCGGCGTTGAAGGGCCAGTTGCCGCAGCCGGCGTACTGGAAGTCGTAGGTGTACCGGGCCGCGTGGCAGATCTGCGGGTCGGCGTAGGAGGGGTCGACCCAGGCGAGTTGTTCCCGCGTGAGCCGGCCGCCCCAGTACTCGATGATCATCTGCGAGGAGGTGGGGCTGCACCAGGCCTCGCCGCCGTTGTCGTACTCCGGGTACTGACCCTTGTGGATCTCCTGGGAGTAGCGCGGGACGCGCAGTTCACCGGCGAAGCCGGGTGTGGACGCCGGAACGGTGAAGCGGTCGGGGACGTCGGAGCCCATGGCGCCGAGCCGCCAGACGGTGGGGGTGGCCTGCGTGCCGGGGCGGCGGTAGAGGGTGAGCCGGAGCCGGTAGGAGACCAGGCGCAGGCCGGTGGAGGCGTCGTCGATCGAGAAGGTGTCCGTCCAGACGCTGCTCCTGCCGTCGCTCTGGTCGTCGACCGAGGTCCGCCGGATGTCCTGGTCACCGGCGGCCCAGCGGCCCATCACGTACCAGGGCGTGTCCGTTCCGTCCGTGTAGGTGCCCCTGAGCTCGGTCTGGAGCCAGGTGCCTTCCGGGGTGCGGGCGTTCCAGGAGGCGATGACCTCCGTCGAGGGCACGGCGAGCCGGTGGACGGGCGACGTCCAGGTCGCGTACTCCCAGGTGGCGGTCCTGCCGGTGTGCGGGTCGGTGTAGTCGGCGGTGCCGGCCGGGGTGCCGATGACGACGCCGGGCCGGACGCCCGCGACGGGCCGGACGCCCTCGGCGGTTCCGCTCCGCCAGTCGTGGAACGTGGTCCAGGCCCGGTAGTCGACCGGACGGGAGGCGCGGTCGGGGTCCGCGGTCGTGGGGCCGGTGGACGGCGCGGCCGCGGCGGTGGCCGGGACCGCGCCGCCGGTCACCGCGGCGGCGACGGCGGCGGCCAGGACCGTTCTGCGGGACGGCTGTTCGGCTCTGCTCATGGGTGGGAGACCCCCAGGTGTGCGAGTCGGGGCGGGTCCGTTGCACGGATGTGCGCCAACTATGGCCGCAGGCTGCCACTCCTGCCAGCACTTCTGCGCACGCCACGCCATGAACATTGGTGTCGACCAGTGGCACGGAGCAGGGCGGAGGGGGCGGGAGGCCGCCCGGTGCGGGCGGACGCCGGGGGCCGGGCGGACGCCGGGGGCCGTGCGGACGCCGAGGGCCGTGCGGACGCGGCTAGAGTGCTGGGCGAACACCCGTCCGTCCCTCCGCTCCGCCCAGGACACCGTCATCCACGACCTCGCCGCCCGGATCCGCCGGCTGCCCCCCTCGTGCGGGCCCGTGCGTCTCGTCGGCATCGACGGGCACGCCGGGTCGGGGAAGTCCACCTTCGCCGGACGGCTGGCCGGCACGCTGGGCGGCGCGCCGGTGCTGCACCTCGACGACATCGCCAGCCACGACGAGCTGTTCGGCTGGACCGGGCGGCTGCTGGCCCAGGTGGTCGAGCCCCTGCGACGCGGCGACACCGCGCATTACGCGCCCTACGACTGGCACGCCCGCCGCTTCGCGGCGCCCCGCGCCCTGCCGCCCGCGCCGGTCGTCCTCGTCGAGGGGGTCGGCGCGGGCCGCCGGGACCTGCGCCCGCACCTGGCCCTCCTGCTGTGGATGGAGCTGCCGTGCGAGGAGGCGTGGAGTCGTGGACGGGCTCGCGACGGAGCGGAACAGCGGACGTTCTGGGACGGGTGGGTCCCGGCGGAGCGCCGGCACTTCGCGGATGACCCCTCGCGCACCTTCGCGCACCTACTGGTGCGGCAGAGGGGCGAGGGGTACGAGGTGCTTCCGGGGCCTGCCGCACCTTCGAACCTTGACGACCTTCATCACGGTGAGTGACGACATCTCCGCAGTGTGTTGAACTTGTGAAGACCGCTCCCCCACGACTCGCCGGAGCGTCTCAACTCTGCTTGACCCAGGGCCCGTACAGGTCTTACGTTCTCAATGTGCGGTCATTCGGAACCGCCCGCAGACACGAAGCCCCCGGTTGTTCCCCCGTGACCGGGGGCTTCGTTCTGCCCTGGAGCCCGATCCCGGCTGCTCCACGGCGCACAACGATCACCCTCGGTCACCGCCCCGCGTGCGCCCCGCCTGCTCCCGTCCCGGGAAACGACCCGCCCCGGCACCCTTCGGAGGGAAGACCGCCACGGGTACGATGCCCTCGGTGTGCGACCTACGGACGGCCGCTGCGCGCACCTTGCAACTCCGGTCGCCCGTACAGCGGTTGGAGCGGAGCGCCGACGGGCGACGGCCCGATGGCATACCGACGGGGGCACGGTTCGTGGGGGACGTGATGGACTTCGGCACGCAGGGCCCGCAGGCCCCGGCCGACCTCGCCTGGCTGCGCGGCGTGGACGCCTACACCATGGGGGCCTATCCGCAGGCGGAGGAGGAGTTCCGGACCGCGGTGCGCATCGATCCCACGATGGCCGACGGCTGGCTGGGACTGCACGCGCTGCGCGTCGACACCACGAACGCGCTGCTGCGGATGTTCCGGCACCGGGACCGCTTCGGCGAACAGCGCGCCCGGCACCGTCGTACGCTCAACTCCTGGTACTGGCTGGGCTGGTGGGTCCAGCCAGTGCTGGAGACCCCGCGCGACCTGCTGCTCGCGCACGCCTCGCACTGGCTGGACGGCCGCCACGTGCCGGAGCTGGACCGGGCGCTCGCCGGGCTGCCGCCGGTGGAGGCCGATCCCCAGGTCCGCTTCCTGCACGCCTGCCGCGCCTACCTCGTCAAGGACTGGGAACAACTCGTCCGGCACACCGATCCGCTGCTCGGCGATCCCCTGCTGGGCATCGAGGCCGGCCTGTTCAGCGGAATGGCGCGGGTACGGCTGGAGATGTACGGACAGGCCGAACCGCTGCTGTCGGCCGCGCTCATGCGGTGCCGCAGCGAGCAGCCGCAGCGCAAGGAGCTGCGCTACTGGCTGGCGCGGGCCCACGAGGGCACGGGCCGCAGCGCCGCGGCGCTGCCCCTGTACCGGGCCGTGCACCGCGTCGACCCGGCCTTCATGGACACCTCGGCCCGGCTGGCGGCGATCGCCGAGGGCGACGGCTACGACGACCCGGCCGACCTCGCGGGGCTCGCCCCGGCCGGTGCCGGACCGGACGGCGTGGGCGGGCCCGACGGGCTCGATCCGCTCTTCGGTGCCGAGGAACGCGACCTGAAACTCTCCGACCCCGTGCCGCCGCCGTCCGGGGCGCTTCCCTCCCTGACCGGTCCTCCGGTACGCGAGCGGGCCGGCGCGCCGGACCCGTCCCTGCCCACCGGGCCCACGGACCCGGCGTTACTGGAGGACGCGCTCGCCGAACTGGAGCGCATGGTGGGCCTCGAGCCGGTGAAACGGCAGGTCAAGGCCCTGTCCGCACAGCTGAACATGGCCCGGCTGCGGGCCGGGCAGGGTCTGCCGGTCCAGCCTCCCAAACGCCACTTCGTCTTCTCCGGCCCCTCGGGCACCGGCAAGACCACCGTGGCCCGCATCCTGGGCCGCGTCTTCTACGCCCTCGGCCTGCTGGGCGGCGACCACCTCGTCGAGGCGCAGCGGGCCGACCTGGTCGGCGAGTACCTGGGCCAGACGGCCGTGAAGGCCAACGAGCTGATCGACTCCGCGCTCGGCGGTGTGCTGTTCGTCGACGAGGCCTACTCGCTGTCCAACTCGGGGTACGGCAAGGGCGACGCGTACGGGGACGAGGCGTTGCAGGTGCTGCTGAAGCGGGCCGAGGACAACCGCGACCACCTGGTGGTGATCCTCGCCGGTTACCCGGAGGGCATGGACCGGCTGCTGGCCGCCAATCCCGGGCTGTCGTCCCGGTTCACCACCCGCGTGGACTTCCCGTCGTACCGGCCGCTGGAACTGACCGCGATCGGTGAGGTGCTCGCCGCGGAGAACGGGGACGCGTGGGACGAGGAGGCGCTCGACGAGCTGCGGTCGATCGCCGGGCACGTGGTCGACCAGGGGTGGATCGACGAGTTGGGGAACGGGCGGTTCCTGCGGACGCTGTACGAGAAGAGCTGCGCGTACCGGGATCTGCGGTTGTCCGGGTACCCCGGGACGTTGACGCGGGAGGACCTGGCGACGTTGCGGTTGCCGGATCTGATGCAGGCGTACGGGGAGGTGCTGTCGGGGCGGGGGCCGCAGGACCCTCCGGGGGTCTAGCCGTTCCGCCCGGGCCGTCGTACGGCACCCCCGGGCCGCTCGGGCACCGTGGGAGGCACGCCGTGCCCGCAGCCACGACGGCCGGCTGCGGGCACGGCCCCGCGGCTAGGCGAGTGCCTCCTCCGGTGCCCCGCTCGCCCTTTGTTCCGTCACCGCCGGCACCTCCCGGTGGGCCGGGTCCCGGACCTCGCCGACCAGGAGTTCGAGTACGTCCTCCAGGGCGACCAGGCCCAGTACCCTGCCGGACGCGTCGGCCACCTGGGCCAGGTGGGTCGCGGCGCGGCGCATGACGGTGAGGGCGTCGTCGAGCGGGAGCTCCGGGCGCAGGGTCGTCATCGGCCGCCACAGCCGCTGGGGCACCGCGCGGTCGGAGTCCTCCACGTCGAGGACGTCCTTGACGTGCAGGTACCCCATGAAGGCGCCCGTGTCCGCCGCGACCGGGAAGCGGGAGTACCCGGTGCGGGCGGTGAGCGCGACGATCTCGCCCGGCGTGACCGCGGGGCCGACCGTCACCAGGGAATCGCGCCCGAGGAGCACGTCCGTCACCGGGCGCGAGCCCAGTTCCAGGGCGTCCTCCAGGCGCTCCTGCTCCTCCGGGTCGAGCAGGCCGGCCTGGCCGGCGTCCTCGACCAGCCGGTTGAGCTGCTCGCTGGTGAAGACCGCCTCGACCTCGTCCTTCGGCTCGACGCGGAACAGCCGCAGGATGCCCTGGGCGCAGGCGCCGAGCGCGAGGGTGATCGGCTTGCACAGGCGGGCGAAGGCGACCAGGCCGGGGCTCAGCCACAGGGCGGCCTTCTCGGGGGCGGCCATCGCGAGGTTCTTCGGGACCATCTCGCCGATGACGAGGTGGCAGAAGACGACGGCGGCCAGCGCGATGACGTAGCCGAGCGGGTGGATCATGCCGTGCGGCAGGTGGATCCACTCGAAGACCGGCTCCAGCAGGTGGGCGACCGTGGGCTCGGCGACCGCGCCGAGCGTCAGCGAGCAGACGGTGATGCCGAACTGGGCGGCGGCCATCATCTGCGGCAGCCGCTCCAGCCCGTACAGCACCTGCCGGGCGCGGGCGGTGCCGAGCGGTTCGATCTGGCTTCGGCGTACCGAGACGAGCGCGAACTCGGCGCCGACGAAGAAGCCGTTGGCGAGCACGAGCAGCGCGGCGAACAGCAGTTGCAGGACGCTCATCGGGCGGCCTCCGGCACGGGGGCCGGCGCCGTGCGCACCAGTCGTATCCGTTCGGCGCGGTAGTGGCCGACCTGCCGTACCGACAGCCGCCAGCCGGGCAGTTCGGCCCGGTCCCCGACGGCCGGGATACGGCCGAGCAGGTCGGCGACCAGACCGGCCACCGTCTCGTACGGTCCCTCGGGCGGTTCCAGGCCGACGCGGCGCAGGGCGTCGACGCGGCAGCTGCCGTCGACGTCCCAGGCGGGGCGGCCGTCCTCGGGCGGGGCCGGGGCGAGTTCGGGCACGTCCAGTCCGTCGTGCTCGTCGCGGACCTCGCCGACGATCTCCTCGACGATGTCCTCCAGGGTGACGACGCCGGCGGTCCCGCCGTACTCGTCGACGACGACCGCGATGGGCTGCTCGCTGCGCAGGCGGGTGAGCAGCGGCCGTACGGGCAGGGTCTCGGGGACGAGCAGGGCCGGGCGGGCGATGCGGCCGGCGGGGGTGCGCAGCCGGTCGTGCGCGGGGACTGCGAGGGCGTCCTTGAGGTGGACCATGCCGACGATCTCGTCGATCTTCTCCCGGTAGACGGGGAAGCGGGACAGACCGGTGGCGCGGGTCAGGTTGACCACGTCCTCGGCGGTCGCCGAGGACTGCAGGGCGCTGACCCTCACGCGGGGGGTCATGACGTGCTGTGCGGTCAGCTCGCCCAGGGACAGGGTGCGGACGAAGAGGTCCGCGGTGTCCTGTTCCAGGGCGCCGGCCCGGGCGGAGTGCCGGGCGAGGGAGACCAGTTCGCCGGGGGTGCGGGCGGAGGCCAGTTCCTCGGCCGGCTCGATGCCGAGCATGCGCACGAGCCGGTTGGCGACGGTGTTCAGCGCGGAGATCACGGGGCGGAACAGCCGCGCGAAGACGTGCTGCGGGCCGGCGACGAAGCGCGCGACGTGCAGCGGCCTGGACACCGCCCAGTTCTTGGGCACGAGTTCGCCGATCACCATCTGCACGGCCGAGGCCAGCAGCATGCCGACGACCACCGACACGCCGGACACGGCGCCGTCGGGGACGCCGACCGAGGTGAACGGGCCGTTCAGCAGCCGGGCGAGGGCCGGTTCGGCGAGCATGCCGACGACGAGGGAGGTGATGGTGATGCCGAGCTGGGTCCCGGAGAGCTGGAAGGACAGCTCCTTGAGGGACTCGACGACCCGGCGGGCACGCCGGTCGCCGTCGGCGGCGGCCTGTTCGGCGTCCGGCCGTTCGACCGTCACGAGGCCGAACTCGGCCGCGACGAAGAAGCCGTTGGCCAGGATCAGCAGGAACGCGGCTGCCAGGAGCAGCAGGGGGGTGGTCATGATGCCGCCGCCCGAGCGGGGACGCGCACCTCGTGGGCGTGGTCCGCGCTATGTCGGCAGGGGGCGGCGCAGGTACTGCAGGACGATCCGTCCATCGCCGGGGGAAGTCACTCCTCGGGTAGCGGGAACCCCCGCGCACCGGGTGGAGCGACAGGGGGGAGACGCGACGACCGCGTCTCCGTTCCCAGATTAATCACGAAAAGGGGATGTGCGGCAGGGTGGACGCCGCCGAGCCGGTCCCCGGGTGGTTCCCGGCGCGTCCCGGCGGCGTGCCCGGTCAGCCGCGCGGCGCCTCGGGGCCGGCGGTGGAGCGGGCCTCCACCAGGGCGCGCAGGGCACGCGCGTCGGCGATGGCGCGCTGCTTGGCGATGCCCGGCTGGATGCCGAGCGCGGGCAGGCTGGTGCCGTCGCTGAGGTCGAGGAACACCCACGGGTCGCCGGCCCGGAGGTTGACCCGGAGGATCTCCGGCCACTCCAGGCGCCGCTTGGCCGTCAGGTTGACGACGGTGACGCCCGACTCGTCGGCGACGACCTTGGGCCGGGACAGCAGCATCAGGACGCCGGCCAGGAGGAGGGCCGTCAGCACGAAGCTGAGGCGCTCCCCCGGGCCGAGCCCGTTCAGCAGCACGCCGACCGCCGAGACGGTCACGACGGTGGCGACGGCGAGGCCGATGAGGACGGCTCGGGTGCGGCCCGGCCGGAAGGTGACGGGCAGGGCGGGCAGGTCCGGTCCGGCGCCCGACGGTGCGTCCGACATGGTGGGTGTGCTCCGGGTCACGCGGGGGGAACGACGGTCAGGGGTTGCGGGTCAGAGGCGGCAGGCGTGGATGGCCGTGGTCAGGATGGCCCGGGCGCCGATGTCGTACAGGTCGTCCATGATCCGCTGGGCCTCCTTGGCGGGGACCATGGCGCGGACGGCGACCCAGCCCTCGTTGTGCAGCGGGGAGACGGTCGGGGACTCCAGGCCGGGGGTGAGCGCGACGGCCTTCTCCAGCTGCTCGACGCGGCAGTCGTAGTCCATCATCACGTAGGTCCGGGCCACCAGGACGCCCTGGAGGCGGCGCAGGAACTGCTGGACCTTGGGCTCCTGCGCGTCGGCGCCGGTACGGCGGATCACGACCGCCTCGGACGTCATGATGGGCTCGCCGAAGACCTCCAAGCCGGCATTGCGCAGCGAGGTGCCGGTCTCGACGACGTCGGCGATGACCTCGGCGACACCCAGCTCGATGGCGGTCTCGACGGCGCCGTCGAGGTGGACGACGGAGGCGTCGACGCCGTGCTCGGCGAGGTGGCCCGCGACGATGCCCTCGTAGGAGGTGGCGACCGTCCTGCCCTTGAGGTCCTGGATGCCGGTCGCGGTGCCCGGCTTGGCGGCGAAGCGGAAGGTGGAGCGGGCGAATCCGAGCGGGAGGATCTCCTCGGCGTCGGCGCCGGAGTCGACCAGCAGGTCGCGGCCGGTGATGCCGATGTCGAGGCGGCCGGAGGAGACGTAGATCGCGATGTCGCGGGGGCGGAGGTAGAAGAACTCCACCTCGTTCACCGGGTCGACGATCCGCAGTTCCTTGGACTCGCGGCGCTGCTGGTAGCCGGCCTCATGCAGCATCTCCCCCGCGGGGCCTGACAGGGAACCCTTGTTGGGGACGGCGATGCGCAGCATGAGGTCGGCTTCCTTCGTGTGAGGGGGGTGTGAGGGGAAAGCGGTGGGCTTCAGAGGTGGGCGTAGACGTCGTCCAGGGAGATCCCGCGGGCGACCATCATCACCTGGACGTGGTACAGCAGCTGGGAGATCTCCTCGGCCGCCGCCTCCTTGCCCTCGTACTCGGCGGCCATCCAGACCTCGGCGGCCTCCTCGACGACCTTCTTGCCGATGGCGTGGACCCCCTTGTCCACCAGTTCGGCGGTGCGGGAGGTGGCGGGATCGCCGTTGGCGGCCTTGTGCTGGAGCTCGGTGAAGAGCTCCTCGAAAGTCTTCTTGGACATGGTGGGCCCCACTTTACGCGTGTGCCGGGCGGCCTAGCGCCACGGTTCGGATACTGAGCGGAGCGTGGCCGCCGTGGCGACGGCCGCGGTCACCGCCTCGTGTCCCTTGTCCTCGCTGGAGCCCTCGAGGCCGGCCCGGTCCAGGGCCTGCTCCTCGGTGTCGCAGGTGAGGACGCCGAAGCCGACGGGGACGCCGGTGTCGACGGACACCTGGACCAGACCCTGGGTGACGCCCTGGCAGACGTAGTCGAAGTGGGGGGTGCCGCCGCGGATGACGACGCCGAGGGCGACGATCGCGTCGTAGCCGCGGCCGGCGAGGACCTTGGCGACCACCGGGAGTTCGAAGCTGCCGGGGACCCTGAGCAGGGTCGGCTCGTCGATCCCGAGCTCGTGCAGGGCGCGCAGGGCGCCGTCCACCAGTCCGTCCATCACCTTGTCGTGCCACAGCGACGCGATGACGGCGACCCTGAGGTCCCCGACGTTGCGTACGGACAGTTCCGGTGCACCCTTGCCGCTCACGTGTCTCCTCGAATCCTTGCTCGCTGCGCTTACTGGTTGCCGCAGGTGGACACGGGCGTCGTGTCCAGCCAGGGCAGGTCGTGTCCCATCCGGTCCCGCTTGGTGCGCAGGTAGCGGAGGTTGTGCTCACCGGCCTGGACGGGCATCGGCTCGCGGCCGGTGACGTGGATGCCGTGCCGTTCGAGGGCATCGGACTTGTCGGGGTTGTTGGTCATCAGCCGTACGGCGCGCACGCCGAGGTCGGCGAGGATCTGGGCGCCGGCGCCGTAGTCGCGGGCGTCGGCGGGCAGGCCGAGCTCCAGGTTGGCGTCGAGGGTGTCCCGGCCGCGTTCCTGGAGTTCGTAGGCGCGCAGCTTGGACATCAGGCCGATGCCGCGCCCCTCGTGGCCGCGGAGGTAGACCACCACTCCCCTGCCCTCGGCCTGGATGCGGTCCAGGGAGGCGTCGAGCTGGGGGCCGCAGTCGCAGCGCTGGGAGCCGAAGACGTCGCCGGTGAGGCATTCGGAGTGGATGCGGACCAGGACGTCCTCGCCGTCGCCGATCTCGCCGTGGACGAGGGCGACGTGCTCGACGCCGTCGACGGTGGAGCGGTAGCCGTACGCCGTGAACTCGCCGTGCCGGGTGGGCAGGTGGACCTCGGCCTCGCGGCGGACGGTGGGCTCGGCGCTGCGGCGGTAGGCGATCAGGTCCTCGATGGAGATGATCGTCAGGCCGTGCTTGCGGGCGAACGGGATCAGCTCGGGCAGCCGCAGCATGCGCCCGTCCTCGCCGGCGATCTCCACGATCGCGCCGGCCGGGCGCAGGCCCGCGAGGCGGGCGAGGTCGACGGCGGCCTCGGTGTGGCCGTCGCGGGCCAGGACGCCGCCGGGGCGGGCGCGCAGCGGGAAGACGTGGCCGGGGCGGACCAGGTCGTCCGGCCCGGCGGTGCCGCTCGCCAGGAGCTGGAGGGTGGTGGCGCGGTCGGAGGCCGAGATGCCGGTGCTCACGCCGTGGGCGGCGGTGGCGTCGACCGAGACCGTGAACGCGGTCTTCATCGACTCGGTGTTGTCGTCGACCATCTGCGGGAGCCGGAGCCGGTCCAGTTCGTCGCCCTCCATGGGGGCGCAGATCAGGCCGCGGCACTCGGTCATCATGAAGGCGACGATCTCCTCGGTGGCCTTCTCGGCGGCGATGACGAGGTCGCCCTCGTTCTCGCGGTCCTCGTCGTCGACGACGACGACCGGGCGGCCGGCCGCGATGTCGGCGACGGCCTGCTCGACGGGGTCGAGCGAGAGGTCGTCGATGCCGTCGGTGCTGTAGAGGACGGGAGCCGTGCTCATGCGGGCGCTCCTTCCGGGAGGGGGCGGGCCGCGTTGCGCGAGCGCAGCCACCAGTCGCGCAGGCCCCACAGGACGAGCGCGCCGTAGAGGACGTAGACGAAGCCGGAGAAGGCGAAGCCGTTGGCGAAGTTCAGCGGGACGCCGACCAGGTCGACGAGCAGCCAGGCGAACCAGAACTCGACCATGCCGCGGGCCTGGGCGTACATGGCGACGACGGTGCCGACGAAGATGTACGCGTCCGGCCAGGGGTCCCAGGACAGGGTGGGGTAGGCGGTGAACAGGGCGCCCACCGCCAGGGTGCCGACGGCGGCCGCGGCGACCAGCGCGCCGCGCTCGCGCCAGGTGGCGAACCGCACGGCGACGGAGCCGTCCTGGGACTGCTGCCGGCCGCGGTTCCACTGCCAGAAGCCCCAGGCGGCGACGACCATGACGACGATCTGCTTGCCGGCGCTGCCGGAGAGGTGGGCGGTGGCGAAGGCCGCGAAGAGGATCAGTCCGGAGACGAACTGCACGGGCCAGGTCCAGATCGAGCGCCGCCAGCCGAGGGCGAGGCCGAGCAGACCGATCACGTTGCCGATCATGTCCGACCACTTGATGTGCTGGTCGAAGAGCGTGAAGGCCTCGGAGTTGAGCCAGTTCACTTGGCGGCTCCCTGTCCGACGTGGCCGCCGAGCAGCCGCTCGACGTACTTGGCGATGACGTCCACCTCGAGGTTGACCGGGTCGCCGGGCTGCTTGATGCCGAGCGTGGTCAGGGCGAGGGTGGTGGGGATGAGGCTGACGGTGAAGAAGTCGGGGCCGGCGTCGACGACGGTGAGGCTGATGCCGTCGACGGTGACGGAGCCCTTCTCGACGACGTAGCGCGCCAGGTCGGCGGGCAGGGAGATCTTCACGATCTCCCAGTGCTCGGAGGGCTTGCGCTCCAGGATCTCGCCGGTGCCGTCGACGTGGCCCTGCACGATGTGGCCGCCGAGCCGGGCGCCCACGGCGGTGGGGCGCTCGAGGTTGACGCGGGAGCCGACGGCGAGGGCGCCGAGGCTGGAGCGGTTCAGGGTCTCGGCCATCACGTCGGCGGTGAACTCGTCGCCGTCGTGGTCGACGACGGTGAGGCAGACGCCGTTGACGGCGATGGAGTCGCCGTGCCGCGCGCCCTGGGTGACCACGGGGCCGCGCAGACGGAAGCGACAGGCGTCGTCGAGGGTCTCGACGGCGGTGATCTCGCCCAGCTCTTCGACGATTCCGGTGAACACTTCCCGGGTCCTCCTGCCTCTTCGGGCACGGACTCCGGGGCTGTCGACGAACGACAGAAAGGACGAGCGAGGGATCCGGGGGCGACGCCGGACGGGACCCGCCCGCGACGGACGAGCCCAGAGGTCGGCGGCGCGCACGTGTGCTCGCCCGCCGCGCACTGCCTCCCATCCGGACTTTAACCGTCGGTCCAGGAATTTCACCTGGTCAACCGGTCGCTGGAGGCGACCGGGTCGCGGACTGTAACCGCCGGTTCGGACTTTCACCGACCCCGGAGTGCGCTGCTTCTGGTACAGGGCCAGTGTGCCACGGCCGGCGCGCGCTCATGCCGACGGAGGGTGTGGGGTGGCTCACAGAGCGCTTCGACGGGCCGTCGGGCCGGTCGGCGCGGCACCGGTCCGGTGTCACGTTTTCGGTGTGCCGATCCGTCCGAGCCGACGACAGGGTGTTCCGCTCGGGAGCGCCCCCCGCCCGAAGGGACTGAACAGCATGACCACGATCCTGGTGACCGGCGGCACCGGCACGCTCGGCCGGTTCGTCACCGAGCGGCTGCGCGCGGACGGGCACGAGGTGCGGGTGCTCAGCCGGCACGCCCGGCCGTACGCCGTCGACCTGCGCAAGGGCGGCGGCGGCCTGGACGCGGCGCTCGACGGCGTCGACACGGTCGTGCACTGTGCGACCACGCAGACCGGCGGGGACGAGCGGGCGGCCACGAACCTGCTGGCGGCGGCCCGGCGGGCCGGGGTGCGGCACCTGGTGTACATCTCGATCGTCGGCGTCGACCGGGTGCCGTTCGGCTACTACCGCACCAAGCTGGCCGTCGAGCGGCTCGTCGAGGAATCCGGGATCGGCTGGACGGTGCTGCGGACGACGCAGTTCCACGACCTGGTGGTGCGGCTGCTCCAGGGCCTGGCCAAACCGCCGGTCGTGCTGGTGCCGGCGCAGGTCGCCGACCAGCCGGTCGAGGTGCGGGAGGTCGCGGACCGGCTCGCCGAGCTGGCGGCCGGCGAGCCCGCCGGGCGGGTCCCGGACCTGGGCGGTCCCGAGGTGCGGAGCTTCGAGTCGCTCGCCCGCGCCTACCTGGCCGCCACGGGACGCCGGCGGGCCGTGGTGAACCTGCCGCTCGCCGGGAGGACCTACCGCGCGTTCCGCTCGGGCGGCCACCTGGCACCGGACAGGGCGCTGGGCAAGGGCACCTTCGAGGAGTACCTGACGGCACGGTTCGGGCACGGTGCCGGGGACGGACGGCGCGACTGACCCGAGCCGGCCGCCGCGCGCGTGCGGGTCCGGCAGAAGCGGGCACGCCGAGCGGGCCGGTGCGCCGCCGGTCAGCGCTCCGGCGGTCCGAACAGGTCGTCCTGGGCGCGGTCCTGGGCGGTCAGCAGGGCCCCGCGCAGGACGGCGCCGCCGCCCAGGACGCCGGCGCGCACCTCGGTGGCGAGCGGTGACATCCGGGCGAGGCGGTCGTGCACGCGGGCGGCGAGTGTGCCGCCGCCGGCCCGGCCGGTCTCACCGGCCAGCACGACGCAGCCGGGGTCCAGGACGGAGACGACGGCGGCGGCCCCGAGCGCGATCCGGTCGGCGAGGGCGTCGAGGAACCGCCCGGCCGACGGGTCGGCGCCGGCCGCGCGTACCGCCGCCCGCACCAGCGTGGCCGCGTGCGGCTCCTCCGTGACGCGGTCCGCCGTCACGCCGTGCCGGGCCGCGAGGGCGGCCACCGCGGCGGCCCCGGTCACGGAGTGGAAGCCGCCGTCGCAGTCGGTGGCCGACGGCACGCCCGACGTGCCCGGCACCGGCAGGAAGCCGAGCTCGCCCGCGCCGCCGGAGACGCCGCGCCGCAGGACGCCGTCGAGGACGACCGCGCCGCCGACGCCCAGGCCGAGCCAGAGCAGGACGAACGTGTCCCGGTCGCGGGCCGCCCCGTCGCGCTGCTCGGCCAGCGCGGCGAGGTTGGTCTCGTTCTCGACGCCGACCCGTGCCCCGGGCAGCCGCTCCCGCAGCGCGGCCACCAGACGGCGGTGCCACTCGGGCAGACCGGTCGAGTCGTGGAGTTCACCGCTGGCCGGATCGATCAGGCCGGGGGCGCCGACGCAGACGGTGTGCAGCCGGTCGGCCCCCGCCTCCTTCGCCGTGCGCTCGACCAGGGTGACCGCCTGTTCCACCGCGGGGCCCGTCCCGGTGCCGGCGCCGATCGGTGCGGACTCCTCGGCGAGCACCCGGCCGAGCAGGTCCGACACGAGGACGGAGACGCTCTCGGTGCGTACGTCGAGGGCGGCCAGGTGGGCCCGGTCGGCGACGATCCCGTACAGCTTGGCGTTCGGTCCGCGGCGCTGTTCTCCCGACTCCCCGGTCACCTCGATCAGACCGGAGGCGGTGAGGCGTTCGACGAGGTCGGCCACGGTGGGGCGGGAGAGGCCGGTCAGCTGCTTCAACTGCGTGGCCGTCAACGGGCCTTCCTGCTGGAGCAGACGCAGGGCGGACCGGTCGTTGATGGCCCGGGCGGTGCTCGGGGATGCGGGCATGCCGGGATCCTTCCAGATCGACGGGCGTGGGGTCGCGTCCGAGACCCACTATCTATCAGGCAGGGTTCCTGATAGTTTACGCCGCGCGACGCAGCAGTGGAGCGGACCCGACGAAGGAGCCGAGAATGAGCGCAGTGGTCTACGCGCACGGTCAGGTAAGGCGCGCCCGGTACGCCGTGGCGGCCGTGTTCGCCGTGCACGGCGCCGTCACCGGCTCGTTCGCGACCCGGGTGCCGTGGATCCAGGACCACGCCGGAGTGAGCGCGGGCCAGCTCGGGCTGGCGCTGGCGTTCCCCGCGCTCGGCGCCTCCGTCGCCATGCCGCTGGCCGGCCGCGTCAGCCACCGCTTCGGCGCCCGCACCGCCCTGCGCGGTCTGCTGGCCCTGTGGACGCTGGCGCTGGTCCTGCCCTCCCTCGCCCCGAACCTGCTCACCCTGTGCCTGGCCCTGTTCGTCTACGGCGCCTCGGCGGGCATGTCGGACGTGGCGATGAACGCGCTCGGCGTCGAGGTGGAGAACCGGCTCGACAAGTCGATCATGTCCGGGCTGCACGGCATGTGGAGCGCGGGGGCCCTGACCGGTTCGGCGGCCGGCACCCTCGCCGCCCACCTGGGCGCGGACGCGCGGCTGCACCACGTCCTCGCCGCGGCGGTGCTGACCGTGCTGGGCCTGGTGGCCTGCACCTGGGTACTGGACCTCCAGCCCGCCGAGGACGAGGACCCGCCGCCGCGGTTCGCGCTGCCGCCCCGGTCGGCGCTGCTGATCGGCGCGGTCGGGTTCTGCGCGGTGTTCGCGGAGGGCGCGAGCCTGGACTGGTCGGCGGTCTACCTGCGGGACCAGCTGGAGACCTCGGCCGGTCTCGCGGCGGCCTGCACGACGGGCTTCACGCTCACCATGGCCGTGGCCCGCCTGGTCGGGGACAAGGTGGTGGACCGCTTCGGCGCGGTGCGCACGGTCCGGGTGGGCGGCGTGCTGGCCACGTTCGGCGGCCTGCTCGTGGTCGTCGGCGGGCATCCGGCGGTGGCGATGACCGGCTTCGCGCTGACGGGCCTCGGCATCGCGGTCGTCGTCCCGCTGTGCTTCGCGGCGGCGGGCCGGGCCGGCTCCAACCCGAGCCTGGCCATCGCGGGCGTCGCGACCATCACGTACACGTCCGGGCTGGTGGCGCCGAGCGCGATCGGCGGCCTGGCGCAGGCGACCAGCCTGGTGGTGTCGTTCGGCCTGGTGACCGTGCTGGCCTGCTGCCTGGTGGTGTTCGCGAAGGTGCTGCGCGCCGGCGACCGCGACCGGCCGAAGATCAGTCCGCCGAGCGCAGCAGTGCCCGACCGGCAGCCCTGAAGGCCTCGCTCCACGGCGCCGGACGCAGCGTCTCGGAGTCCAGCCGGACCAGCACCCGGGTGCCGTGGGCGTACGTGGTCGCGCCGTCCGCGGAGCAGAACCGGAAGCCGTACGTCAGCCCGGTCCTGCCGAGCCGCTCCAGCCAGAGGTGGACGGCGTACGCGCCCGGCCTGGTGACCGGCGCCTCGTAGGTGACCGTCAGCTCCTTGACGGCGTTGCAGGCGTCGCCGGCCGCCGCCCAGTCGCCTTCGAAGCGGAAGCCGTGCTCGGTCCACAGCTCGGCCCAGGCCCTCTCGACCATCACGGGGTAGCGGGCGTTGTGCAGCAGGCCGAGGGCGTCCAGGTCGTCGAAGTGGACGGTGACGGGGACGAGCCTGCCGTGGGACAGGGCGGGGGCGGCGGGGGCTTCGGCGGTCACGGGCGGTGCTCCTGGTCCTGCTCGATCGTGCTCACGTACAGCGGGTCCCCTCCATCCTAAGCAGACGCTCAGCGGCATCGGCCGTGGGGAAGGCGCTGGTCAGCGGGGGCACGGGACGTGGGACGCGCCGCTACCCCCGACAATGGTGCGGACAGTCCTCACGTACGGAAGAAAGCAGAACCTCACCATGGACCTCGGCGTGCGCTGGAAGCTGCACGGTGACGGGCGCACGCCCGCACCCGGAGCGGTGGTCCGCCCCGACGAACGGCTCTCGTGGCCCCGCACGGCCGGGCTCGGCGCCCAGCACGTGGTGGCCATGTTCGGGGCGTCCTTCGTGGCTCCGGTCCTGATGGGCCTGGACCCCAACCTCGCGATCATGATGTCGGGCGTGGCGACCGTCATCTTCCTCCTCGCCACCCGCGGCCGCGTGCCCAGCTACCTCGGCTGCTCGCTCTCCTTCGTCGGCGTCGCCGCCGTGATCCGGGCGCAGGGCGGCACCAGCGCCACGGTGACCGGCGCGGTGTTCGTCGTCGGCGCCGCGCTGTTCCTGGTGGGTCTCGCGGTGCAGCGGTTCGGGGCGCGGATCATCCACGCCGCGATGCCGCCGATCGTCACCGGCGCCGTGGTCATGCTGATCGGCTTCAACCTGGCCCCGGTCACCGCCTCCACCTACTGGCCGCAGGACCAGTGGACGGCGCTGCTGGTGATGCTGTTCACCGGTCTGGCCGTGGTCTGCCTGCGCGGCTTCTGGTCCCGGATCGCGATCTTCCTGGGGCTGGTCTTCGGCTACGCCCTGTCCTGGGCCCTGGACCGGATCTTCGGGAAGATCCACTCGGTGGACGGCAGCGGCAAGCTCACCGACCACTGGCGACTGGACTTCTCCGCCGTCGGACAGGCCGACTGGATCGGGCTGCCGTCCTTCCACGGGCCGAGCTTCGAGTGGTCGGCGATCCTGGTCGCCCTCCCCGTCGTCATCGCGCTGATCGCGGAGAACGCCGGGCACGTCAAGGCGGTCGGCGAGATGACCGGCGACGACCTCGACGACAAGCTGGGCACGGCGATCTCCGCGGACGGCGTCGGCTCGATGCTGTCCACCGCGCTCGGCGGGCCGCCCAACACCACCTACTCCGAGAACATCGGCGTGATGGCCGCGACCCGGGTCTACTCGACGGCCGCCTACTGGGCCGCCGCGGGCTTCGCGCTCCTGTTCGGCCTCTGCCCGAAGTTCGGCGCGGTCGTCGCCGCGATCCCCGGGGGCGTCCTCGGCGGCATCACGGTCATCCTGTACGGCATGATCGGCCTGCTCGGCGCGCAGATCTGGATCAACGCCAAGGTGGACCTGCGCAACCCGCTGAACCTGGTGCCGGCCGCGGCGGGCATCATCATCGGCGTCGGCAACGTCAGCATGGAGTTCACCGACACCTTCTCCCTGAGCGGCATCGCACTGGGCACCCTGGTCGTCATCACCGGCTACCACGCGCTGCGCGCCTTCGCCCCGGCCCACCTCAAGACGCAGCGGCCGCTGCTGGACGAGGGGACGTCGTCGTACGACGAGAAGACGGGGGACGACGGTTCTCAGCGCACCAGGTCGTAGGCGTACGACGGGGTGAACGTGCCCGGCGATCCCTTGCAGCCGTCCGACTCCCCTGGCAGCTTCACCCACAGGTAGGCGTCGATGCGGCCCATGCCGGTGCTCAGGGTCGGCGCACGGCCGATCCTGCGGCCGTCGGGGTCGCACCACTCGCCGTCGGGCGGGGCGCCGTTGCCGTTGCGGCTGGTGTCGATGACGGCGCCCAGGCTCGCCGGACCGCCGAGGGCGTCGAGGACCGCGCGGTCGTGGGTGATCTCGTCGGCGGTGGTGTGGAAGTTGGAGACGTTGCTGAAGATGCCGTCCGAGGAGGCGGCCGAGGCGGCGCCGGCCTGCTTGAGCCACTCCGCCTGCCTGTCGGGCGCGTGCCAGCCGGAGTGGCCCGCGTCGAAGTAGACGCGCGCCCTCGGGTCGGCCTCCTTCATGACGCGGCCGGCCCGCGCCAGGGAGGCGAAGCGGTCGGCCCGCTCACCGTCGGACAGGCACTCGGCCTGGGCCACCGAGTCGGGCTCCAGGACGACGATGACCTCGCCGGAGCCCAGCCCCGCGGCGAAGCGGTCGATCCAGTCGTCGTAGGCGTCGAGGTCCGGCGCCCCGCCCTCCGAGTACCCGCCGCAGTCGCGGCCGGGGATCACGTACGGCACGATCACCGGCACCCGGCCCTGGGCGGCCGCGTCCGAGGTGACCGCACGGACCCGGGAGGTGATGTTCTCCGGCGTGAAGTCGGCGAACCACACGGCGGCCGGGTGGTCGGCTATGCGGGAGGCGATGACGTCCCGGCGCGGATCGTCGGGATGAGCTTGGACCCACTCGAGGACCTGGGAGTCGGGGTGCCGGTAGAGCCGGGTGGAGGCCGCGGTGGTGGTCCGGGGCTTCTTCCGTCCGGTCATCCCCGGCGAGGGGCTGGGGCTCGCCTCCTTCGAAGGCGAGGGGGAGGGCGAGGGCGAGGCGGAGGCCGGGGGTGTCGTGGAGGCGGACGGGGTCGGCGTGGCGGGCGGGGAGTCCGTCCGCGGCGACCGCGTCACCCGCGGACCCGCCTCGTCCGCGCCGCCGTCGTCACCGAACGCGGTCAGCATGCCGGTCGCGGTGCCGACCGCGACGACGACGGACGCCGCCGCGACCATCGCACTGCGCCGGGCGGCGCGCCTGCGCTCGGACCTGCGAGCGGCCAGACGCCGGGCACGAAGGCCTGACACGTACGCTTCCCCCTCCCCCGCGCGGCGGGCGCGTTCCCCCGTTCTGGGGAAGCGTCGGGCCCGCCGGCACCGCTCCCACCCTAAAGCTGCGACGCTGCCGCCATGGCGCACTGTGAGCAAGTCCCGACGGCCGTCCGGACGGTGGACACGGTCCTGACCCGGATGCGCGCCCTCGGCTCCACGCTGCCCGCGCGGGACGGGGTCGCCGTCTTCAACGGCGTCTACCTGGCCGTCACGGAGGCGGTCGACCGGCACATCGACCGCGGTCTGTTCCCGGACGCCCGGGCCGCGATCGCGCTGGACGTGCGGTTCGCGGAGCGCTATCTGGCCGCCGTCGACGCCCTGGAGAGCGGGCGCCGGCCGCCCGCGTGCTGGCGTCCCCTGTTCCAGCTCCGCCGCCATCCCGGCGTACGACCGCTGCAGTTCGCGCTGGCGGGCATCAACGCGCACATCGGGCACGACCTCGCGCTGGCCGTGGTGGACACCTGTCGTACGCTCGGCTGCGAACCCGCCGACCTGGAGGACGAGTTCGACCGGGTGGGCGGCCTCCTCGTGTCGCTGGAGGAGCGCATCCGCGACGAGCTGATGCCGGGCCCCGACCTCCTCCAGGTCGCCGATCCGCTGACCCATCTGCTCGGTTCCTGGAGCCTGGAGCGCGCCCGTGACGCCGCCTGGGCCGCGGCCCGGGCGCTGTGGGCGCTGCGCCGGATGCCGGACGTGGCCGGGGAGCTGACCGAGCGGCTGGACGCGGCGGTGGGCTTCGCGAGCCGCATGCTGCTCACCCCGCTGCCGGACTGACCCGGCCGGAACACCCGTGCACCCGCCGTACGTTGCCCCCTCGGGCAGCATCGCACCCCGACTGCGAAGGAGCACCCCGGCATGACGATCCCGCTCGGACTCGGCCTCCCCCAGATGCGTCAGTACGACATCGGCAAGGACGTCCCGGACGTGGCCCGCGCGGCGGAACGGACGGGCTACGAGAGCCTGTGGGTCTTCGAGAGGGCCCTGTTCCCCGAGCCCGCCACCCAGGGGCTGTACGGCATCGAGGGCCTGCCCTGGCCCGACACCTACCGGAGCGTGGCCGAGCCCCTGGTCACCCTGGCCCTCGCCGCCGCGGCCACCGAGAGGGCCCGGCTGGGCACCAGCGTGCTGGTCGCCCCGCTGCACGTGCCGTTCCAGCTGGCCAAGGCGCTGGCCACACTGGACGCGGCGAGCGGCGGCCGGGTGATCGCGGGCTTCGGCACCGGCTGGTCCCACGACGAGTACGCGGCGGCGTCCGTACGGCCGTTCGCGCAGCGCGGCGCCGCCCTGGACGAGCTGATCGGGGTGTGCCGGGCGGTGTGGGGCCCGGACCCGGTGGTGTACGACGGAGACGTCACGAAGATCGCGTCCGCCGTGGTCGGCCCCAAGCCCGCCCGGCCGATCCCGATCATGCTGGCGGCGGGCAGCGGCCGGGCCCGGCGGCGGCTGGTCGACCACGCCGACGGCTGGCTGCCGACCGGCACGGGCGCCGAGGCCGTGGCCGAGCAGTGGCGCCTGGTGCGCGACCTCGCCGAGGAACGCGGCCGGACCGAGCCGATCCGGACGGTGCTGCGGGTCAACGCCCGTCACCGGGCGGCCGGCCAGGACGGCGCCGACGGCCGTCCCCTCCACGGCGACGTCGACCGGATCGTCGAGGACCTGGCCGCGTACGCGGAGATCGGCCTGGACGAGATCCTGCTCGACCTCCAGGCCCCCCTGCGGGACGCGGAGGAGCTGAAGGACGTCGCCGCCGAGGTCTACGAGAAGGCCAGGGCGGCCGGAATCTAGTCCTCGGGGAGCTCCACCGGCGCGATCTCGTCGTAGACGTCGCCCGGACCCGGGTTGGTCGCGTCGGTCTCCCCGCCGAAGTGGTGCATGACGCCCCAGACCGCGTTCAGCGCGGTCTGGACGGCGCCCTCGGCCCAGCCGGCCGTCCAGGAGATGTCGTCGCCGGCGAGGAAGATGCCCCGCTTGTCCTCGGGCAGCCGGTCCTGCATGAAGTGGGTGAACAGGCGCCGCTGGTAGCGGTAGTGGCCCGGCAGGTTGGCCTTGAAGGCGCCCATGAAGTAGGGCTCGTTCTCCCAGGAGACCGTCACCGGGTTGCCGATGATGTGCTTCCGGATGTCGACCTTCGGGTAGATCTCGCCGAGCGACTTCAGCATGACCTCCATCCGCTCGTTCGCGGACAGCGGCAGCCACTTCAGGCTGTCGTCGCACCAGGTGTAGGAGAGGCAGATGACGGCGGGCCTGTCGGGGCCGTCGTCGAGCAGGTAGGTGCCGCGGGTCATGCGGTCGGTGAGCGTCATCGACATGACGTCCCGGCCGGTCTCCTCGTCCTTGTCCAGCCAGAACGGCCGGTCGACGGGCACGAACAGCTTCGAGGACTCCATGTAGTGGGTGCGCTCGATCGCCGTCCAGTGGTCGATCGGGAACAGCGAGTCGTCACAGGCGATCTTGGACAGCAGCATCCAGGACTGTGCGGTGAAGATCGCCGCCCGGTAGGTGCGGATGTCGCCGTCGGCGTCGGTCACGGTGATCCGGTTGCCGGCGGTGCGGTTCAGCCGGGTCACGGCCGGGCGGGGCTCGCCGCCCACGTGCAGGGACTTCAGCGAGGTGCCGTGGGGCCAGTGGACGATCTTCTCCGGCTCGCGCTCCCAGAGCCTGAGCGGCAGCTGCTGGGAGCCGCCGACGATGCCGCGGTGGTGGTCGTCGGCCTCGGTGTAGACGACGCGCAGGATCTCCAGGATGGAGTTGGGGAAGTCGGTGTCCCAGCCGCCGGTGCCGAAGCCGACCTGGCCGAAGATCTCGCGGTGCCGGAAGGACTTGAACGCCTCGGACTCGCACAGGAAGCCGTAGAAGGTCTGGTTGTCGAGCTTCTCGACCAGCTTCGCCCAGATCTCGCGGATGCGGGGGACGTCGCGCTCGCGCAGGGCGCGGTTCATGTCGGAGAAGTCGGCGCCCTCCTCCAGGCACTCGGCCCAGGCGTCGGCGACGTCCCGGTAGACCTGCGGCAGGTCGTCGAGGGTCTCGGCGTAGTGCGACTCGCCCTTGAGGTCGACGACGGTCGACGGGGTCGCCTCGGCGAGGGGGTTGGGGAAGGGACGGGTCTCGAGCCCCACCAGGTCGATGTAGTGCTGGAGGGCGGTGGAGGACGGCGGGAAGCGCATCGCTCCCATCTCGGCGGTCAGCGAGGGGTCGCAGCCGTCGAAGCCGACGGTGCGCAGCCGGCCGCCGATCCGGTCGGCCTCGTAGACGACGGGCTTGAGGCCCATCTTCATCAGCTCGTAGGCGGCGACGATGCCGGACAGGCCGCCGCCGATGACGGCGACCTCGCTGCCGTGCTCGGTCGCGGGTATCTGGCCGAGGCCCGCAGGGTGGGCGAGGAAGTCGTCGTACGCGTACGGGAAGTCCGGCCCGAACATGGTGATCGGCGGCTGCTGCTCGTCGGCGTGCTCGATCGCGTTGGGCACCGTGGACGTCATGGGGTACGGACTCCTTGCACAGGGTGGAACGGGGTGGCGGTGGGGGTTCAGACGAGGGACCCGTAGAGGCCGGGGCGGCGGTCCTCGAGATACGGGTTGGCCTCGCGGGACGCGACGAGGAAGGCCGGGTCGGCGTCGGCGACGACCAGTTCCTCGGCTCGCCCGGCGCGGGTGCGGGCGATGCCGTCGGGCCCGGCGAGCACGGACAGCCCGACGAACTCGAACTCGCCCTCCCGGCCGACCCGGTTGACGTACGCCACGTACATCTGGTTCTCGAAGGCCCGCACGGGCACGACCGACTCGGCGACGAACTGGAACGGGTGCATCTGCGCGGTCGGGACGAGCAGCAGGTCGGTGCCGGCCAGGGCGTGGGTGCGCACGTTCTCCGGGAACTCCACGTCGTAGCAGATCATCAGGCCGACGGTGAGGCCGTTCAGCCGGGCCTGGACGAGCGGCCGGTCGCCGGGGACGAAGTGCTCCTGCTCGAAGCGGCCGAAGAGGTGGGTCTTGCGGTAGTTGGCCAGGCGGGTGCCGTCGGCGGAGATCAGCTGGACGGAGTTGAAGACGCTCCCGCCGGCCCGCTCGGGGTAGCCGTAGGCGACGGCGATGCCGTGGCGCGTGGCGGTCCGCGCGATCGCGTCGGCGGCCTCGCCGTCGGCGGGCTCGGCGAGACGGCCGATGTCGTCGCCGATCGCGTACCCGGTCAGGAACAGCTCGGAGGTCACGAGCAGCCCTGCCCCCGCGGCGGCGGCGCGGCCCGCGGCCTCGTCGAGGACCTGGAGGTTCTCGGCGGTGGAGCCGGGGCGGCCGGAGCTCTGGAGCAGGGCGGTGCGCATGCGTGTTCCTCACCGGTGGGAGGGGGTCGGGGGCCAGATAGACGGTACGGTCGGCGGACTCGGCCGGACAAGGAGGAGCCGTTGCGCGCCGGTGAGCGGTTCGTTGCGTCCCTCGGGCACCTCGCGGCGATTCGTTGCGCACGGCGGCCACGCGTCCCGCACGGCCCCGACGTCACCCGTGCGGGACGCGTGGGTGACGTCAGGACCGTGCCCTCGCAGCCGAGGCCGCGATCCGGCCGACGGCCACCAGCACCACCCCCGTCAGCAGGTACGGCGCCGTGAAGACCACGAACGCGGTGCCGTGCCCCGTCTCCGTCGCGACCACCGCGTACGTCCCGTACACCGCGACCGTGGCCAGCTCGGTGCCGAGCCCGGCCACCGAGGTCAGGGTCGCCCGGCCGGCGGCGGCGACGCGTCGCTGGAGGCGCGCGTCGGCGAGCACGTGCGCCAGCTGGAATCCGCCGAAGGCGACGGCGACCAGCGCCAGCCCCGCCGGCGTGCCCGCGCCGGCGCCCACGGCCAGGGCGAGCGCGGCGCCGACGAGCAGTCCGCCGAACCCGGCGTCGCCGAGCCGTTCGGCCGGCCCGGCCAGCAGGCCCCCGGCCGTGGCGCCGGCCCAGACCAGCAGGAGCAGCCACGGCACGGTCGCCTCGGCCACACCGGTGTCGCGCACCAGCAAGGGCGTGTACTCGTCGAGGGCGCCCCATACGGCGCCCACGGCCGGCACGAGCAGCAGCGCGCCGCGCACGGACCGGTCGGCGCGGGCCTCGGCGAGACCCGACCGCAGGGCCGAGGCCCACCCGTCGCCGCCGGCCACCGGCGTACGGTGCTCCGGGAACCGGGTCGCCAGGGCCGCCGCCAGCAGGCAGACCAGGATGCTCGCCGCCCCCACGGCCGGGTAGCCGCCGTGGGCGAACACCGGACCGGCCAGGCCCATCGCGGCCATCACCGCCACCAGACCGGCCGAGCGGGCCCGGCCCATGACGCGGGCGTACCGGTCGGCGGCGCCGAGCCGGTCCAGTTCGTCGTGGACCAGGGCCTCCAGCGCGCCGGAGCCGAGCGCTCCGCCGGCGCCCCACAGCACGAAGCCGAGCGCGAAGGCGCCGTAGGACGGGACGAGCACCCACAGGGCGAAGCCGGCGGCGGTGAGCAGCGGGCCGAGCCACAGGAGCAGCCGCCGGGAGACGGCGTCGGCCCAGGCGCCGGAGGGCACCTCGAGCAGGACGCCGGTGACGGACCAGAGGGCGAAGAGCGAGGAGATCTGTCCGACGGACAGGCCGGCGTCGCTGAAGAGCAGCGCGTACACCGGGTAGAGCAGGACGAAGTCGTCGAGGAACGCGTAGCCGTACAGCGTGGCCGTCAGCCGCCGGTGACCGGCGGGCGGCACGCGTGTGGGTGCGTGGGTCATGAGGCCTTCCCCAGGGAGCGGATCGGACACCGGAGGTACGGCGTCCGAGGCGGCCCTCGGGGGCGGGCACGACGGGAAGATCAATGTCGCCAGGTCATGGCACCGATGCTAGACCGCACGGCGCCCCGGGGACAGTTCTTATGCGGGCGACCCCGACGAGAAGCGCCGCAGCAGCGGAGAGAGCACCAGCACGGACTTGGTGCGTTCCACGAACGGCTCGCCGGCGATCCGCTCCAGGACCCGTTCGAAGTGCCGCATGTCGGCGGCGAAGACCTGGGCGACGGCGTCCGCGTCCCCGGTGACGGTGGACGCGGCCACGACCTCCTGGTACCGCTCCAGGCCCCGTTGGATGGTCTCCGGCGAGGTGTTGCGGCGGCAGTAGATCTCGACGAACCCCTCGGTCTCCCAGCCGAGCGCGGCGGGGTCGACGCGCACGGTGAAGCCGGTGATGGCTCCGGTGGCGCGCAGCCGGTCCACGCGCCGTTTCACGGCGGGCGCGGACAGGCCGACCGACTGCCCGATGTCCGCGTAGGAGCGGCGGGCGTCCTCGGCGAGGGCGTGCACGATGCGTTCGTCGAGATCGTTCAGCACTGCGGGTCGTTCACTTCACTTCTGGTGCGTCCGGGCCTCGGACGGGTCCGGCGTGGCGAGTCGGGAACGGCGGTGGCCGTACACGAAGTAGAACACGAGCCCGGCGGCCATCCAGACACCGAAGACCACCCAGGTGACGGTGGACAGGCTGCCCATCATCCAGACGCAGAAGCCGAAGCCCAGGGCGGGCAGCACCGGGGACAGCGGCACCCGGAAGGTGCGCGGCATGTCCGGGCGGGTCCGGCGCAGCAGCACGACGGCCACGTTGACCAGGGCGAAGGCGAAGAGGGTGCCGATGCTGGTGGCGTCGGCGAGCTGTCCGAGCGGGACGGCGGCGGCCAGGACGCCGCAGAACAGGGAGACGATCACCGTGTTGGCGCGGGGCGCGCCGGTCTTCGGGTGGACCTTGGAGAACACCTTGGGCATCAGTCCGTCGCGGGACATGGCGAACAGGACGCGGGTCTGGCCGTAGAGGACGGTCAGCACGACGCTGGCGATGGCGACGACCGCGCAGAACGCCAGGAGGGTGCCCCAGAAGCTCTGCCCGGTGACGTCGGTCATGATCTGGGCGAGGGCGGCCTCGGAGTCGCTGAAGCCCTTCCACGGCCTGGCGCCGACGGCGACGGCGGCGACGAGGACGTAGAGCACGGTGACGATGACGAGGGAGAGCATGATCGCGCGGGGCAGGTCGCGCTGGGCGTTCTTCGCCTCCTCACCGGCGGTGGAGGCCGCGTCGAAGCCGATGTACGAGAAGAACAGCGTCGCGCCGGCCGCGCTGACGCCGGCCATGCCGAGCGGCATGAAGTGCTCGTAGTTGCCGGAGCGGAAGCCCTGGACGCCGACGGCGCAGAAGAGCACCAGCGCGGCGATCTTGACGACGACCATGATCGTGTTGGCGCGGGCGGACTCGCGGGCGCCGCCCAGCAGGAAGGTCATGGCGAGCAGCACCACGATCAGCGCGGGCAGGTTGAAGATCCCGCCGTCGCCGGGCGGCGCCGACAGGACGTCCGGGATGGTGACGCCGATGGTGCCGTCGAGGAGCTCGTTCAGGTACTCGCCCCAGCCGACGGCGACGGCGGCGACGGAGACGCCGTACTCCAGGACCAGGCACCAGCCGCAGATCCAGGCGACCAGCTCGCCCATGGTCGCGTAGGCGTACGAGTACGAGGAGCCGGCGACCGGGATGGTGCCGGCCAGTTCGGCGTAGGACAGGGCCGAGAAGAGCGCCGTCAGACCGGCGATGACGAAGGAGAGGGTGACCGCCGGTCCGACCTTGGGGACGGCCTCGCCGAGGACGACGAAGATGCCGGTGCCGAGGGTGGCGCCGATGCTGATCATCGTGAGCTGCCACAGGCCGAGGGAGCGGCGCAGGCTGCCCCCCTCGCCCTGGCCGCCCTCGGCGACCAGCCGTTCCACGGGCTTGCGGCGCATGAGGCTGGCGACCGGCCCCGGGGACGCGGGGGTGGCCGATGTGTCGTGGTGCGGGGGTGCGCCGTGGTCGAGCACGCATGGACTCCTTTGTCACTGCCGGTCGCACCGCCCGGTGTCGAGCGGGCTTTCTCGCGGCGGGCCTCTGGAGCGGCGGGGACCGGTGGCGTCCCTCGCGGAAGCGGGAACCCACCGAGCGGGTCCTCGCCACGCCACGTACAGCGAAGAACCCTATGAGCGCCGGGTTCCCCCTGGTAATGCAGCAACCTTGCGCGTCCTCGCACGATCGTTGCGTTCGTCGGGGCCAGGCGTGTGTTCGTTGCGCGGAGCCGCCGAGTCGTTGCACCGGGCGGCTGCCGGAGGCAGGGCGGACGCGGGCCGGCGGGGACCGGGCCCGGTCGGTGACCGTCCGGACCGCACGCGACGGGCCGTGTCCCGGCGTCGTCCGCCGCACCGTCCCGGCCGCGCCGGGAACGCGCCGGGAACGGCGCACGGCCCCCGTTCCTCCCGGGCGACGGGGGAACGGGGGCCGTGCGGAAGGGCCGGGCGGGTCAGTTCCAGCTGGCGTGCAGCGGCTTGCCCTCGGCGTAACCGGCGGCGCTCTGGACGCCGACGATGGCCTTCTCGGCGAACTCCTCCAAGGAGGCGGCACCGGCGTAGGTGCAGGAGGAACGGACACCCGCGATGATCGAGTCGATCAGGTCCTCGACGCCCGGACGGGTCGGGTCGAGGAACATGCGGGAGGTGGAGATGCCCTCCTCGAACAGCGCCTTGCGGGCCCGGTCGTACGCCGACTCCTCCGAGGTGCGGTTGCGCACCGCGCGCGCGGAGGCCATGCCGAACGACTCCTTGTAGGGGCGGCCGTCGGCGTCGTGCTGGAGGTCGCCCGGGGACTCGTAGGTCCCGGCGAACCAGGAACCGACCATCACGTTGGACGCGCCGGCCGCCAGGGCCATCGCCACGTCGCGCGGGTGGCGGACGCCGCCGTCGGCCCACACGTGCTTGCCGTACTTCTTCGCCTCGGCGGCGCACTCCAGGACGGCGGAGAACTGGGGCCGGCCGACGCCGGTCATCATGCGGGTGGTGCACATGGCGCCGGGGCCGACACCGACCTTGACGATGTCCGCGCCCGCCTCGATCAGGTCGCGCACGCCCTCGGCGGAGACGATGTTGCCGGCCACGATCGGCACCCGCGGGTCGAGGTCGCGCACCAGCTTGACGGCGCTGATCATCGACTCCTGGTGGCCGTGCGCGGTGTCGATGACGAGGGTGTCCACGCCCGCGTCCAGCAGCTGCTCGGCCTTGCCCGCCACGTCGCCGTTGATGCCGACGGCGGCGGCGATGCGGAGCCGGCCCCGCGCGTCGGTCGCCGGGGTGTACAGCGTGGCGCGCAGGGCGCCCTTGCGGGTGAGGATGCCGGCCAGGCGGCCGTCCTTGTCGACGGCCGGCGCGTAGCGGCGGTTGGCGGCGTCGAGGGTGTTGAAGGCCTCGCGCGGGTCCAGGTCCGCGTCGATCAGGATCAGGTCCTTGGACATGACCTCTTCGAGCTGGGTGAAGCGGTCCACGCCGGTCAGGTCGGCGTCGGTGACCACGCCGAGGGGCCTGTTGTCCTCGTCGACGACGACACCGGCGTTGTGCGCGCGCTTGGGCAGCAGGGAGAGCGCGTCGGCGACGGTCTGGTGCGGGGCCAGCACGATCGGGGTGTCCAGGACGAGGTGGCGGCTCTTCACCCAGGAGACGACGTCGGTGACGACCTCGATCGGGATGTCCTGCGGGATGACCACCAGGCCGCCGCGCCGGGCCACCGTCTCGGCCATGCGGCGGCCGGCGATGGCGGTCATGTTGGCGACGACCAGCGGGATCGTGGTGCCCGTGCCGTCCGGGGAGCTGAGGTCCACGCCCTGCCGGGAGCCGACGGCGGAGCGGCTCGGCACCATGAAGACGTCGTCGTACGTCAGGTCGTACGAGGGCTGGATGTCGTTGAGGAAACGCACGTGCTGCACATCCCAGTCGATCAGAGGTGGCCCCCGGACAGGTCAGCCAGGGGGAAAGAGCACGTACTTCATTCTCCCATGACCGGCGTCCGGTCAGCCCCGGGCAGATCATCCAGGCTGGTCAGCGGCCTCCTTGGAGGAACCTCCAGGGCCCAGGGTCACGAAGAGCCCCGGGCCGCGGTCGGTGGCCTCGGCGAAGACCTCCTCGGCGACGGCCCACTCGTCCGGCCGCGCCTCGGCGTACGCGCGCCAGCCCCGCACGAGGAGCACCAGACCCCGCTCCGCCGCCTCCCTCGGCCAGACGGACGGGTCGGCCAGGGAGTCGGCGAGCGCGTCCCAGTTGCGGCCGAACCACGCGGGCAGGTCCAGGGCGCGGGCACAGCGGTCCATCAGGCCCGCCTTGTCCGTGACCCCGTCGAGGTCCAGCGTGACCACGAGCCGGCCCGCGGGGTCCTCCGTCATGTCGCGCCCTTTCCCCGACCGCCCGTCAGACACCGTCCGGGTCCGAACGGTTGAGCGTGGGCTTCGGCGCCGTGCCCGCCGTCAGCAGGTAGTCGGCGGCCGACGTGTCCGTCACCAGGCTGGTGACCAGTCCGGACCGCAGCACCGCGTCGATGGCCGCCGCCTTGCGCTGCCCGCCCGCGATCGCGACGACCTCGGGGATGCGGCGGAGCTGGTCGGCCGTGACCGTGATGCACCGCTCCCCCAGGTCCCGTCCGACCCGGCGCCCCTCGGCGTCGAAGAGGTGCGCGGACATCTCGGCGGCGACGCCGAGGGAGGCGTAGTGCGCGCGCTCCTCGTCGCTGAGCATGTCGTGCACCGTCGAGATGCCCGGCTCCCAGGAGCCGATGGAGACGCAGGCGACCGTGACCTTGTCGAAGTACTCGAAGGCCCGGGCGATCCCGGTCTGGTTGCGCAGCGCCGCCGCGGTGGCCGCGTCCGGCAGCAGCATCGGCGCGTAGATGGGGTGGGCGTCGCCGCCCGACACCTGGGCGGCGCGGCGGACGGCCTCGACCGAGCCGCGCTCGGCGGTCCCGGCGTCGTACACGCCCGTCAGCTGCACCACCGTGCACGGCGGCAGCCGGTCGAGCGCGGCCGCCATGTGGATCGTGGAGCGGCCCCAGGCGAGGCCGAGCACGTCGCCCTCGTTGACCAGTTCGCCGAGCAGGTCGGCGGCCACCTCGCCCAGGTTCTCCGGGTCGGGTGTCTCCTCGGCCTCGGCCGGGGACTCCACCACGACGGCGTGCCTGAGGCCGTAGCGGGCCCGCAGGGCGTCCGAGCGCTCCGCGTCCAGCTCGGCGGGTACCCGGATCTCGATTCGTACAAGGTCCCGCTCGAGGGCGGTCTCGAGGACCCGGGCCACCTTGAAGCGGCTGACGCCGAACTCCTCCGCGATCTGGATCTTGGACTTGCCCTCGAGGTAGAAGCGGCGGGCCATGGCCGCCGCCTGGACCAGCTCAGCGGGTCCCATCCGCATGGCTGAACGGCCCGCCGACATACCCGACACGGCGATCTCCTCACTGCTGTTCACACTCTGGATTCGCCGTTCATCCTTGCAGATTCGGCGCACTCGATCAGCCCTGATGGGAGCCGTTCACGTTCTGTTCCTCAGTGGTCACACGCCCAGGACGCCTTGGCGGTCGCCGCCTCCGCCCGGTCGCGCAGTGCGCGTACCGCCTCGGCCGGGTCGGACGCCCCGTACACGGCGGAACCCGCGACGAAGACGTCGGCGCCGGCGTCGGCGCACCGCTCGATCGTGGACGCCGAGACACCGCCGTCGACCTGCAGCCACAGCTCCAGACCGTGCTTCTTGATCAGCTCACGGGTGCGGCGGATCTTCGGCAGCATGATGTCGAGGAACGCCTGGCCGCCGAAGCCCGGTTCGACCGTCATGATCAGCAGCATGTCGAGCTCGGGGAGCAGGTCCTCGTACGGCTCGATCGGCGTCGCGGGCCGCAGCGCCATGGAGGCGCGGGCGCCCTTGGCCCGGATCTCGCGGGCGAGGCGGACCGGCGCGGTGGCGGCCTCGACGTGGAAGGTGACGGAACCGGCTCCGGCCTCCACGTACTGCGGCGCCCAGCGGTCGGGAGCCTCGATCATGAGGTGGCAGTCCAGCGGGGTGTCCGTCGCCCGGGCCAGGGACTCCACGACCGGCACGCCGAGCGTGAGGTTGGGGACGAAGTGGTTGTCCATGACGTCCACGTGGAGCCAGTCGGCTCCCCGGACGGCCTCGGCCTCGTCCGCGAGGCGGGCGAAGTCGGCGGACAGGATGCTGGGGTTGATCTGCGCGGCCATGCCCCAAGCCTGCCATGCCCCGCGGGGGTGGGGGGCATCGGTCCCCGGGCGGACACGGTCGGTTCGCCGGCCGCGGGGCGGTGGGGGCCGGCCGCGCGGTTCCCCGCGCACCTTCCGCACCCGCCCGTGCGGGCGCGGTCGTGTGCCGGGCGCGCGGCCCGTGGTCGCCCGCGCGGTTCCCGCGTCCCTCCGGGGCGCGTTACGCGGTGCGGCGGATCAGGGCGAGGTACATCGCGTCCGTGCCGTGGAGGTGGGGCCACAGCTGGACGTCGGGGCCGTCGCCCAGGGCCGGGACGCCGGGGAGGAGGGGGCGGGCGTCCAGGAGCTCCGCCCCCGGGTGCTGCTTGAGCACGTCGGCGACGACGGCGCGGGTCTCGGCGAGGTGGGGCGAGCAGGTCGCGTAGCCGACGACGCCGCCGACCCGCACGGCCTGCAGGGCGCTGTGCAGCAGCCCGCGCTGGAGCGGGGCGAATCCGTCCAGGTCCTCGGGACGGCGCCGCCAGCGCGCCTCGGGCCGGCGGCGCAGGGCGCCGAGGCCGGTGCACGGCACGTCGACCAGGACGCGGTCGAAGCTGCCGGGCCGCCACGGCGGACGCGTCCCGTCGGCGGCGATCACCTGGTACGGCCCCGGGTTGCCGTCCAGCGCCCTGGCCACGAGCCCCGCCCGGTGCGGCTGCTTCTCGGAGGCGAGCAGGAAGGCGCCCCGTTCCGCCGCCAGGGCGCCGAGCAGCGCCGCCTTGCCGCCCGGCCCCGCGCAGCCGTCCAGCCAGCGCCGGTCGGGGCCGTCCAGGGGCGCGCCCGCCAGGGCGAGCGCGACGAGCTGGCTGCCCTCGTCCTGCACACCGGCCCGGTTCTCCCGTACGGCGTCGACGGCCCCGGGCTCGCCGCCCTCGCTCAGCCGCACCGCGTACGGCGACCAGCGCCCCGGTACGGCCGCTTCCTCGCCGAGCAGTTCCTCCGGCGTCGACCGTCCGGGGCGGGCGACCAGCGTCACCTCGGGCCGCTCGTTGTCGGCGGCCAGCAGCTCCTCGATGCCGGCCCGGCCCCCGCCCAGCGAGTCCCACAGCGCGGAGACGACCCAGCGCGGGTGCGAGTGCACGACGGCGAGGTGGTCCTCGGGGTCCTCGTCGTAGGGCGGTGCGACCCGCTCCAGCCAGCCGTCGAGATCGTCCTGCGCCACCTTGCGGAGCACGGCGTTGACGAACTTGGCCCGCCCGTCGCCCAGCACCACGCGCGCCAGCTCCACGGAGGCGGACACGGCCGCGTGGGTCGGGATGCGCGTCCCGAGCAGCTGGTGCACGCCCAGGCTGAGCACGTCCAGCACCGGCGGGTCGACCTCCCGCAGCGGCCGGTCCACGCAGGCGGCGATGATCGCGTCGTACGTCCCCTGCCGGCGCAGCGTCCCGTACACCAGCTCGGTCGCGAGGGCCGCGTCCCGGGCGTCGAAGGCGTCGTTCTCCCGCGCCTTGCGCAGCAGCGGCGGCAGCACGAGGTTGGCGTAGGCGTCCCGTTCGTCCACGGCCCTGAGCGCCTCGAAGGCGAGGATGCGGACGGGGTCCTTCTGGGGCCTGCGGTACGGCTTGCCGGGTTTGCGGGGACGACGAGGCTGCTCGCTCACGAAAAAGGTGCTCCGGGTGTGGGGTGACGTGCGCTCACCAGCGTACGCCGAGCCGGTGAGCGGTGGTGCGGAGGCGCAGGTCAGCCGCCGAGCAGCTCGCCCTCGGCGATCCGCGCCCCGCGCGCCCAGTCCGCCGCCCGCATCGGCTTCTTGCCCTGCGCCTGCACCCACAGCAGCTCGACGGCGTACGAGCCGGTGCCGACGTACACGTTGTTCTTGCCGGCCGCGAGCTGCCCGGGGGCGAGGTCGGTGCGGTCGGGCACGGGCACGGCCTGGACCAGCTTGAGCCGCTCGCCGCGGAACGTGGTCCAGGCGCCGGGCGCCGGGGTGCAGCCGCGCACCACGCGGTCGACGCGCAGCGCCGGGGCGGACCAGTCGATCCGGGCGTCCTCGACGGTGATCTTCGGCGCGAGGGTGACGCCCTCGGCGGGCTGCGGGACGGCCTTCAGGCTGCCGTCCTCGATGCCGTCCATGGTGGCCGCGAGCAGCCCGGCGCCGGCGAAGGCGAGCCGGGTCAGCAGGTCGCCGCTGGTGTCGGTGGGGCGGATGGTCTCGGTGACCGTCCCGTAGACGGGCCCGGAGTCGAGACCCTCCTCGATGAGGAACGTGGACGCCCCGGTGATCTCGTCCCCCGCCATCAGCGCGTGCTGCACGGGCGCGGCACCGCGCCAGGCGGGCAGCAGGGAGAAGTGCAGGTTGACCCAGCCCCGGGCGGGCACGTCCAGGGCCACGCGGGGCAGCAGGGCGCCGTAGGCGACGACGGGGCAGCAGTCGGGCGCGATCTCGCGCAGCCGCTCGAGGAACTCCGGGTCCCGGGGCTTCGCGGGCTTGAGCACCTCGATCCCGGCCTCCTCGGCCCGTTCGGCCACGGGAGAGGCGACCAGCCTGCGTCCACGTCCGGCCGGCGCGTCGGGCCGCGTGACGACGGCGGCCACCTCGTGCCGCCCGGAGGCGATCAGGGCGTCCAGGGCGGGAACGGCGACCTCGGGGGTACCGGCGAAGACCAGCTTCATGGGTGGGACGGGCCTCTCGACAGGGCGGATGCGGGGCGACGCCCCAGTCTACGAGCCGTGATCCGGCGGAGGACCGCCGACGGCGCGGCGCCCGCCGCACACGGGAGAACCCGTTTCCCGACCGGCCGGGAACGGGTGGTGCGCGGGTGGAGGACGAAGGCCGCGGGCCGAGGCGCACGCCCTGCCGGGAGGGCGCGCGCATATGCCGCCACGCCCCCACCCCGTGACCGGCGGAGCGTCCACGCGTTGTCAAGGAAGAGTTGACCACAGGGCCGCCCGTGCGACCCGATTCCTTTCAACGCCGGTTCGAGAGGCTTGTTCATGGCCGACCACGCAACCCACGACGCCCAGGCTCGGGCCAGCCTGCACTTGCTGGTGCGGGACATCGAGCGGGTCCGCCGGCAGGTGGACGCACTGCGCACCCTCACCGCCCAGCTGGGCAACGTCTACCGACCGCGCCGTTCCGGCCCGTCCACGGGCTTCGTCGTCTACGGCCGCGCTCCCGCACCGACGGTCCGTCTCGCCCAGGAACTGCGGGACAGCGTCGAGGCCCTGGTCACGGCCGCCGTGGACTTCGACCGCTCGCTCGGCTTCTCGTGGGACGCGGTGGGCTCCGCGCTCGGCGTCACCAAGCAGGCGGTGCACCGCCGTTACGGCTCCCGCCGCGCCGCGGCCCGGGCGGCGGCCGCCGAGGTCCCCGAGTCCGCGCCGGAGCCGGCGGGCACCCGCCCGGTCACCGTGGGCACCGGTCTGCCGGCCGTGCCCACGGTCCCCGCGGCCCGCTCCATGCCGACCCAGCCGACGGCGGGCAGCCCGTCCCTGCGCGACGAGGTCAGGCCGACGGCCTTCCCCGGCCCGCGCAGCGGCTGACCCGACCCGCCCGCCCGGTACTCCCCGGGAGGGTCGGGAGGCTCTCCCGGGGAGTGCCGGCCGACCCCGGGCCGGCACTTCTCACCGGCCCGGGCGCACATCGCCCTCGGTCGGCGCCCGCCACCGATGCCGACGCCCGCCCGACGCCGACGCCCGCCCGGTGCCGGTGTCCTCACCCGATGTCGGGCGGGTCGATCCGTACCCACACCGCCGCGTCGCTCCCGCGCGCCGTCCGTGCCGCCTGCGCGGCCTTCAACGCACCGGCCAGCGCCGCCCCGTTCCCCGGCGGCACCCGGATCAACGCCCGCTCCCACCGCTCCCCCGGCGGCGGCCCGCCCACCCGGCGCGGTCGCCCCGGCGCCGTGACGGGGAGCGGCACGGGCCCCAGGATCTCCGCCTCGCGCGGCAGCTCCACCGCGCCGAGGAAGCCGGCCACCGCCTCCGCGGGCCCCGCGACGGACGCCATCCGCGACACCGGCGGAAATCCCAGCTCGGCACGGTCGGCCAGCTCACGCACCGCATGGCCGACGGGGTCCCAGCGCACCAGCGCCTGCACCGGCCGCAGGGTCGGCTCGGCGACCACGACCACGGTCCCGCCGGCGGGCTGCGGGCGCACCAGCGCGGCGGCCGCGAGCCAACGCCGCAGCGCGTCCTCACCGGCGCGCAGGTCGGGCCGCCCGAGCATGGCCCAGCCGTCGAGCAGCAGGGCCGCCGCGTAGCCGCCCTCGGCGACGGGCTCGGCGCCGGGGGTGCTCACGACCAGCGCGGGCGTCGACGACACGGTGTCCAGCACCTGCTCGCGCCCCGAGGTGCGCACCGGCACCGCCGGGAAGGCACGCCCCAGCTCCTCGGCGGTGCGGCGCGCCCCCACGACCTGCGCGCGCAGCCGGAAGGCCCCGCACTCCGGGCAGTGCCAGCCGCCCTCCTCGCGCCCGCACCACCCGCACCGCAGCGCCGGCCCGGATTCCTGTCCCTCCAGCGGCCCGGAGCAGTGCCGGCACCGCGCGGGCGTCCGGCAGACGGCGCACGCCATCCGCGGCACGTATCCCCGCCGGGGCACCTGCACGAGCACCGGCCCCTGTCGCAGCCCGTCCCTGACGACCTGCCAGGCGAGGGTGGGCAGCCGCGCGGCCCTGGCGGCCTCGTCGCGGGCCAGGTCCCCGTCCCCCACGGTCCGGACCAGCGGGGCGGCGGCCCGCACCTGCTCCCGGGCGGCGACCAGCGGCCGGGCCCAGCCGGTCTCGACGAGCTGGGCGGCCTCCACGGTGCAGTTCCAGCCGCCCAGCAGGAAGGCGCACCTGTCCTGGGCCGCGCGCAGCAGCAGCACCTCGCGGGCGTGCGGCTGCGGGGCGTGCGGCTCGCTGTGGCTGTCGTCACCGTCGTCCCACAGGGCGACCAGCCCGAGGTTCCGCACCGGCGCGAACATGGCGGCCCGGGTCCCGACGACGGCCCGTACGGCCCCCCGGCGCACCGCGAGCCACTGCGCGTACCGCTTCTCGGGTCCGGCGTCGGCGGTGAGCACCGCGTGCCGGCCCTGTCCGAGCAGGGCGGTCAGCGCGGCGTCGGCCCGGGCGACCGCCCGGCCGTCCGGGAGGACGACGAGTGCGCCCCGGCCGGAGGCCAGTGTCGCCGCCACGGCCCGCGCCAGCTCCTCGCTCCACCCGGGGCCGGGCAACGCGTTCCACACCGCGCGCGGCGCGCCGCCCGACGCGAGGGCCGCGACGAACGCGGCACCCTGCTCGTACCGCGTCCAGGACCCCGGCTCGGGCACCGGCGGCGGGGGCAGCGGGTCGGGCGACGCCCGTTTCTCGGCGCGCGCGTTGCGGGGCGGTACGGCGAGCTGCAGCACGTCGGCGAGGCTGCCGGCGTAGCGGTCGGCGACGGCCCGGGCGAGACCGAGCAGCTCCGCGTCGAGCACCCGCTCGGGCGAGACGACCTGGGCCAGCGCGGCCAGCGGCCCCGAGTAGTCGGACTCCGCGAGCCGCTCCACCAGGAAGCCGTCGATGAGGCCGCCGCCCTCGCGGCGCCCGTCCCGCACCCGGTGCCGTCCGGCCCCGAACCGCACCCGCACCCGCACGCCCGGCTGGGCGTCGGCGTCGAGTTCCTCCGGCACGGCGTAGTCGAAGTACCGGTCGAGGTGGAGCACGCCCTTGTCGACCAGCACCCGGGCGACGGGCAGCTCCCCGGCGAGCGCGGCACCGCGCCAGGTCCGCGGCTTGGCCCGCGGTGCCTTCGCCCTGCGCACGCTCTCCCGGATGAGCGCGAGCTGCTCGGGGGGCGCGTCGTCCGCGCCGCCACCCGCCGGTTCGTTCTCGCTGCTCACGCCTGCATTCTTACCAAAGAGCACTGACAGCCGGCGGCGCCCCGGTTCTCACCGCCCGGCTCCGGACGCGCCGAGGCCCGGCGTCCCCACCGGGGACACCGGGCCTCGTGACGTGCCGTCCGTCGTGAGGGGGCCGTCGTTACAGCCCCGCCGCCTTGCGCAGCGCCTCGACGCGGTCGGTGCGCTCCCAGGTGAAGTCGGGCAGCTCACGGCCGAAGTGGCCGTAGGCGGCGGTCTGGGCGTAGATCGGGCGGAGCAGGTCGAGGTCGCGGATGATGGCGGCCGGACGGAGGTCGAAGACCTCGTCGATCGCCTTCTCGATCTTCTCCGCGTCGATCTTGGCGGTGCCGAAGGTCTCCACGAACAGACCGACCGGCTCGGCCTTGCCGATCGCGTACGCGACCTGGACCTCGCAGCGGGAGGCCAGGCCCGCCGCGACGACGTTCTTGGCGACCCAGCGCATCGCGTACGCCGCCGAGCGGTCCACCTTGGACGGGTCCTTGCCGGAGAAGGCGCCGCCGCCGTGGCGGGCCATGCCGCCGTACGTGTCGATGATGATCTTGCGGCCGGTCAGGCCGGCGTCGCCCATCGGGCCGCCGATCTCGAAGCGGCCGGTCGGGTTCACCAGGAGCCGGTAGTTCTCGGTGTCGAGCTTGATGCCGTCGTCGAGCAGCGCCCTCAGCTCCGGCTCGACCACGAACTCCTTGATGTCCGGAGCCAGCAGCGACTCCAGGTCGATGTCGCTGGCGTGCTGCGAGGAGACGACGACCGTGTCGAGGCGGACGGCCTTGTCACCGTCGTACTCGATGGTGACCTGGGTCTTGCCGTCGGGGCGCAGGTAGGGGATCGTGCCGTTCTTGCGGACCTCGGACAGGCGCTTGGACAGGCGGTGCGCCAGGAAGACCGGCAGCGGCATCAGCGTCGGCGTCTCGTCGGACGCGTAGCCGAACATCAGGCCCTGGTCACCGGCGCCCTGTCGGTCCAGCTCGTCCTCGTCGCCCTCGACCCGGGACTCGTACGCCGTGTCCACGCCCTGCGCGATGTCCGGGGACTGCGCGCCGATCGACACGGACACGCCGCAGGAGGCGCCGTCGAAGCCCTTCTTCGAGGAGTCGTAGCCGATCTCCAGGATCTTGCCGCGGACGAGCGTGGCGATGTCCGCGTAGGCCTTGGTCGTGACCTCGCCGGCCACGTGCACCAGGCCGGTGGTGATCAGCGTCTCGACGGCGACCCGGGAGGTCGGGTCCTCGCGCAGGAGCGCGTCGAGAATGGTGTCGCTGATCTGGTCAGCGATCTTGTCGGGGTGGCCCTCGGTGACGGACTCCGAGGTGAACAGGCGACGGGACACAACGCTCCCTGGGGTTGCAGCGGCTGCTGGCTGATCATTGGTGGACGGCACGGGGAGCTGCACCCGGCGACGTCCGAGAACAGTTTATCGGTCGCACTCGGCCGCGGACCCACCCGTCTCAGCTCTCGGGAGGGCTGTGACCTGCGGCACGGGCATTCTGCACAATGCGCAGGGCCGTTGACCAGGCTCGCCACGCCCGAATGTGCGGAGTCCGCGAGCACCGGTGAACGAATGGGTCATTCAGCCGAGTCGTTCCGCCACGAGGTCCCACACCGTGTCGGCCAGGGCCTCCTTCGGGCCGTGCGCCACCGGGGTCTCGCTGCCGTCGGCGCCGAGGACCACGGCCTCGTTCTCCTCGGATCCGAAGGTCCTGCGCTCCCCGACCTCGTTCACCACGAGAAGGTCGCAGCCCTTGCGCTTGAGCTTGGTCCGGCCGTTGGCGAGGACGTCGTCCGTCTCGGCGGCGAAGCCGACGACCACCTGCCCGGGGCGGGCCCGGTCGGCGGAGACCTCCGCGAGAATGTCCGGATTACGCACCAGCGTGACCGGTTCCGGATCCTGGCCGTCCTTCTTCTTGATCTTCCCGGCGGCGCGGGCCGCGGGCCGGAAGTCCGCGACCGCGGCGGCCATGACGACGGCGTCGGCGTCCGCCGCCGCGCGCAGCACGGCCTCGCGCAGCTCCACGGCGGTGCCCACCGGGACGACGTCCACGCCGGCCGGGTCCGGCAGGGACGCGTTCGCCGCGATCAGCGTGACGCGGGCGCCCCGGGCGGCGGCGGTGCGGGCGAGGGCGTAGCCCTGCTTGCCCGAGGAGCGGTTGCCGAGGAAGCGGACGGGGTCCAGGGGCTCGCGGGTGCCGCCGGCGCTGACGACGACGTGCCGTCCGGCCAGGTCGGGCTCGGTCACGCCCCGGGCGAGGACGCGGCGGCACAGCTCGAAGATCTCGGCCGGGTCGGGGAAGCGGCCCTTGCCGGTGTCGACGCCGGTGAGACGGCCGACGGCCGGCTCGATCACGACGGCACCGCGGCGGCGCAGCGTCGCCACGTTCTCCCGGGTGGCCGGGTGCTCCCACATCTCCGTGTGCATGGCGGGCGCGAAGACGACCGGGCAGCGGGCCGTGAGCAGGGTGTTGGTCAGGAGGTCGTCGGCGAGCCCGTGGGCGGCCTTGGCGAGCATGTCCGCGGTGGCCGGGGCGACGACGACGAGGTCGGCGTGCTGGCCGATGCGTACGTGCGGGACCTCGTGGACGTCGTCCCACACCTCGGCGGAGACGGGGTTGCCGGACAGGGCGGACCAGGTGGCGGCGCCGACGAAGTGCAGCGCGGAGGCGGTGGGGACGACGCGTACGTCGTGTCCCGACTCCGTGAGCCTGCGCAGCAGCTCGCAGGCCTTGTAGGCGGCGATGCCGCCGCTGACCCCCAGAACGACCTTGGGCTTGTCCACCATCTCTCCCGGACCTCGGATGCGTATGCCCCCATCACACACCACAGGCCCGGCAGTCGGACTGCCGGGCCTGTGGAAAAGTCAGCTTCAGGCTGAGAACACTGCTGGCGCCATTACTGCGCCGGGCCCTCGATGGCCTCGGACGTCAGCAGACCCGCGTTGATCTCGCGCAGGGCGATCGAGAGCGGCTTCTCGTGGACGTGGGTGTCGACGAGAGGACCGACGTACTCGAGGAGGCCCTCGCCGAGCTGCGAGTAGTACGCGTTGATCTGGCGGGCCCGCTTGGCCGCGTAGATCACGAGGCTGTACTTCGAGTCCGTGGCCTCGAGGAGCTCGTCGATCGGCGGGTTGATGATGCCCTCGGGCGCGGAGATGGAAGAGGACACGCTCTACCTTCCGATGGATGGGAAAGATTCAGTCGGCTGACCGGTCGGGGTCGGGGACCTGACGCGATCACACGACGTTCGTCAAGGCTAGCAGCTCGCGCGCCACGTCCTCGACGGAGGTGTTCACCAGGGTCTCGTCGAACTCCGACTCGGCCGCCAGCTCGACCTTGGCCGCGGCGAGGCGGCGCTCGATGACCTCCGGCGGTTCGGTGCCCCGGCCGGTGAGCCTGCGCACCAGCTCCTCCCAGGAGGGCGGGGCGAGGAACACCAGCCGGGCCTCCGGCATGGACTCGCGGACCTGACGCGCGCCCTGGAGGTCGATCTCGAGCAGCACCGGCTCACCGGCCTCCAGGCGCTCCAGCACGGCGGTCCGGGGCGTGCCGTAGCGGTTGCCCGCGAACTCGGCCCACTCCAGCAGCTCGCCGTTGGCGATCAGCTTGTCCATCTCGTCGTCGGTGACGAAGAAGTAGTGGACTCCGTGCTGTTCCCCGGGCCGGGGCTTGCGGGTCGTCGCCGACACCGAGAGCCAGACCTCGGGGTGCTCCTTGCGCATATGGGCGACGACCGTGCTCTTGCCGACCCCCGAGGGGCCGGAGAGCACGGTCAGCCGCGGACGTGCGTCCGGGGGTACGGGGGACGTCCCCCGGGGTGTTGCAGCCATGCAGCGATTATTCCAGCAATCGCACGGTGCCCGGGACTCAGGAGCCCGTGCTGCCGAACTCACGCTCCAGGGATGCGATCTGGTTGGAACCGAGCCCCCGCACGCGGCGGCTCTCGGAGATGCCGAGCCGCTCCATGATCTGCTTGGCGCGGACCTTGCCCACGCCCGGCAGGGACTCGAGGAGGGCGGAGACCTTCATCTTGCCGATGACGTCGTTCTCCTGGCCCTGCTTGATGACCTCGTGGAGGGAGGCGCCGGAGTGCTTGAGTCGATTCTTGACCTCGGCCCGCTCCCGGCGAGCCGCGGCGGCCTTTTCGAGCGCGGCTGCGCGCTGTTCAGGGGTAAGGGGCGGAAGAGCCACGCCTACGTCACCTCGGATGTCGAACTGTCGGATACGGACCGGTGAGGAACCTAGTCGCCCCACACCTGGTGAGCCACGAGCAACACGCTCGCCCGTTGACTCTCGACGGAGACTAGCGGTCAAGTCCGCCAGAGTCAGCGAGAACAGCGGAAAAGTCCTGGTCAGCCTCCGTCAGGCCAGACATTTAGGACATACTGCCTCGGATTTGAGGATGTATCCAGGGTCAGGCCGCGGAGACCGCCTCGCCGATCTCCTCCGTGAAGCGGTCCGTGGCGCTCCGCAACGCGGCCACATCGGGACCATGGCGCAGAACACCCCGGCTGACGTTGGGAACGACGTTGCGCACCGCGGCGCCGAAGACCCGTGGCAGGTCCGCCGGGGTGGCTCCCTGGGCGCCGATCCCGGGTGCCAGGAGCGGGCCGTTGATGTCCAGGTCGTACGAGGAGAGGTCGCCGAGCGTGGCACCCACCACCGCACCGAAGGAGCCGAGGGGGCGCTCCCCCGCGTTCTCGGCCGCCAGGTGCGCCAGCACGGTCGCCCCGACGGTGCGTCCGTCGGCGCGCGTCGCGTGCTGGACCTCGCCGCCCTCCGGGTTGGAGGTCAGCGCCAGCACGAACAGGCCCACGCCGTTCTCCCGCGCCAGGTCGACGGCCGGCTTCAGCGAGCCGTAGCCGAGGTACGGGGAGACGGTCAGCGCGTCCGAGAACAGCGGCGCGTCCTCGTGCAGGAAGGACTCGGCGTACGCGGCCATGGTCGAGCCGATGTCGCCGCGCTTGGCGTCCATGACGACCAGCGCGCCGGCCTCCCGGGCCTCCCGGACCGACGTCTCCAGGACGGCGACGCCGCGCGAGCCGAAGCGCTCGAAGAACGCGCTCTGCGGCTTGAGGACGGCGGCCCGGCCGGCCACCGCCTCGACGACGGTGCGGCTGAAGCGCTCCAGGCCCGCCACGTCGTCGTTCAGGCCCCACTCGGCGAGCAGGGAGGCGTGCGGGTCGATGCCGACGCACAGCGGGCCGCGTTCGTCCATCGCGCGGCGCAGCCGGGCGCCGAAGGGTTCCGTCACCGTCATGCGTGCTTCCTCACGTCGGCGCCGACCGCGTCGGCGAGGGTGGCGTACGGGCTCTGCCGCAGACGGGCGGCGAGCCCCTTGTGGATGGCTCGGCCCCAGAAGGGCCCCTCGTAGATGAACGCGCTGTAGCCCTGGACCAGCGTGGCCCCGGCCAGGATGCGCTGCCAGGCGTCCTCGGCGGTCTCGACGCCTCCGACGCCCACCAGGGTGATCCGGTCGCCCACGCGCGCGTACAGGCGGCGCAGCACCTCCAGGGAGCGGGCCTTGAGGGGGGCGCCCGAGAGGCCGCCGGTCTCCTTGACCAGGGAGGGCGCCGACCGCAGGCCGAGCCCTTCGCGCGCGATGGTGGTGTTCGTGGCGATGATGCCGTCCAGACCGAGTTCGACGGCCAGGTCGGCGACCGCGTCCACGTCCTCGTCGGCGAGGTCCGGGGCGATCTTGACCAGCAGGGGCACGCGCCGCGCGGGCACCGCCCGGTCGGCGGCCTCGCGGACGGCGCTCAGCAGGGGGCGCAGCGCCTCGGTGGCCTGGAGGTTGCGCAGGCCGGGGGTGTTCGGGGAGGAGACGTTCACCACCAGGTAGTCGGCGTACGGCGCCAGCCGCTCGGCCGACTTCACGTAGTCGCCGACGGCCTCCTCCTCCGGGACGACCTTGGTCTTGCCGATGTTGACGCCGACGACGGTCCGGAAGACGGGGTTGCGGGAGGCCAGACGGGCCGCCACGGCCCGCGAGCCGTCGTTGTTGAAACCCATGCGGTTGATCAGCGCCCGGTCCGCCACGAGGCGGAACAGCCGCTTCTTGGGGTTGCCGGGCTGCGGCTCCCCCGTCACGGTGCCGATCTCGACGTGGTCGAAGCCGAGCATGGCCATGCCGTCGATGGCGACCGCGTTCTTGTCGAAGCCGGCGGCGAGCCCGAAGGGGCCGTGCATCCGCAGGCCCAGCGCCTCGGTGCGCAGCTCCTTGTGGCGGGGCGCGAGCGCGGCGGCGAGGAAGGTGCGCAGCACGGGGACGCGGGCGGCGAGACGGATCCAGCGGAAGGCCAGGTGGTGGGCCTGCTCGGGGTCCAGGCGGGCGAAGAAGAGCTTGAAGAAGATCTTGTACATGTGTCCTCGTCGGAGCTTCATGAGGGCTCGTGCGGGCGGGGCTCATGAAGAGGGGGACACCGTTTCCGGTGTCCCCCTCGGGGCGTGTCAGTCGCGGGCCGCGGTCAGGAACTCGGCGTGTTCCTGGAGTGAGCGGACTCCCACGTCGCCGCGGTTGAGGGCGTCGATGCCCTGGACCGCCGCGGCGAGCGCCTGGACCGTCGTCAGGCACGGCACGGACCGCGCCACGGCCGCCGTACGGATGTCGTAGCCGTCGAGGCGGCCGCCGGTGCCGTACGGGGTGTTGACGATGAGGTCGACCTCGCCGTCGTGGATGAGCTGGACGATGGTCTTCTCGCCGTTCGGGCCGGTGCCCTCGGACTGCTTGCGGACGACCGTGGCGTTGATGCCGTTGCGCCGCAGGACCTCGGCGGTGCCGGAGGTGGCGAGCAGCTCGAAGCCGTGGGCGACCAGCTCGCGCGCCGGGAAGATCATCGAGCGCTTGTCGCGGTTGGCGACCGAGATGAACGCCCGTCCCTTGGTCGGCAGCGGCCCGTACGCGCCCGCCTGCGACTTGGCGTACGCCGTGCCGAAGACGGAGTCGATGCCCATGACCTCGCCGGTGGAGCGCATCTCCGGGCCGAGCACCGTGTCGACGCCGCGCCCGTGGATGTCCCGGAAGCGGGACCACGGCATCACGGCCTCCTTGACGGAGATCGGCGCGTCCAGCGGCAGCTCGCCGCCGTCGCTCGTCGCGGGCAGCAGGCCCTCGGCGCGCAGTTCGGCGATGGTGGCGCCGAGCGAGATGCGGGCGGCGGCCTTGGCCAGCGGCACCGCGGTCGCCTTCGAGGTGAAGGGGACGGTGCGCGAGGCGCGCGGGTTGGCCTCCAGGACGTAGAGGATGTCCCCGGCCAGCGCGAACTGGATGTTGATCAGGCCGCGCACGCCGACGCCCTTGGCGATGCCCTCGGTGGAGGCGCGCAGCCGCTTGATGTCGAAGCCGCCGAGCGTGATCGGGGGCAGGGCGCACGCCGAGTCGCCGGAGTGGATGCCGGCCTCCTCGATGTGCTCCATGACGCCGCCGAGGTAGAGCTCCTCGCCGTCGTACAGGGCGTCGACGTCGATCTCGATCGCGTCGTCCAGGAACCGGTCGACCAGGACCGGGCGGGACGGGCTGATCTCGGTCGACTCGGCGATGTACGCCTCGAGGCGGGTCTCGTCGTAGACGATCTCCATGCCGCGTCCGCCGAGCACGTAGGACGGGCGGACGAGGACCGGGTAGCCGATCTCGTCGGCGATGGCCTTGGCCCCGGCGAAGGTGGTGGCGGTGCCGTGCTTGGGGGCGGGCAGTCCGGCCTGCGCCAGGACCTGGCCGAAGGCGCCGCGGTCCTCGGCGGCGTGGATGGCCTCCGGGGAGGTGCCGACGACCGGTACGCCGTTGTCCTTGAGCGCCTGCGCGAGGCCCAGCGGGGTCTGGCCGCCGAGCTGGACGATGACGCCCGCGATCGGGCCGGCCTGCCGCTCCGCGTGGACGATCTCCAGGACGTCCTCCAGGGTGAGCGGCTCGAAGTAGAGCCGGTCGGAGGTGTCGTAATCGGTGGAGACGGTCTCCGGGTTGCAGTTGACCATCACGGTCTCGTACCCGGCGTCGCTCAGCGCGAAGGAGGCGTGGACGCAGGAGTAGTCGAACTCGATGCCCTGGCCGATGCGGTTCGGGCCGGAGCCCAGGATGATCACCGCGGGCTTCTCGCGCGGCGCGACCTCGGTCTCCTCGTCGTAGGACGAGTAGAAGTACGGGGTCTTCGCGGCGAACTCGGCGGCGCAGGTGTCGACCGTCTTGTAGACCGGGCGGATGCCGAGCGCGTGCCGCACCTCGCGGACGACGTCCTCGCGCAGGCCGCGGATCTCACCGATCTGCTGGTCGGAGAACCCGTGCCGCTTGGCCTCGCCGAGCAGGTCGGCGGTCAGCTCGGGCGCCTCGGCGAGCTCGTCGGCGATCTCCTTGATGAGGAAGAGCTGGTCGACGAACCAGGGGTCGATCTTCGTGTGTGCGAAGACCTCCTCGGGCGTGGCGCCCGCGCGGATGGCCTGCATGACGGCGTTGATCCGGCCGTCGGTGGGCCGGACGGCCTCCTCCAGCAGCGCCTTCTTGTCGCCGGGCTCGCCGACGAAGGTGAACTGGCTGCCCTTCTTCTCCAGCGAGCGCAGTGCCTTCTGGAAGGCCTCGGTGAAGTTGCGGCCGATGGCCATGGCCTCGCCGACGGACTTCATGGTGGTCGTGAGGGTGGAGTCGGCGCTCGGGAACTTCTCGAAGGCGAAGCGCGGGGCCTTCACGACCACGTAGTCGAGCGTCGGCTCGAAGGAGGCCGGGGTCTCCTGCGTGATGTCGTTCGGGATCTCGTCCAGCGTGTAGCCGACGGCCAGCTTGGCGGCGATCTTCGCGATCGGGAATCCGGTCGCCTTGGAGGCGAGGGCGGACGAACGCGACACGCGCGGGTTCATCTCGATGACGATGACGCGGCCGTCGGCCGGGTTCACCGCGAACTGGATGTTGCAGCCGCCGGTGTCGACACCGACCTCGCGGATGATCGCGATGCCGACGTCGCGGAGGATCTGGTACTCGCGGTCGGTCAGCGTCATCGCGGGCGCGACGGTGATCGAGTCGCCCGTGTGCACGCCCATGGGGTCGAAGTTCTCGATGGAGCAGACGACCACGACGTTGTCGTTCTTGTCGCGCATCAGCTCCAGCTCGTACTCCTTCCAGCCGAGGATGGACTCCTCCAGGAGCACCTCGGTGGTCGGCGAGAGGGTGAGTCCCTGCCCGGCGATGCGGCGCAGCTCCTCCTCGTCGTGCGCGAAGCCGGAACCGGCGCCGCCCATGGTGAAGGAGGGACGGACGACGACCGGGTAGCCGCCGAGCGTCTCGACGCCGGCGAGGACGTCGTCCATGGAGTGGCAGATGACCGAGCGGGCGGACTCGCCGTGCCCGATCTTCCTGCGGACCTCCTCCACGACCTCCTTGAACAGGTCGCGGTCCTCGCCCTTGTGGATCGCCTCCACGTTGGCGCCGATCAGCTCGACGCCGTACTTCTCCAGGACACCGTTCTCGTGCAGCGAGATCGCGGTGTTGAGCGCCGTCTGGCCGCCCAGGGTGGGCAGCAGCGCGTCGGGCCGCTCCTTGGCGATGATCTTCTCGACGAACTCGGGGGTGATCGGCTCGACGTAGGTGGCGTCGGCGATCTCCGGGTCGGTCATGATCGTCGCCGGGTTGGAGTTCACCAGGACGACGCGCAGGCCCTCGGCCTTGAGCACGCGGCACGCCTGGGTGCCGGAGTAGTCGAACTCGGCGGCCTGACCGATGACGATCGGGCCGGAGCCGATGACCAGGACGGACTGGATATCGGTGCGCTTAGGCACGCTGGCCCTCCATCAGGGAGACGAAGCGGTCGAACAGGTAGGCGGCGTCGTGCGGACCGGCCGCCGCTTCGGGGTGGTACTGGACGCTGAAGGCCGGCTTGTCGAGGAGCTGGAGGCCCTCCACCACGTTGTCGTTGAGGCAGACGTGGGAGACCTCGGCGCGGCCGTAGGGGGTGTCGGAGACCTTGTCGAGCGGGGCGTCGACGGCGAAGCCGTGGTTGTGCGCGGTGACCTCGACCTTGCCGGTCGTACGGTCCTGCACCGGCTGGTTGATGCCGCGGTGGCCGTACTTCAGCTTGAAGGTGCCGAAGCCGAGGGCACGGCCCAGGATCTGGTTGCCGAAGCAGATGCCGAACAGCGGGGTGCCGCGCTCCAGGACGCCCTGCATGACCGAGACCGGGTGGTCGGCGGTGGACGGGTCGCCGGGGCCGTTGGAGAAGAACACGCCGTCCGGGTCGACGGCGTAGACGTCCTCGACGGTGGCCGTGGCGGGCAGGACGTGCACCTCGATGCCGCGCTCGGCCATGCGGTGCGGGGTCATGCCCTTGATGCCGAGGTCGACGGCGGCGACGGTGAACTTCTTCTCGCCGATCGCCGGGACGACGTACGGCTCGGTGGTGGCGACCTCGGCGGAGAGGTCGGCGCCGCTCATCTCGGGGGCCTGGCGGACCTCGGCGAGCATGGTGCCCTCGTCGGGCAGCGCGTTGCCGGAGAAGATGCCGACGCGCATCGCGCCGCGCTCCCGCAGGTGGCGGGTGAGGGCGCGGGTGTCGATGCCGGAGATGCCGACGACGCCCTGGGCGGCGAGCTCCTCGTCCAGCGTGCGCGTCGAGCGCCAGCTGGAGGGCACGCGGGCGGGGTCACGGACCACGTACCCGGAGACCCAGATCTTCTTGGACTCCATGTCCTCGTCGTTGACGCCCGTGTTCCCGACGTGCGGGGCGGTCATCACGACGACCTGGCGGTGGTACGACGGGTCGGTGAGGGTCTCCTGGTAGCCGGTCATGCCGGTGGAGAACACGGCTTCGCCGAAGGTCGCCCCCACGGCCCCGTAGGCGCGGCCGCGGAAGACCCGGCCGTCCTCCAGGACGAGTACGGCGGGAGTCCTGCGGGCTCCCCTGGTGGAGGTCGTCATCGTGCGCCTTCCGTTTCCGTCTTGTTGATCATGTCGTTCAGGGTGTCGACCCATTCGTTGTGCTCGGCCGCGTGGTCGGAGCGGAAACCGGAGTCGATCAGTTTGTCGCCGTGCGCCCAGGTGACGATCAGCAGACCGCCTTCCGTGAGCACCTTGCCGGCGATGCCTTTGTCCAGCCGGGCCCCGCGCAGCGCGGCGACGGGGACGAAGAAGTCGGTCGCGCCGGGGCGCACGACGTCCAGTCCCGCGTCCGTCAGCGTGAGCTCGGCCCGGCTCCGGGTGCCCAGGCCGTGCGCCACGATGCGGTCGAGCCACTGACCGGCGGTGGTGGAGCCGTGGTAGCGGCCCTCCATCGTCAGTCTCGCCGGGGCCGGCTCGTCCGGCACGGCAGGCAGGTCGGGCAGGTCGCCCTGGAGGGTGCCGCGCCACTTCCAGCCCTCGCGCATCAGCCAGTAGACGAGCGCGACGAACAGGCCGAGGCCGACGACCCAGCCGACGCGGGCGGCCCAGTCGGTCACTTCCGCCGATTCCTTCTCGGCGGCCAGCAGGATTACCGGTGCTACAGATGTCACGTGAGCTTCCCGTCGACGAGCGTGGCCTTGCCCCGCAGCCACGTGTGCGTCACACGGCCCGGCAGCTCACGCCCCTCGTACGGAGTGTTGCGACTGCGCGAGGCGAAGCCCGCGGGGTCCACCCGGCCACGGTATGCCGTGTCGACGAGGGTGAGGTTGGCGGGCTCACCAGCCGAGACGGGACGGCCGTGTCCGGTGGCCCGTCCGATCCGCGCGGGCTTGAAGGACATCCGGTCGGCGACGCCGGCCCAGTCCAGCAGGCCCGTGTCCACCATGGTCTCCTGGACCACCGACAGTGCGGTCTCCAGGCCGACCATGCCCATGGCGGCGGCGGCCCACTCGCAGTCCTTGTCCTCGTGCGGGTGCGGGGCGTGGTCGGTGGCGACGATGTCGATCGTGCCGTCCGCCAGCGCCTCGCGCAGGGCGTGCACGTCCCGCTCGGTGCGCAGCGGCGGGTTGACCTTGTACACCGGGTCGTACGACCGGACCAGCTCGTCGGTGAGGAGGAGGTGGTGCGGGGTGACCTCGGCGGTGACGTCGATGCCGCGGGACTTGGCCCAGCGGACGATCTCGACGCTGCCGGCGGTCGACAGGTGGCAGATGTGGACGCGGGAGCCGACGTGCTCGGCGAGCAGCACGTCCCGGGCGATGATCGACTCCTCGGCGACGGCGGGCCAGCCGCCGAGGCCCAGCTCGGCGGAGACGACGCCCTCGTTCATCTGGGCGCCCTCGGTGAGCCGGGGCTCCTGGGCGTGCTGGGCGACGACGCCGCCGAAGGCCTTCACGTACTCCAGGGCGCGGCGCATGATCACGGCGTCGTGGACGCACTTGCCGTCGTCGGAGAAGACGGTGACGCCGGCCGCGGACTCGTGCATGGCGCCCAGCTCGGCGAGCTTGGCGCCCTCCAGGCCGACGGTGACGGCGCCGATGGGCTGCACGTCGCAGTAGCCGGACTCCTGGCCGAGCCGCCAGACCTGCTCGACGACACCGGCGGTGTCGGCGACCGGGAAGGTGTTGGCCATGGCGAAGACGCTGGTGTAGCCGCCGCTCGCCGCCGCGCGGGTGCCGGTGAGGACGGTCTCGGAGTCCTCGCGGCCGGGTTCGCGCAGGTGGGTGTGCAGGTCGACCAGGCCGGGCAGCAGCACCTTGCCGCCGGCCTCGACGACCTCGGCGCCCTCGGCGCTCAGCCCCGTGCCCACCTCGGCGATGACGTCGCCGTCGATCAGCACGTCCTGCGGCTCGCCGCCGAGGACCTTCGCACCGCGGATCAGGGTCTTGCTCATCTTCTTACTTCTCCTCGGTGGTGCGGGCGTGGGTGACGGCGGGTTCGGCGCCGCCGAGCAGCAGGTAGAGGACGGCCATCCGGACGGAGACGCCGTTGGTGACCTGCTCGACGACGGTGCAGCGGTCGGAGTCGGCGACCTCGGCGGTGATCTCCATGCCGCGGACCATCGGGCCGGGGTGCATCACGATGGCGTGTTCGGGCATCTTCGCCATGCGGTCGCCGTCGAGGCCGTAGCGGCGGGAGTACTCGCGCTCGGTCGGGAAGAACGCGGCGTTCATGCGCTCGCGCTGCACGCGCAGCATCATCACCGCGTCGGACTTCGGCAGGGTGGAGTCGAGGTCGTAGGAGACCTCGCAGGGCCAGGTCTCGACGCCGACCGGCAGCAGGGTCGGCGGGGCGACGAGGGTGACCTCGGCGCCGAGGGTGTGCAGCAGGTCGACGTTGGAGCGGGCGACGCGGCTGTGCAGGACGTCGCCGACCAGGGTGATGCGGCGGCCGTCGAGGTCCTTGCCGAGGCCGGCGTCGCGGCCGACCAGGCGGCGGCGCATGGTGAAGGCGTCCAGCAGGGCCTGGGTGGGGTGCTGGTGGGTGCCGTCGCCGGCGTTGATGACGTGGGCGTCGATCCAGCCGGAGGTGGCCAGGCGGTACGGGGCGCCGGAGGCGCCGTGGCGGATGACGACGGCGTCGACGCCCATCGCCTCCAGGGTCTGGGCGGTGTCCTTGAGGGACTCGCCCTTGGAGACGCTGGAGCCCTTGGCGGTGAAGTTGATGACGTCCGCGGACAGCCGCTTCTCGGCGGCCTCGAAGGAGATCCGGGTCCGGGTGGAGTCCTCGAAGAAGAGGTTGACGACGGTCCGGCCGCGCAGGGTCGGCAGTTTCTTGATCGGCCGGTCCGCGACCCGGGCCATCTCCTCGGCGGTGTCGAGGATCAGGACGGCGTCGTCGCGGGTGAGGTCGGCGGCCGAGATGAGATGACGCTGCATCTGTCAGGCTCCGTAAGGCGATTCATGCGGAAGAGCGGGATAATTCGGGCGCCCGGGCGCGTGCGGGGGCACACCGAGCGGGCGTACGGCACCGGTGGGGGCGTACGCCGACGGCTACGGGTGGGCGCCCGGGGTGTCCGGCTTGGCACCGAGCAGCACGGTGTCGCGACCGTCCTCCTCGGCGAGCTGGACCTTGACCGTCTCCCGCAGCGACGTGGGGAGGTTCTTGCCGACGTAGTCGGCCCGGATGGGCAGTTCGCGGTGGCCGCGGTCGACGAGGACCGCGAGCTGCACCGCGCGCGGGCGGCCGATGTCGTTCAGGGCGTCCAGGGCGGCGCGGATGGTGCGGCCGGAGAAGAGGACGTCGTCGACGAGGACGACCAGACGTCCGTCGATGCCGTCACCGGGGATCTCGGTGCGGGCCAGCGCGCGCGGGGGCTGCATGCGCAGGTCGTCGCGGTACATGGTGATGTCGAGCGAGCCGACCGGCATCGTGCGCTCGGTGATCTGCTCCAGCTTGTCGGCGAGCCGCCGGGCGAGGAAGACGCCCCGGGTCGGGATGCCGAGGAGCACCACGTCGTCGGCGCCCTTGGCGCGTTCGACGATCTCGTGGGCGATGCGGGTCAGCACCCGCGCGATGTCGGGGCCCTCGAGCACGGGCCGCGCGTCGGACTGCGCGTCCTGCCGCCTGCTGTCCTGCTTGTCCATACGAAACGGACCTCCTTCTCCGCCTCACGGGACGGACCTTAAAGGACGTCGGATTTGCGCCACCTACGGTATCAGGCTCACGGGACCGCCCCGATCGCGCCCCCGACACTCCCCCGTCACTCCCGTGCCGCGCCCGCGCCACCCGTTCGCAGCAACGGACCGCGAGTACCACGGAAGAGTCGGTGCGGACCATTCGGCTTGACGCAGGAGAGTAACGCTGCGTAACCTCACAGTGAGTTACCAGCCGCGCGGCAGACAACACAGCCGGCCGCGTCGACACCTTGTCCGGGGAGCCATATGTCCAGCGAATACGCCAAACAGCTCGGGGCCAAGCTCCGGGCCATCCGCACCCAGCAGGGCCTTTCCCTCCACGGTGTCGAGGAGAAGTCCCAGGGCCGCTGGAAGGCGGTCGTGGTCGGGTCGTACGAGCGCGGTGACCGTGCCGTGACCGTGCAGCGCCTCGCCGAGCTGGCGGACTTCTACGGCGTCCCCGTGCAGGAGCTGCTGCCCGGCACCACCCCCGGTGGCGCCGCCGAGCCGCCGCCGAAGCTGGTCCTGGACCTGGAGCGGCTGGCCACGGTGCCGGCCGAGAAGGCGGGTCCGCTGCAGCGGTACGCGGCCACGATCCAGTCGCAGCGCGGTGACTACAACGGCAAGGTGCTCTCGATCCGGCAGGACGACCTGCGCACACTCGCCGTCATCTACGACCAGTCGCCCTCGGTCCTCACCGAGCAGCTGATCAGCTGGGGCGTCCTGGACGCGGACGCGCGCCGCGCGGTGGCGTCCCACGAGGACGCCTGAGCGCGGCCCGCGCTCCAGCGAGGACAGCAGAAACGTGCCGCCGGGGTGGCCGGAAGCCTGAGGGCTTCCGGCCACCCCGGCGGCGTGTGCGACGACGGCCGGAGGGCCGGGGAGCACGCACGGACGCCGGAGGGCCTGCGGCAACCGTTCTCGGTTGCCGCAGGCCCTCCGGCGTCTGTGTCCGTCTCCGTCAGGCCTCGTCGCGGCGCAGCGAAGGCTTCAGTTCCTTCAGCCGGCCGAGCAGACCGTTGACGAACGCCGGCGACTCGTCCGTGGAGAACTCCTTCGCGAGCTGCACCATCTCGTCGAGGACGACGGCGTCCGGGGTCGCGTCGACCCAGATCAGCTCGTACGCGCCGAGGCGCAGGATGTTGCGGTCGACGACCGGCATGCGGTCGAGCGTCCAGCCGACCGAGTACTGGGCGATGAGCTCGTCGATGCGCTCGGCGCGCTCGGCGTAGCCCTCGACCAGCTCCATCGTGTACTCGCTCACCGGCGGCTGCCGGGTGTCGGACCGGGAGTGCCGGACCCAGTCGGCGAGGACCGTCAGGACGTCCGCGCCGCGCTGATCGCCCTCGAAGAGGATCTGGAAGGCGCGCTTGCGGGCCGTGTTGCGGGCAGCCACGGTTAGCTGTTCACCCGGCCGAGGTAGTCGCTCGTGCGGGTGTCGACCTTGATCTTCTCACCGGTGGTGATGAAGAGCGGGACCTGGATCTGGTGGCCGGTCTCCAGCGTGGCCGGCTTGGTGCCGCCGGTGGAGCGGTCACCCTGGACGCCCGGCTCCGTCTCCTGGACGGTCAGCTCGACGGCGGCGGGCAGCTCGACGAAGAGCACCTCGCCCTCGTGCTGCGCGACGGTGGCGGTGAAGCCCTCGACCAGGAAGTTGGCGGCGTCGGCGACCGTCTTGCGGTCGACCATCAGCTGGTCGTACGTCTCCATGTCCATGAAGACGAAGTAGTCGCCGTCCATGTACGAGAACTGCATGTCGCGCTTGTCGACAGTGGCCGTCTCGACCTTGACGCCGGCGTTGAAGGTCTTGTCGACGACCTTGCCGGAGAGCACGTTCTTGAGCTTGGTGCGCACGAAGGCGGGGCCCTTGCCGGGCTTGACGTGCTGGAACTCGACGACGGACCAGAGCTGGCCGCCTTCGAGCTTGAGCACCAGGCCGTTCTTGAGGTCGTTCGTGGAAGCCACGGTTGCGGAATCTCCTGGACTGACGTGGACGACCCCGGGGCGTGCGCCCAGCGCGAGGCTAGAGCGCGAGCAGCTCCTTGGTCGTGATGGTGAGTAGCTCGGGTCCGCCGTCCGCCTCGGGGCGCACGACGAGCGTGTCATCGATCCGGACACCGCCCCGGCCCGGGAGGTGGACCCCCGGTTCGACGGTGACCGGCACACAAGCGTCCAGTTTACCCATGGCCGCCGGACCCAACTGCGGGTCCTCGTCGATTTCGAGTCCCACACCGTGACCCGTGAGTGCCGGAAGGTTCTCCGCGTACCCGGCGGAGTCCAGTGCCTGGCGGGCCGCGCGGTCCACATCACGGCAGGCGGCGCCGGGTACGAGGGCCTCCCGGCCGGCCCGCTGAGCGGAGAAGACGAGGTCGTACAGCTCGATCTGCCAGTCCGCCGGCGAGGTGCCGATGACGAACGTACGGCCGATCTCGCAGCGGTAGCCGCGGTACGTCGCGCCCAGGCACACGGAGAGGAAGTCGCCCTCCTCCACGCGCCGGTCGGTGGGCCGGTGCCCGCGGCGCCCGGAGTTCGGGCCCGTGCCGACGGAGGTGGGGAAGGCGGGGCCGTCGGCGCCGTGGTCGACCAGGCGGCGTTCCAGCTCCAGGGCGAGGTGCCGTTCGGTGCGGCCGACGAGGATGGACTCCAGGAGCTCGCCGAGGGCCTGGTCGGCGATCTCGGCGCCGATCCGCAGGCAGGAGATCTCCTCCTCGTCCTTGACCACCCGGAGCTGCTCGACCGCCTGGCCGAGGTCCGTCAGGCGCAGCCGGGGCGCGACCGAGCGCATGGCGCGGTGCCGGGCGACGGTGAGGTGGTGGTCCTCGGTGGCGAGGGACTCGGCGCCCTGGGCCGCGGCGAGGCCGGCGGCGGCGACGGCGGGGTCACCGCCGGGGCCGGACAGGGGGCGCAGCGGCAGTGCCTCGTCGGGTCTGCCCTCCGTGGGCCGCTCGTCCGGCGGGCCGGAGCACACCAGGAGATCCTCGGTCTTGCCCAGCAGCAGCACGGCGCCGTGCGGGGCGGCGCCCGCGAGATAGCGCACGTTGGCGGGCCGGGAGACGAGCGCCGCCGCGCTGCCGCCCGCGTTGCAGCGTTCTCGTAGGCGCGTCCGGCGGGCCGCGTACACCTCTGACATGACCCGAGCGTATGACCCCGCCGGTGGGTGCGCCGCTCGGGTGGGCCGAGTGGGCGGGGCCGGGGGACGCGGGTGCGCCGACGAGGGCTTGCTCGTCGGCGTGTGGCGTCCGACCGGCCGGGCGGGGCCGGGCGCGCGGTTCCCCGCGCCCCTTCGAAGCGCTCCCTCACCGGCGCTCACCAGGCCGGGGGGCTCGCTATCGAGCGGGACAGGACCTCGTTCAGGACCTGGGCCGTCTCCGGGACGTCGAGCTGGGAGTTGTCGATGATCGGGAGGCCCGAGCCGTACCAGCCGGCCATGCGGCCGTGGATGCGGGCGACCTCCTCGTCGGTGAGCCGCCGGTTGCCGCTGCGCTCGGCGTTGCGCTCCAGGACGACGTCCAGTCCGGGCAGGAGGACGACCGGGAGCAGGCCGGGGCCGACGTGCCGCTTCCAGCCGCCGAGCCCGACGACCGGACGGTCGGGGAAGACGGCGTCGTCGAGGATGCACGAGATGCCGTTGGCGAGGAAGTTGCGCGCGGAGAAGCCGCAGGTGCGGCGGGCGAGGCGGTACTGGGCCTCGGAGTTCTCGTTCCACCCGGACTGGGGGTCGGCGAAGCCCGAGCGGACCCATTCGCGCACGTCGTCGAGGCTGATGTGGGCGGTGGGGACCCTGCGGTGGTCCGCCCAGTACTTGGCGACGCTGGTCTTGCCCGCGCCGGCGGGGCCGATGAGCAGCACCGCGAGGGTGGTGGTGGCCGGGTCGGGCACGGCGGCCGTGGCGGGCGGCGTGCCCGGCGCGGCGACGGGACCGCCGGGGGGCAGCGGAACGTGTCCGGTGGTGTCCGGCGCGGGTGGCGGTGCCGGGACCTGGTGCGGGGCCCCGGGGTGCGGGGCCTGTGCGGGGTGCCCCGGTGCCACCGGCGGGGGCACGGGGGCGGGGCCCTGGGGCGGGCCCGGGTGGTGTGCGGCCGGGGACCAGCCGACGGCCGGTCCGTGCCCCGGCTGAGGGGGCGGCGGCAGCGGAGAACCCACTGCGTGCTGCATCCGGTGCCACTCCGTCTCGTACAGGCGATGGGCGCTGACAGCGGGAGGGGTACCCGCTGTTCCCCACAGCCTAAAGGGCGTGGGAGGGGGCCCACCCGGACGGTACCGTCCCCGGCCGTCCTCGGGTGAACGGCCGGGGGCGGTCCGACGTGCCCGCCCCGCGCGGCGCACCGGACGGAAGGTGCGTCGGGGGACCTACTCGCCCACCTCGCCGTAGGCGGCGAGGAGGACGGCCGGGTCGGGGCCCTCCAGGACGGTGGGCTTGGCCAGGCCGTCCAGGACGATGAAGCGCAGCAGGTCGCCGCGGGACTTCTTGTCGACCTTCATGTTCTCCACCAGCTTGGGCCACTGGTCGTAGCGGTAGTGGAGCGGCAGGCCGACCGCTTCGAGGATGCTGCGGTGGCGGTCGGCGGTGGCGTCGTCCAGCCGGCCCGCGAGGCGGCCCAGTTCGGCGGCGAAGTGCATGCCGACGGAGACGGCGGCGCCGTGGCGCCACTTGTAGCGCTCGTTCTTCTCGATGGCGTGGCCCAGGGTGTGACCGTAGTTCAGGATCTCCCGCAGGCCCGCCTCCTTGAGGTCGGACGAGACGACCTCGGCCTTGACCTTGATGGAGCGCACGATCAGCTCGGCGGTGTGCGGTCCGGCCGGGGTGCGCGCGGCCTGGGGATCGGACTCGATCAGGTCGAGGATCACCGGGTCGGCGATGAAGCCGGCCTTGATGACCTCGGCGAGGCCCGAGACGTAGTCGTTGACCGGGAGGGAGTCCAGGGCGGCCAGGTCGCACAGGACGCCGGCCGGCGGGTGGAAGGCGCCGACGAGGTTCTTGCCCTCGGCGGTGTTGATGCCGGTCTTGCCGCCGACGGCCGCGTCGACCATGGCCAGCACGGTGGTCGGGACGGCGATCCAGCGCACGCCGCGCAGCCAGGTCGCGGCCACGAAACCGGCGAGGTCGGTGCTGGCGCCGCCGCCGACGCCGACGATGACGTCGGTGCGGGTGAACCCGGACTGGCCGAGCGCCTTCCAGCAGTAGGCGGCGACCTCGGCGGTCTTGGCCTCCTCGGCGTTGGGCACCTGGACGGCGATCACGTCGTAGCCCTGCTCGGCGAGGTCGGCACGCAGCGCGTCGCCGGTCTCGGCGAGCGCCTCGGGGTGGATCACCGCGACCCGCTTGGCCCTGGTGCCGATCAGCCCGGCCAGCTCACCCAGGAGCTGACGGCCCACCAGGACCTCGTACGGGTCGGACCCCGCGGTCCCGCCGACCTGGATCCGGGTGACTTCCTCGCTCATGCTTCTTTCAACTCCAGTGCGTCCAGGGCCGCTTGCGTGACTTCTTCGGGCGTGCGTCCGTCGGTGGCGACGACGACCGCGGCGACCTCCTCGTAGAGGTGGCGGCGGGCCTCCATCAGCTCGCGCCACTGCTTGCGCGGGTTGACCGCCAGTAGGGGGCGCGCGGCGTTCAGGCCGGTGCGCTTGACCGCCTCCTCGACGTCCATCGACAGGTAGACGACGCGTCGGCCGGCGAGCAGGGCGCGGGTGTCCGCGTCGAGGATCGCGCCGCCGCCGAGGGCGAGGACGCCGTCGTGCTCGGCGAGGGCCGTCTCCACGGCCTGCTTCTCCAGGGCGCGGAAGGCCGGCTCGCCCTCGTCCACGAAGATCTCGGCGATGGTCCGCCCCTGCGCGGAGACGATGTCCTCGTCGGTGTCCCGGTACGCGGTGCCGAGGCGCTCGGCGAGCAGTTGCCCGACCGTGGACTTGCCGACGCCCATCGGCCCGACCAGGACGATCAGCGGGGTGCTCATCGGATGGCCAGGTGGTCGAGGTACGAGGTGACGTTGCGGCGGGTCTCGGTGACGCTGTCGCCGCCGAACTTCTCCGCCACCGCGTCCGCGAGGACCAGGGCGACCATGGCCTCGGCGACGATGCCGGCCGCCGGGACCGCGGAGACGTCGGAGCGCTGGTGGTGGGCCTGCGCGGCCTCGCCGGTGGTCACGTCCACGGTCTTCAGGGCGCGCGGCACGGTCGCGATCGGCTTCATCGCGGCGCGCACCCGCAGCAGCTCACCGGTGGACAGGCCGCCCTCGGTGCCGCCGGCGCGTCCGGAGACGCGGCGGATGCCCTCGGGCGTGCCGACGATCTCGTCGTGCGCCTTGGAGCCGGGCACCCGGGCCAGCTCGAAGCCGTCGCCGACCTCGACGCCCTTGATGGCCTGGATGCCCATCAGGGCACCGGCCAGCCGGGCGTCCAGCCTGCGGTCCCAGTGCACGTGCGAGCCGAGGCCGACCGGGACGCCGTACGCCAGCACCTCGACGACGCCGCCGAGCGTGTCGCCGTCCTTGTGGGCCTGGTCGACCTCCGCGACCATCGCCTTGGAGGTGTCCGCGTCCAGGCAGCGCAGCGGGTCGGCGTCCAGCCTCTCGACGTCCGCCGGGGTGGGGTACACGCCCTGCGGGGCCTTCACGGAGCACAGCTCGGTGACGTGGCTGACGATCTCGATGCCGGCCGTCTCCTTCAGGTACGACCGCGCCACGGCGCCCAGGGCCACCCGGGCGGCCGTCTCGCGCGCGGAGGCGCGCTCCAGGACCGGCCGGGCCTCGTCGAAGCCGTACTTCTGCATGCCCGCGAGGTCGGCGTGGCCGGGGCGGGGGCGGGTCAGCGGGGCGTTGCGGGCCAGGCCCGCGAGCACCTCGGGGTCGACCGGGTCGGCCGCCATGACCTGCTCCCACTTGGGCCACTCGGTGTTGCCCACCATGATCGCGACCGGGGAGCCCATGGTGAGGCCGTGCCGGACGCCACCGAGGAAGGTGACCTCGTCCCGCTCGAACTTCATCCGCGCACCGCGACCGTAACCGAGCCGCCGCCGCGCCAGGTGGTCCGCCACCATGTCCGTGGTGATCGGCACGCCGGCGGGCAGACCCTCCAGCGTCGCGACGAGTGCGGGACCGTGGGACTCCCCCGCGGTCAGCCAGCGCAACCTGCTCAACGGTGCTCCTCAGTGCTCGCGCCCGGTACTCCCCTGCGTACACGTCTCCTCGCGTACGGCGACGGCGCGACCGGGTGCGCGGAGCCGGCCCGCCACCTCCGATCCTCCCACGTCCGGCCGCCACGTCCGGCCGCCGGTCCACCTGGCGGACGGGCGGACTCAGGCGGAGCCGTCGCCCTGACGCCGCCCGGGCGCGTAGGGACCGAGGAAATCGGCGCCGCTCTGCTGCGGCCGGGGCGGGACCTGGGCCGGGGCGTAGGGGCCCAGGTAATCGGCGCCGCGGCCCTGCCGGCCGTACTGTGGCGCCGCCGCGCCCGGCGCACCGCCGCGTGCCGCGCGCCGGGCGCCGATGCGGCGCACCAGCTTGACCACCCAGGACGCGACCAGGGCCAGCAGAACCAGGGCGATCACCGTGATCTGCAGCCAGTCGGGCAGGAAGCCGAGCACGGCCCCGAACATCTCGCTCTTGGCGGACGCCAGAGGCACGCCTGTGGACATGGATCGCTTCCCCCTCTCGGTCCCGCCCCCTGCGGAACCGGACGGATCCTAGCGCTCCGCGAGGGCGCGCTCGCCCGCTTTCCGCATGGCGGCCAGCGGGGCGGGGGCGCGGCCCGTCATCTGCTCGACCTGGAGCACCGCCTGGTGCAGCAGCAGGTCGAGGCCGCTGACGACGGCACCGCCGGACGCCGACCAGCGGGCCGCGAGGGCGGTCGGCCAGGGGTCGTACAGCACGTCGAAGAGGGTGCCGGGCATCTCGGGCACGGCGGAGGCCAGCGCGTCGGTGGTGCCGGCCGGTGTGGTGGCCACGACCAGCGGGGCGTGCAGCGCCTGCTCGGCGCGCGCCCAGTCGGCGATGCGCACGTCGACGTCCAGCCGCTCGGCCCAGCCCCGCATCTCGGCGGCGCGTGTCTCGCTGCGCACGTACACGGTGACCTCGCCCGTGCAGACCCGGGCCAGCGCGGCCAGCGCGGAGGAGGCGGTGGCGCCGGCGCCGAGGACCGCGGCGGTGTCGGCCTTCTCGATGCCGTGCTCGCGCAGGGCGGCGACCATGCCGGGGATGTCGGTGTTGTCGCCCGTCCTGCGGCCGTCCCCGGTGAGGACGACGGTGTTCACCGCGTCCACCGAGGCGGCCGTCTCGCTGATCTCGTCGAGCAGCGGGATCACCGCCCGCTTGAGCGGCATGGTCAGCGACAGTCCCGCCCATTCCGGGCCGAGCTTCTCGAGGAAGCCCGGCAGCGCCTCCTCGTCGACGTCGAAGCGGTCGTACGTCCAGCCCTCCAGCCCCAGCTCCGCGTAGGCGGTGCGGTGCAGCACCGGGGAGAGGGAGTGGGCGATCGGGGAACCGAGTACGGCGGCCCGTCGCGCCCCGGCCCTAACTGGCATTGAATTTGTCCTTCAGCCTCAGGAACTCGTCGTGCGTCTTCGCGAACTCGGTCTTGCTCTTGCCGTCGGTGGCCACGAAGTAGAGCCAGCCGTCGTCCGTGGGGTTCACCGACGCCTGGAGCGCCTCGTCGCCGGGGTTGCTGATGGGGCCGGGAGGCAGGCCCCTGTTGGTGTAGGTGTTGTACGGGTCCGGGTTGGTGTTGATCTCGGACTCGCTGATGTGGATGTTGCTCTGACCCATCAGGTAGTTGAAGGACGAGTCGAACTGCAGCTTCTGGTTGGTCTCGGTGTTGGTCGGCTCGAGCCGGTTGTAGATGACCTCGGCCATCTTGCGGAAGTCCTCGGGGGTCTTGCCCTCGGCCTGCACCAGACTCGCGACGGTGAGCAGCTGCCACGGCCCTTCGAGACCGACCTCCTCGGCCTTCTGTTCGAGGCCGATCTTCTGGTAGTGCTCGTTGGCCCGCGCCACCATCTGCCTGAGCACGTCCTCGGGCTTCTGGCCCTTGGCCACCGAGTAGCTGGACGGGTAGAGGAACCCTTCCAGGGGGTCCTTGACCTTGGCGTGGTTCTTCGCCCACTCCGGCAGGCCGAGGTTCTTCCACTGCGCCTTGGCGACCTTGGCGGTGGAACCCTCGGCGAGGCCGAGGCGCCCGTCGATCTCCTTGTACACCCTGGCGTTGCGCCACCCCTCGGCGATGATCAGGCTGCTGCGGCTCTTGGGGTCGAGCAGCATCTCGACCGCGCTCGCGGCCGACATCTCCTTCTGCAGCGTGTACACGCCGTCCTGGATGCTCTTGCCGTTGGGATTGCTCTGCTGGGCGCTGATGAAGGCGTCGACGCTCTTCACCACGCCCTTGCGCTTGAGCTCCTGGCCGATCGTCGCGCCGCCCGCGCCCTTGGGGATGGTGACGGTCACCTTCTCGCCGTTGCCGTCGCCCTCGTAGTCCGGGGCCGCGCCGAAACGATCCTGGTAGAACTGCAGGCCGAAGTAGCCGACGCCCGCCACACCGCCGCCGAGCACCAGGCAGACCACGAGACAGGCCAGACCGCTGCGGCCCTTCTTGGACTTGCCGCCCCGGCCCCTGCGCTCCCCGCGGCCGCCGTCGCCGTCGCCGTCGGATCCGTCGGCGTCGCCGCCCGCGGAGGAGGCGTCCTCGTCCTCGTCGGTGTCGGGTCCGGTGCTCCGCGGTTCGGGTCCGGTGCGCCGGCGGCCGGGCGGCTCCGGCGGCGGATACGCCTCCGGGGTGCCGTAGAAGTCGGGCTGCTCCTCGCCGTAGACGGCGCTCTGCTGACCGTAGGGGTCCGACGGGTCGCCCGGGTACTGCGCGTGGGGGTGATCGCCGGTCTCCCAGCCGCCGTTGTCGTAGCCCTGGGGCTGCTGGGGCTGCTGGGGCTGCTCCTGGGCGGCGTACTGCTGGTCGTACTGCTGGTCGTACTGCTGCTGACCGTACTGGTCGTACCGGGGCTCGGCCGGTTGCCGACCGTAAAGGTCGTACTGCGGCTCGGGGAGCTGCTGACCGTACTGGTCGTGCTGCTGACCGTACTGGCCGTACTGGTCGTGCTGCTGCTGACCGTACGCGCCCTGGCCGCCGTCACCACCCCAGTCGCCGTACTGCGTCTGCTGCGGCTCCTGCGGGTAGTGCTGCGGCTGGCCGCCGTAGGGGGCCTGCCGACCCGCCTGGGCCTGCTGCCCGCCCCATCCGCCGTCCCCGTACAACGGGTCCTCCGGATGCCACGGTTCGGAGCCTGGGCCCCGGCCATACTCAGTCATCGATCCCCTAGAGCCGCGAGGCGGCGGTCCACGCGACCTGTCGTGGGGGCCGGCTTCCGTTCCACCTCTTGCTGTGCGGGGCTGTTCGAACGCCGCCGCATCGCGCGGAACGTTACCGTATCGCGATCAGATGACCACTTCGACGCCCTCACCGGGTGCACGGCCTGACACCCGTTCGGATTCCAGCGCCTGCTGGAGGATGATCACAGCGGCGGCCTGGTCGATGACCGATCTCCCCTTCTTCGACTTCACGCCCGAGGCGCGCAGCCCCTGGCTCGCCGTCACGGTCGTCATCCGCTCGTCGACCAGCCGTACGGGGACGGGCGCGATGCCCTTGGCCAGCTCCTGGGCGAAGCCCCTGACCTTGGCCGCGGCCGGGCCCTCGCCCCCCTTGAGGGAGCGAGGGAGGCCGACGACGACCTCGATGGGCTCGTACTCCTCGACCAGTTGGCGCAGGCGGCGGTGCGCCGCCGGGACGTCGCGCCCGGGGACGGTCTCCACCGGGGTGGCGAGGATCCCGTCGGGGTCGCACGAGGCGACCCCGATCCGGGCGTCCCCGACGTCGATCGCGAGCCGGCGGCCTCTGCGCATCGCCCGTCCTACTTCGCGGTCTCGGCGACGAGGCGCTCGACGGCGTCCACGGCGTCACCGATGGCGGCCGGGTTCTGACCGCCGCCCTGGGCGACGTCCGGCTTGCCGCCACCGCCGCCGCCGAGGGTCTTGGCGGCGGTGCGCACCAGGTCACCGGCCTTCAGGCCGCGCTCGCGGGCGGCCTCGTTGGTGGCGATCACGGTGAGCGGCTTGCCGTTGGCCGTCGTGAAGAGGGCGACCACGGCGGCCCGGCCGCCCTGGATGCGGCCGCGCACGTCGAGGACCAGCTTGCGCAGGTCGTCGGCGGTGGTGCCGTCCGGGACCTGCCCGGTCACCAGGGCCACGCCGCGCACGTCCTTGGCGGAGTCGGCGAGCGAGCCGGCGGCCTGGAGGACCTTCTCGGCGCGGAACTTCTCGATCTCCTTCTCGGCGTCCTTGAGCTTGCCGAGCATGGCGGAGACCTTCTCCGGGAGCTCCTCCGGACGGCCCTTGATCAGCTCCTGGAGCTGGGCGACGACCGTGTGCTCACGGGCGAGGAAGTTGTAGGCGTCGACGCCGACCAGGGCCTCGATGCGGCGCACGCCGGAGCCGATGGACGACTCGCCGAGCAGCTTGACCAGGCCGAGCTGGGCGGTGTTGTGCACGTGGGTGCCGCCGCACAGCTCCTTGGAGAAGTCGCCGATGGTGACGACGCGGACGCGCTCGCCGTACTTCTCGCCGAACTCGGCGATGGCGCCCTGCTTCTTGGCCTCGTCGATGCCCATGACGTCGGCGCGGACGTCGAGGTCGCGGGCGAGCACCTCGTTGATCTTCTGCTCGACGTCGGTCATCACGGCCGTCGGCACGGCGGACGGCGAGCCGAAGTCGAAGCGGAAGCGGCCGGGCTGGTTCTCGGAGCCGGCCTGGGCGGCCGTCGGGCCGAGGGCGTCGCGCAGCGCCTGGTGGGTGAGGTGGGTGGCCGAGTGGGCGCGGGCGATGGCCTTGCGGCGCCGGTCGTCGATGGAGGCGTGGGCCTTGGCGCCGACGGTGATCTCGCCGACCTGGACGACGCCCTTGTGGACGTAGACGCCCGGGACCGGCTTCTGGCAGTCGCGGACCTCGATGACGGCACCGGAGTCGGCCTTGATCCGGCCGGTGTCGCCGATCTGGCCACCGCCCTCGGCGTAGAAGGGGGTGCGGTCGAGGACGATCTCGACCTCGTCGCCCTCGGTGGCGGCCGGGGAGGAGACGCCGTCGACGAGGATGCCGACGATCGTGGACTCGCCCTCGGTGTCGGTGTAGCCGATGAAGTCGGTGGCACCGGCGCGGTCGGCGATCTCGCGGTAGGCCCCGAGGTCGGCGTGGCCGGTCTTCTTGGCCTGGGCGTCGGCCTTGGCGCGCTCCCGCTGCTCCTTCATCAGGCGCCGGAAGCCGTCCTCGTCCACGGACAGCCCCTGCTCGGCGGCCATCTCCAGGGTGAGGTCGATCGGGAAGCCCCAGGTGTCGTGGAGCAGGAACGCCTTGTCGCCGGCGAGCACGGTGCCGCCGGCGGCCTTGGTGTCGCTCACGGCGGTGTCGAGGATGTTGGTGCCGGCCTTGAGGGTCTTGAGGAAGGCGTTCTCCTCGGCGAGGGCGACCTTCTCGATCCGCTCGCGGTCGGTGATCAGTTCGGGGTACTGCTGCCCCATCATGCCGATCACGACGTCGATCAGGTCCTTGACGACCGGTCCGGTGGCGCCGAGCAGGCGCATGTTGCGGATGGCGCGGCGCATGATGCGGCGCAGCACGTAGCCGCGGCCCTCGTTGCCGGGGGTGACGCCGTCGCCGATGAGCATCACGGCGGTGCGGATGTGGTCGGTGACCACGCGCAGGGAGACGTCCGAGGCGTGGGCGTCGCCGTAGGCCACGCCGGTCAGCTCGGTGGCCTTGTTGATGACGGCCATGGAGGTGTCGATCTCGTACATGTTCTGCACGCCCTGCAGAATCATGGCGAGGCGCTCCAGGCCGAGGCCGGTGTCGATGTTCTTGCTCGGCAGGTCCCCGAGGATCTCGAAGTCCTCCTTGCCGGTGCCCTCGCCCCGCTCGTACTGCATGAAGACGAGGTTCCAGATCTCCACGTACCGCTCGTCGTTGACGGCGGGGCCGCCCTCGACGCCGAACTCGGGGCCGCGGTCGTAGTTGATCTCGGAGCAGGGGCCGCAGGGGCCGGGCACGCCCATGGACCAGAAGTTGTCCTTCTTGCCCAGGCGCTGGATGCGCTCGGCGGGGACGCCGACGACGTCGCGCCAGATCTGCTCGGCCTCGTCGTCGTCCTCGTAGACGGTGATCCACAGGCGCTCGGGGTCGAGGCCGTAACCGCCCTTGTCCTGGGGGCTGGTGAGCAGCTCCCAGGCGAGCTTGACGGCGCCTTCCTTGAAGTAGTCGCCGAAGGAGAAGTTGCCGCACATCTGGAAGAACGTGCCGTGCCGGGTGGTCTTGCCGACCTCTTCGATGTCCGGCGTGCGCACGCACTTCTGGACGCTGGTGGCGCGGTCGAACGGCGGCTTGACCTCGCCGAGGAAGTACGGCTTGAAGGGCACCATGCCGGCGTTGACCAGCAGCAGAGTCGGGTCGTCCGCGATGAGCGACGCCGAAGGGACGACGGTGTGCCCGCGCTCCTCGAAGAAGCTCAACCAGCGGCGGCGGATCTCGGCCGACTCCATCAGTGGTCCTCATTCCGGTTGTGCGAGTACGTCGTCCTGTCGACGTACCTCGGGTCGTTGCCGTTCTCGATGGCGGGGTACCGCCTGGCAGCGGGCAGTTCCCGGTCGACGGGGGCGTTCAGCCCGAGCGCGTCGTCCAGTTCGGCCTCCCGCCGGGCCATGTTGTCGCGGACGTCGAGGGCGAACTCCACCGCGCGGTCCTTGATCCGGGTACCCGTGTCGATCGCCTTGTTCGCCGCGGTCGCGGCGAGGCTCTCGGGGGTCAGCTGCTTGAGCTTCCGGTTGACCTTGGTGGTGGCCCACACACCGGCGGCGACGCCGGTGCCGAACCAGAACGTACGGCGGAACATCGCTGGATCAGTCCTTCTTCCGCTTCGTCCGCCGCGCTTCCGGGATCGTACGGCCGACGATCACGGTGCGCCGCGGCTCCTTGGCCGGGCCCGCGGGCACGCCCTCCTTGCGACCGCCGAGTGCCCTGCGCACGCCGTAGCCGAACGCCGCGACCTTGACCAGCGGACCGCCGAAGGTGGAGGCCACGGTGGTCGACAGCGCCGAGGCGTTCGACGTGACCTCCTGGACGTCGGAGGCGATCGCGTCGACCCGGTCGATCTGGGTCTGCGCGGAGCGCACCGCCGAGGAGGCGTCGGCCAGCAGCGGGACGGCCTGGTCGGTCACGTCCGCCACCAGCTTGGTGGTCGCCCTGAGCGTCTGGGCCAGCCTCGCCAGTGCGACGGCGAGGAAGGAGACCAGGATCGCCCAGAAGACGGCCACCAGGATCCCGGCCACCTCACCACCGGACACCGCGCACCCGCTCCCTGAAACGTGCCTGAACATCGAGAACATCGAGAAAGTCGTGCACCGAGCCTATCGCGCCGGGCAGCGGGCTCCGTACCGGATTACCGTCGGCGGACGGCGAAGTCGGGGGAAGTGATTGTACGGAGTGAATACGGGCCAGTACGCTCCGTGTTCCATGCGAGATCATCGGCGCGACGGAAGCTCCCCGCACGGCAACCTCCCGCTGGAGCTCGACGCCTTCGTCGGGCGCGCGGCGGAGCTCGCCGGACTGGCCCGGGCCCTCGACGCCGCCCGGCTGGTGACGGTGACCGGGGCGGGCGGGGTCGGGAAGTCGCGCCTGGCGGCGCGGGCGGCGGCACGGTGCGCACCCCGGGACGGGGCCTGGCGGGTGGACCTGACTCCGGTGCGCGATCCGGAGTTCGTCGACTACGCGGTCGTGGAGGCGCTCGGTCTGACCGACCACACCACGCGCCTGCCCCGCGAGACGCTGTTCGCGCACCTGGCCGAGCGGGAGCTGCTGCTGGTCCTGGACGGGGTCGAGCACCTGGTGGACGCCTGCGGCGCGCTGGCGACCGACCTGCTGGGCCGCGTGCCGGGGCTGCGGGTGCTGGCGGTGGGGCGCAGACCGCTGGGCGTGGCCGGGGAGCGGCTGGTGCCGCTGGCGCCGCTGGGCACGGAGGAGGCGGTGGAGCTGCTGACCGCCCGGGCGGCGCAGCGCGGTCTCGCGTGCGGGGACGCCGTGGACACCGGTGCCGAGGGGGTGCTGCGGGAGCTGTGCCGGCGGCTGGACGGGATCCCGCTGGCGATCGAGCTGGCCGCCGGGCGGCTGGACGCGCTGTCGCCGGGGCAGATGCTGCGGCGGCTGGACGACCGCTTCCGGTTGCTGACCGGCGGGGACCGCGCCGTGCCGCCCCGGCACCGGACGCTGCGCACCGCGATCGGCTGGAGCCACGAGCTGTGCACGCCCGAGGAGCGGCTGTTGTGGGCCCGGCTGTCGGTGTTCACGGGGTCGTTCGACCTGGAGGCCGCCGAGTACGTGTGCAGCGGCGACGGACTGCCCGCCGCCGACGTGCTGGACGTGGTCTGCGCGCTGCTGGCGCAGTCCGTGCTGGCACGCGAGGAGACGCCGGCCGGGGTCCGGTACCGGATGCTCGACACGGTGCGTGCGTACGGTGCCGACTGGCTGGAGGCGACGGGGGACGCGGCGCGGCTGCGGCGCCGCCACCGGGACTGGTACGTGGGGCTGGCGACCTGGTGCGAACTGGAGTGGTTCTCGCCGCGTCAGCGCGAGGTGGCCGCGCGGGTGGAGGCGGAGCTGCCGAATCTGCGCGGTGCCCTGGAGCACTGCCTGGCCGAGCCGGACGAGGCGCACCTGGGCCAGTATCTCGCGGGCGCCCTGTGGTTCCACTGGGTCGGCTGCGGGCGGCTCTCGGAGGGGCGGCACTGGCTGGACCAGGCGGTGCGGCTGGACGTGGAGGGGCCGGCGGGCGGGCGGTCCCGGCTGAAGGCGCTGTGGGTGCTCGGGCACGTGGCGATCCTGCAGGGCGACACGGCTGCCGCGCTGGCGGCGCTCCACGAGTGCCGGGAGGAGGCCGAGCGGTCGCGGAACCCCACGGCGATGGCGTACGTGGAGCACCGCACCGGCTGTCTGGCGCTGGTCACGGACGACATGCCGCGCGCGGAGGCGCTGCTGCGGTCGGCGCTGCGCCGCTACCGGCAGATCGGCGAGCTCAACACCAACGTGCTGATGGGCCAGGTGGAGCTGGCGATGACGCGGGCGTTCCAGGGCGATCTGCCGGACGCGGTGCGCCTGTGCGAGGACGTGCGCCAGGTGTGCGAGGACCACGGCGAGCGCTGGGCCCGGGGATACGCCCTGTACGTGCTGGCGTACGCGGCCTGGAGCGAGGGCGATCCGGTGCGCGCCCGTGAGCTGCTGACCGACTGCCTGGCCGGCGCCCACCGCTTCCGGGACCAGCTGGGTTCGGTGCTGGCGCTGGAGCTGCTGGCCGTGGTCACGGTGGCGGAGGGCGACGCGGCGGAGGCCGCGGTGCTCCAGGGCGCGGCGGGGCGGATGTGGCCGTCGGTGGGGTTGCCGCTGTTCGGTTCGGCGCACTACAACGCGCCGCACGAGCTGTGCGAGGCGACGGCCCGGGAGCAGCTGGGCGACGAGCGGTACGAGGAGTACGTGCGGCACGGGGCGCGGCTCGGCCGTGCGGAGGCGGTGACGCGGGCGCTGCGGCGGCCGGGAGCGGCGGCGCTGCCGGCACCGTGCCGGGCGGGCCGGCCGGCGCCGGTGGACGCGCGCAGCGCGAAGCCCGCCGCCTCGTCCACCCGGAGGGGTGGGGAGACGGCGGGCTGAGGTACCGCGGGGGTACTGACGTCCGGCTGGATCAGCGGGCGTAGTACTCGACGACGAGCTGCTCGTCGCAGATCACCGGGATCTCCTTGCGGTTCGGCTCGCGGTCCAGGCGGAACGCCAGGGCCTTGAGGTTCACCTGGAGGTAGCGCGGGGTCTCGCCCTCGGGGGCGAAGCCACCCTCACGGGCGATCGTGAAGAGGGTCTTGTCCTTGGAGCGCTCGCGCACCTGCACGACGTCGTCCGGACGGACACGGAAGGACGGCTTGTCGACCTTCTGGCCGTTGACCTGGATGTGGCCGTGGACGACCATCTGGCGGGCCTGGTAGATCGTGCGGGCGATGCCCGAACGCAGGACCAGCGCGTCGAGACGGCGCTCGAGCTCGATGACCAGGGCCTCGCCGGTCTTCATGTTGGTCTTGGAGGCGCGCTCGTAGGCGCGGACGAGCTGGCGCTCGCTGAGGTCGTACTGCGCGCGCAGACGCTGCTTCTCGAGCAGACGGACCTTGTAGTCCGAGTTCTGCTTGCGGCCGCGGCCGTGCTCGCCCGGCGGGTAGGGGCGGGCCTCGAAGTACTTGACGGCCTTCGGCGTCAGCGCGATGCCGAGGGCACGCGACTTCTTGACCTTGGGGCGGGACTGGTTCGCCACTGTCTGTGTCTCTTTTCTGAGTTTCCGGCTCGTCAGGGTTGAGGGAGGTCGCATCCGCAGCCGGGGAATCCCGCCGGTCCCGTGGGACCTGTCGGGCAGCCGCTCCCCTGGTCTGGGCACATACGTGCAGCACGCGAGTGGCCCACCGACCGCTCCCGGAGCTCCGGGTGGTGGTGGGCTGCCCGCGACACCGGTCGACGGTGCGCGACGCTCCTGGAACCCCTGGGGGTTCCGGCTGGTTGTCCCGTTCTGACTGCACGGAACTCAGCGCTTCGGGCGATTCTACAGGCTGCTCAGGGCCGCTTGCGACCGAGGTGCTCCCGGGTCCACTCCACCGCGTCCGCGTACCGGGCCTCGGCGCCGTGCCGGGTCGGGGCGTAGTACGTCCGGTCCTTCAGTTCGTCGGGGGCGTACTGTTGGGCGGCGATGCCCTCGGGCAGGTCGTGCGGGTACACGTAGCCCCGCCCGTGCCCGAGCTTGCCCGCGCCCTTGTAGTGGCTGTCGCGCAGGTGGGCCGGGACCGGCCCGGCGTGCCCCTTGCGCACGTCCTCCAGGGCGGCGCCGATGGCGGTGGTGGCGGCGTTGGACTTGGGGGCGAGGGCCAGGGCGATGGTGGCGTGGCTGAGGGTGAGGGCGGCCTCGGGGAAGCCGATCATGGCGACGGCCTGGGCGGCGGCGACGGCGAGGGGCAGCGCGTTCGGGTCGGCGAGGCCGATGTCCTCGCTGGCGGAGATCATCAGACGGCGGGCGATGAAGCGGGGGTCCTCGCCGGCCTCGATCATCCGGGCCAGGTAGTGCAGGGCGGCGTCCACGTCGGAGCCGCGGATGGACTTGATCAGGGCGCTGGCGACGTCGTAGTGCTGGTCGCCGTCGCGGTCGTACTTCACCGCGGCCCGGTCGACCGTCTCCTCCAGCGTGGTCAGGGAGATCTCGCTCTCGCCCTTGTCGAGCGCGGCCCCGGCGGCGGCCTCCAGGGCGGTCAGCGCGCGGCGGGCGTCGCCGCCGGCGATGCGCAGCAGGTGGTCCTCGGTGTCCTCGGGGAGGGCGACGGCGCCCCCCAGACCGCGCTCGTCGGTCAGGGCCCGGCGGAGCAGGCCCCGGACGTCGTCGTCGGTGAGGGGTTCGAGGGTGAGGAGGAGGGAGCGGGAGAGCAGCGGGGAGATGACCGAGAAGTACGGGTTCTCGGTGGTGGCGGCGATCAGGGTGACCCAGCGGTTCTCGACGGCGGGGAGCAGGGAGTCCTGCTGGGCCTTGCTGAAGCGGTGGATCTCGTCGAGGAAGAGGACGGTCTCCTTGCCGTACCCCCCGACGGCGCGGCGGGCCCCGTCGATGACCGCGCGGACCTCCTTGACGCCCGCGGTGATCGCCGACAGCTCCACGAACCGCTTGTTGGTGGCCTTGGAGACGACGTACGCCAGGGTCGTCTTGCCGGTGCCCGGCGGGCCCCAGAGGATCACCGAGGAGGGTCCGGCGGGACCGGAGGCGCCCTCTCCGACCAGTCTGCGCAGCGGTGACCCCGGCTTGAGCAGGTGCTGCTGACCGACGACCTCGTCGAGGGTGCGCGGGCGCATCCGCACGGCGAGGGGGCTGCCGGTCGGGTCCTTCTCCTGGCGTTCTTCTGCTGCGGCGGTGAACAGGTCGGGCTCCACGCGAGAACCCTAAAGGACCGCACCGACAACGCGGCGCGCCGTCAGCTGGTCCAGAAGTCCCACCAGCGAGTCAGGATCATCATGCCGATGATGCCGATGTGCAGCACCGGCAGGACCCAGGTGAACTCGTCGAAGAAGCCGCGCAGCCAGTTCGGGGCGGGCAGGAAGCCCTTGCGGACATTGAAGGACGTCACGTACCAGAACATCAGGATGGTGGCGACCCAGGCCAGGCAGCACCACAGGCACAGCGCGTTGATCCGGTACAGGGACTCGAACTGCAGCCAGGTGACGAAGCCGACGCCGAACAGGCAGCCGGCGTTGAAGGTGAGCCAGTACCAGCGCGGGAAGCGGGCCCGGGCGAGCAGGCTCATGCCGACGCAGACGACGATGCCGTAGGTCACCAGGCCCAGCATCGGGTTGGGGAAGCCGAAGACGGCCGCCTGGTCGCTCTCCATGACGCTGCCGCAGGAGACGACCGGGTTCAGGCTGCACCCGGGGGTGAACGTCGTGCCCGCGACCTTGGCCTCGAGGAGCTTGAACTTGTCGAGCGTGATGACCCACGCGGCGAGCACCCCGGCGGCGCCCGTGATCACCAGCAGCAGGGCGAAGGCACGACCGGCGCCCTCCGTGCGCGGGGATCCGGAGGTGGGTTCCGGCGCGGGCTCTACCACGGTGGAGACGTCCTTCGCTGTCGTCTTGCTCATCACGCCGATTCCGTCGCTCGAGTCGGACCTGCTTCGGGCAGGGGCCATTGTGCCGCACGGACCTGTAAGGCCACCGTTCGCTGGACATAAGAGCGTATCGGCGATCGCCCTCGGGCGTGACGCACCGGCCGATGCCCGTTCGCCGGGGGCACACGTGAGCGAACACGTGCGCCCCCAGGGCGTACCGGGCTAGCCGAGCCTCGACTCCAGCTCCGCCACGATCTCGTTGACGCCGATCGCCGTCTGCTCGCCGGACTCCATGTCCTTGAGCTGGACGACGCCTTCGGCCAGGTCGCGCTCGCCGAGGACCAGGGCGTAGCGGGCGCCGGAGCGGTTGGCCGCCTTCATCGCGGCCTTCAGGCCCTTGCCGCCGTAGGAGAAGTCCGCGGCCACGCCGTTCTTGCGCAGCTCGGTGACCTTCGCGAACAGGATCCGGCGGGCCTCCTCGCCGAGGGGGACGGCGAAGACGGAGGTCGCGGACGGGATGTCCAGCCGGATGCCCTCCGCCTCCAGGGCGAGGACGGTGCGGTCGACGCCGAGCGCCCAGCCCACGGACGGCAGGGAGGGGCCGCCGATCATCTCCGACAGGCCGTCGTAGCGACCGCCGCCGCCCACCGCGGACTGGGAGCCGAGGCCGTCGTGCACGAACTCGAAGGTGGTGCGCGTGTAGTAGTCCAGGCCCCGCACCAGCTTGGGGTCGTCCTCGAAGACGACGCCGGCCGCCGTGATCAGCTCGCGGACCTCCTCGTGGTAGGTCTTGCAGGCGTCGCACAGGTAGTCGCGCAGCAGCGGTGCGTCGGCGAGCTGCTTCTGCACGTCGGGGCGCTTGTCGTCCAGGACGCGCAGCGGGTTGATCTCGGCGCGGCGCAGCGTCTCCTCGTCCAGGTCGAGGCCGCGCAGGAAGTCCTGGAGCGCGGCCCGGTAGACGGGGCGGCACTCCTTGTCGCCCAGGGAGTTGAGCAGGATGCGGAAGTTCCGCAGGCCCAGCGCGCGGTACGACTGGTCGGCCAGGATGATCAGTTCGGCGTCCAGTGCCGGGTCCTCGGCGCCGATCGCCTCGGCGCCGACCTGGGAGAAGTGGCGGTAACGGCCCTTCTGCGGGCGCTCGTAGCGGTACTGCGAGCCCGAGTACCAGACCTTCACCGGCAGGTTGCCCGCCTTGTGCAGGTTGGCCTCCAGGACCGCGCGCAGCACGGGCGCGGTGGTCTCCGGGCGCAGGGCGAGGCGGTCGCCGCCCTTGGTCTCGAAGACGTACATCTCCTTGGTGACGATGTCGGTGGACTCGCCGACACCGCGCGCGAAGAGCTCGACGTTCTCGAAGCCGGGCGTCTCGATGTAGCCGTAGCCGGAGTTGCGCAGCGGGGCGGCGATCGCCTCGCGGACGGCCAGGTACTCGGCGGAGGCCGGCGGCAGCAGGTCGTACGTGCCCTTGGGGGCCTTGAAGGTGCTCACGGAAGGTCTCTCGTCACATTCCTCGTCGGGGCGCCTCGGCGCCCTGGCCGGCCGCCACCTGCCGCAGATACGGGTTGGTGGCGCGCTCCTGGCCGATGGTCGTCTGGGGGCCGTGGCCGGACAGCACCACGGTCGGGTCGTCGAGCGGCAGGACCACGCGGGCGAGGGACGCCAGCATGTCGTCCATGGAGCCGCCCGGCAGGTCCGTGCGTCCGATGGAGCCGGCGAACAGCAGGTCGCCCGAGAAGAGGATCGGCGGGATGTCCGCCGCCTCGGGCAGGCCGAAGGTCACCGACCCCTTGGTATGGCCCGGCGCGTGCGCGACCGTCAGCTCCATGCCCGCCAGCTCCAGCTTCGCGCCGTCGGTCAGTTCACGGACGTCGTCCGGCTCCCCCACGGTGAGCTCGCCCATGAGCGGCATGCCGATGGACCGGCCGATCCCCTTCTCGGGGTCGCCCATCATGTAGCGGTCGTCGGGGTGGATCCAGGCGGGCACGTCGTGCGCGCCGCACACGGGGACGACCGAGGCCACGTGGTCGATGTGGCCGTGGGTGAGGACGACGGCGACGGGCTTGAGCCGATGCTTGGCGAGTGCCTCCTCGACGCCCTGCGCGGCCTGGTGGCCGGGGTCGATGATCACGCACTCCTCACCCGCGGCGGGGGCGACGAGGTAACAGTTCGTCCCCCAGGCCCCGGCGGGGAACCCGGCAATGAGCACGATCGTCCTTCGTTTGTGTCGGTACGGGTGGCTTGCGGGCGGCCTGCGCCCGTGGTCAGAGCCTACCGGCGGTGCCGTTTCCTCAGCGAACCCATATACGGTACGGGGCTACACGCACGCGGTCGGTTCGTCACGCGCACGCGTACCGGTCGGCACACACGACGCATGAGGAGAGAACCCGGTGGTCAGCCAGGAGCAGCGGCGGCGTCAGCTCGCCCGGGAGAAGTTCTTGCGGCAGCAGCAGCGACGCACCTCCGCGCGGCGCAAGGCGCGCACGCGCAACGCGGCGATCGCCTCGGCACTCGGCGTCGTCCTGATCGGCAGCGTCGCGCTGTACGCGACCGGGGCCGTCGGGGGCGACGACGACAAGACCAACGCGAACGCGGAGGTCACCCCGAGCGCCTCCGCGAGCGGCAAGGCTCCGGACCCGTGCGACAAGCCCGCCGCCGGCAAGGCCACGACGCAGACCTGGAAGAAGGAACCTGCGATGGCCATCGACAAGTCGGCGAAGTACACGATGAAGCTGTCGACCACCTGCGGTGAGATAGACATCGCGCTGAAGGCGTCGGCGGCGCCGCACACCGTCAACTCGTTCCACTTCCTCGCGGGCAAGGGCTACTTCGACCACACGAAGTGCCACCGGCTGACCGACCAGGGCATCTACGTGCTCCAGTGCGGCGACCCGCAGGGCACCGGGGCGGGCGGCCCCGGCTACACGATTCCCGACGAGAACCTCAAGGACAAGAGCCTCGCGGGCAACGTGTACCCGGCGGGCACGGTGGCGATGGCCAACCAGTACAACGCGCAGACCGGCCAGGGACGGAACACCGGCGGCAGCCAGTTCTTCCTGGTCTACCAGGACAGCCAGCTGCCCCCGGACTACACGCCGTTCGGCACGGTGTCCGAGGCGGGGATGAAGGTGCTCAAGAAGATCGCGGACGCCGGGGCCCAGCCCATGGACCCGGCGACCGGGAACACCGCGCCCAACGCGACGGTCGTGATCGACAAGGCGACGGTCACCGAATCCTGAGCCCCAACTGCGGAATTTCGGTCGCGCGGGATGCGGACAGGCCCCCCGCCGGTCGCCTATGTTGGCCGTGACGAAACTGTGGACGATGCCGGGGGCAGCAGAGCCCTTCGCAGGCATCATGTGGAGGAGGCGCTGTGAGCAGCGACCCGTGGGGCCGCGTCGACGAGACGGGGACCGTGTACGTGCGTACGGCCGACGGCGAGAAGGTCGTCGGTTCCTGGCAGGCAGGCTCCCCCGAGGAGGCGCTGGCCTACTTCGAGCGCAAGTACGAGGGCCTGGTTGTCGAGATCGGCCTCCTCGAGAAGCGAGTGAAGACCACCGACCTGTCGTCGAAGGACGCCCTGGCCGCCGTCGAGCACCTGCGCGAGCAGGTCGACGCGCACCACGCGGTCGGTGACCTGGAGGCGCTGCGGGCCCGGCTGGACAAGCTCGTCGAGCTGGTGGAGAAGCGCCGCGAGGAGCGCAAGGCGCAGCGGGCCAAGCAGTCCGACGAGGCGCGGGGCGCCAAGGAGGCGCTGGTGGCCGAGGCCGAGGAGCTGGCGCAGTCCGACCAGTGGCGGGCGGCCGGCGAGCGGCTGCGGTCGCTGGTGGACACCTGGAAGGGTCTGCCGCGCCTGGACCGCAAGACCGACGACGAGCTGTGGCACCGCTTCTCGCATGCGCGCTCGGCGTTCTCCAAGCGCCGCAAGCAGCACTTCGCGCAGCTGGACGCGCAGCGCGAGGAGGCCCGCCGGACCAAGGAGCGGCTGGTCGCGGAGGCCGAGGCGCTGTCGGGCTCGACGGACTGGGGACCGACGGCCGCGCGGTACCGCGACCTGATGTCCGAGTGGAAGGCCGCGGGCCGCGCCCAGCGCGAGCACGAGGACGACCTGTGGAACCGCTTCCGCGGTGCCCAGGACGTCTTCTTCGCCGCCCGCAGCTCGGTCTTCGCCGAACGGGACGCGGAACAGGCGGAGAACCTCAAGCTGAAGGAGGAGCTGGCCGAGGAGGCCGAGAAGATCCTGCCGGTCACGGATCTCAAGGCGGCCCGCGCCGCGTTCCGCTCGGTGAACGAGCGCTGGGAGGCCATCGGCCACGTGCCGCGTGACGCCCGGCCGAAGGTCGAGGGCCGGATGCACGCCGTGGAGCGGGCGATCCAGGAGGCCGAGGAGGCCGAGTGGCGCCGGACCAACCCGGAGGCACGCGCGCGTGCCGAGGGTCTGACCGGTCAGCTCCAGGCCGCCGTGGACAAGCTGCGCTCCCAGATCGAGCAGGCGCGTGCCCAGGGCAACGACGCCAAGGCCGACAAGCTCCAGCGCGAGCTGGACGGCCGGCAGGCGCTGCTGGACCAGGCGCTGAAGGGCCTGCAGGAGTTCGGCGGCTGACACCGCACGCACGAGAGGGGCTCCCGTACACGGTGTACGGGAGCCCCTCTCGTCCGTTTCCGCGGCCCCTACGACGGTCTGCGCGCCGACGTCACCCGGTACACGTCGTACACGCCCTCCACGCCGCGTACGGCCTTCAGGACGTGTCCGAGGTGCTTCGGGTCGCCCATCTCGAAGGTGAAGCGGGAGGTGGCCACCCGGTCCCGGGAGGTCTGGACGGCCGCGGAGAGGATGTTGACGTGCTGGTCGGACAGCACGCGCGTGACGTCCGACAGCAGCCGGGAGCGGTCCAGGGCCTCGACCTGGATGGCGACCAGGAAGACGGAGGACTGGGTGGGCGCCCACTCGACCTCGAGGATGCGCTCGGGCTCGCGGGAGAGCGAGTCCACGTTCACGCAGTCGCTGCGGTGAACCGATACGCCGCTGCCGCGGGTGACGAAGCCGATGATCGGGTCGCCGGGGACGGGCGTGCAGCAGCGGGCCAGCTTGACCCACACGTCCTCGACGCCCTTGACGACGACGCCCGGGTCGGCGCTGGTGCGGCGCTTGCGGCCGCGACCGCGCGCGGGCGGCACCGACTCGTCGATCTCCTCGGTGGCGGCCTCCTCGCCGCCGAGCGCCTGGACCAGCTTCTGCACGATGTTCTGCGCGGAGACGTGCCCCTCGCCGATCGCCGCGTACAGCGCGGAGATGTCCGAGTACCGCATCTCGTGCGCGAGCGTGACCAGGGAGTCGCCGGTCAGGATGCGCTGGATCGGCAGGTTCTGCTTGCGCATGGCGCGGACGATGGCGTCCTTGCCCTGCTCGATCGCCTCGTCACGGCGTTCCTTGGAGAACCAGGCGCGGATCTTGTTGCGGGCGCGCGGCGACTTCACGAAGCCGAGCCAGTCGCGGGAGGGGCCCGCGCCGGCCGCCTTGGAGGTGAAGACCTCCACCAGGTCTCCGTTGTCCAGGGTGGACTCCAGCGGGACGAGACGGCCGTTGACCCGGGCCCCTATGGTGCGGTGGCCGACCTCGGTGTGGACGGCGTAGGCGAAGTCCACGGGTGTGGCCCCGGCCGGGAGCGCGATGACGTCGCCCTTGGGGGTGAAGACGAAGACCTCGTTGCGGGAGAGGTCGAAGCGCAGGGACTCCAGGAACTCGCCGGGGTCCTCGGTCTCCTTCTGCCAGTCCAGCAGCTGGCGCAGCCACGCCATGTCGTTGAGGTGGTCGTCCTTGCCCTTGCCGGACGACCTGGGAGCGTCGGAACGCACCTTGGAGGCGCCGGCGACGGCCTCCTGCTTGTACTTCCAGTGCGCGGCGATGCCGTACTCGGCGCGGCGGTGCATGTCGAAGGTGCGGATCTGCAGCTCGACCGGCTTGCCGTTGGGTCCGATGACCGTCGTGTGCAGCGACTGGTACATGTTGAACTTGGGCATCGCGATGTAGTCCTTGAACCGCCCCGGAACCGGGTTCCAGCGGGCGTGGACCGTGCCCAGCGCCGCGTAGCAGTCGCGGACGGTGTCCACCAGGACGCGGATGCCCACCAGGTCGTAGATCTCCGCGAAGTCACGGCCGCGGACGATCATCTTCTGGTAGACGCTGTAGTAGTGCTTGGGGCGGCCGGTGACGGTCGCCTTGATGCGGGCCGCGCGCAGGTCCTGCTGGACCTCGTCGGTGACGACGGCGAGGTACTCGTCGCGCTTGGGGGCGCGCTCGGCAACCAGGCGGACGATCTCGTCGTACATCTTGGGGTAGAGGATCGCGAAGGCGAGGTCCTCCAGCTCCCACTTGATGGTGTTCATGCCCAGGCGGTGGGCGAGCGGCGCGTAGATCTCCAGGGTCTCGCGCGCCTTCTTCTCCTGCTTCTCGCGCTTGAGGTAGCGCATGGTGCGCATGTTGTGCAGGCGGTCGGCGAGCTTGATGACCAGGACGCGCGGGTCCTTGGCCATGGCGACGACCATCTTGCGCACGGTCTCCGCCTGCGCGGCCTCGCCGAACTTGACCTTGTCCAGCTTGGTGACGCCGTCGACGAGCAGGGCGACGACGTCGCCGAAGTCGCGGCGCAGGTCGTCCAGGCCGTACTCGGTGTCCTCGACCGTGTCGTGCAGCAGCCCTGCCATCAGGGTGGCCGGGTCCATGCCGAGCTCGGCGAGGATCGTGGTGACGGCGAGGGGGTGCGTGATGTACGGGTCGCCGCTCTTGCGCTTCTGGCCGCGGTGCCAGCGCTCGGCGACCTGGTAGGCGCGCTCGATCTGACGCAGCGTCGCCGTCTCGATCTTGGGGTCGTTGCTGCGCACTATCCGCAGCAGCGGCTCCAGGACCGGGTTGTACGGGTTCGCGCGCTGCACGCCGAGGCGGGCGAGGCGGGCGCGGACGCGGTTGGAGGAGCCGGAGCGGGCGGGCTGCCCGGCGGGGGTGCGGACCACGGGCGCGTTCTGGGGACGCTCGTGCGGCAGGGGCTTGGGCCGCGACTGCTGCTCGGCGGGCTTGTCGACCGGCGCGGACGGGGCGTGCTGGATCGGCCCGTGCGTGTCGTTCTTCGCCTGGGGCGCGCTCGGCGCGGGCTTCGCCGCGGGCGCCGAGGCGGACTCGGGCTTTGCGGCGGTCAGTGGCTGGGCCTCGTCTGGCAAGAGGGCTCCTCGTGCGCGATCCGGCTCCCCCGGTCAGGCTCCGGAATCCCCATGGTAGCGATCCTGGCCTCCGGAATCGCCTTCAGGCCGGAGTGAGGGCCTTCGACGGGAGAAACGCGAGAGGCGGGCGCCGGATTCCTCCGGGCCCGCCTCCCTGTGCGGCACGGGCCGCGTCAGACGGTGAGCAGCGCCTCCAGCGGGGCGCCGGCCAGAGCGGGCTCCAGCCGGGCACGCCCGTCGAGGAAGCCCAGCTCCATCAGCACGGCCAGGCCCGCGACCTGCGCGCCGGCCCTGCGGATGAGCTGGACGGAGGCCTCGGCGGTGCCTCCGGTGGCGAGGACGTCGTCGACGATCAGCACGCGGTCGTCGGCGCTCAGGTCCTCGGCGTGCACCTCGATCTCGGCCGACCCGTACTCCAGGTCGTAGGCCTGGCCGAGGGTGGCTCCGGGGAGCTTGCCCGCCTTGCGCACGGGGACGAAGCCGAGGCCCGACCGCAGGGCGACCGGGGCGCCGAGGATGAAGCCCCGGGCCTCCAGCCCGACGACCTTGGTGGCGCCGGTGCGACCGGCGACCTCGGCGAGGGCGTCGGTGAGCGCGGTGAACGCCACCGGGTCGGCCAGGAGCGGGGTGATGTCCTTGAACACCACGCCCGGCTCCGGGTAGTCGACCACGTCCCGGATGCGGCTGAGCAGCAGTTCCGAGATGTCCGCGAGCCCGGTCATCGGCGCTTCCCCGAGGGTCGGCCGCGGCCCCTGGTGCGGGACGCGGGCTGGTTGCGGGGGCCGACGACCGCGGGTGCGGCGTCCTCGGGCTCGTCGTCGGCGTACGGCCCGTCGGCGACGGCGGCCTCGGCCGGCTCCCCCTTGGCCGCGGCCTGGGCGCGCTTGGCGAGGACGCGCTTCTTGAGGGCCTTCATCTGCGGCTCGGCCTCCTTGAGGTCGGCGACCAGCGGCGTGGCGATGAAGATCGAGGAGTACGCGCCGGCCGCGAGGCCCACGAACAGCGACAACGAGATGTCGTTGAGCATGCCGGCGCCGAGGACACCGCCGCCGATGAACAGCAGGCCGGCCACCGGCAGCAGCGCGACCACCGTGGTGTTGATGGAGCGGACCAGGGTGCTGTTGATCGAGCGGTTGGCGATCTCGCCGTAGGTCCAGCGGGTCTGCTTGGTGATGTCCTTCGTCTGCTCCTTGAGGCTGTCGAAGACGACGACCGTGTCGTAGAGCGAGTAACCGAGGATCGTGAGCAGACCGATCACCGTGCCCGGCGTGACCTCGAAGCCGACGAGGGCGTAGATGCCGGTGGTGATGGTGATGTCGTGGATCAGCGCGATGAACGCGGCGAGCGCCATGCGCCACTCGAACGCGATCGCCAGGTAGATCACGACGAGGACCATGAAGATCGCCAGGCCCTGCCAGGCCTTGTTGGCGATCTGGTCACCCCAGCTGGGGCCGACCAGGTCGGCGTTGATCTTCTCCGCGTCGACCTTCAGGTCCTTGGCGAGGCCGTCCTTGATCTCGTCCGACTTGCCGGTGTCGATGCCCGCGATCTGGATGCGCAGGCTGCCGTCGCCGAGCTTCTGGACGATCGCGTCGTGGCCGGAGGCCTCCTCCGCGTACGTCTCGGTCTGGGACACCGAGGCGCTCATGTTCTTCGGAGTGGTGAAGACCGCGCCGCCCTGGAACTCGATGCCCATGTGCAGGCCGCGCACCGCCAGGCCCACGATCGCCGTGATGGTGATCAGGATGGAGATGCCGTACCAGATCTTGCGGTTCTTGATGAAGTCGTAGCCGACCTCGCCATGGTGCAGCCGGGCGCCGAGCTTGCCGAGCTTCGACATCTCTCACGCCTCCTTCGGGTCGACGGGACCGGCGGACGGACGACGGGTGCGGCGCAGCGGAGGCTTGGCACCCAGGCTCTTCGGATCGAGGCCGGACCACTTGTGGCCGCTCGCGAAGAACGTGCGGCGGGCCATCAGCGTGAGCAGCGGCTTGGTGAAGAGGAACACCACCACCACGTCGAGCAGGGTGGTCAGACCCAGCGTGAACGCGAAGCCCTGGACCTTGCCGACGGTGACGATGAAGAGCACCGCCGCGGCGAGGAACGACACGAAGTCGGAGACCAGGATGGTGCGCCGGGCGCGCGGCCAGCCACGCTCGACCGCGGGGCGCAGCGAGCGTCCTTCGCGGATCTCGTCGCGGACGCGTTCGAAGTACACGATGAACGAGTCCGCCGTGATGCCGATGGCGACGATGGCTCCGCAGACGGCCGGCAGGTTCAGCGCGAAGCCGATGGTCGGGCCGAGCAGCGCCATGATCACGTACGTCAGGCCCGCGGACACCAGCAGCGAGGCGACGGCGATGAACGACAGTCCGCGGTAGTAGAGCAGCAGGTAGAGGACGACCAGCGCGAGGCCGATCGCACCGGCGATCAGGCCGGCCTTCAGCTGCTCGCCGCCGAGCGCGGCGGTGACGGTGGTGACGCTGTCCTCCTTGAAGCTCAGCGGCAGCGCACCGTAGGACAGCATGTTGGCGAGGCTCTGCGCCTCTTCCTGCTCGAAGCTGCCGGAGATCTCCGCGCTGCCGCCGGTCAGGGCCTCGTTGACGTACGGGTCGGAGACGACCTCGTTGTCCAGGACGATGGCGAACTGGTTCTGCGGGGACGGGTTCTGGGCGAGCTTGCCGGTGATGTCCGCGAACTTCTTGGAGCCGGAGTCCGTGAACTTCATCGTGACGGTCCAGCCGGCGGCGGTCTGGGTGTTGAAGACCGCCTTGGCCTCGTCGACGTCGGTGCCGTCGACCGCGGCGGGGCCGAGGATGTACTTCTGCCACTGGCCCTGCGAGTTCTGGCCGCAGGCCACCGTCGAGTCGCTGGGCTTGACGCCGTTGCCGGCCTTGGCGCGCTCCGCCTTCTTCGTGCAGTCCAGGGCCGCGTAACGGGCCTGGAGCTCGGCGGTCGCGTCGTCGCCGGAGGCGCTCGGGGACGGGGAGGCGTCGCCGGTGGCCTTGCCGGAGGCGGACGGGCTGGGGTCGGCCTTCAGGGCGTCGGTGACCGCGCGGCCCTGGGGGGTGGCGCTGGCCGAGGCGGCGTCGGACGGCGAGGAACTCGCCTTCTCGTCGCCGGTCGCCTTGTCGGTGGCCTTGTCCGAGGCGCCGGAGGCGCTCGGCGAGGGGCTGCCCGTCGCGGCGGCACCGGAGAGCTCGGTGGCGAGGACCGGACGGAAGTAGAGCTTGGCGGTGGTACCGACCTGGGCCCGGGCTTCCTTGGAGTTCGTACCCTTGGGGATGTTGACGATGATGTTCCGGTCGCCCTGGGTCTGAACCTCGGCCTCGGAGACACCCAGACCGTTGACACGGTTGTTCATGATGTCAACGGCGGTGTCCATGTTGGTCTTGTTGATCGCGGATTCCTGGCCGGGTTCCGAGACCGCCCTGAGGGTGATGCTCGTGCCGCCGGCCAGGTCGATCCCGAGACGCGGAGTCGTGTGTCCGGAGGCGAACATGCCTCCCGTGAGCGCCGCGATGACGATCACGATCAGGGCCAGCGAGCGCCCGGGCTTGCTCTGAGCGCTCGCGGTCTTTCCCTTTTTAGGTGCTACCACCTGTTCGTACTCCCTCTCGAGCCGCGTCACGCCGGGACGGCGCACCGGCGGACATCACATGGTGTGGGGATCCGCGCGACGCGCGGGGCGCACGGGAACGGTCCGTGCACCTCGGGGCGCGGCTACTTCGCCTCGGAGCCGCCGTCGGACTTCTTCGGCTGCTCGTCCGCCGTCGTCGCCTCGGCGGGCGCGGCGTCGGCCGTCGGCTCGTCGGCCGCGTCCTTCTTGCCGAGGTCGACGGACTTGCCGTCGGAGTCGTCGGCGGCCGGGACGTCGGTCTCGGTGAGGGAGGAGGCGTCGTCCGGAACGATGTCGGCGTCGGACTTCAGGTCGTGCTCGATGCCGTGGACGATGCGGTTGTACTCGTCGTCGGTGAGGACGGCACCGATGGAGTTCTTGGCGAAGAGCAGCTCGACACCCGGACCGGCGTCGAGGAGGACCGTGTCCTCGTTGACCTCCTTGACCGTGGCGTACATGCCCCCGATGGTGCGGACACCGGAACCGGGCTGCATCTGGTTCCGCATGTCGGCGGCCTGCTGCTGCTTCTTCTTCGCCGACCGCGTCATCAGGAACATGGCCCCGATGAGCACGATGAACGGGAGGAGGGTCACGAGACTCACGGGTCGGTACTTCCTTCACACGACCGCGATGGTGGGCGGCCTGATGGTTGGGGGTGTGTACGCCGCCGACAAGGGCGGCATCGGCGGAGTCTAAGCGAGTCCGCGCGCATGGAACAACGCTCAGCATGACACCGGGGTTCCTGCTCCGGCGAATGTCCTCGCCGGAGCGGGGGCGTCACGCCCCGAACAAGTCCTGTTGTCCCTTTCCGGAGTTCTGCGCGCGCGGCGGGGTGAGACCGAGGTGCGCCCAGGCCGCCGGGGTCGCGACCCGCCCGCGTGGGGTGCGGGCCAGGAGGCCCTCCCGCACGAGGAAGGGTTCGGCGACCTCTTCCACTGTCTCACGCTCCTCCCCCACGGCGACGGCGAGCGTGGACAGGCCGACGGGACCGCCGCCGAACAGCTTGAGCAGCGCCTCCAGCACGGCCCGGTCGAGGCGGTCCAGGCCCCGGGCGTCGACCTCGTAGACCGCGAGGGCGGCGGCGGCGATCTCCCGGGTGATCAGGCCGTCGGCCTTGACCTGGGCGTAGTCGCGGACGCGGCGCAGCAGGCGGTTGGCGATGCGGGGGGTGCCGCGGGAGCGACCGGCGATCTCGGCGGCGCCGGCCGGGTCGATCTCGACGTCGAGCAGGCCCGCGGAGCGGTGGACCACGCGTTCCAGCTCGGCCGGTCCGTAGAACTCCATGTGCGCGGTGAAACCGAAGCGGTCGCGCAGCGGGGGCGGCAGCAGGCCCGCGCGCGTGGTGGCGCCGACCAGGGTGAACGGGGGCAGTTCGAGCGGGATGGCGGTGGCGCCCGGGCCCTTGCCGACGATGACGTCGACGCGGAAGTCCTCCATCGCCATGTAGAGCATCTCCTCGGCGGGCCGGGACATGCGGTGGATCTCGTCGAGGAAGAGGACCTCGCCCTCCTGGAGGGAGGAGAGGATCGCGGCGAGGTCGCCGGCGTGCTGGATGGCGGGGCCGGAGGTGATGCGGATGGGGGCGCCCATCTCGGCCGCGATGATCATCGAGAGGGTGGTCTTGCCGAGGCCGGGGGCGCCGGAGAGCAGGACGTGGTCGGCGGTGGCCCCGCGCGCGCGTGCGGCGCGCAGGACGAGGTCGAGCTGCTCGCGGACCTTCTCCTGGCCGATGAACTCGCCCAGGTCCTTGGGGCGCAGGGCCGCCTCCACGGCCTGGTCCTCGCCGTCGGCGACCGATCCCACCAGCCGCTCTCCGGCGGCCTCGGTGTCGGTCGTGTCGTCCCAGTTCATGAGGTGTGCCTCGGCTCTCGCTACGGACTATCGGGCGCGGTTCAGTGTCTGCAGGGCCGCCTTGAGCAGCTGCCCCACCTGGGGCTTGCCCCCGGCGGCCTCCGCCTGGGGCGCCACGGCGGACACGGCCTCGTCGGCCTCACGGGTCGCGTACCCCAGGCCGATGAGGGCGGCGTGCAGCTGGTCGCGCCATCCGGTGCTGACGGGTGCGCCGACGGCGGGGGCGCCGACCGGTTCGCCGAGCCGGTCCTTCAGCTCCAGCAGCAGCTTCTGGGCGCCCTTCTTGCCGATGCCCGGGACGGCGGTCAGGGCCTTCTCGTCCCCGGTGGAGACGGCCCTGCGCAGGGCGTCGGGGCTGTGCACGGCCAGCATCGCCTGTGCCAGGCGGGGGCCGACGCCGCTGGCGGTCTGGAGCAGCTCGAAGACCTGGCGCTCGTCGTCGTCGGCGAAGCCGTACAGCGTCAGGGAGTCCTCGCGGACGACGAGGGAGGTGGCGAGCTTGGTGGGCTTGCCGACGCGGAGGGCGGAGAGCGTGTTCGGCGTGCACTGGACGGCCATGCCGACACCGCCGACCTCCACCACCGCGGTGTCGGGGGCGAGGGCGGCGACCGTGCCACTGACGAAGGCGATCATGCCGTATGGCCTTTCGGTGCGTGCGGGGCTTTCGGGGTGCGCGGGGTTCCCGGGGTCCGCAGGCCCCGGGAGGCGTGCAGGGCGGCGGCCTGCTGGAGCCGGTTCTGCGCGGGGGACCGCCAGATGTGGCAGATGGCCAGGGCGAGCGCGTCGGCCGCGTCTGCGGGCTTCGGGGGCGCGGCCAGCCGCAGCAGGCGGGTGACCATGGCGCCCACCTGGGCCTTCTCGGCGCGTCCGCTGCCGGTCACGGCGGCCTTGACCTCGCTGGGGGTGTGCAGGGCGACGGGGATGCCGCGGCGGGAGGCGCAGAGGATGGCGACGGCGCTGGCCTGGGCGGTGCCCATCACCGTGCGGACGTTGTGCTGGCTGAAGACGCGCTCCACGGCGACGAACTCCGGCCGGTACTCGTCCAGCCACTGCTCGATGCCCTGCTCGACGGCGACGAGGCGGTGGCCGAGGTCGGCGTCCGCGGGGGTGCGGACGACACCGACGCCGAGCATGGTCAGCGGCCTGCCCGCGACGCCCTCGACGACACCGACCCCGCAACGGGTCAGCCCCGGGTCCACCCCCAGTACACGCACGCCCACGCCTTCCCTCGATCACCTGTTTGTGCAGGCTATCGGGTACCACCGACAACGGCGGCGGGCCGGGGGACGTGTCCCTCCGGCCCGCCGGGGTGCCGTCGCGCGTGCGGGCGCTACGCGTCGACCTTCTCCATGACCTCGTCGCTGACGTCGAAGTTGGCGAAGACGTTCTGCACGTCGTCGCTGTCCTCGAGGGCGTCGATCAGCTTGAAGATCTTCCGGGCGCCCTCCTCGTCCAGCTCGACCTGCATGGTCGGGACGAAGTTGGCGTCGGCGGACTCGTAGTCGATGCCGGCGTCCTGGAGGGCGGTGCGGACCGCGACCAGGTCGGTGGCCTCGCTGATGACCTCGAAGGTCTCGCCGAGGTCGTTGACCTCCTCGGCGCCCGCGTCCAGGACGGCGCCGAGCACGTCGTCCTCGGTCAGCTCGCCCTTGGGGACGATCACGACGCCCTTGCGGTTGAACAGGTACGACACCGAACCCGGGTCGGCCATGGAGCCGCCGTTGCGGGTCATGGCGACGCGGACGTCGGAGGCGGCGCGGTTGCGGTTGTCGGTGAGGCACTCGATGAGCACCGCGACACCGTTGGGGCCGTAACCCTCGTACATGATCGTCTCGTAGTCGGCGCCACCGGCCTCCAGGCCGGCGCCGCGCTTGACCGCGGAGTCGATGTTCTTGTTCGGCACCGACTGCTTCTTCGCCTTCTGGATGGCGTCGTAGAGCGTCGGGTTGCCGTCGATGTCGGCGCCGCCCATGCGGGCCGCCACCTCGATGTTCTTGATCAGCTTCGCGAAGAGCTTGCCGCGCTTGGCATCGATGACGGCCTTCTTGTGCTTCGTCGTGGCCCATTTAGAGTGGCCGGACATCTGCCTGTCTCCTTCGCGTAACCCGTCTTTGAACGAACGCAGGAATCCTACAAGGACTCCGCCGCCCGGTTCGCGCGCACCATGTCGGCGAAGAGGCGGTGGACGCGGTGGTCGCCGGTCAGCTCCGGGTGGAACGACGTGGCCAGCGCGTTGCCCTGGCGGACCGCGACGATGTGGCCGTCGTGCTCGGCGAGCACCTCGGCCGCGGCGCCCACGGACTCGACCCAGGGGGCGCGGATGAACACGCCCTCGACAGGATCGCCCGCCACGCCCTCGATGTCGACGGCCGCCTCGAAGGACTCGTTCTGCCGTCCGAAGGCGTTGCGGCGCACGATCATGTCGATGCCGCCGACGGTCTCCTGGCCCGAGCGCGGGTCGAGGATCTTGTCGGCCAGCATGATCATGCCGGCGCAGGTGCCGTAGACGGGCATGCCGTCGCGCACGCGGGCGCGGAGCGGTTCCATCACGCCGAACAGGACGGCCAGCTTGGAGATGGTGGTGGACTCGCCGCCGGGGATGACCAGGCCGTCGACCTCGGCGAGTTCTTCGGGGCGCCTGACCGGCCTGGCCACGGCATCGGCCGCGGCCAGGGCGACGAGGTGCTCCCGTACGTCGCCCTGGAGGGCCAGGACGCCGATGACGGGGGTGTCACTCATGGATCCGGTGCCTTACCAGCCGCGGTTGGCGTAGCGCTCGGTCTCGGGGAGGGTGTCGCAGTTGATGCCGACCATGGCCTCGCCGAGGTTGCGGGACGCGTCCGCGATGATCTTCGGGTCGTCGTAGAAGGTGGTGGCCTTCACGATGGCGGCGGCGCGCTTGGCCGGGTCGCCGGACTTGAAGATGCCGGAGCCGACGAAGACGCCCTCGGCGCCGAGCTGGCGCATCAGCGCGGCGTCGGCGGGGGTGGCGACACCACCGGCGGAGAACAGGACCACCGGGAGCTTGCCCAGCTCGGCGACCTCGCGGACCAGCTCGTACGGGGCGCGCAGCTCCTTGGCGGCGGCGTACAGCTCGTTGTTGTCGTAGCCGCGCAGGCGGGCGATCTCGTTCTTGATCTGGCGCAGGTGGCGCACGGCCTCGACGACGTTGCCGGTGCCGGCCTCGCCCTTGGAGCGGATCATGGCCGCGCCCTCGGCGATGCGACGCAGGGCCTCGCCGAGGTTGGTGGCGCCGCAGACGAAGGGGGTCGTGAAGGCCCACTTGTCGGAGTGGTTGACCTCGTCGGCCGGGGTGAGGACCTCGGACTCGTCGATGTAGTCGACGCCGAGGGACTGCAGGACCTGGGCCTCGACGAAGTGGCCGATGCGGGACTTGGCCATCACGGGGATCGAGACGGCGTCGATGATGCCCTCGATCATGTCCGGGTCGGACATCCGGGCCACGCCGCCGTCCTTGCGGATGTCGGCCGGGACCCGCTCCAGCGCCATGACGGCGACGGCGCCCGCGTCCTCGGCGATCTTCGCCTGCTCCGGCGTGACGACGTCCATGATCACGCCGCCCTTGAGCTGCTCGGCCATGCCGCGCTTCACGCGGGCGGTGCCGGTCTCGGGGGTCTGGTTCTCGGAGAGCGTGCTGGACACGGGTACCTCGCTGATCAGAAAAAGGGGGGTTTCTGCAGCACTGAGGAAACGCGAAGGGACCAGGCCACAGCAAGGGCCAATGGACAGCCGGTGGATCCTTTTGCGGCAGAGGGGCCCGGGACGGCGGTCAGGCGGACCTGTCCATCAGCGCCGCGGGCGGTTCGTCGTCCATCTCGAAGGCCAGCGGGAAGGGGGCGTGTCCGGCCAGCCGGAACCAGCGCACCTTGCGGTGTTCGCGCAGGCGGCGCGCGGCGCCCACGGCGTCGTTGTGGAAGCGGCGGGCCATCGGCACCCTGCGGACCGCCTCGGTCAGTTCGCGGGCCGCCTCCTCCCCTCCGGGCGCCTCGCGCACCGCCTCCACCTGCCGGGCGTCCTCGAACACCGCCCGCAGGGCCTGGCTCAGTTCGCTCTCGGCGACCTCCCGCTGCTCCTCCTCGGCCTGCCGGGCGGCGTGCGCGGCCTCGTACAGGACGATCGAGGCGGCCGGGTCGAGCACGCCCGAGGTGGCCAGCTCCTGGGCCACGGAGGCCCTGCGCAGCAGCTGTGCGTCGAGCGCGGCGCGGGCGGCGTCGATCCGGGCGTGCAGCCGGTCCAGCCGCCCCGCCGTCCAGCTCAGGTACAGGCCGGTCGCGACGAGGACGACCAGGATCCAGATGAGAGTCGGAGTCACGGGCGGCAACCCTACGGGAGTGCTTCCCCGGATCGGTCGGACGCCTCCGCGGTGGGCGTCGACGGGGGCTGATGCCCCCGGCACCCCGCTTCGGCCCGAGGGCCGGGGGCATCAGCCCCCGGCCCTCGGACTCCCCCGGAGGGGGCGTCTCGGGGACGGGCCGGCGACACGGCCCGCCGTTCAGTCCTTCGCCGCCAGTCCGAAACGTGCCCGCAGGCCCGTCGCCCGCTCGTCCGTCGCCACCGCCGCCGCACCCGCCGTCACCGTCTCGTAGACGGACAGGATGTCCGCGCCCACCGTCGACCAGTCGAAGCGCCGTACGTGCGCGCTGCCCCGTTCCCGCAGCGCGGCCCGGCGCTCCGGGTCCGCCAGCAGCCGCAGGGCCGCCTCGGCCAGCGCGTCGGCGTCCTCGGTGGCGAACAGCTCGCCGGCCGCCCCCTGGTCGAGGACCTGGGCGAAGGCGTCCAGGTCGGAGGCGAGCACGGGGGCGCCCGCCGACATGGCCTCGACGAGGATGATGCCGAAGCTCTCGCCCCCCGTGTTGGGCGCCACGTACAGGTCGACGCTGCGCAGGAAGCGGGCCTTGTCCTCGTCGCTGATCATGCCGAGGAACTCCACCCGGGAGCGCAGCTCGGCGGGCAGGGAGGCCACCGCCTCCTTCTCGTCGCCGCGCCCGGCGACCAGCAGCCGCGTCCGCGGGCGGGCGGCGAGGATCCGCGGCAGGGCCCGCATCAGCACCGGCAGGCCCTTGCGGGGTTCGTCGATGCGCCCGATGAAGCCGATCGTGCCGCCCTCCCGTCTCCCACCACCGCCCTCAACGGAGCTTCGCGCCTCGTCTGATTGCCACTCGGGCTTGGGCTCGGCCTCGGCGAAGAAGCCGACGTCGACGCCGTTGGGGATGACGACCGCGTCCCCGCCCAGGTGCTCGACGAGCGTGCGCCGGGCGTACTCGCTCACCGCGATCCGGGCGCTGATCTTCTCCAGGGCCGCCTGGAGGATCGCGTAGGCGGCGATCATCGCCCGCGAGCGCGGGTTGGACGTGTGGAAGGTGGCCACGATCGGGCCCTGCGCCGCCCAGCAGGTCAGCAGGCCCAGCGACGGCGAGGTCGGCTCGTGGATGTGGATGACGTCGAACGCGCCGTCGTGCAGCCAGCGCCGCACCCGGGCCGCCGACAGGAAGCCGAAGTTCAGGCGGGCCACCGAGCCGTTGTACGGCACCGGTACCGCGCGCCCGGCCGAGACGACGTACGGCGGCAGCGGGGTGTCGTCGTCGGCGGGTGCGAGGACGGACACCTCGTGGCCGAGGCGGATGAAGTACTCGGCGAGGTCGCGGATGTGGAACTGGACGCCGCCCGGAACGTCCCAGGAGTACGGGCAGACGATGCCGATCCTCACGAGGCGTCCCGCTCGCCGGCGACGGGTGCCTTGGCCGGGTCGAGGTCCTTCAGCCACAGGCGCTGGAGCATGTGCCAGTCCTCCGGATGGCCGGCGATCCCCGTGGCGAAGGCGTCGGCCAGCGCCTGCGTCATGACGGACGTCTTCTCGCGCCGCGTACCCGACCCGGGTACCTCGACCGGGGGGTGGACCCGGCCCCGCATGACCGGTGAGTCGTCGTACCACAGCGTCACCGGCACCAGCCGTGCGCCGGTCTGCTGGGCGAGCAGGGCGGGGCCGGCCGGCATGCGGGCCGTCTCGCCGAAGAAGTCGACCTCCACGCCGGAGGCGGACAGGTCGCGGTCGGCGACCAGGCAGACCAGGCCGCCGTCGCGCAGCCGCCGGGCCAGCGTGCCGAAGGCCGAGCCGCCGCTGTGCGGCAGGACCTCCATGCCGAGGCCCTCCCGGTAGGCGACGAAGCGGTCGTAGAGGGTCTCCGGCTTCAGGCGCTCGGCGACGGTCGTGAACGGGATGCCCAGTTCCGTGGTGACCCAGGCGCCGGCGAGGTCCCAGTTGGCCAGGTGCGGCAGGGCGAGCACCACGCCCTTGCCCGCGTCCATGCCCTCGGTCAGGTGGTGCAGGTCCTCGGGGGCGAAGCCCGCCCTGACGCGCCCGGCGCTCCAGGCGGGCAGCCGGAAGGACTCCATCCAGTAGCGCAGGTACGAGCGCATCCCCGCGCGCGAGAGCTCCGCGAGCCGCTCCGGGCCCGCGTCCGGCACCACGCGCGCGTAGTTGCCCTCCAGCCGCCGCACGCCCGTGCCGCGCTGCTTCCAGGCGAGGTCCGCGACGGTGCGGCCGAGCCGCGCCGCGACCGGCTCGGGAAGCTTCTTGACGGTGCTCCAGCCGGCCCCGTACAGGGCGTCCGACAGCCGCTCCCGAACGCTCACTGCGCCGCCCCGGTGCCCTGGTTCTCCTGCGCGGCGGCGTCCGCCTCGGCGGACTCCCGGCGGACCGTGACGACACGCTGGACCAGCGTGACGAGGCTGCCGACGGCGACGATCCACAGGGCGACCGGCAGCAGGTACTGGATGCCGGGCACGCCGAACGCGTGCAGCCCCGCGAAACCGGCCGCGACCAGGGAGACGACGAGGCGCTCGGCGCGTTCGACCAGCCCGTTGACGGCGACCGGCAGACCGATCGACTCGCCGCGCGCCTTGGTGTACGACACCACCTGGCCGCTGGCCAGGCAGAAGATCGACACGGCGCACAGCACGTTGTCGTCGCCGCGGCCCGCGTACCAGAGGGCGAAGCCGCCGAAGATCGCTCCGTCGGCGACCCGGTCCAGCGTGGAGTCCAGGAAGGCGCCCCAGCGGCTGGAGCGGCCGAGCTGGCGCGCCATGTTGCCGTCGACGAGGTCGGAGAAGACGAACAGCGTGATCACGACCGTGCCCCAGAAGAACTCGCCCATGGGGTAGAAGACCAGCGCACCCGCGACCACACCGGCGGTGCCGATCAGCGTGACCGTGTCCGGGCTGACGCCCCTGCGGATGAGAAACGCGGCGAACGGTGTGAGGACACGCGTAAAAAATGCACGCGCGTACTTGTTCAGCATGGCCTTCCCGACGGTCGGTGTGGCCGCGCGGCCCTTGCTGGCCACCGGCTGGCCCATCGTAGTCACGCGCGCGTGCGCAGCGGACGGGCACCCGCAACCCCGGCTCCGCGGCCGGGGGCGGGGCACGTCCCTCGTATGGACGCGGCGTGACGGGAGTGGGAATCTCGAAGGACCGCGGGCGTCGCCGGAGCCGCCAGTGCACGCGGTCCCGCGCGTCCGCGCCCACCACGACCTCACCGTGCACGGGAGGCAAGACATGGGCGAGAAGGCACACACCCACCCCGGAGCCGCCGGCAGGGCAACGGCGGCCGACCATCCCGCGTCCGTACGGAATGTGGTGCTGGTCGGCCACTCCGGATCGGGCAAGACGACCCTGGTGGAGGCTCTCGCGCTGACCGCGGGAGCCGTGAACCGGGCCGGCCGCGTGGAGGACGGCGGCTGCGTCTCGGACTACGACGAGATCGAGCACCGGCAGCAGCGCTCGGTACAGCTCTCCCTGGTGCCGGTCGAATGGGACGGCATCAAGATCAATCTGCTGGACACCCCCGGGTACGCCGACTTCGTCGGCGACCTCAGGGCCGGTCTGCGCGCCGCGGACGCGGCCCTCTTCGTCGTCTCCGCGTCCGACGGGATGGACGGCTCCACCCGCATGGTGTGGGAGGAGTGCGCGGCCGTCGGCATGCCGCGCGCCATCGTCGTCACGCACCTGGAGGCGGCGCGGGCCGACTTCGAGGAGATGACGCGGATCTGCGCGGAGGCCTTCGGCGCGGACGACCCCGACGCCGTGCTGCCGCTGTACCTGCCCCTGCGCGGACCGCAGGCACCCGACGGACACGCGCCCGTGACGGGGCTGATGGGGCTGCTGACGCAACGGCTGTTCGACTACTCCTCCGGCGTGCGCGAGGAGTCCGAACCGGTCGGCGACCAGCTGCCCCTGATCGAGGAGGCCCGCAACCGGCTCATCGAGGGGATCATCGCGGAGAGCGAGGACGAGACCCTCATGGACCGCTACCTCGGCGGTGAGCGGATCGACGTCAGGACCCTGATCCAGGACCTGGAACGGGCCGTCGCGCGCGGCGCGTTCTTCCCCGTCCTGGCCGCCGCCCCCGCCGCCGAGGGCGCCCGGCAGGGCCTGGGCACGGTCGAACTGCTGGACCTGATCACCCGCGGCTTCCCGACGCCCCTGGAGCGCGAGGCGCCCCGGGTGACCACACCCGACGGCACACCGCGCGAGCTGCGCATGTGCGACCCCGACGAGTCGCTGGTCGCCGAGGTCGTCAAGACGTCCTCCGACCCGTACGTCGGCCGGATCTCCCTGGTCCGCGTGTTCTCCGGCACCCTGCGCGCCGACCAGACGGTGCACGTCTCCGGGCACGGGCTGACCGACCGTGGCCACGAGGACCACGACGTCGACGAACGGATCGGCGCCCTGTCGACGCCGTTCGGCAAGCAGCAGCGGCCGGTCACGCACGTGATCGCGGGCGACCTGGCGTGCGTGGCCAAACTGAGCCGCGCGGAGACCGGGGACACGCTGTCGGCCAAGGACGACCCGCTGCTGATGGCCCCCTGGGAGATGCCCGACCCGCTGCTGCCGCTCGCCATCCAGGCGCACAGCAAACCCGACGAGGACAAGCTCTCCCAGGGGCTCGCCCGGCTGGTCGCCGAGGACCCGACGATGCGGCTCGAGCAGAACCAGGACACCCACCAGGTGGTCCTGTGGTGCCTGGGCGAGGCCCACGCCGACGTCGCCCTGGAGCGGCTGCGCAGCCGCTACGGCGTCCAGGTCGACGTCGTGCCCCATCAGGTGTCCCTGCGGGAGACCTTCGGGAACAGGGCGACCGGACGCGGGCGGCACGTCAAGCAGTCCGGCGGACACGGGCAGTACGCCATCTGCGAGATCGAGGTGGAACCGCTGCCCGGCGGTTCGGGCATCGAGTTCGTGGACAAGGTGGTCGGCGGGGCGGTGCCCCGGCAGTTCATCCCGTCGGTCGAGAAGGGCGTGCGCGCCCAGGCCGCCAAGGGCGTCGCCTCGGGCCACCCGCTGATCGACGTCCGCGTCACGCTGCTGGACGGCAAGGCGCACTCGGTGGACTCCTCCGACGCCGCCTTCCAGACGGCCGGCGCGCTGGCGCTGCGGGAGGCCGCGGCCGACGCGAGGATCCATCTGCTGGAGCCGGTGGCCGAGGTGAGCGTGCTGGTCGGCGACGACTACGTGGGCGCCGTGATGAGCGACCTGTCGGGGCGGCGCGGCCGGGTGCTCGGCACCGAGCAGACCAACGGCGGGCGGACCCTGATCCGGGCCGAGGTGCCCGAGATCGAGATCGGCCGGTACGCGGTGGACCTGCGCTCCCTCTCCCACGGCACCGCACGCTTCGACCGCCGCTACGCACGGCACGAACCGATGCCGCAGCAGGTCGCGGAGCGGCTGCACGGGGAGGTGCACGCGACGACGTGAGGGGGCTCGGACCGGCGCGGGCCGTCCCGCGCCGGAGGCCCGCCGCCCCGGCGCACGACGGCGCGCCCCGGTGGCGACCCGCGCGTGTGGGGGCGCTTTCGGCCGTCCGGTGACGCACGCCGCCGGCTGCGGATACGCTGATGACCTGATCAACAGGTGTGCGGGGCGGGGAAGTCGGGAAGGCCGCAGGAGCGACAGTGGTGGCGATCGGGGGCGGGAATGACCGTTGACGGCGGTTACGCGGACTTCTTCGGACCGCAGGTTCCGCGTGCGGACGACGGGGGGCAGACGGCCACCTTCGCGCTGGCCTCGGCCGCCTACCGGGACAACCCGATGGAGGAGATCAAGAAGGCCGACAACGAGTGGCACCAGACGACCGTCAACGCGGGCCGCTCCTGGGCCACCATCTTCCGCCCCAACCTCGGCGAGGCCTTCTCCCACGCGGTGGCCGCCCGCATGCTCGGCGGCGACCGCAAGCCGCTCATCCAGTCCTTCGGGGCCGAGCCGCAGGTGGTCGTGGAGCACTGCCTGGCGGCCAACGGCATCCGCAAGGCCCGCGACCGCCGGCTCACCATGGTCAGCGTGCTGTGCGGCCTGCTGTTCCTCCCGGGCATGCTGGTCTGGCTGCTCGGCTTCCAGATCCGCACCACGGTCGCCAAGGCGGAGAACAAGCAGGCCGGGGCCCTGGGCACCGCCGTGCTCGTGGCGATCGCCGCCCTCGGGGTGCTGTTCCTGGTCAAGATGCCGTTCTCCGGCCTGTGGGCCTGGTACGCGCGCGCCGCCGTCGTGCTGCCCGTCATCGGCTGGTTCTGGGCCAAGCGGATCTGCGAGAGGACGGCCAGGGACCTGCGGGAGCGCTGGGACGGCCTGCTGTCCGGCAGCGGCGTCGGCGCCAAGGTGCCCGAGGCGGTGCCCAGCAACCCGAACGAGACGGCGGCCGAACAGCTGCGCCAGTCCCTGGCCAAGCTCGGCGCCGAGCAGCAGTCCAACTCCGTCTTCTACGCCGGCCCCAAGGGCATCCTCGGCATGGGCACCCGGTGGGGCAGCTGGCAGCTCGCCGAGGAACTGGTGCCGGCCGACCCGGCCCGGGAGATCCACCCGTTCCGCAGCTGGGACGTCGTACGGGCCGTCCACGACCAGCTGAGCATGCTCCAGCGCGGCCCGCTGAACACCGGCGGGTTCACGAAGCCGTCCATACGCCACTGGATCGTCACGCCGATCGCGGAGAACGCCACGGCGGTGTCCCGCCCGGAGGGCACGGACGTGGAGGCCTACCAGGTCAAGCCGCACGCGATCCAGGACATCTGCAACAAGCAGCAGTTCGGCGCCGGCGACCGGCACTACCTCGGCGTCCAGTGGACGCTGTGGGACGGCCAGCTGGTCATCACGATGCTGATCACGGTGACCGTGCTGCACGCCACGCTGCGCATCGAGGTGACCGGGCACGCCCTGGGCCCGGTCAACTCGCTCTTCACGACCAAGCCGGAGGCCCCCTCCAAGGAGGTCGCCAAGTCGTTCAAGCCGTGGGAGACGCGCAAGGTGATGCTCCCGCTGGTCACCACCAACGAGGTGGTACGGCTCGCCGTCCGCGCCCCGCTCACCTGGTACCCGCCCCTGCTGAACTGGCTCGGCGGCACGATCGGTCTCCCCGAGCCCTTCGGACTGCGCCACGCCTGGGCGGACCAGCCCTGGCGGCACCGCTTCATGGCCGACGACGCGCTGCGGGCGGCGACGCCGGTGCTGCGGGCGGTGCACTCGGCGGCGATCAAGGTGCTGGCGGAGAACGGCGTGGACACGGAGAAGTTCGGCACGCGGTCGGCGTTCCTCAGCACGGCGGTGCAGGATCCGTCACCGCGGAAGGCCGACGTCTACGACGCGTGAAGCCGCGCCGCGCGTCCCGGCCCCGAGTCGCAGCACGGGGCAACCGGCCCTAGGCCGGCCAGGCCTCCGCCAGGATCTTCCGGGTGTCCCCCAGCAGCTGCGGCAGCACCTTCGTGTGGCCGACGACCGGCATGAAGTTCGTGTCGCCGCCCCAGCGGGGCACGATGTGCTGGTGCAGGTGCGCGGCGATGCCCGCGCCCGCCACCGCGCCCTGGTTCATGCCGATGTTGAACCCGTGGGCGCCGGACGCGGTACGCAGGGCCGTCATCGCCTGCTTGGTCAGCAGCGCCAGCTCGGCGGTCTCCTCGTCGGTCAGCTCGGTGTAGTCGGCGACGTGCCGGTAGGGCACCGTCATGAGGTGGCCGCCGGTGTACGGGTACAGGTTGAGCACCGCGTACACGCGCTCGCCGCGCCGGACGACCAGTCCGTCCTCGTCGGACTTGGCCGGGATCGAGCAGAAGGGGCAGCCGTCGTCGGCGCCGGGGCCGCTGGGCTTGTTCTCGCCCTGGATGTAGGCCATCCGGTGGGGCGTCCACAGGCGCTGGAACGCGTCCGGCGTCCCCACTCCGATCTGCTGCTCCGGCTCACTCGTCATGCGTGCAGCATATGGCTTCGCCGGCAGGCCACGGAAAAGGCCCCCGGGATCGCTCCCGGGGGCCCTGGGTCCGTCCGTGCGGTCAGACCTGCACCCGCTCCTCGACGACCTTCACGATCTTCGCGATGGCCTCGTCGACGGGGATGCCGTTCTCCTGCGAGCCGTCGCGGTAGCGGAAGGAGACGGCACCGTTGGCCATGTCCTCGTCACCGGCGATGACCATGAAGGGCACCTTCTGCTTCTGAGCGTTGCGGATCTTCTTCTGCATCCGGTCGGAGGAGGAGTCGACCTCGACGCGCAGCCCGGCGGCCCGGGCCTTCTCGGCGAACTCCTGCAGGTACGGCACGTGCGCGTCGCCGATCGGGATGCCGAGCGCCTGCACCGGCGCCAGCCACGCCGGGAAGGCGCCCGCGTAGTGCTCCAGGAGCACGCCGAAGAACCGCTCGATGGAGCCGAACAGCGCGCGGTGCAGCATGACCGGCTGCTGACGGGAGCCGTCCGCCGCGGTGTACTCCAGGCCGAACCGCTTGGGCTGGTTGAAGTCGACCTGCAGGGTCGACATCTGCCAGGACCGGCCGATGGCGTCCTTGGCCTGGACGGAGATCTTCGGGCCGTAGTACGCGGCACCACCCGGGTCCGGGACCAGCGGCAGGTTCTGCTTCTCGGCGGCCTGGCGCAGCGCCTCGGTGGCCTCCTCCCAGTCCTCGTCCGAGCCGATGAACTTGTCGGAGTCGTCACGGGTGGACAGCTCCAGCTCGAACTCGGTCAGACCGTAGTCGCGCAGCAGGTCCAGGACGAAGGTCAGGAGCGTGTCCAGCTCCTGGGGCATCTGCTCCTTGGTGCAGTAGATGTGCGAGTCGTCCTGGGTGAAGCCGCGCGAGCGGGTCAGGCCGTGCACGACGCCCGACTTCTCGTACCGGTACACGGTCCCGAACTCGAAGAGCCTGAGCGGCAGCTCACGGTACGAACGGCCCCTCGACTTGAAGATCAGGTTGTGCATCGGGCAGTTCATCGCCTTGAGGCGGTAGTTCTGCTCGTCGAACTGGATGGGCGGGAACATGCCCTCCGCGTAGTGCGGCAGGTGCCCGGAGACCTCGAAGAGGTGCTCCTTCGAGATGTGCGGGGTGTTCACGAACTCGTAGCCGGAGACCTCGTGCCGACGGCGCGAGTAGTCCTCCATGACCTTGCGGATGACGCCCCCCTTGGGGTGGAACACCGCGAGGCCGGGGCCCAGCTCGTCCGGGAAGGAGAACAGGTCCAGCTCGGAGCCGAGCTTGCGGTGGTCGCGCTTCTCGGCCTCGGCGAGGAAGTCCAGGTGGGCCTTCAGCTCGTCCTTGGACGGCCAGGCGGTGCCGTAGATGCGCTGGAGCTGCGGGTTCTTCTCGCTGCCGCGCCAGTAGGCGGCGGCCGAGCGCATCAGCTTGAAGGCGGGGATGTTCCTGGTGGTCGGCAGGTGCGGACCGCGGCACAGGTCCTTCCAGCACAGGTCGCCGGTCTTGGCGTCGAGGTTGTCGTAGATGGTCAGCTCGCCGCTGCCCACCTCGGCGTCGGCGCCGTCGGCGGCCTGCGCGGCGTTGCCCTTGAGGCCGATCAGCTCCAGCTTGTACGGCTCGTCGGCCAGCTCCTCGCGGGCGGCCTCGTCGCTGGTGACACGGCGGGAGAAGCGCTGGCCCCGCTTCTGGATCTCCTGCATCTTCTTCTCGATGCGCTTGAGGTCCTCGGGGGTGAAGGGCTCCTTGACGTCGAAGTCGTAGTAGAAGCCGTCCCGGATGGGCGGGCCGATGCCCAGCTTGGCCTCGGGGAAGAGCTCCTGCACGGCCTGGGCCATGACGTGCGCGGTGGAGTGGCGCAGGATGTTCAGGCCGTCCTCGGAGGAGATCTCGACGCCCTCGACGGTCTCGCCGTCCTTGACCTCGTAGGCGAGGTCCTTGAGCTCACCGGCCACGCGCGCCGCGATGATCGAGCGCTGGCCGGCGAAGAGCTCGGCGGCCGTAGTGCCCGTCGTCACCACGCGTTCTTCCTGCTCCGAATCGCGTTGGATGATCACACGGACGTCTGACACCGGTCTCTCCTGACTGAAGGTGGGGCTGCGGCGCCATACCGGAGCGCACGCATGAGGGCGATCGTACCGACCCGGGCCCACCCCGGTCGAAATCATTCCCCGCCGCAGGCCTCCCCGAAGACGTCCACGTTCTCCTGGAGGGCTTTCAGCAACCGGTCCCGCTCGGCGTCGTCGACCTGCACGGGGACGACCTCGCAGGCGCCGGTGAGGCGGCGGAACCCGCCCCGGCTCTCCAGCCGGCCCAGCACGCGCACGGGCAGCCCGACCAGGTGCGCGTGCCCGGCGATCCGGTACGCCTCCTCGTCCAGCGTGATCCGCACGTGCGGGACGTCGGCCCCGGCGAGCACCCGCAGCCGTACGGTGCCGGCGCCGCGCGGCCCGGTCCGGCGCATCCTCACGACCGTGCCGGTGAGCCGCACCGGCACGGAGGGCTCCGCGCGCAGGTAGCGGGCGCCGGCCTCGCGCAGGGCGGGCAGGTCGCCGGGCGAGAACTCGACGGGTTCGGCGGGGGCGGCGCAGTTCTCGGGGACCCCGACGGCCGGGGCCCAGGCGACGGCGATCCGGGCGCCCTCGGTGCCCTGGACGAGGGCGACGAGCGCCTCGGTGAGTTCGTGGCTGACGCCTGCCGCGACGGCGCTGTCGAAGGCGTCCGGGGCGCCGGTGGCCCGCCGGTAGTCGACGGCCTCGCGGGCGGCGAAGAGGGCCTGGTGGAGGCGGACCGCGAGGGGGCGGCCGGTGGTGACGGGCACGAAGGCGGTGAGGAGGCGGCCGCCGGAGGCGGGGCCGACCAGGACGTTCGCCAGGGACGCGGCGGCGGCGCGGCGGTGCCGGGCGCCGTGGTAGCCGGCCCGCGCGCGGGTGGCGAGGGCGCCGGCGAGCAGGACGCGCCGGGCGGCGGAGCGCAGCTGTTCCTCCGCCGTCCAGGGCGCGGTGCCGGCGGGGCCGGCCGGCAGGTCGCGCGACCAGCGGATCTCGTCGCTGGGTACGGCGAGGGAGATCAGGATCTCGCGGGCGGAGGGCGTGCCGCTGCGGGACAGGGCGAGCAACGCCTCGACGAGCAGGTCGTCGCTGTCGGGGAAGGCGCGGTTGTCGGGCACCAGCAGACTGGTGGTGCCGCCGGGGCCGGGCGGGGTCCAGCGGCCGTAGCGGCCCGGGGCGCCGCCGCGCCGGTGCCAGCCGTGCCGGTGCAGCAGGGCGGCGAGCACGGCCGGGTCGACGGCGGCGGGCTCGGGCGTGCTGCCGTCCCAGTCCGTGCGGCCGGTGTCGACCGGGTGGGGCCGCACGGGGCGCAGGGGTTCGTGGGTGGGGCGGTGCGTCATGGTTTCCCTCCCGTCCCGACCCGCGTCATGATCTCGCACAGCGCCCGGTCGTCGAAGACCCGCGCGGTCGGTATCCGCACGGTGGTGCGCCGCCGCCCCGTGACCGGGTGTCCGGCGAGGTTGGTCCAGTAGCAGCAGTGCCTGAGGTCCAGCCGGTCGTGGCCGGCGCGCAGCCACTGGTCGCGGGACCGCGGGACGATCATCACGACCAGGATCTTGTGCACCGACACCGGGGTGCGGGCGAGCTTCGTCAGGTGGTCGTTGTCGAGGGTGAACGAGAAGAAGCGGCCCGGCGGGCTCGGCGGGATCTGGTAGGTCGCCTTGAGCTGCACCTTGATGGTGACCTCGTCGTCGACGGTGTGCCCGGGCGCGCTGTGGCTGACGTGCCAGTCGATGCCGTTGTCCGGGAAGGGCTGGGACAGCGAGCAGCCGGCCGCGGCGGCGACCGCGTGCAGGTAGCCGACCTGCAGGGTCTCCATGCAGGCGGTGGTGGCGAGGGAGCCGCGCGTGGGCGTCGTGCGCTCGGGCAGCAGCCCGCCCCGCTCGGGCTGCGCTATGGCCATGGCCAACAGCCTTCCAGAACTGGTGCAACCGTGCTGCGGGTCGCTGAACTGCAAAGACCCGTACTCCTGTTGTGTCCTTGCGGCGTACGTCGCAAACAGCCCGGGTATCACCGAACCGGGACAGAAGGCGGCGCGTCGGCTGCCGTGCATGGACGAGGAGTTGAGTGCCCTATGACGTGCTGGTTCGAGGGGCCGCTGGCCGCCTTCGACACGGAGACGACGGGTGTGGACGTCGAGACCGACCGGATCGTGTCGGCGGCCCTGGTCGTCCAGGACGCCCCGGGTCTGCGGCCCCGGGTCAGGCGCTGGCTGGTGAACCCGGGAGTGCCGGTGCCCGAGGCCGCGACGGCGGTGCACGGGCTGACGGAGGAGCACCTGCAGCGCAACGGACGTTGGCCGGCGCCGGTGATGTACGAGATAGCCGAGGCGATCGGCGAGCAGGCCCGGGCGGGCCGTCCGCTGGTGGTGATGAACGCGCCGTTCGATCTCACCCTGCTGGACCGGGAGTTGCGCCGCCACCGGGCCTCGTCGCTGGCCGCCCGGCTGGAGCGGACGTCGCTGTACGTCCTGGACCCGCGGGTGCTCGACAAGCACCTGGACCGCTACCGCAAGGGCCGCCGCACCCTCACCGACCTGTGCGCGCACTACGGCGTCGAGTTGGAGGGCGCGCACGACGCGGCGGCCGACGCGCAGGCCGCGCTGGGGGTCGTCCGGGCGGTGGGGCGCCGCTTCCAGGCACGGCTGGAGCGCCTCTCCCCCGCCGAGCTGCACACGCTCCAGGCGGTGTGGCACGCGGGGCAGGCCCGGGGACTGCAGGCGTGGTTCGCGCTGAACGGGACGGAGGAGGCCGTGGACCCGGCCTGGCCGCTGCGTCCGGAGCTGCCGACGGCGGCGTGATCACGGGAGGATCGTGAGCACGAGAAAGCCGTGAGCATGCGAAGAAGCCGGTCCGTCGCGTGACGGACCGGCTTTTCCCGGTGGGCGATACTGGGTTCGAACCAGTGACCTCTTCGGTGTGAACGAAGCGCTCTCCCACTGAGCTAATCGCCCGGGAACGCACTGAACAATACAGTGACCGGCACGGTTCCTTCAAACCGCTTCCAGGTGGGCCGCCAGTCCGCGCCGTCCCGCCCGCATCATCAGCCGGTGGTTGGCCCGGAACAGGGGCCGTCCCGGCACGGCGAGGCGGCGCAGCAGGGGCTTGCGGACGTCGACCTCCTGGTCGTAGCGGACCCTGCTGCCGCCGGTGCCGTCGGGGGCGACCGTCCAGCGGGCCCGGCCCTCGATGTCGCCGGACAGGGAGACCTCCAGTACGCCCGCCGCCGGGTCGCGGCGCAGCTCCCGCAGGGTCTGGGTCAGGTCGTACGGGAGGAGGGAGCGGATCCGCAGGAGCGCGCCGGTGTCGTCGAGGCGGGTGACCTCGCGCACCTGGGGCCACCAGCGGGGGTAGTCCTCGATCCGCTCCAGCTCGCGGTAGACGGCCGGGGCGGGCGCGGGCAGGGTCCACAGGCTGCGGAAGACGTAGTGGTTCCGGTTCACCCGTGGAGTGTGCCCGCGTCCGCCTCCGTCACCCGCGGGTCACGGCATCCTGTCCCCCAGGAGTGCGAGGTTCTCGATGGCGGCGAGGCCGTAGAGCGCGGTGTCGTTGCTGGACACCCAGCTCGCCTCGCCGCCCGGCACCAGGGCGGCGGGTCCGCTCAGCCTCTCCGTCGTCCAGGGCGCCGACTCCTGGTAGCCGTCGGAGTGGTAGAACTTGTCCCAGGCGCGCTCGGCGAGCTTGTCGTCGCCCGTCCTCACGGCCGCGTAGGCGTCGAGGCGGGAGTGGCCCTGGAAGAGGATCAGGCTGCCGAAGTCGCTGCCGTAGCGGGCCGCCTGTTCGCTCTTGGAGGCGTTGAAGTAGCGGCAGTAGTCGTAGTACGCCTCGTTGAACTCCGGCATGTCGACCAGGTCGATCAGTTCGGCGCACAGTTCGTTGAGGCCGAAGACCGCCGAGAGGTGGGAGACGGAGACGGCGGGCTTCTCCGCGACGGCGAACCTCCCGGTGTCCAGGTCGTACAGGCCGCTGCCCTGCACGAATCCGTTGGGCTGGGCGGCGATGGTCTCCATGGTGGACAGGACGCGGGCCCTGGCCTTCTCCCACTTGGGGCCCTTGCGTTCCCACTCGGTCAGCCAGGCCGAGACCAGGCCGCTCCAGTCGGTGCCGAAGCCGATCGACAGGGCGTGCGGGTCGGGTGTGTAGTCCGGGTCGGGGCGGACCTTGCGCTGCGGGTCGAGGACGAGGAAGGTCTCGTCGGAGTCGACGTTGGCGTGCATGAGGTCACCGACGCGTTCGTCGGCGGTGAGGAAGTAGTAGAAGCGCCGGTAGGTGGTGTTGGCGATGCGCTGCTGCTTGGCGCTGTCGGCGTAGTGCTGCACGCCGTGCCGGGTGCCGAGGCCGGCCCACTTGCCGAGGTGGTAGACGTCGACCTCGCCGGTGTGCCGGGTCATGGCCTCGGCGAAGCGGAAGATGTCGGCGCGGCCGGAGCGCAGGTAGGCGTACCAGAGCCACAGGTCCGGGGAGAGCTCGGAGTTGTCCCAGGCGTAGCCGCCGACGTCGTAGCGCCACTGGTGCCGGACCGCGTCGTAGGTGTGCATGATGTCGCCGTAGTCCCAGAAGCCGTACCAGCGGCGCTGCTCCACCTGGTCCTTGTAGTAGGTGAAGAGGAAGTCGAGGTGGTCCTCGATCTTCGCCCTGGCGGGCGTGGAGCGGTCGGGTTCGGAGTAGAGGCCGGGGCCGAAGACGCCGGCCTTGATGAGCTGCTGGGGCGGTGCGGCGAGTTGCGGGAGGACGCGGACGGCCTGGACCTGTTCGGCGAGCTTCTCGGCGCTCGGGGTGGAGGCGTTGGCCCAGAACAGCAGTTCCGAGGTGCGGGCGATGCCGTAGGGGGTGCCGAACCCGGGCTCGTGGTCCTCGTAGGTGATGTTGAGGCCCTCGAGCTGTTCGGCGAAGGTGTCCTGGCCCATGCCGTCGTGGTAGAAGCGCAGGTCCATGGGTTGTGCCTCGGGCGACCAGAGCCAGAGGGTGACCTCGGCCTCGTCGGTCTGCGCATCGCGGATGTCGAGCTGGGCGGGGTACTTCTCCCAGAAGTCGCGCAGGCCGAAGGAGAGGCCGCCGCTCGCGCCGCCGACGTAGCCGAAGCCGGAGGCGCGCCGGCCGCCGCCGGCGCCGATCCAGCCGTGGCCCTTCTTGGTGCGCTTGCGCAGGGTGAAGCCGTCGGCGGAGAGCTGGGAGAGGGTGTAGTCACCCCACTCGGGGATGTACTGCAGGCGGGTGGTGACCCGCTGGTCCCACGTGGCGGGGTCGGGCAGCTTCTCGCCGGCGAACTGCGCCGCCTGCACGGCCGCTCCCGGGTCGCGGCGCAGTCCGGTGATGCCCTTGACCGCCTCGCGCAGCAGGCCGGTGCCCTCGCCGCCGATGCGGATGTGGCGGTCGTAGGACCGGTCGCGCATCGGCACGGTGAAGCGGACCCCGAGGCCGCGGACGAAGTCGCCGCTCGCCCTGCCGGGTTCCTGGGTCCCGTCGAACGTGATGGTGTGCACCATGCGGAAGGAGTCGGCGCCCGCGTAGAAGTACAGGCGGACGGAGAAGGGGAGCCAGCCGCGGTTGCCCTTGCGGTGCTTGCCCTCGACGCGGACGACCGCGCGGACCGGGCCGTCCTGTTCGACCTTCACCTCGTCGACGGCGCCGTCGAAGCGCTCGTACCTGACCGTGCCCTGGTCGCCGTCCTCGATCTCGGGCTGGCGCAGCAGGACGAGGCGGCCGTTCTTCGCGATCTCGGTGGAGCCTCTGGTGACCGACTTGATCAGCGTGGCGCCGGACGTGCCGATTCTGGCGGTGATGACGCCGGTCGATATGTCGATGGTGCCGCCGCGCCGGTCGACGGTGACCTTCCGGGCGGGTGCGGCAGGGGTGCCGGCGGTCAGGGTGAGCTTGCCGTTGCCGGAGCCGACGGCGTGCGCGGTCCACTTCAGAGAGCCGTCGGGCCAGTGGGCGAGGGGCCAGGACTGGGCGGGTACGGCCTTGCCGTCCGCGTCGGTGACGGCGAAGGACCGGTCCGCCGGGTGGGCACCCTTGGGCCAGGGGACGCCGACGGTGGTGCCGGGGGCGGCGCCGAGACCGGCGCCCTCCAGCCAGTTCAGGGCGACGGGGTCGTCGTCGGCCGTCGGGGCGGCCGGCGCGGCCTGGGCGTCGTGCGCGCCCAGGGCCCGGCTGAACTGGGCGGTGGCGCCGGCGACGGCGGCCGCCTTGAGGAGGGACCTGCGGGGGATGGGGGACATGGCCTTTCCTTTCCGTTCCGCGCGTACGCAAGGGGGTGTCAAGGGCATGACAGGCAAAGGCGCGGCGCCGGAGCGCCGGCCTCGGGCACAGGGGGACCGCCCGCCGGTGTCCGGGGCCCCGTCGGTGGCCGGGGGCCACTGGTCGGCGGCGGCGGTGCGGCACCGTCCGTCAGCGGTGCCGGTAGCGCTCCTCCACGGCGACGGCCGCCGCCGCGACGGTGCCCAGCACGGCGACCGCGAGCGGTGCACTGAACCAGGCGGAGCAGACCACCAGGGCCAGCCCGCCGACGATCAGGAAGGAACCGGCGGGGTCGAGCACGGTGCGCCGGCCGGCCCCGGCGAGCAGGGACCGCCAGGAGGCACCGGGCCGCCAGGCCGCCGCCGCCCGCAGCCCGGCCACGGCCGCGCCGATCAGGACGAGCACCCCGACGGCGCCCACGAGCGGGCCGCCGGGCAGGCCGTGGCGGACGGCCTGGACGTCCACCCACACCGCGGCGAGGGCGGCCCAGCCGGCGATCCCGACGAGCCAGCCCCGGCGCAGCGCGGACCGGAAGTCGGCCGTGAACTCGCGCAGACCGCCCCGCTCGTGGGCGAGGCAACGTCCCAGGTGCCGCGCGCCGGCCGCGAAGGCCGCGGGGCAGGTGACCAGCGGCAGCGAGGCCACCGCGATCCACACCCCGGTCAGCAGGCACTCGGCGAACAGCGCGAACCGTTCGGCGAGCCGTGGCTCCCCGCGCTCCGTACGGGCCCCGGCACGCAGTTCGGTCATGATCGGATCACCTCAGCCCTTCAGACCGGACGTCGCCATGCCGTCGATCAGGTAGCGCTGGAAGGCCAGGAAGAAGGCGAGGACGGGCAGCAGGGCGACGAGCGACATGGCGATCATGCCGCCGTAGTTGGCCAGCCCCTCCTGGTCCACGAACATCTTCAGGCCGAGGGAGACGGTGTACTTGTCGGGCTCGTTGAGGTAGATCAGCGGGCCCATGAAGTCGTTCCAGGAGTTGATGAAGGTGAAGATCGCGCTGGTGATCAGCGCCGGGCGGCACAGCGGGAGCACGATCGACCGGTAGATCCGGAAGTGCCCGCAGCCGTCGAGGCGGGCGGCCTCGTCCAGCTCCCTGGGCAGGTTGCGCATGAACTGCACCATCAGGAAGACGAAGAACGCCTCCGTGGCGAGGTACTTGCCCAGCAGCAGCGGGGTGTACGTGTTGATCATGCCCATGTTGCGGAACACCACGTACTGCGGGATGAGCAGCACGTGGTACGGCAGCAGCAGGGTGCCGATCATCAGGGTGAAGAGCAGGTTGCGGCCCGCGAACCTGATCTTCGCGAAGGCGTACGCCGTGAGGGAGCAGGACACCAGGATCCCGACCACCGAGCCGACCGCGAGGAAGAGGGAGTTGAAGAAGAACGTGGAGACCGGGATGTCCGCGATGCCGTCGGCGAGGCTCGTGTAGTTGGAGACGACCGGGTCGGCCGGGAAGAGGTCCAGGCTGCCGACGATGTCCTCGCTCTTCTTGAACGAGCCGCCGATCACCCAGATCACCGGATAGAGGATCACCGCGAGGATCGCCAGCGACCCGATGTGCCAGGCGAGCGAACCCGGCAGTCCGCGCCGCAGCGCCCCCTTCGTGGACGGGGCCGGCGTGACGTCGGTGGCCTGCGCGCTCATCGGCCGCCCTCCTCGTAGTGCACCCAGCGCTTCTGGGACCAGAACAGCACCGCCGTCACCAGGGCGACCGCGACGAGCAGCATCCACGCCATGGCGGAGGCCAGGCCCATGCGGCTGTTCTCGAAGCCCTGGACGTACAGGTAGCAGGTGTAGACCATCGAGCCGTCGGCCGGACCGCAGGCGTTGCCCCCGGCGCCGCCGCCGACGATGTAGGCCGAACTGAAGATCTGGAACGAGTGGATCGTCTCCAGCAGGACGTTGAAGAAGAGGACCGGGGAGATCATCGGCAGGGTGATGTTCCAGAACTGCCGCAGCCTCCTCGCCCCGTCGACGTCCGCGGCCTCGTACAGCTCGCGCGGCACCTGCTTGAGGCCGGCCAGGAAGATGACCATGGGGGCGCCGAACTGCCAGACGGTGAGCGCCACCAGGCTGTAGATGATCAGGTCCGGGTCACCGGTCCAGCCGCCGGCGCCGATCCCGAAGAACTGCTGCGTACGGTCGACGGCCGCGTCGTCCGAGAAGATCGCCTTCCACACGATGGCGACGGACACGCTCGCGCCGATCAGCGACGGGGCGTAGAAGGCGGCCCGGTAGAAGGCCTGTCCGCGCCGCTTCTGCGCCAGCAGCAGCGCGACGCCGAGCGCGGCGATCAGCTTGATCGGCGTGCCGATGACGACGTACCAGAGCGTGACCCGCACCGAGTGGCGCCAGCGGGGGTCGCCGAACATCTCGGAGAAGTTGTCCAGGCCGATCCACCGGGGCGGGTCGAACAGGTCGTAGTCGGTGAACGCGAAGTAGAGGGAGGCGACCATCGGTCCCGCCGTCAGCAGCAGGAAACCGGCGATCCAGGGGGACATGAAGAGGTAGCCGGCCAGGTTGTCCCGGCGTCGCCGCCGCTTCAGTGCGGCGGGACGCACGGCCTTCACCGGACCGTGCCGCGGCTCGGAGTCCCGGGTCGGGCCCTCCGTCGCGGGGGCGTGTGTCACGGCGCTTCCCATCAGCCGGCGAGAGCCGTCTTCGACTCGTTGAAGAACTGCTCGACCGCGTCGTCCACGGACCGCTTGCCCAGCGCCATCTCCTCGGCGATGCGCAGGAACGCGGCCTCGCAGATGTCGGCACCGGCGGGGTGCGGGGTGATGGGCTCCAGGACGCCCGCCTTCACGAGGGACTCCTCGTAGGCCGCGATCGCCTTGTCGACCGGGCCGGTGGGCCGGTACGCGTCGTACTGCGCCTGCGTCGCGGGGACACCGCGGTCGTAGCCCATGATCGTGGCGACCTCGGGATCGTGCACCATGAAGTCGATGAACCGGGCGACCTCCTCGGGGTGCCGGGTGCGCTTGGAGGCGCTGAGCATCAGGGAACCGAGGTACTGGCCGGTCCTCTTGCCGTCCGTGGTGGGAACGGGCGCGAGGCCGTACTCGCTCTTGCCCTCGGAGGTGTAGCGGACGGTGAAGTTGTCCCAGGTGAATTCGCTGCCGGCCAGTTCGGCGGAGAGCGCCGACTTGGGCTTGACCTGGACGACCTTCTTGGCGTCGGCGAACAGCCCGGACTGCACGCCCTTCTCCGCCCTGGTCCACCACCGGGTCAGGTCTGCTTCGGTGAAGCCGAGGCCGCCCTCGGTGAAGAAGGCCTTGCCGTTCTGACGCAGGTACAGGTCGTAGAGGTACATGACGCCGTACATGCCGCTGTCCCCGGCCCGGCCGGTCCTGTCACGGATCTTCGTCATGGCCTCGTCGAAGTCGTCCCAGGTCCAGCCCTGCACGGGCTTGACGCCGGCCCGGGTGTAGACGGGCTGGTCGATGACCAGGGCCATCGAGTTCGAACCGACGGGCACGCCGAGGAGCTTGCCGTCGATCTCGCCGAACTTCTCCAGACCGGCCCGGAATCCGTCCATGGAGAGGTTGCCCGCCTCGACCTGCTCGCTCAGGTCGAGCAGCACGTTCTTGGCGTCGTATTTGCGGAGGAATCCGATGGCATTCTGGAAGACGTCCGGTGGATTCCCGCCGGAGGCCTGGGTGTTGAACTTCTTCCAGAAGTCTCCGTACGGCTGGAAGTCGGTCTTGACCTTGATCTTCGGATACTTCTTCTCGAAGAGCGCGATGGTCTTGTTGATGCGCTCGGCCCGGTCCTCGGCACCCCACCAGGAGTAACGGATCGTCACCGTTCCGTCTCCCGCGCCGGTGCCGCCGCCGCACGCGGTGGCCGTCGCTCCGAGCCCCACGACGGCCAGCGAGGCCCCCGCCGCCTTGAGGATCGTCCGCCTCTCCACATTCCCGCCCTGCTGCACACGAGCCTCCCCGCGCCGTCGCGTCGCCCCATGAATCGTTTCAAGTAAGCGCTTGCTGGCACAAGGTACGAAGGGCCCGCGGGCACGTCAATGATTCGGACAGGAATTGATGGGACGCGGAAAAGGCGTCCGCGGCGGCGGTCGCGACTCCCTGGGCCGACACGGAGGGAAAGCCGCTGGTCGACGCGGCGTGACCGGTCGACCGAACGCCGAGGCCCCACGACGGGGTCCCGCCGTCGGAGGTCACGGTTGGATGAAGGCGGGCCGAAGCGGAACGGCCGTCCGCCCCCCCGGCACGGCCGGGACGGCCGCCCGGACGCGCGAAACGGCCGGTCGGGCGCGCACACGACGAAGCGGCCCGGCTCACGATCGTGAGCCGGGCCGCCTGATGATCCGGTGGGCGATACTGGGTTCGAACCAGTGACCTCTTCGGTGTGAACGAAGCGCTCTCCCACTGAGCTAATCGCCCGGACGCAGGAAGAACATTACCCCATGTCAGGGGGTGCCCGTGACCAACGGGGGCCGGACGGCCACACCCCTGCCGCGGATCACTGATCCTTGATCTTCCAGGGCATCTGCAGACCGAACTTCCACAGGTAGATCCCGGCCAGTACGCCGATGATCACCACACCGATCGACGTCAGGATGATGTTCCGACGCCGCACCTCGGGATCGAGGGCACGCTGCGCCGCCTCGGTGACCTTGCGCTTGGTCCAGCGCAGCACCAGCTGGGCCCACACGAACTCGGTCGCCCAGATCGCCATGCCACCGAAGATCACGACCCAGCCGGGCCCGGGCAGCGGCAGCATGATGATGCCGGCCACGACCACCGCGAGTCCCACGATGAAGACCCCGACCTGCCAGCTGACGTGCAGGACGCGGCGCGCCTTGATGAATTCCGGTGCCCGCGAGCCGAGCGCGCGCTCCTCCGTGGCACCGTCCGTCCCCGTCCGGTCCTGCGCCACGGCGGCCTCGCCGGGCTTGTTACTCCCCGTGTTCATACGACTGAACACTACCGGAGCGAAACCTGTCACCGGAATGGGCGCACGCCGCGAACGATCTTTCCGCCGGAAGAGTTACATAAACTCACGCAAAACACTCAGAGGGGTTTACAACGGCACCGTAGGTGGCATGTCGATTTCGCCGACGTGCGAATCCCCGAGCGCACACTGAGCGAAAGGCCCTGGCGCTTATGAACACCACGGTCAGCTGCGAGCTGCACCTGCGCCTCGTTGTGTCGAGCGAGTCCTCCCTGCCTGTCCCCGCAGGCCTGCGGTACGACACGGCCGACCCCTACGCCGTGCACGCCACCTTCCACACCGGAGCCGAGGAGACCGTCGAGTGGGTGTTCGCCCGCGACCTCCTCGCCGAAGGCCTCCACCGCCCCACCGGCACGGGCGACGTCCGGGTCTGGCCGTCGCGCAGCCACGGCCAGGGCGTCGTGTGCATCGCCCTGAGCTCCCCGGAGGGCGAGGCGCTGCTCGAGGCCCCGGCACGGGCTCTGGAGTCCTTCCTGAAGCGCACAGACGCCGCCGTGCCCCCTGGCACGGAACACCGGCACTTCGACCTCGATCAGGAGCTCTCGCACATCCTGGCGGAAAGCTAGGGACGAGGCCCCGTGAAACCGCCCGGCGCCGTCGACTCGGGGTGACGGCACGGGCTCGGACAACCGCATACGGCACCGCACCGGCGTCGGCGCCGCGGGATCCCCGCGGGGCGGCGCCGGTGCGCCGTGTGCCGTTTCCCGGGGGCGGGGCAGGTCGCCGCAGTGGGGCGCCGCCGGGGGCGCTGCGGCGGGGCACTGCCGGCTCCGGGCGGGACGAGCCCCTGGTCGCGTGGGACCGTGCGCGGCAGCCGGGGTGGAGCCGCGGCCGGGAACCAGGGGCCGGCCGGCGACGTTGTAACGGCTACCGCGGGCCGCAGGCCGTGGGCGGAGCCGGTCCGGCCGCCGCGGAAGCCACTACCATCGGCCAGCATCGGCGGGCGCCCGCGCCCGATCCCCAGGCCAGGGAGCAGAACGTGCTGATCACCCACGACACCCGGTGCGCGCTCGACACCGTGGTGGATCTGGTGAACACCGTGCCGGAGGACGACTCGGCACCGGACGGGCTGCCGGATGTCGCGGCCCTCGAGGTTTTCGTCGCAGCGCACGAGATCAGCGACGTGGGTGTCCTCTCGGAGCTGGACCTCGCGGCGGTGCGCAAGATCCGCGGACGGTTCGCGGCCGTCTTCGCCGCCCCGGAGCCCCGTGCCGCCGCCGGGCTGATCAACGAACTGGTCGCCGCCGCCGGGACCACCCCCCGGCTCACCGACCACGACGGCTACGACTGGCACATCCACTACTTCGCGCCCGGTGCCTCGATCGCCGATCACCTGGCCGCCGACTGCGGCATGGCCCTGGCGTTCTTCGTGGTCGCCGGGGAGCAGGAGCGGCTGCGCCGGTGCGAGGCGCCCGACTGCCGGCGTGCCTTCGTCGATCTCTCCCGCAACCGCTCGCGGCGGTACTGCGACAGCCGTACGTGCGGGAACCGGCTGCACGTGGCCGCGTACCGGGCGCGGCGCAAGGAGGCCACGGGCTGACCACGGGCCGACACGGCCCCGGCGGGTGACGCCGGGGACCGCGGGTACGGCTCACAGCAACAGCAGGTCGTGCAGCGCAGCCATGAGGATCAGACACCCGATCACCGCAAGGAAGATCATCAGCGGTGGCTGGGAAAGGGCGAAGAGGCAGCCGCGCGGTTCGCTCTGCGAGGGCGCGGTTTCGCTCTGTCTCGTGTCCAGCTGTGTGTCCAGCTGAGTCGGGTCCGGCATCTCGCGGCGATGATGACGCAGCCCGCCCACCCGGCGCGATCAACACGCCCGGAAGGACCGGGTGTTCGTTGAATCAGCAATGTCCGGTCCGGATTGTGATCATTCCGGAACGTCCGCTGACGGGCCCGGACCGCTGTGTCGTTTCAGATGCCGTGCTTCTTCAGGATGGCCTCGATGTCGCTGAAGTCGTCGTCGCCGCGGGGCGCGCTCGTGGGCCGCGGCGACGCGGGGGCGGTGGCGCCGCCCAGGGAGGGCCTGGAGGCCGACGGGGCGACCGCATCGCGCTGTGCGGCGGCCCGGGCCGCCTTGCGCTCCTTGCGGGTGCCGCCGCGGCGGCGCTCCACGGCGCGGGTGGTCAGGAACAACAACCAGGCGACGCCCAGCACGGCGAAGCCGGCCCAGGCCGTGGGACTGAAGGCCGTGTCGGCCAGCCACTGCACGACACCCGTCATCACCAGGCCGACCGGAATCAGTGAGTACGCGGCGATGCGCGCGGCCGTGAGGAATCGCCTGCGGTACGCGGTGACCGCCGCGATGCCCAGGCCGGCCGCGGACACCGCGGAGCAGACGGTCTCGGCAATCATCCGGTCCTCCAGGACGGCGCTCGGTCGGGCATGTGCACTTCGTCCCTTCCATCCTGCACCGCCGGAGCCCGGCGGGGCCATGCTCCGGCCCGACATCAGGGAGATCTCCGGGTCGGCTCCTCCCCGGGTGCCGGTGACGGCGTGCGCAGGCGGCACCTCCGGGTCCGGTTGGGCCGCTCCCGCGGGGGCTGGGAGACTGGGGGCATGAGCGACTCCTCCCCCGCGCCCGTCTCCGTTGCCGTTCTCGACGTCTGGTGCGAGCTGCAGTGTCCGGACTGCCACACCGCCCTGGACGACATCCGCGCCCTGCGCGCCCGCTACGGCGACCGTCTCGAGGTGCGGCTGCGGCACTTCCCGCTGGAGAAGCACAAGTACGCCTTCGCCGCCGCGCAGGCCGCCGAGGAGGCCGTGGAACAGGGCCGGGGCTGGCCGTACGTGGAGGCCGTGCTGGACCGGGTCGCGGAGCTGGACCGCCGGGGAGAGCCCCTCCTGGTCGAGGTGGCCCGGGAACTGGGACTGGACGCCGAGGAGTTCGACACCGCCCTCGTCGACGGCCGGCACATCCTGATCGTCGACGCCGACCAGGCCGAGGGCAAGGCGATCGGTGTGACCGGCACCCCCACGTACGTGATCGACGGCGAGCGCCTGGACGGCGGCAGGAGCCAGGAGGGGCTGCGCGAGCGCGTCGAGCGGATCGTGGACCGTCTCCTGACCGGCCAGGAGGCGTGAACCACCGCCGTCGTCGCCGCTACAGCAGGGGTTTGTAGTAGCTGCGGCGGACGGTCTCGTAGCCGAGGGACGCGTAGAGCCGCTCGGCCGGGGTGTTGCCGACGAAGACGTTCAGGCCGACGAGGCGCCGGCCGGCGGCGAGCGCCTGGACCTCCGCCAGGAGCATCAGCGTGCGGCCGTGTCCCCGCCCCCGGTGGACCGCGTCGGTCTCCACGTCGAAGACGTAGGCACGGTCCTCGCGCAGCGCCAGCCACAGGATGCCGACCCGGTCGCCGTCGTGCTGGACCACGCTGAACAGCGTGTTCTCCGTGTCCAGCCCCTGTGGCAGCAGGGTGCGGTGGTCGTTGCGGGCCTTGGCGCGGGCCTCGGGCTCCGGGACGCCCTGTTCCATCCAGGTGCGGGCGTACTGCTCCGACTGACGGGCCTGCCAGACGCCGAACTCCTCGGGCGTCATGGGGCGCGCGCTGCTGCCCGCGGGCAGGGCGGGCGGGGTGCCGTCGAGCGGTTTCACCATGCCGCGGGTGCGCAGGACGTAGCCGAGCGCCCCGGCGAGGCGAGGGCCGGCCTCGTCGCCGCCGGTGATGCTCACCTGGATCTGCCGGCAGCCCCAGCTCCGTGCCACCTCCTCCGCGGCGAGGGCGGCGACCGTGCCTCGGCCGCGCCGACGGTCGGGTTCGTCGATGCGCAGGTCGTGGATCACGGCCACCGAGTCACCGAAGGCCGGTGAGGTGCCGAGGTGCACCGCGCCGACGGGACGGCTGTTCACGCACACCCGGTAGCGGCGTGAACGGCTTCCGTCGGCCGCGCGCTGAAGCGGCTCGGTCGGCCGCAGGGTCGTGGTCATCAGGGGTGTTCTACCCGTCGCACGGCCCGCCGAGCAGCCGGATTTTCCCGGTCACGGGTCGAGGTCGTCCCCGGACCGCTCCTCGAAGATCCGCATGGCCTTGGCCGTCACCGGGCCCGGCGCGCCCGGCAGTTCGCGGTCGTCGATCCGGTGCACGGCCTGCACGTCCCGCAGGGTGGAGGTCAGGAAGACCTCGTCGGCGCGTTCCAGGACGTCCAGCGGGAGATCGGTCTCACGGGCACCGGTCCACTCGACGGCCAGGGCCCTGGTGATGCCGGCGAGGCAGCCGGAGGCGACCGGCGGGGTGTGGATCTCGCCGTCGAGGACGACGAAGACGTTGGACCCGGTGCCCTCGCACAGCTGTCCCACCGTGTTGCCGAACAGGGCCTCGCTGGCACCTCGTTCGCGGGCGCGGGCGAGGGCGACGACGTTCTCGGCGTAGGAGGTGGTCTTCAGGCCGGTGAGCGCGCCGCGTTCGTTGCGGGTCCAGGGCACGGTGATCACGGCCGTGGAGTCGGGGCGGCGGCCGGTCTCGCCGAGGGCGACCACGAGGGTCGTGCCGTGCTCGCCGCGGTCGGAGCCCAGCGGACCGTGGCCGCCGGTGTAGGTGATGCGCAGCCGGCCCAGCGGCATCGGGTTGGCCTCGAGGACGGCGGCGCAGGCGCGGCGCACCTCGTCGAGGTCCGGGTCGGGCAGGCCCAGGCCGCGGGCCGAGCGGGCCAGCCGGTCGAGGTGCCGGGTCAGCGCGAACGGCCTGCCGTTCACCGCCTTGACCGTCTCGAAGATGCCGTCGCCCACGGTCAGCCCGTGGTCGAACACGGAGACACGGGCGGACTCGATGTCCTGCAGTCCGCCGTCGAGCCAGATCTTCACGTCTGTTGCGCCTCTCCACTTCCGTCGGCCTCGTACGCACCCGACGCTACCGCGAGGAGCCGGGACGCCTTCAGTTCGGTCTCCCGCCACTCCCCCTCGGGGTCGGACCCCCAGGTGATGCCGGCGCCGGTGCCGAAGCGCAGCAGTCCCGCGGCCCGGTCGATCCAGAAGGTGCGGATGCCGACGGCCAGCTCGCCGGTGCCCCGGTCGGCGTCGACCCAGCCGATGCCGCCGCAGTAGGGGCCCCGGGGCGCGGTCTCCAGCTCCTGGATGATCCGCAGGGCGCTGGACTTGGGCGCGCCGGTGACGGACCCGGGCGGGAAGGCGGCGCCGAGCAGCTCCGGCCAGCCGGCGTCCGCGCGCAGCTCGCCGCGCACGGTGGACACGAGGTGGACCAGCCCCGGGTGCTTCTCCACCGCGCACAGGTCGGGCACGGTCACGCTGCCCGTGGCGCAGACCCGCCCGATGTCGTTGCGGACCAGGTCCACGATCATCACGTTCTCGGCGTGGTCCTTCTCCAGCAGGTCGGCCTCGGTCCGTCCGGTGCCCTTGATCGGCCCGGACTCGACGGTCCGGCCGTCCCGGCTCAGGAACAGCTCGGGCGAGGCGGTGGCGATCTCGATCCCGTGCGCGGGCAGCCGGATCGTTCCCGCGTACGGCGCGGGGTTGCCCCGGGCCAGCACCGCGGTGAGGGCGTCCACGTCGGCGTCGGGGGCGACGGGCGCCGACAGGATCCGGCAGAGGTTGGCCTGGTAGACCTCGCCGGTGGCTATGTACGCGCGGATGCGGCGCACGGCTGCCGTGTAGGCGTCGCGGTCGAGGGAGGACGTCCAGTCGCCGACGGCCGGTCCCCGCCACCGGCCCGGCGCCGGCGCGGGGACCTCGCACGTCCGTACGTCGGCGAAGCGCGCGCAGGTCAGGCGGCCCTCGAAGTCCGCGCACACGGCCCAGAAGCCACGGGAGTCGAGGGCGGCGGGATCACTCGTGACGTCCAGCAGACCGGTGGCGAGACGGTCGCCGAACCGGGCGAGGGGAGGGAGGTCGTGCACGTGACCGAGTCTAGGCGGCGTGTCGTCGAGGTAGCCCGAACGTGTCCTTCCGGGGGCCCTGACCAGGTCCGCGCACCGGGGCACCGCAGCACGCTGCGCAAACGCGTTTTTGTGCTGGCCCCGGAATCCGCTAGAGTTCAACACGTCGCCGGGACGCGCAAGCGGACCGAAACGACAGGCGGACGTAGCTCAGTTGGTAGAGCGCAACCTTGCCAAGGTTGAGGTCGCGAGTTCGAGCCTCGTCGTCCGCTCGCAGGAACAGGGGTCCTCCCGGGTCCCCTACACTCCTGGTGGAGTGGCCGAGAGGCGAGGCAACGGCCTGCAAAGCCGTCTACACGGGTTCAAATCCCGTCTCCACCTCCAAGGACGATTAGCTCAGCGGGAGAGCGCTTCCCTGACACGGAAGAGGTCACTGGTTCAATCCCAGTATCGTCCACCGGACCTTCGGGTCCCCCGCGCGATTAGCTCAGCGGGAGAGCGCTTCCCTGACACGGAAGAGGTCACTGGTTCAATCCCAGTATCGCGCACGCAGCACCTCCCAGGACGATTAGCTCAGCGGGAGAGCGCTTCCCTGACACGGAAGAGGTCACTGGTTCAATCCCAGTATCGTCCACACCACCGAAGCCCCCGGCCGTCTCGTACGGCCGGGGGCTTCGTCGTGCCTGCGCTCAGCTGGAGAAGAGCATGCGGCCGAAGCTCTTGTGACGGTGGTGACCGTAGTGGCCGGCCTGCGGGGCGCCCCAGGCGGGGGCCTGGGCGGCCGGGTAGGCCTGCGGCGCGGCGGGCGGGGCCGGCGGCGCGGGCTGGGACCACTGCGCCTCCAGGCGGGTCAGCGCCTCCAGCTCCCCGTAGTCGAGGAAGATCCCACGGCAGCCGCTGCACTGCTCGATCTGAACGCCGTTGCGGTTGTAGGTGTGCATCGGTGCGTGGCACTTGGGGCACTGCATGCTCGGCTCAACTCCTTGCCGGTCGGTCCTGCTTCGCGTATCGCCAGGACAGACTCTGTCCGGCGGCGGTCGGTTGCACCCTACTTCGGGAAACCCCGCCTCAACTCGACGGGGAAGGAGGCGGGGCCGGGACGACGGGGGTGACGGCGCCCATCCGCGCGCAGGCGTCGACCAGGGAGCGTTCCACCTCGTCCAGGGGACGGCCGGCCGCGACGGCCTTGGTGACGGCTCGGGCGGCGGTCTGCGCGGTGAGGGCCCGCGCCGGCACGTCCAGCGCGGGCCAGGGGTCCCCCTCCGGCGGGACGGCCGGGCCGCCGGACGCGCGGTAGGCGGTCAGGAAGCGGTCCCACGCGTCGGGCGGGAGCAGTCCGCAGGCGTACCAGGCCGCCGGCCGGGCCAGGTCCCAGGCGGGCACGCCCACGCCCAGGTCGTCGACGTCGATCAGCAGCCAGGGGCCGTCGGGGGCGGGGTGGCGTACGAGCTGGCCGAGGTGGAGGTCGCCGTGGCAGAGGGTGGTGGTGTCCGGCATGGCCGTCTCGCCGCGTGCCCAGGCGGGGAGGGCGGCCCAGGCCCGCAGCACGGGGGTGGTGGCGGGGTGGTGCGGGGCGGAGGTGCGCAGCAGGGTGACGGCGCGGGCCGCCTTCTCGGGTCCGCGCATGACGGGCGGCCCCGGGACGGGGGACGGGGTCCGGTGGAGACGGGCGAGGAGGGTGGCGGCGGCCTCCCAGGGCGCCGCGTCCGGGGTGTCGGGGTCGACGGGGGCGCCGTAGGGCCAGTGGGTGACGAGCCGTCCGTGCAGACGGGCGGGGGCGGGGCGGAGCGGGGGGAGGAGGACGCCGGGGAGGCGGGCGGCGACGGTGACCCGGAGTGCCAGCTCGGCCGGGTCGGCGTCCGCGGCGTGCGCCTTGGCGACGGTGCCGGCGTGGCGGACGACGGTGGCGTCGGGGCGGTCGGCGAGGGTGGCCGCGCCGCAGGGGCAGGGGGCGGCCGGGGTGGCGTGGGCGGCGGCTCTGGCGTGGGCGGTCAGGGCGGGGAGGAGTGCGTCCGGGGTCACGGGGCGAGGGTACGGGGGCCGCGTCGCGAGGGTGCCCGGTGCGGGGGGGCGCGAGGGTGCCAGGTGCGGGGGGGGTGAGGGGCGAGGGTGTCCGGTGCGGGAGTCGGGGTGGGGGCGGGGATGGGGTGCGTGGACCCGGCGCTGCCGGGGTGCCTCCCGGGGCCGTCCAGGCGCTGGGGGAGGCACGGCTGCCCGCACCACGGTGACGCGGGGGTGGAAAGGGCAATGCCGGCGCAGCTCCCCAGCTGCGCCGGCATTCTGCCGTCCGCCGCACCCCCGTCCCCACGGGGTTTCATGGATGGATGTCCCCGCCCGGACCGCTCTTCCGGGCCTGGGGTCGCTTCTCAGCGCCCCAGCATCACACCCACGGACGACGCCTGTGTGGCCACTGTCTCCCACCCGTCGAAGACCAGGAGGAGCAGGACCGCCAGGGGCAGGGCCATGAGGGTCGCCACCACCGGGTGACGACGTCCTTGACGGCGTTGCTCCCGCGTGCGGACCAGCGTCCGCGGTGCCGTCCAGGTCATGGCCCCTCCCTGACCGTTTCGATGTCTTCTGACAGCGGCGGGCGTCTGACCTCGGGGGACGAGTGCTGCACCCGCCGCTTGACCTCAAATCTAGGCGCCCGGGGAACGCCGGACGTCATGCCCTCGTACCGATTGCCGGGCCTCCCGGAGGATGAGCCCTGCCCCGCGGTGTACTCCCCTGGGTGGAGACCCGCTCCCCCCTCTCGGGGTCTTCCCGGAGGGGACACCGCCGTCCGGTGACTTCGATCACGTGCGCGACTCCCGGGTCGCGTCCTCGGCCCCGTCCGGGGGCCCCGCTCCGCGCGATCGTCCTTTCGTGGGCCAATCCCCCCTCCCTGCCGGGTGGTTGGATCACCGGCCGTGCGGGGCGCGCATGCCCCCGGGGGGTCTGACCGGTCTTCAACTCTCCCGCCCCGTACCGACAATCCCTCGGGAGGAGAGGGCGCGGCCTCTGCGCGCGGGCGGCCGTGGAAACGTAAGCTGTGGCACGTCACAGGGACCGGGCAGCGGGGATGAACATGGCGATGATGCGCCTGAGGCGCGAGGACCCGCGCGTCGTCGGCTCGTTCAGGCTTCACAGACGGCTCGGCGCGGGCGGTATGGGCGTGGTCTACCTGGGCTCCGACAAGAAGGGGCAACGGGTCGCGCTGAAGGTCATCCGGCCGGACCTCGCGGAGGACCAGGAGTTCCGGTCCCGGTTCGCGCGCGAGGTATCGGCGGCCCGCCGGATCCGCGGCGGGTGCACCGCGCGGCTGGTCGCCGCCGACCTGGACGCGGACCGGCCCTGGTTCGCGACGCAGTACGTTCCCGGGCCCTCCCTGCACGACAAGGTCGTCGACGAGGGCCCGCTCGGCGCGGCGGACGTCGCCGCCGTCGGGGCCGCCCTGTCCGAGGGCCTGGTCGCCGTGCACGAGGCCGGTGTCGTGCACCGGGACCTGAAGCCGTCCAACATCCTGCTGTCCCCGAAGGGTCCGCGGATCATCGACTTCGGCATCGCCTGGGCGACGGGCGCCTCGACCCTCACGCACGTCGGCACGGCGGTCGGCTCGCCCGGCTTCCTCGCGCCGGAGCAGGTGCGCGGGGCGGCCGTCACGCCGGCCACGGACGTGTTCTCGCTGGGTGCCACGCTGGCGTACGCCTCGATGGGCGACTCGCCCTTCGGGCACGGCAGCTCCGAGGTGATGCTGTACCGCGTGGTGCACGAGGAGGCCCAGCTGCACGGGGTACCGGACGCGCTCGCGCCGCTGGTCCGGGCGTGTCTGGCGAAGGACCCCGAGGAGCGGCCCAGCACCCTCCAGCTGTCCCTGCGGCTCAAGGAGATCGCCGCCCGGGAGGCGCAGGGGTTCGCCGACGTGCGGCCGCCCGCGCCGCGTTCCGGGGAGGCGGACCGGCCCACGGGACAGCTCGCCGACACCTGTCCGAACCGTGAGCGCGTCCAGCGGCGCCCGCAGGGGCAGTCCGGCGGTCAGGGCACTCCCCCGCCCCGGGGCTCCTCGGGCTCCCGGGGCGGTACGCCCGCGCGGGGCGCCGCCCCCGCGCGCGGCAGAGGTCCCTCCCCGCGCGACGGCGTGCCCTCGCGCGGGGGCTCGTCCGCACGGGGCGACAGCCCGTCCCGCGGCGGCGCCGCGCGCGGCGGCCGCTCGGGGCCCCGGTCCGGGACGCGGCCCACGCCCGCCTCCCGCGACACCGGCCGCAACGGCACCCGCTCGGGCGGCGGCCGGCCCGGCTCGCGCGGTGGGTCCGGCCGTCCGGGGCCGAGGACCACGGGGACCCGGTTGCGTCCCGCCAATCCGCGGCTGCTGCGACAGCGGCTGACCGTGTTCGTGGTGGTGACGCTGCTGGTCGCCCTGGGCATCGCCGCCGCACAGGGGTGCCAGGGACCGTCCCGGGGGCTGGGTGACGACCGGGGCGGGGTGCGGGTCCAGCAGGAGCGGGCCGACGTGCGCGACGGCCCGCCGGGGCCGGGGGCGTCCGGACTCTGACCCGCCGGTCCGGGGGCGTCACCGCCCGCGGCGGCGGGGTCAGGCGGCTCCCGGCCGGGTGGCGTAGAAGACGACCGCCGAGGCGGCCGCCACGTTGAGGGAGTCGACGCCGGCGTCCATCGGGATGCGCACGTGCTCGTCGGCCGCGGCGAGCGCCCCGGGGGTGAGGCCGGTGCCTTCCGTGCCGAAGAGCAGGGCGAGCTTCCCGTGCTCCTTCGCGGCGAGTTCGTCGAGGGTGACGGCCCGGTCGCTCAGGCAGAGCGCGGCGACCGTGAACCCCGCGGAGCGCAACGTGCCGATGTCCGCGGGCCAGGACTCCAGGCGGGTCCACGGCACCTGGAAGACGGCGCCCATCGACACCTTCACGGACCGCCGGTAGAACGGGTCCGCGCAGCGCGGGGTCAGGAGGACCGCGTCGACACCGAGGGCGGCGGCGTTGCGGAAGGCGGCGCCGATGTTGGCGTGGTCGACGATGTCCTCGAAGACGGCGACACGGCGGACCGTGTCTCCCCCTCGTCCGTGGGCCGGCGCGGCGCGCAGCAGGTCGGGCACCGTGGGCAGCGGTTCGCGCCGCATGGAGGCGAGGGCGCCGCGGTGCACGTGGTAGCCGGTGACCCGCTCGGCGAGCTCGGGGTCCACCAGGTACACCGGGGCGGGAGTGGCCTCGATGACGTCGCGCATGACGTCGACCCACTTGGCCGACAGCAGCATCGACCGCATCGCGTAGCCCGCCCGGGCGGCCCGCCGGATGACCTTCTCGCCCTCGGCGATGAACAGGCCCTCGGCGGGTTCGCGCCGACGGCGCAGCTGGACGTCGGTCAGGTTCGTGTAGTCGTGCAGGCGGGGGTCGTCGGGGTCGTGGAGGGTGACGGGCTCGGCCATGTCACGCGGTTCCCTGCGGTCCCTGGCGGACGACGTCGCCGACGACGATGACGGCGGGGGGCCTGACCTCCTGGGCGACGACGGTCTCGGCGACCGTGGCGAGGGTGGCGTCGACCCGGCGCTGGGCGGCGGTCGTGCCCTCCTGGACCAGGGCGACCGGGGTGTCCGGGGACCTGCCGTGCGCGACGAGGGTCTCGGCGATCTTGCCGATCTTGTCGACCCCCATGAGGATCACGAGCGTGCCGGTCAGCTTCGCGAGCGACGGCCAGTCGACCAGGGAGCGCTCGTCGTCAGGGGCGACGTGGCCGCTGACCACGGTGAACTCGTGGGCGACGCCCCGGTGGGTGACGGGGATGCCGGCCGCGCCGGGGACGGAGATGGAGCTGGAGATGCCGGGGACGACCGTGCACGGGATGCCCGCCTCGGCCAGTGCCTGGGCCTCCTCCATGCCCCGCCCGAAGACGAACGGGTCGCCGCCCTTGAGCCGCACGACCGACTTGCCCTGCTTGGCGTGCTCGATCAGCGCGTTGTTGATGGCCTCCTGCGCCATGAAGCGGCCGTACGGGATCTTCGCGGCGTCGATCACCTCGACGTGCGGCGGCAGTTCGGCGAGCAGGTCGCGGGGGCCGAGCCGGTCGGCGATGACGACGTCGGCCTCGGCGAGCAGGCGGCGGCCGCGGACGGTGATCAGGTCCGGGTCGCCGGGGCCGCCGCCGACCAGGGAGACGCCGGGGGTGCGGGTGCGGTGGTGCGGGGCGACGAGGGTGCCGTCGCGCAGTCCCTCCACGACCGCGTCGCGGATGGCGGCGGTGTGGCGGGGGTCGCGGCCGCGGGCGTCGGTGGTGAGCACGGCGACCGTCACGCCCTCGCTGGTCCCGGTGGCCGGGGTCCAGGCGGTGGCCGCGTCGGCGTCGTCGGAGCGGACGCACCACACGCGGTGCCGTTCGGCCTCGGCGGAGGCGGCGGTGTTGGCGGCGGTGTCACTGGTGGCGATCAGGGCGTACCAGGCGTCCGCCAGGTCCCCCTCGGCGTACGGGCGCTTCTCCCAGGTGATCTCGCCCGCGTCCGCCATGGCCTCGACCGAGGGGGTCGCCCCGGGGGAGACGAGGCGGATGTCGGCGCCCGCGGCGATGAGGGCCGGCAGGCGGCGCTGGGCGACCTGTCCGCCGCCGAGCACGACCACGCGACGGCCGGTGAGTCGGAGGCCTACGGGATAGGCGGGGTGTTCGGCCATGAGGGGACGGCTCCTCTTGCGGCGGTGGCGCTGACGTGCGGATTTTATGGCGGGGCGGCCCGGGGGGCCCAGGCGGTCCGGTGGTTGGACCGTGTTGCCGGGTGTCGCCGGGTGCGGGCGGTGGGCGCGGACGATGGGCACGGCCGCGGCAGGTCGGCAGGGGCCCGGCACCGTGGTCCCGGGGCCCCTGCGGCGTACGACCGCTACTTCTCGGTGACGCCCGCCGAGTCGAACGTCGCCACCTCGTGCATCGCCCGCGCGGTGCTCTGCACCATCGGCAGGGCGAGCAGCGCGCCGGTGCCCTCACCGAGGCGGAGGTCGAGGTCGACCAGGGGGCGCAGGCCCAGCTTGTTGAGCGCGGCGACGTGGCCGGGTTCGGCACTGCGGTGGCCGGCGATGCAGGCCGCCAGGACCTCGGGGGCGATGGCGCGGGCCACCAGGGCGGCGGCGCCGGCGCTGACGCCGTCCAGGATCACCGGCGTACGCAGGGAGGCGCCGCCGAGCAGCAGGCCGACCATGGCCGCGTGCTCGAAGCCGCCGACCGCCGCGAGCACGCCGACGGGGTCGGCCGGGTCCGGCTGGTGGAGTTCCAGCGCGCGGCGCACGACCTCCGTCTTGCGGGCCAGCGTCTCGTCGTTGATGCCGGTGCCGCGGCCGGTGACCTCGGCGGGGTCGGCGCCCGTGAAGACGGAGATCAGGGCTGCGGACGCGGTGGTGTTCGCGATGCCCATCTCGCCGGTGAGCAGCGCCTTGTTGCCGGCCGCCACCAGGTCGCGGGCGGTCTCGATGCCCACCTCGATGGCCTGCAGGGCCTCCTCCCGGGTCATCGCGGGACCGGTGGTCATGTCGGAGGTGCCCGCGCGGACCTTGCGCGGCAGCAGGCCGGGGGTGGCGGGCAGGTCGGCGGCGACACCGACGTCCACGACGCAGACCTCGGCGCCGACCTGGGTGGCGAAGGCGTTGCAGACCGCTCCCCCGCCCAGGAAGTTGGCCACCATCTGGGCGGTGACCTCCTGCGGCCACGGCGTGACGCCCTGGGCGTGCACTCCGTGGTCGCCGGCGAAGACGGCGACGGCCGCGGGCTCAGGGATCGGCGGCGGGCACTGGCGGGACAGCCCGGACAGCTGCGCGGAGATGATCTCCAGCATGCCGAGCGCGCCGGCCGGCTTGGTCATGCGCTTCTGCCGCTCCCAGGCCTCGCCGAGCGCCTTGGCGTCCAGCGGGCGGATCTGCGCGACGGTCTCCGCGAGCAGGTCGTGCGGGGCCTCGCCGGGCAGGGCGCGGCGTCCGTACGTCTCCTCGTGGACGACCCACGACAGCGGGCGGCGCTTGGACCAGCCGGCCTGCATCAGCTCGGGCTCGTCGGGGAACTCGTCGACGTACCCGACGCACAGGTAGGCGACGACCTCGAGGTGCTCGGGCAGGCCGAGGGCGCGGACCATCTCGCGCTCGTCGAAGAAGCTGACCCAGCCGACGCCGAGGCCCTCGGCGCGGGCGGCGAGCCAGAGGTTCTCGACGGCGAGCGCGGAGGAGTACGGCGCCATCTGCGGCTGGGTGTGCCGGCCCAGGGTGTGCCGGCCGCCGCGGGTGGGGTCGGCGGTGACGACGATGTTGACCGGGGTGTCGAGGATGGCCTCGATCTTCAGTTCCTTGAACTGCTTGGCCCGGCCCTTGGGGAGGGACTTCGCGTACGCGTCGCGCTGGCGCATCGCCAGTTCGTGCATCGCGCGCCGCGTGTCGGCGGAGCGGATGACGACGAAGTCCCAGGGCTGCGAGTGGCCGACGGAGGGCGCGGTGTGGGCGGCCTCCAGGACGCGGAGCAGCACCTCGTGCGGGATGGGGTCGGAGCGGAAGCCGTTGCGGATGTCCCGGCGTTCGCGCATGACCTTCAGGACGGCCTCGCGCTCGGCGTCGTCGTAGGCGGGTGCCGCCGGGCCGGAGGGCTGTCGTACGTCTGCCTCTGCGGCCGTGCTCACGTGCGGGTCTTCCTGGTCTTCCGATCCGGCGTCCCGGGTGTCCAGGTCGTCGGCGTTCTGCACGGGTCCGGCGTCGGCCTCGCGCGGCGCGGGGACGTCGGCGACCGCGTCCGGGGCGGGGGCGTCCTGGGCCTCCGCGGGGAGGACGAGTCCCTCGGGCGGGGTCGGGGCCAGGTGCGGGGTGGTGGGCACCTGACCGCCGTCGACCGGCACGAACCGGCCCACCGGCTGCTGCGGGTGGGGTGCCGGGGACTGCGCCGGGTCTCCGGGCTGCTCCGCGGGCACGGGCACGGCATGCGCCGTGGGCGTCCCCGGTGCCGCGTCGGTGTCCGGCAGCGACTGGGGGCCCTGGACGGGGTGAGGGACGTCCAGGTGGGGCTGCGGAGCCTGGTCCTGGACGACGGCTGCCTCCCCGACCGCGACCGCGGCGGGGGCGGCCGTCGGGTCCGCCGGTGCCTCCGGGGACGGCGCGGGCACGGCGGCCTCGGA
>NZ_BDJC01000011.1 GCF_002005565.1 Streptomyces sp. JHA26 | reverse complement strand
CCCCCGCACCGCCCCCGCCCCGGGCCGGCGTCGTGCACCGGGCCCCGGCCGGGTCGAGGGGCGTGCTGCTCGGGCTCGCCGCCGGGGACGCGGCCGGGTGGCCCGCCGCCCGGCACCGGGCGGCGCGGATGCCCGAGTGGACCCGTCGGCTCACCCGCGAGCTGGACACGTTCGCCGAGCAGAACGCGACCACCACCCTCCCCGTCCCCATCGCCCTGAACCAGTCCCCGGAGCCCCTGCGCCTCGGCCCGTCGGACGACGCCGAGTGGGCGGTGTTCGCGGCGGAGGCCCTGCTGCGCGCCGGGGACGACGACGCGCTCGGCGACCTGAGCCGGGAGCGCCGGACACGCGCCGCGATCGACCTCACCTGGAACGCCGTCGCCAGCGAGGTGGCCGCCGCGGCGGACCGCGCCCCCGAGGTCGAGTCGGCGGTACTGCCGCTGCGCGCCCGCATCTCGGTACGGGCCGGGCTCGGCAACCTCGCCACCGGCCTGCGCCCGCCCGCCACCGGCCACGACAACCCGCACTACTTCGACGACGCCGCCTGCGTCCGGGCCTGCGTCCTGGCCACCGCCCACCCCGGCGCCCCACGGCTCGCCGCCGACCTCGCCGAGTTCGACGCCCGCTACACCCAGGACGGCGACGGCGTGCACGGTGCCCGCGCCATGGCGGCGGCACTGGCCTGCGCCCTCGACGGCGCCGACGTGGACACCTGCCTCACGGCCGCGCTCGCCGAGCTGCCCGAGGAGACGGAGATCGGCCGCAACACCCGGCGGGCGCTCCTCCTGGCGGCGACGGCGGAGAGCGCGTTCGCCCTGGTCCCGCTGCTGGAGCACCAGATCGTCGACCACGTCTACAGCTACGGCGTCGCCGCCGCCGAGACCGTCCCGGTCGCCCTCGCCCTGGCCCGCGCCGCCCGGGGCCGGATCGCCGAGGCCGTACCGGCGGCGGCCTGCCTCTCCCGCGTCGCGGACTCCGCCCCGGCGCTGACCGGCGCCCTCACCGGCGCGCTGGGCGGCGGCGCGTCGATCCCCGCGCCCTGGCGCGAGGCCTGCCGCACCCTCCCCGGCTGCGTCCTGCCCCGGCTCACCGGCACGGACCTGGTGGAACTCGCCGGGCTCCTGCACGCCGCACAACCGCCCCGGTCCGAAGGAGGACGCACACCATGACAGCCCGCACCTCGCAGAACGGCACGGCGAGCCTGGAGGAACGCGTCACCGGCGCCCTCGTCGGCGCGGCCGTCGGCGACGCGCTCGGCGGCCCGGTCGAGGGCTACTCCCCCGAGCAGATCCTCCAGCGCCACGGCGGCCGGATCCACGGCGTCGTCGGCCCCTGGAACGGCGACGCCTGGCGCACCGCCCGCCCCATCGCCCCTTACCACAAGGGCGACGGCCACGTCACCGACGACACCCTGATGACCCACGCGCTGGTCCGGGTCTACGCCGCCGTCCGCGACCATCTCGACGCCTACGCGGTCGCCGAGCACCTGGTCCCGGACCTGATGACGCACCCCCGCTGGATCCCGGAGCTGGAGGCGGAGGCGCTCCCGCTCCAGCGGATCTTCCTCGCGGAGAAGTGGCTGGTGGCCAGGATCCACTACGGCCACGTCGACCCGCGCGAGGCCGGCACCGGCAACATCGTCAACTGCGGCGCGGCGATGTACATGGCCCCGGTCGGCCTGGTCAACGCGGGGAACCCGGCGGGCGCGTACGCCGAGGCGCTGGACGTGGCGGGCGCGCACCAGTCGTCGTACGGGCGGGAGGCGGCCGGCGTCTTCGCGGCGGCCGTCGCGGCGGCCTGCGCCCCCGGCGCGACGCCCCGGACGGTGCTGTCGGCCTGTCTGTCCCTGGCGAAGGACGGCACCCGGGCGGCGATCGAGGCGGTCGGCGACGTGGCCTCGCGCCACTCGGACTTCGAGTCGGCGCTCGCGCCGCTGCGGGAGGCGGTCGCGCCGTACGACACGGTCGGCCCCGACTACCGCGCCCCCTCCCTGGGCGCCCGCCGCCCGTCCCGGCTGCACGCGATCGAGGAACTTCCCGTCGCCCTGGGCATGCTGCTGGTGTCCGGCGGCGACTACCGCCACGCGGTCCTCGGCGCGGTCAACTACGGCCGCGACTGCGACTCCATCGCCACGATGGCGGGCGCGCTGGCCGGGGCGCTGGGCTCCCCCGTCCCGGAGGACTGGGCGAAGACGGTCGCGGAGGCGAGCCGCCTGGACCTGTGGCAGCCGGCGACGACGCTCACCGAGGTGGCCCGGGAGGTCTTCGAACGGGACGTCCTGCGGCGCCGCGCCCACGAGCGGGCGTTCACCGCGATCGGGGGCGCGGGATGCTCCGACTGACCTGGGTCCAGCCCGAGGACCTGATCGGCCACGAACTCCGCCAGGCCGCGCTGGACGGCCGCGACGCGTCGGCGATCGCCGCCCGCTGGCGCGCGGCGGGCGGCTGCGACGCGCCCGCCCGGGCGGGCGCGTCCCCCGAGCCGGCCTCCCCCCGCCTGCGGCTGCTGGCGGAAGAGCTGCTGGACGAGCTGGCCGGTCTGCCGAACCCGTCGGCGGCGGCGGAGCCGACGGACCTGGACGAGATCAGGGCCGCGTGCCCGGACTGGCCCGCCCCGCGCCCCGCCCCGCCCCCGGCCGTGTCCCCCGACCGCCTGGAGGCCGCCTGGCTGGGCCGGGCCGTCGGCTGCCTCCTCGGCAAGCCCGTCGAGAAGCTCCCCCTGACCGGCATCCGACGCCTCGCCCGGGCCGTCGGCAACTGGCCCCTGACCACGTACTTCACGGCCCGCGGCGTCCCCGAGGAGCTCGCCGTCGCGTATCCCTGGAACCGCCGCTCCGCGGCCACCTCCCTGGCCGAGAACATCGACGGCATGCCGGAGGACGACGACCTCGACTACCCCCTCCTGAACCTGCTGCTCCTCCGGCGCCACGGCCGTGCCTTCACCACGGCCGACGTCGCCCGCGTCTGGCTCGACGAACTCCCCGCCGGGCGCGCCTTCACCGCCGAACGCGTCGCCTACCGCAACCTGCTCGCCGGCCTCGAGCCCCCGCACACGGCGAGCCGCCGCAATCCCTTCCGCGAGTGGATCGGCGCCCTGATCCGCGCCGACGTGCACGGCTGGACCAACCCCGGCGACCCGGCCGGCGCCGCCGCGCAGGCGCACCGCGACGCGGTCCTCAGCCACACCGCGAGCGGCGTCCACGCGGCGATGTTCGCGGCGGCGGTCATCGCCGACGCCGCCACCGGCACCCACGACGTCCACGCCTGCCTGCGCACCGGCCTGACGGTCGTCCCGCCCGGCTCACGCCTGGCCGGGGCCGTCCGTCACGCCGTCCGCCTCGCCGAGACGCACGACGACTTCGACACGGTCGTGGACGAACTGCACGCCCTCCACTCCCCCGCCCACCACTGGGTCCACGCCGTCCCCAACACCGCCCTGATCGCCGCCGCCCTCACCCACGCGGACGGCGACTTCACCGGCTCGGTCTGCCGGGCCGTGTCGGGAGGCTGGGACACCGACTCCAACGGGGCCACCGCCGGCAGCGTCGCCGGCCTGCTCGCCGGTTCCCCGGCCGCCCTGCCCGGACACTGGACGGCCCCGCTGAAGAACCGCCTGGCCACCTCGGTCGGCGACTTCGACGGCATCGGCTTCGACACCCTCGCCCACCTCACCCACACGGAGGCCACCCGCTCATGCCCCGGCCCGTCGTGACTCCCCCCGCGCCCCTGCCCGTCCCGGCCCCCCTGGCCGGCCTGCGCGTCCTCGACCTCGCCACCCTCTTCGCGGGTCCGCTCGCCGCCACCCTGCTCGGCGACTTCGGCGCCGACGTCGTCAAGGTCGAGCACCCCACCCGCCCCGACCCCTCCCGGGGCCACGGACCGTCGAAGGACGGCATCGGCCTGTGGTGGAAACTGCTGGGCCGCAACAAGCGCGCCGTCACCCTCGACCTGTCGAAGCCCGCCGGCCGCACCACCCTGCTCCGCCTCGCCGCGACCGCGGACGTCGTCATCGAGAACTTCCGCCCCGGCACCCTGGAGAAGTGGGACCTCGGCTGGGACGAGCTGTCCGCGGTCAACCCGCGCCTGGTCCTCGCCCGGGTCACCGGCTTCGGCCAGTTCGGCCCGTACGCGCGCCGCCCCGGCTTCGGCACCCTCGCCGAGGCCATGAGCGGCTTCGCCGCGATGACCGGCGAACCGGACGCGCCCCCGACGCTGCCGCCGTTCGGGCTGGCCGACTCCATCGCCGCGCTGGCGACGGCGTACGCCGTGATGACGGCCCTGTCCGCCCGCGACCTCACCGGCGAGGGCCAGGTCGTGGACATGGCGATCATCGAACCCATCCTGACCGTGCTGGGCCCGCAGCCGATCTGGTACGACCAGCTCGGCCACGTCCAGCCGCGCACCGGCAACCGCTCCCGGAACAACGCCCCGCGCAACACCTACCGCACCGCCGACGGCACCTGGGTCGCCGTCTCCACCTCCGCCCAGTCGGTCGCCGAGCGCGTGATGCGCCTGGTGGGCCGCCCGGAGCTGATCGACGAGCCCTGGTTCGCGACGGGCGCCGACCGGGCGGAGCACGCGGACGTCCTGGACGCGGCGGTCGGCGACTGGATCGCCCGGCACACCCGCGCCGACGTGCTCGCCGCCTTCGAGAAGGCGGAGGCGGCCGTCGCCCCGGTCCAGGACGTGCGGGACGTGATGGCGGACCCGCAGTACCAGGCCCTCGGCACCATCACCACGGTCGACGATCCGGAGCTGGGACCGCTGCGCATGCAGAACGTCCTGTTCCGGCTCTCCGCCACGCCCGGCGCGATCCGCTGGGCCGGCCGCCCGCACGGCGCGGACACCGAGGAGGTACTGACCGAGCTGGGTCTGACCCCCGCGGACGTGAAGGAGCTGCGCGAGGAGGGCGTCGTATGACGGTGCCCCCGCTGACGTGGCTGTACGCCCCCGGGGACCGGCCCCGGGTGGTGGCCAAGGCACTGGCCGCCGGGGCCGACGTGGTCGTGGTCGACCTGGAGGACGCGGTCGCCCCGGACCGCAAGGAGTACGCCCGCGCCTGCACCGCCGAGCTGCTCACCGAGCCGCAGCCGGTGCCGGTGCACGTGCGGGTGAACGCCCTGGACGGACCGCTGGCCCCGGCGGACCTGGCGGCGGTGGCCGCGCTGCCGGGGCTGTCCGGGCTGCGCCTGCCCAAGGTGACCTCCCCCGGCCAGATCGCGGCCGTCGCCGGGGCCACCGGCGGGCCGCCCCTGTACGCGCTGCTGGAGACGGCCCTGGGCGTGGAGCGGGCGTACGCGATCGCCGCCGCCCACCCGTCGCTGCGCGGCATCGCCCTCGGCGAGGCGGACCTCCGCGCCGACCTGGGCGTACGAGGGGACGCGGGCCTGGACTGGTCGCGTGCGCGGGTGGTGGTGGCCGCGCGGGCGGCGGGGCTGGCACCGCCGTCGCAGACGGTGCACCCGGACATCCGGGACCTGGAGGGCCTGGCGGCGTCCTGCGCCCACGGCCGCGCCCTGGGCTTCCTGGGCCGCGCCGCCATCCATCCCCGCCAGCTGCCGATCATCGAGCGGGCGTACCTGCCCACCGAGCGGGAGCTGGAGGAGGCGGAGACGATCGTCGAGGCGGCCACCTTGCAGCCGGGCGCCCAGGCGCTGCCGGACGGGCGGTTCATCGACGCGGCGGTGGTGGCGACGGCCCGGCGCACCCTGTCGCTGGCCCGGCGGCCCGTCCTCGCCTGACACACGCCGAGGGCGCCCGGATCCGCTCCGGGCGCCCTCGACCGCGTACGGCGGGCCGTCAGCCCTTCTTGGCCGGGTCGGCCCCGTCCTTCACGGTGCGGACCCCGGTGTCCTCGGCGTCCCGGACGTCCTCGGCGTCTTCGGAGTCCTCGGAAGCCCCGGCGGTCTCGGCGTCCTCGGGAGCTCCGGCGTTCTCGGCGTCCGTGCCGGCGTCCGCCTTCGCGTCCCCGTCCCCGGCGTCCGCGTCGGAGCCCTCCGCCCCCGGCTCCACCACGGCCTCGCGGCCCGGCCGCAGCCGCGCCGAGAGCACCATGTAGACGACGGCGAGCAGGAACACAAAGAGCGCGGTCCAGTTGTTCAGCCTGAGGCCCAGGATGTGGTGGGCGTCGTCGACGCGCATGTACTCGATCCAGAAGCGGCCCGCGCAGTACGCGGCGACGTACAGCGCGAACGCCCGCCCGTGGCCGAGCCTGAAGCGGCGGTCGGCCCAGATGACGAGCAGGGCGACGCCGATGCACCACAGCGACTCGTACAGGAACGTCGGGTGGTAGGTGCCCGGCACCCGCCCGTCGGCCGACGAGGTGATCTTCAGCGCCCAGGGGAGGTCGGTGGGCCTGCCGTACAGCTCCTGGTTGAACCAGTTGCCCCAGCGGCCGAGGGCCTGGGCGAGGGCGATGCCGGGGGCGACGGCGTCGGCGTACGCGGGCATCGGGACGCCCCGGCGCCGGGCGCCGATCCAGGCACCGAGCGCGCCGAGCGCGATCGCGCCCCAGATGCCGAGGCCGCCCTCCCAGATCTTGAAGGCGTCCACCCAGTCGCGGCCCTCGCTGAAGTACAGCTCGTAGTCCGTGATCACGTGGTAGAGCCGGCCGCCGATCAGGCCGAACGGAACGGCCCAGACCGCGATGTCGGCCACCGTGCCGGCCCGCCCGCCGCGGGCGATCCAGCGCTTGTTGCCGAGCCAGACGGCAACGAAGACGCCGATGATGATGCAGAACGCGTAGCCGCGCAGCGGGATGGGACCGAGGTGCAGCACCCCGCGCGACGGGCTGGGAATGAAGGCAAGTTCCATGGCAGGGTCGACGCTACCGTGTGGGAGGGGCGGCACGGCGGGCAGCCCGGCTACGGGTCCGTAACGGGCGGGTCGAGCCGGCCTACTTGTCGGCGTCCTGCACGAGCTGCTTCAGCTTGGCCGGGGTCATGGACTCCTCCTTGTAGATGTTCCTGCCGTTCAGCAGCACGGTCGGCGTGCCGCTGAAGCCGGCGCCCAGGAAGGCCTTGTTGGACTTCTCGACCCAGCTGTCGTGCGTGCCGTCCTTCACGCACTTCTGGAAGGCGGGCGTGTCCAGGCCGTCCACCTTGCCGGCCAGCCCGATCAGCCTGCCGTCGTCGGCGAAGGCGTCGTCGGTCTCCTCGGGCTGGTTGCTGTACAGCACGTCGTGGTACGCCGGGAACTCACCGGCGTCCTGGGCGCAGGCGGCGGCGTTGGCCGCCTTGCGGGAACCGCTGCCGCCCATGTTGCCGTCGATGATCGTCGCCAGGTGGTACTCGACCTTGAGCTGCCCGGCGTCGACGAGCTCGTGGATCGTGTCGCGGTACGCCAGCTCGAAGGCCTTGCAGGCCGGGCAGCGGAAGTCCTCCCAGACGACGAGCGTCGACCTGGCGCTCTCCTTGCCGACGGGGATGGCCAGGCTGTCCTTGCCCTGGGCGCCCGAGGGCGCCACGACCGGACCGGCCGACTCGTCGGCGTCGTCCTTGCCGGCGTTCGCGGCGACCACGCCGATCACCGCGGCCAGTCCCAGGACGCAGACCACGGACGCGCCCACGATCAGCGCGCGCCGGCGCTTGTCCCTGGTCTTCTGCTTCTCGCGCTGGTCCGCCAGTCTCTGGCGGGCGGTGCGCTTTCCGTCTCGGTTCTTCTCGCTCACACCCCGCAGAACGAACCGGGGAGGCGCACAGCGCCTCCCCGGTCACAGGTCCACCCGTACGGGGGACCCCCGTTCCCGTGCTTGCCGTCACGCCTGCCGGCGCACGCCCTTCGCCAGGTCGGCGGCGAGCGCGCGGACGCCCTCCAGGCCGGCCCGCTCGTCGGGGGCGTCCAGCATCCGCTTGACGAAGGCGGAGCCGACGATCACGCCGTCGGCGAAGCCGGCGACCTCGGCGGCCTGCGCGGCGTTGGAGACGCCGAGTCCGACGCAGACCGGGGTGTCGGTGGTGGCGCGGGTGCGCCGCACCAGGTCCTCGGCCTGCGCGCCGACCGACTCGCGGGTGCCGGTGACGCCCATGAGGGAGGCGGCGTAGACGAAGCCGCTGCCGGCCGCGGTGATCTCGGCGAGCCGCTCGTCCTTGCTGCTGGGCGCGACCACGAAGACCGTGGCGAGGCCGTGCTTGTCCGCGTGCTCCCGCCACAGCGCCGACTCCTGCACGGGCAGGTCGGGCAGGATGCACCCGGCGCCGCCCGCCTCGGCGAGCTCGGCGGTGAAGCGCTCGACGCCGTAGCGGTCGATGGGGTTCCAGTAGGTCATGACGAGGATCGGCTTGCCGGTGGCCTCGTGGGCCTCGCGGACGGTGCGCATCACGTCGGCGATCCGCACGCCGCCGCGCAGCGCGATGTCGTCGGCGGTCTGGATGACCGGGCCGTCCAGGACGGGGTCGCTGTGCGGCAGGCCGACCTCGACGACGTCGGCACCGCCCTCGATGACGGCCTTGACCGCCGCGATGCCGCCGTCCACGGTCGGGAACCCGGCCGGGAGGTAGGCGATGAGGGCGGCGCGGCCCTCGGACTTCGCCGCGGCGAGGGTGTCGGTCAGCAGCTGCACGTTCCCGCTCACTTGGCGTCCCCCTCGATCTCGGCGGTGCCGGAGGCGTCCTCGGCGACCTCGGCGTCGGTGTCGTACAGCCCGAAGTAGCGGGCGGCGGTGTCCATGTCCTTGTCGCCGCGGCCGGACAGGTTGACCACGATCAGCCCGTCCGTGCCCAGCTCCCTGCCGACCTCCAGGGCGCCGGCCAGCGCGTGGGCGGACTCGATGGCCGGGATGATGCCCTCGGTGCGCGACAGCAGGCGCAGCGCCTGCATGGCGGCGTCGTCGGTGACCGCGCGGTACTCGCCGCGGCCGGAGTCCTTGAGGTAGGCGTGCTCGGGGCCGATGCCGGGGTAGTCCAGGCCGGCCGAGATCGAGTACGGCTCGGTGATCTGGCCCTCGTCGTCCTGGAGGACGTAGGACCGGGAGCCGTGCAGGATGCCGGGTTCGCCCGCGGTCAGGGTGGCCGCGTGCTCGCCGGTCTCGACGCCGTGCCCGGCGGGCTCGCAGCCGATGAGGCGGACGTCCGTGTCGGGGATGAAGGCGTGGAAGAGGCCGATGGCGTTGGAACCGCCGCCGACGCAGGCGATCGCGGCGTCGGGGAGGCGTCCGGCCTGCTCCAGGAGCTGGCGGCGGGCCTCGACGCCGATGACGCGGTGGAAGTCGCGGACCATCGCCGGGAAGGGGTGGGGGCCGGCGACCGTGCCGAACAGGTAGTGGGTGCGGTCGACGTTGGCGACCCAGTCGCGGAACGCCTCGTTGATGGCGTCCTTCAGGGTGCGGCTGCCGGACTTCACGGCGATGACCTCGGCGCCGAGCATGCGCATGCGGGCCACGTTGAGGGCCTGGCGCCGGGTGTCGATCTCGCCCATGTAGATGGTGCAGTCGAGGCCGAAGAGGGCGCAGGCGGTGGCCGTCGCCACGCCGTGCTGGCCGGCGCCGGTCTCGGCGATCACGCGGGTCTTGCCCATGCGCTTGGTGAGCAGGGCCTGGCCGAGCACGTTGTTGATCTTGTGCGAGCCGGTGTGGTTCAGGTCCTCGCGCTTGAGGAAGACGCGGGCGCCGCCGGCGTGCTCGGCGAAGCGGGGGACCTCGGTGAGCGCCGACGGGCGGCCGGTGTAGTGGACCAGGAGGTCGTCGAGCTCGCGGGCGAACTCGGGGTCGGCCTTGGCCTTGTCGTACTCGACGGCCACCTCGTCGACCGCCGCGACGAGGGCTTCGGGGATGAACTTGCCGCCGAAGGCACCGAAGTAGCCCTCGGTGGAGGGGACCCGGCCCTCCGGGTCGGGGATGAAGAAGTTGCTGGGCATGCGTGAACCTCACGGTGAGTGTCTGGTGGGGCACCTTCGCCGTGGGAGCGCGGGTGGTCAGGCCACCGTGGACCCCGTCGTCGGCCGCTCGCGCCGCGCGACGGAGTCGCGGATTCAGCCCTGTCCCGCGCCCCGTACGGGGCGCTCGAGCCATCGCATGCCGTTCACCTGGCCCGGTTCGTCACCGATGACGTACCGCACGCGGCGGCCGTGGACCCGGCGTGCGGGGGCGCGGCAGCCGCGGGGGCGGCAGCCGCGCGCCAGGCGCGCGTACGGGTCCCGGGGGGCCGGGGCGAGCGGGAGCGTCATGGTGATCAGCCTACCGGGGTCAGCCCCGGCCGTGGCGGAGCGCCGGGTGCTCGCCGGCCGCCACCAGGTCGGAGACCGCCGTCCTGGGGTCACGGCCGGTGACCAGGGACTCGCCGACCAGGACCGCGTCCGCGCCCTCGTTGGCGTAGGCGATGAGGTCGTGCGGGCCGCGGACGCCGGACTCGGCGACCTTGACGATGTGCGCGGGGATCTCCGGGGCGACCCGCTCGAACGTGCCGCGGTCGACCTCGAGCGTCTTCAGGTTGCGCGCGTTGACACCGATGATCTTGGCGCCGGCGTCCACCGCGCGCTCGACCTCGTCCTCGTCGTGCACCTCGACGAGCGGGGTGAGCCCGATGGACTCGGCGCGCTCGATCAGCGACTCCAGGGCCGGCTGGTCGAGGGCGGCGACGATCAGCAGCACGAGGTCGGCGCCGTGCGCCCGGGCCTCCCACAGCTGGTACGACGTGACGATGAAGTCCTTGCGCAGCACGGGGATGTCCACGCGCGCGCGGACGGAGTCCAGGTCGGCCAGCGAGCCGCCGAAGCGGCGCTGTTCGGTGAGGACGGAGATGACGGCGGCGCCGCCCGCCTCGTAGTCCGCGGCGAGTCCGGCCGGGTCGGCGATGGCGGCCAGCGCGCCCTTGGACGGGCTGGAGCGCTTGACCTCGCAGATGACCTTGACGCCGTCGCCCCGCAGGGCACTCACGCCGTCCTGGGCGGGGCGGGCCTTGGCCGCGCGCTCCTTGAGCTCGTCGAGGCTGACGCGCGCCTGCCGTTCCGCGAGGTCGGCACGGACTCCGTCGATGATCTCGTCGAGCACACTCACGCGAGCGGCCCCCTTTCAGACGGCGAAACCTGTGGTCACTCCGATGGTATCCGCAGGGACGGGCAGGCCTCGCATCCGGTGGCCGGCGGTCCCGGCACCTGGACACCCGGCACGTGCTCAGGGGTGGAGCCAGCCGCCGAACGGCAGGTTCCGGACGACGGTGAAGACCAGCAGCAACGTGCCCAGCGCCCACAGGTGCACCGGCCCCGGGTCGACCCTGAGGGGCCGGCCGCGCACCGCGCGGATCATCCAGACGGTCCACAGCGCGGCGAAGCCCAGGTAGCCGAGGACGGCCGGGGCGTTGGCGTGCAGCGAGGTCAGGACGTCCCCGTGGACGAACGCGTGGGCGCTGCGCAGACCTCCGCAGCCGGGGCAGTAGAGGCCGGTGAAGCGCAGCAGCGGGCAGACGGGGTAGTGGCCGGGTTCGTTGGGGTCCACGGCGCCCACGTAGGCGAAGGCTCCGACGACGGCCGCCAGCACCCCGGCCGGGACGGCGACGCGGGCCGCGACGGCCGACGGGCCCGAGCGGGGAGGGGTGCTGCTCCGGGTCGGTTTCCGGGTCTCGGCGTCCACGCCCCGCATTCTGCCCGGCACGGACCGTACGCGCACGTGAGGGGCGGCCCCGGCACCAGGTGCCGGTCCACCCCTCAAGGAGTACTGCGCGACCGCGGCCGGGTCAGCCCTTGGCGCCGGCGGGCTCGCGCTCACCGGTGACCTGGTGCACCGGGTGGTTCTCCTTCGGCTGGCCGAGGCCCATCATGCGCATGATGAAGCCCACGATGCCACCGAGGAGCACGACCGCCATGCCGGCCCAGAAGCCCGCCGGCTGGGCCGCCACCATGAACACGCCCGCGATGCAGAAACCGATGAAGGTGATGATGACACCCGCCCAGGCGGCCGGGGTGTGACCGTGGCTGCTGCCCGCCATTGCTTGCTCCTCGTTGCTGTGTACGTGTCTGAGCAGGACGCTCGCGCCCATTGTCCCGCACGGGCGCGCGCGTCATGACCGGGGGTGCTCCTCCACGCACACGTGGCGGCCGCCGGACGCCCCGGGCGTGGGTGGCGCGTGTACGGGTGCCCCCGCGCGCGCGGTCGAACCGCGCGTTCGTGCCGGGTCGCGGCGGGTCAGGCGCCGGTCGGGTCCTCGCCGCGGTCCAGGGCCTTCCACAGGTCCTCGGGGCGGTCGGGGTCGACGGTCCGTGCCGTGCGGCGGGGGCGCGGGGTGCCGTCGCGTTCGTAGCGGCCGGACATCGCGGGCCACAATCGGCCGTAGCGCAGGGCGAGCAGACCGGCCAGCAGGAGCAGCAGGCCGCCGACGGCCGCGACGTAGGGCCAGGCGGTGTGGGAGAGGGCGTCCACGGTGGCCGAGGTGTCGCCGGCGGCCTCGGCGGCCTTGTCGTCCAGCGCGGAGCTGTCCGAGGCGCCGGCCATCGCCGCGGCGACGGTGCCCGCGCCGCTCAGCGCGAGCAGGGCGGCGACGGCGAACCGTCCGGCGCGGCGGACGGCGAAGACGGCGACGAGCGCGGCGAGGCCGACTATCGCGAGCGCCGCGGGGACGCCCGTGACGTCGCTGCCCTTGGCGGACAGGGGGAACGCGCCGCCGGCCACCGTCGCGGTGCCCTGCGACCACTCCTGCCGGGTGGCGAGCAGGGCGACGGCCGCGCCGAGCGCACCGCACAGCAGGGCTGCGGCGAGGCTCCGGCGGCCGGCCCGGGCGGGTCCTGCGGCGGGGGTGCGGGGGTGAGGAACAGCTGTCACGTACTCCACTATCACCCGGACCCCGGGCGGACCGTCACCCGGGGCGGGGAATGCGGGACGTGAGAATGACCCTATTGCCCGAGCCGGTTGGCGGTGTGCACCGCCCGCAGCACCGCCGCCGCCTTGTTGCGGCACTCGGTGTCCTCGGCGACCGGGTCGGAGTCGGCGACGATGCCGGCGCCCGCCTGCACGTAGGCCGTGCCGTCGCGCAGCAGGGCCGTGCGGATGGCGATGGCGGTGTCGGAGTCGCCCGCGAAGTCGAGGTAGCCGACGCAGCCGCCGTACAGGCCGCGCCGGGACGGTTCGAGTTCGTCGATGATCTGCAGGGCGCGCGGCTTGGGCGCGCCGGAGAGCGTGCCGGCCGGGAAGCAGGCGGTGAGGACGTCGAAGGCGGTGCGGCCCGGGGCGACCCGGCCGGTGACCGTCGAGACGATGTGCATGACGTGCGAGTACCGCTCGACGGACATGAAGTCGACCACCTCGACGGAGCCGGGTTCGCAGACGCGTCCGAGGTCGTTGCGGCCCAGGTCGACGAGCATCAGGTGCTCGGCGCGCTCCTTGGGGTCGGCGAGCAGTTCGTCGGCGAGGACCTGGTCCTCCTGCGGGGTGGCGCCGCGCGGGCGGGTGCCGGCGATGGGGTGGACCATGGCCCGCCCGTCCTCGACCTTGACCAGCGCCTCGGGGGACGAGCCGACGACGTCGAAGCCGTCGAGGCGCAGCAGGTACATGTACGGGGACGGGTTGGTGGCGCGCAGCACCCGGTACACGTCCAGGGCGCTCGCCGTGCACGGCGTCTCGAAGCGCTGCGAGGGGACGACCTGGAAGGCCTCGCCCGCGCGGATGCGCTCCTTGATGTCCTCGACGGCCTCCTGGAAGTCGGGGCCGCCCCACAGCGCGGTGTACTCGGGCAGCTCGGAGGGCGGCAGGGCGGCCGGGGGCTGGGCGACGGCGCGCGTGAGGTCGGCCTCCATGGCGTCCAGGCGGGCGATGGCGTCGGCGTAGGCCTCGTCGACGCCGGTCTCCAGGTCGTTGTGGTTGATCGCGTTGGCGATCAGCAGGACCGAGCCCTCCCAGTGGTCCATGACGGCGAGGTCGCTGGTGAGGAGCATGGTCAGCTCGGGGAGCTTCAGGTCGTCGCGCTCTCCGGGGCCGACCTTCTCCAGGCGGCGCACGATGTCGTAGCCGAGGTAGCCGACCATGCCGCCGGTGAAGGGCGGCAGGCCCAGGTCGTGGGCGAGGTCGCGGGGGGTGTGCAGGGCCTCGACGGTGGCGCGCAGGGCGGCGAGCGGGTCGCCGCCGGTGGGGACGCCGACGGGCGGGGTGCCCTGCCAGTGGGCCTCGCCGTCCTTCTCGGTGAGGGTGGCGGCGCTGCGGACGCCGACGAAGGAGTACCGGGACCAGGACCGTCCGTTCTCGGCGGACTCCAGCAGGAAGGTGCCGGGGCGCTCGGCGGCGAGCTTGCGGTACAGGGCGACCGGGGTGTCGCCGTCGGCGAGGAGCTTGCGGCTGACCGGGATCACCCGGCGGTCGGCGGCCAGCTTGCGGAAGGTGTCGAGGTCCATGGCGTCCTTGTCGTCCATGTGGGCAGACCCTACTGATCGGCGCCGGGCGCGTCGGCACCCGTGCCGTCCCCGAGCAGGACGTCGGCGTCGAAGCAGGTGCGGGCGCCGGTGTGGCAGGCGGCGCCGACCTGGTCGACCTTGACCAGGACGGTGTCGGCGTCGCAGTCCAGGGCGACGGACTTCACCCACTGGAAGTGTCCCGAGGTGTCGCCCTTGACCCAGTACTCCCGGCGGCTGCGCGACCAGTAGGTGCAGCGGCCCGTGGTCAGCGTGCGGTGCAGCGCCTCGTCGTCCATCCAGCCGAGCATCAGCACCTCCCCGGTGTCGTACTGCTGGGCGATGGCGGGCAGGAGGCCGTCGGCACTGCGCTTGAGGCGCGCCGCGATCCGCGGGTCGAGCGGACTGGGGAGCCGGGGGGAGCTGCTGGTCATGACGCCCATTGTGCCGCGCGCGCGGGACACGCCCCGGCGCCGTCCACTGGGCGGACCCGGGGGTCGGCCGTAGGCTGGCTGACATGTCGACATTCGCGAAGCGTGAACGACTTCTGCTGGCCGACCTGTTGGAGACGGCGGGCCCGGACGCCCCCACCCTCTGCGAGGGCTGGCGGACCCGGGACCTCGCCGCGCACGTGGTGATCCGCGAGCGGCGGCCGGACGCCGCCGGCGGCGCCCTGGTCAAGCAGCTGGCGTCCCGTCTGGACCGGGTGATGGAGGAGTACGGCGCGAAGCCGTACGAGGAGCTGGTCCAGCTGATCCGCACCGGCCCTCCCCGGTTCTCGCCGTTCCAGCTCAAGCAGGTCGACGAGGCGGCGAACACGGTGGAGTTCTACGTCCACGCCGAGGACGTCCGCCGCGCCCAGCCGGACTGGTCGCCTCGCGAGCTGGACCCGGTCTTCCAGGACGCCCTGTGGTCCCGGCTGGAGCGCGCCGCCCGCCTGATGGGCCGGGGCATCCCGACGGGCCTGGTGCTGCGCCGCCCGAACGGCCAGACGACGGTCGCCCGCCGGGGTACGCCGGTGGTGACGGCGACGGGCGAGCCGTCCGAGCTGCTGCTGTTCGCGTACGGGCGGCAGGGCGCGGCGAAGGTGGAGCTGGAGGGCGAGAAGGACGCGATCGTCCGGCTGAGCGAGTCCAGGCAGCTCGGTATCTGAGCGGGTCCGGGCAGCTCGGCGTCCGGCGGCCGGGGGCGCCGGGTGGGGCTCCGGGGACGGCGCGGTCGCCCGCCCCGCGCGCTCACGCCGGCAGCTCGGCCCGGCGCACCCCGGGAGCGCACAGGGCGACCAGCCCGCCGAGGGCGCACACCGCGGCGCTCGCCGCGAAGACCGGGCCGGTGCCCCAGGCGCCGACGGCCGCTGCGGAGAGCGGCATGCTGAGCGGTGCCACGCCCAGGCTGACGATGCCGGCGACCGCCGTGACGCGCCCCAGGTAGGCGGGGTCGGACCGGGTCTGCAGCAGGGCCCCGCATACGGCGCCGCTGAGACCCGTGAGCAGTCCGACGGCCACCGCGATGCCGACGGCGACGGCGAGACCGGGGGCGTGCGGCAGGAAGCCGATCGCGGCGGCGCCGGGGACGAGGGCGCCGGCGGCGACGCATCCGGCGCGCGGCAGGCGGCCCCGTACGGTCAGCAGCAGGGCCGCCGTGCCGGCGCCGACGCCGAATCCCGCGAGCACCCAGCCCATCCCCGAGGCGCCCCAGCCGCGTTCGTCGGCGAGCAGGGTCAGCCCCACGTTGAGGGGGCCGACGAAACCGAGGTCGCCCAGCGCGATGGTCACCATCAGCGGGCCCAGGACGCGGTGCCGGCGGATGTACCGGAGCCCGGCCGCCAGGTCCCGCCACGCCGTGGTGCCGGCCGCCGTGTCGTCGGCGGGCAGTTCCCGCACGCGCACGGACACCAGCAGCGGCACCGACACGGCGATCAGCAGCCCGGCCAGGGCGAAGGCGGCGGCCGAACCGCCGACGGCCACGCCGAGCCCGCCGAGCGGGGCGCCGACGACGGCGGCGAAGCGGACGGCGAGGCCGCGCATGCCCTGGACACGGGCGAGCTGGTCCTTGGCGGTGATGCGGGCGGGCAGCGCCCCGACGGCGGGCATGAACACGGCGTCGACGGTGCCGAAGACGACGGCGAGCAGCACCAGCAGCCACAGCCCGGGGTCGGCCACGAAGAGCACCGCGGCGACCGTCAGGACGGTGACGCACCGTACGACGTCGCTGCCGATGACGACCCGGCGCGGGCCCAGCCGGTCGGCGACCACACCGCCGCCGAGCATGAGCAGCGCCCGGGGCACCGCGCTCACGGCGGTGACGATCCCGGCCTGGGCGGGGGTGCCGCTGCGCACGGCGGCCCAGGACAGCGCCAGGAAGAAGACGGTGTCGCCGAGCATGGAGGCGGTGTAGGCGGCGACCCAGCGCAGCACGTTGGCGTCGCGGTGTGCGGGTACGGAGGCGGAGGCGGTGGCGGCCCCCGGTACGCGGGTGTCCGGCACGGACGCGGTCCCCCGTCGCTGGCGTCTCTGGCTAACGGACAGGGTGGCCCGCCGTCCGGAGCGTCTCCTTCACCTCGCCGATGCGCAGGTCGCCGAAGTGGAAGACGGACGCCGCCAGCACCGCGTCCGCGCCCGCCGCGACGGCCGGCGGGAAGTCGGCGAGGCGGCCGGCGCCGCCGGAGGCGATCACCGGGACCGTGACGTGCTCGCGGACCGCCGCGATCATCTCCAGGTCGTAGCCGTCCTTCGTGCCGTCCGCGTCCATCGAGTTGAGCAGGATCTCCCCCGCGCCCAGCTCGGCGGCCCGGTGCGCCCACTCGACCGCGTCGATGCCGGTGCCGCGCCGGCCGCCGTGGGTGGTCACCTCGAAGGTGCCGGCCTCGGTGCGGCGGGCGTCGACCGACAGCACCAGGACCTGACGGCCGAAGCGCTCGGCGATCTCGCGGATCAGGTCCGGGCGGGCGATGGCGGCGGTGTTGACGCCCACCTTGTCCGCGCCGGCCCGCAGCAGCTTGTCGACGTCCTCGGCGGTGCGCACGCCGCCGCCGACGGTCAGCGGGATGAACACCTGCTCGGCGGTGCGGCGCACCACGTCGTAGGTCGTCTCACGGTTGCCCGACGAGGCGGTGATGTCCAGGAACGTCAGCTCGTCGGCGCCCTCGGCGTCGTACACCTTGGCCATCTCGACGGGGTCGCCCGCGTCGCGCAGGTTCTGGAAGTTGACGCCCTTGACGACCCGGCCGTTGTCCACGTCCAGGCAGGGGATGACTCGGACCGCCAGGGTCATGAATCCACGGCTCCTCTTGCCTCTTACTGCTCTCTGAATGCTTCCAGCTCCACCGACACCAGGACCCGCGAGTCGATGAAGCCCTCCACGACCAGCAGGGTCGTGGCCGGGCGCACGGAGGCGAACAGCTCCTTGTGGGCCCGGCCCACCTCGTCGACGTCGCGCGAGTGGGCCAGGTACACCCGGGTCCGGATCACGGACTCGATGCCCAGCCCGAACGCGCCGATCGCCTCGAGGGCGGTGGCGAAGGCCACCTTCGTCTGTTCGTACGGGTCGCCGTCGCCGTACAGCACGTCGCCCTTGAAGGCGGTCGTGCCCGCCACGACGACACGATCGCCCGCCGCGACGGCCCGTGCGAAACCGAAGGACTCTTCCCAGGGACTTCCGCTCTGCACGCGCCGTACGGCTTCGGACGTCATGGCGACACAGCCTCCAAGGCCTCTTCCAGGGTGAACGCCTTCGCGTACAGGGCCTTCCCGACGATGGCGCCTTCGACACCGGCGGGGACGAGACCGGCGATCGCGCGCAGGTCGTCCAGGGAGGACACGCCGCCGGACGCCACCACCGGGCGGTCGGTGGCCGCGCAGACGTTCTTCAGGAGCTCCAGGTTGGGGCCCTGGAGGGTGCCGTCCTTGGCGATGTCGGTGACGACGTAGCGGGCGCAGCCCTCCTTGTTCAGGCGGTCCAGCGTCTCGTAGAGGTCGCCGCCGTCGCGGGTCCAGCCGCGGCCGCGCAGGGTGGTGCCCCGTACGTCCAGACCGACCGCGATCTTGTCACCGTGCTCGGCGATGACCTTGGCGACCCACTCGGGGGTCTCCAGGGCGGCCGTGCCGAGGTTGACGCGGGTGCAGCCGGTGGCGAGCGCGGCGGCGAGGGTGTCGTCGTCGCGGATGCCGCCGGACAGCTCGACCTTGATGTCCATGGCCTTCGCGACCTCGGCGATCAGCTCGCGGTTGTCCCCGGTGCCGAACGCGGCGTCCAGGTCGACCAGGTGCAGCCACTCGGCGCCGGAGCGCTGCCAGGCGAGGGCGGCCTCCAGCGGGGAGCCGTAGGAGGTCTCGGTGCCGGACTCGCCGTGCACGAGGCGGACGGCCTGGCCGTCGCGGACGTCGACGGCGGGGAGGAGTTCGAGCGTGCTCATCTCTACAGGGTCTCGATCCAGTTGGTGAGGAGCTGGGCTCCGGCGTCGCCGGACTTCTCGGGGTGGAACTGGGTGGCCCACAGGGCGCCGTTCTCCACGGCCGCCACGAAGGGCTTGCCGTGCGTGGACCAGGTCACCTTGGGCGCGGCGATCAGCGGGTTGTGCGTCTCCAGCGACCAGTCGTGGACCGCGTAGGAGTGCACGAAGTAGAAGCGGGCGTCCGCGTCCAGGCCGGCGAAGAGCTGGGAGTCGGCCGGGGCCTCGACCGTGTTCCAGCCCATGTGCGGCACGACGTCGGCCTGGAGGGGACCGACCGTGCCGGGCCACTCGTCCAGGCCCTCGGCCTCCACGCCGTGCTCGATGCCGCGGGCGAAGAGGATCTGCATGCCGACGCAGATGCCCATCACGGGGCGTCCGCCGGCCAGCCGGCGTTCGACGACCCAGTCGCCGCGGGCGGCCCGCAGGCCGTCCATGCAGGCGGCGAAGGCGCCGACGCCGGGGACCAGCAGTCCGTCGGCGTTCATGGCCTTGTCGTAGTCACGGGTGATCTCGACGTCGGCTCCCGTGCGCGCGAGGGCGCGCTCGGCGGAGCGGACGTTGCCGAAGCCGTAGTCGAAGACGACGACCCGCTTGGCGGGAGAGGTCAATTCCACACCTCCAGCCTCATGACGCCCGCGACGAGACACATCACGGCGCCGATGGAGAGCAGGACGATGAGCTGCGTGGGCATCTTCTGCTTGACGAAGGAGATGATGCCGCCGACGAGGAGCAGGCCGAGGAAGATCAGCGCGGTCGAGGAGCCGTTCACAGCGCGCCCTTCGTGGAGGGCAGGATGCCGGCCGCGCGCGCGTCACGCTCCGAGGCGTAGCGCAGGGCCCGGGCGAGCGCCTTGAACTGGCACTCCACGATGTGGTGCGCGTTGCGCCCGTACGGCACGTGCACGTGCAGCGCGATCCGCGCCTGGGCGACGAAGGACTCCAGGATGTGCCGGGTCATCGTGGTGTCGTACTCGCCGATCATCGGCGCCATGTTCTCGGGCTCGGTGTGCACGAGGTAGGGGCGGCCGGAGAGGTCGACGGTGACCTGGGCGAGGGACTCGTCCAGCGGGACCGTGCAGTTGCCGAAGCGGTAGATGCCCACCTTGTCCCCGAGGGCCTGCTTGAAGGCGGCGCCCAGGGCGAGGGCGGTGTCCTCGATGGTGTGGTGGGAGTCGATGTGCAGGTCGCCGTCGGTCTTCACGGTCAGGTCGAACAGACCGTGCCGGCCGAGCTGGTCGAGCATGTGGTCGTAGAAACCGACGCCGGTGGCGATGTCGGTCCTGCCGGTGCCGTCGAGATCGATCTCGACGAGGACCGAGGTCTCCTTGGTGGTGCGCTCCACGCGCCCGACGCGGCTCATCCGCTGTGCTCCTGTTCCTTCTTCAGTTCGCGTACCGCATCGAGGAACGCGTCGTTCTCCTGGGGGGTGCCGGCGGTCACCCGCAGCCATCCCGGTACGCCGTTGTCCCGCACCAGGACGCCCCGGTCGAGGATCTTCCGCCAGGTGGCGTGCGCGTCCGCGAACCGCCCGAACTGGACGAAGTTGGCGTCGGACTCGGTGACCTCGTAGCCGAGGGCGCGCAGTTCGGCCACCAGCCGGTCCCGCTCGGCCTTCAGCTGCTCGACGTACTTCAGCAGCGTGTCCGTGTGCTCCAGGGCGGCCAGCGCGGTCGCCTGGGTCACGGCCGACAGGTGGTAGGGCAGCCGGACGAGCTGTACGGCGTCGACGACGGCCGGGTGCGCGGCGAGGTAGCCCAGGCGCAGGCCCGCCGCGCCGAACGCCTTCGACATCGTGCGCGAGACGACGAGGTGGGGCCGTCCGTCCAGCAGCGGCAGCAGCGAGGCGCCGTGGCTGAACTCGATGTAGGCCTCGTCCACGACCACCATCGACGGCTTCGCCGCCTGCGCGGCCTCGTACAGGGCGAGGACCGTCTCGGCCGGGACCGCGTTGCCGGTGGGGTTGTTGGGGGTGGTGATGAAGACGACGTCCGGGCGGTGCTCGGCGATCGCCTTCTGGGCGGCGGGCACGTCGACGGTGAAGTCCTCGTTGCGCGGGCCGGAGATCCATCCGGTGCCGGTGCCGCGCGAGATGAGGGCGTGCATCGAGTACGACGGCTCGAAGCCGATCGCGGTGCGGCCCGGGCCGCCGAAGGTCTGCAGCAGCTGCTGGATGACCTCGTTGGAGCCGTTGGCCGCCCAGACGTTGCTCACGTCCAGGGGGTGGCCGGACGTCTTCGTCAGGTACTCGGCGAGCTGCGTGCGCAGCTCGACCGCGTCCCGGTCCGGGTAGCGGTTGAGGTCGCGGGCGGCCTCGCGGACCCGCTCGGTGATCCGCTCCACCAGCGCGTCGGGCAGGGGGTAGGGGTTCTCGTTGGTGTTCAGCCGTACGGGCACGTCCAGCTGGGGCGCGCCGTAGGGGGACTTGCCGCGCAGCTCGTCCCGTACGGGGAGGTCGTCGATACCGAACGTCACTTGCTCTCCGGAACCTTCCAATCGAACCGGGCCTTGATCGCCGCGCCGTGCGCGGGCAGGTCCTCCGCCTCCGCCAGCGTCACCACGTGGTGCGCGACCTCGGCCAGCGCGTCCCGCGTGTAGTCGACGATGTGGATGCCGCGCAGGAAGGACTGGACCGACAGGCCCGAGGAGTGGCAGGCGCAGCCGCCGGTGGGCAGGACGTGGTTGGACCCGGCCGCGTAGTCGCCGAGGGAGACGGGCGCCCAGGGGCCGACGAAGATCGCGCCGGCGTTCTTCACGCGCTCGGCGACGGCGGCGGCGTCGGCGGTCTGGATCTCCAGGTGCTCGGCGCCGTACGCGTCGACCACGCGCAGGCCCTCGTCGATGCCGTCGACCAGCACGATCGCGGACTGCCTCCCCTTGAGGGCTGGCACGATCCGGTCGTCGACGTGCTTGGTGGCCGCGACCTGCGGCTCCAGCTCGCGCTCGACCGCGTCGGCCAGCTCCACGGAGTCGGTGACCAGGACGGCGGCGGCCAGCGGGTCGTGCTCGGCCTGGCTGATCAGGTCGGAGGCGACGTGCGCCGGGTCGGCCGTCGAGTCGGCGAGGACGGCGATCTCGGTCGGGCCGGCCTCGGCGTCGATGCCGATCCTGCCGGTGAAGTACCGCTTGGCGGCGGCGACCCAGATGTTGCCGGGGCCGGTGACCATGTTGGCGGGCGGGCAGGACTCGGTGCCGTACGCGAACATCGCGACGGCGGTGGCGCCGCCGGCCGCGTACACCTCGTCGACGCCGAGCAGGGCGCAGGCGGCGAGGATCGTCGGGTGCGGCAGCCCGCCGAACTCGGCCTGGGCGGGAGAGGCGAGCGCGATCGACTCGACGCCGGCCTCCTGGGCCGGGACGACGTTCATCACCACGGACGACGGGTACACCGACCGGCCGCCGGGCGCGTACAGGCCGACCCGCTCGACCGGCACCCACTTCTCGGTGACCGAGCCGCCGGGCACCACCTGGGTGGTGTGGGTCGTGCGGCGCTGTTCGCGGTGGACGAGGCGGGCGCGGCGGACGGACTCCTCCAGGGCCGCGCGCACGGCCGGGTCGAGCTCCTCCAGCGCGCGCGCGAGCGCGGCGGCCGGAACGCGTACTTGGTCGAGCTTGACGCCGTCGAACTGCTCGGCGAAGTCGATCAGCGCCGCGTCACCACGATGATGCACGGCCTCGCAGATCGGACGCACCTTCTCCAGGGCGGCCGAGACGTCGAAGTCGGCTCGGGGCAGCAGGTCGCGCAGGGCGGGGCCCTCAGGGAGGACGTCGCCGCGCAGATCGATTCGGGAGATCACGGAACCAATTCTCTCAGACCCGCGTCGGAGACCGTTCGCGCGTATCAATGACTGATACGGAAAGCGACGGCTCGTCACGGCCGGCCGTGGAATCCGGCGAATCACCCTCACGTGGAGTGTTCGACTCGTCACCCAGCGGGCATGAACGGTTGTACGAAGCGTGAGTGACCCGCGAGTAGCCGGGGAGGGGGTGAAGTGCCGTGACCGAAGGGGACGGCCGTCGTGACGGAGAGCTGCCGGACGACCTGACCGTCGCGGAGGCGGGCATGTGGCAGGCCTTCCGCAACGGCAGCGTGTACGACCTGAGCAGCGGGGACGCGTTCGTCGACGATCCGCACGGCGGACAGCCGTGGGGACCCGAGCGGACCGTGCGGGCCCGCATCGTGTGCTGGCTGTTGCTCGACGGCCCGCCCGCGCTCGCGGGCCGCGTGTCCTCGCTGCAGCTCGTGGGCGTGCAGATCAGCGACACGATGGACCTGGCGGGCGGCACGGTGGTGCCGTACGTGGAGCTGCGGGGCTGCCGCTTCGAGCGGGAGGTCCTGCTGCCCGAGACCCGCTTCACGACCCTGCGACTGGTGGACTGCTCGGTGCCGCGGCTGGAGGCGGCCCGGCTGCACACCGAGGGCGATCTGCACCTGCCGCGCTGCCGGATCCCGGGCGGGATCCGGCTCACCGACGCCCAGATAGGCACCGACCTGCTGCTCAACCAGGCGGTCGTGCACCGGGACCGCAGCGGCCGCTCCATAGCCGCGGACGGCATGTCCGTCGGCCAGGACCTCCAGGCCGAGCTGCTGGAGTCGTACGGCGAGGTGAGCCTGCGCAGCGCCCAGGTCGGCGTCTCCCTGAGCCTGCGCGGCGCCCGGCTGCTCAACCCGTACACGCGGTACGCGCTGAACGCCCCGCGGCTGGCGGTGGAGCGCACCCTGTACCTGACGCCGGCGGGCCTGGGCAGCCCGATGCTGCGGGGCACCACTCCGGCGCAGGGGACGCGGATCCAGGTCTTCGAGTGCGAGGGCGGGGTGCGGCTGGACGACGGGCGGTTCGGTGACGCGGTCGACTTCGAGCACGCCCGGTTCACCTTCACCGACGACCAGGAGCTGTCGCTGCGCCGGGTGCAGACGCCCGAGCTGCGCTTCCTGGGCGAGCGGCCGGCGCGGGGGCGGGTGGTGCTGTCGGGGGCGCGGGTGGTCAACCTGATGGACCGGGCGGACAGCTGGCCGGGCCCGGGCCGGCTCCAGATGGGCGGCTTCGCCTACGAGAACCTGGTGCCGCGGGGGCCGTTCCCGCTGGCGAAGCGGCTGCGGTGGGTGGGCGCCGCGACCGCCGAGTACCACCCCGAGCCGTACGAGCGCCTCGCCGCCGTGCTGCGGGCCTCCGGCGAGGACGAGGACGCCCGCGAGGTGCTGCTCGCCAAGCACCGGCGGCGGCGCGAGAGCCTGCCGCTCGCCGCGAAGCTGGTGGGGTACGCGCAGGACTGGACGGTGGCCTACGGCTACCGGCCGGGCCGGGCCGCGGTGTGGATGGCGGTGCTGTGGGCGGCGGGCTCGTTCGCCTTCTCGCGCGCCGACCATCCGCCGCTCAAGAGCGGCGAACACCCGGACTGGAACCCGGCCCTGTTCGCCCTCGACCTGCTGCTGCCGGTCATCGACCTGGGCCAGGTGGGCTTCTGGCAGCTGCGCGGCGGCTGGCAGTGGCTGGCGGCGGCGATGATCCTGCTCGGCTGGATCCTCGCCACGACGGTCACGGCCGGCGCGACGAGACTCCTGCGCCGCAACTGACCCCGACGACGTCCGCACGGGTGGTGCGGGTGACACGGGCGGCACGGGCGGTACGGGTGACGCGGGCGGAAAGCCGCAGGGCGGAGGCGGAACCGGACCGGAGGTGGAGCCGGGCCGGAGCCGGGCCGGAGCCGGGAAGGCCCCGTGGGGATCCGCACAACCATCCCGTGCCGTCGGCCGTCGTACTGGCCATGCTGCGCGCGTTCCTCCGTACGTCGCGGCCCGCCGCCGCACCGACCACCGACGACGAGGCCGACGTGCTCCTCGACGCCCCCGACGACCGCCTCGCCCCCGCCCTGGTCGCCGCGGCCCGCGGCGAGTACGGGCCCGCGGCCGACCTGCTCGCCGGCACCCGCGAGAACGCCGAGTGGGAGCACCGCGACCGTTACGCGACCCGACTGGCCGCCTTCGCCCGCTCCCGCTCCGAATGGCTCGAGCACTGGTGCACCACCGCCCCGGACGACCCCGGTGCCCTGCTGGTCCGGGCCCGGCTGGCCGTGGACCGCTGCTGGGACTCACCGGCCCGCGCCGAACTCCTGCGCCAGGTGGGCCCGGCGGTCACCGCCGCCACCGAGGCCGGCGGGCCCGACCCGGTGCCGTGGTGCGTGGCGCTGGACACCGCCCGGGGCGCGCACGCGGGGCACGCCGAGTTCGAACGGCTGTGGGAGCAGGCGGTCCGTCGCTCCCCGCACCACTACGGCTGCCACGTCGCCGCCCTGGAGTACCTGGCGGCCTCCTCCCCCGGGGCCCACCGCGAGTGCCTCGACTTCGCCGAGACGGCCGCGCAGGACGCCCCCGAGGACGCGTTCGTACGCGCGCTGCCGGTGCGGGCGGTCTTCGCCTGCCTGACCCGCGGCGGCCAGGTGTCCGGCGTGGTCCGGGCCCGGCTGGACGCGGCGGCCGACCGTGCGATCGCCCTGTCGGCCGCGTACCCGGCGGCGGACCCCTGGCCGGCGGAGCTGCGCAACCTGCTGACGTACGTCCTGGTCCGCCTGGAGCGCCCGCGGGACGCGGCGGAACAGCTGCGGCTGACCGGCCCGTACGTCACGTCCTTCCCGTGGGACCGGGACACGGACGACCCGCTCGGCCGGTTCCTCCAGGTGCGCGGGAGCGTCCGCGCGGCGGTGCGGCCACGGGGGCGACGGGGGGCGCACCATCCACGAAGTGGGCACGACGGTCCCCTCCGTCCCGGTGACCATTAGGCTTCTGCGTCGTGACCACCGTCCGGCTCCCCCTCTTCCCCCTGAACACGGTGCTGTTCCCGGGGCTGGTGCTCCCGCTGAACGTCTTCGAGGAGCGCTATCGCGCCATGATGCGCGAACTGCTGAAGATCCCCGAGGAAGAACCGCGCCGGTTCGCCGTCGTGGCGATCCGCGACGGCCACGAGGTCGCCCCCAGCGCCCCCGGCATGCCCGACCCGACGGCCGCGCCCGAGCGCGGGCCCGCGGCCGGGTTCGGCCCGGACCCGGCCAAGGCCTTCCACAAGGTGGCCTGCATCGCGGACGCCGCCACGATCCGGGAGCGGGCCGACGGCACCTTCGAGGTGCTGGCGACCGGGACGAACCGGGTGCGCGTGCTGTCGGTGGACGCCTCGGGGCCGTTCCTGACGGCCGACCTCGAACCGCTGGCCGAGGAACCCGGGGACGAGGCGGGAGCGCTGGCCGAGGGGGTGCTGCGGTCGTTCCGCCAGTACCAGAAGCGCCTGGCGGGGGCCCGGGAGCGCTCGCTGGCGACCGGCGCGGACCTGCCGGACGAACCGGGCGTGGTCTCCTACCTGGTCGCCGCCGCGATGACGCTGGACACACCGACCAAGCAGCGCCTGCTCCAGGCACCGGACACCGCGTCCCGGCTGCGCGACGAGCTGAAACTCCTTCGCACCGAGACCGCCATCATCCGTACGCTGCCGTCCCTGCCGGCGTCCGACCTGACGCGCGGCCCGACGAGTTTCAACTGAGGTGCCGGTCCGGATGGCGAAGAAGTCGAAGAAGCAGCAGCAGTCGGGGGGAACGCCCGCGACGGTGGCCCTCACGGCGGCCGGGGTGGCGTACACGGTCCACGCCTACGACCACGACCCGGCCCATCCGTCCTACGGCGAGGAGGCGGCCGAGGCGATGGGGGTGTCGCCGGAGCGCGTCTTCAAGACACTGGTGGCGGACGTCGACGGCGCGCTGACGGTCGCGGTGGTCCCGGTGGCGGGCCAGCTCGACCTGAAGGCGCTGGCGTCCGCGGTCGGCGGCAAGCGGGCGGCGATGGCCGACCCGGCCCTGGCGGAGCGCACCACGGGGTACGTGCGGGGCGGCATCTCCCCCCTCGGCCAGCGCAAACGGCTCCCGACGGTCCTGGACGCGTCGGCCTGCGGGCACGCCACGATCTGCGTCTCGGCGGGCCGCCGCGGCCTGGAGGTCGAGCTGTCCCCCGACGACCTGGCGAAGCTGACGGCCGCGGTCCTCGCCCCGATCGGCCGCGCCTGACCTGGGGCCTGTTGCGAAAGTGGCCCCAGGGCCTGTTGCGCAACAGGCCCTAGGCGGACTTCCCGCCGTGGGGCCCCTGCGGGTACCGCGGCGGGTGGTACGGCTGGTGCTGGGCGTACGGGTCCGGGTCCCGGGGGCCGAACAGACCCGTCAGCCCCAGGTGCACCACGAGGGCGGCGAACGGCCAGGCCAGCCACGCCCCCTTCGCGCCCAGCTTCAGCGGAGCGGAGAACGTCGTCCCCTTGCCCACCTCCCGCGCGCGGGCGATCACGTCCTGTCCGGGCCCCAGCCACACCCCGACCCGCCACGCCAGCAGCGATCCGAGGAAGGCGCCGACGCCCAGCGCCACCACCAGCGGCACGCCCCCGCGCCGCCGCAGCAGGAAGACGACCAGGGCGCTGAGCACCCCGAACCCGAGCGCGAGCAGCGTGAAGGTTCCGTCGACCCCGACGGCCTGCTCGCCCTCGGAGTCCTTCAGGTAGACCACCCAGCTGCCGTCCACCACGTCACCGACGAGCGGCACGCGCGGCGCCAGCCACCACCACAGCACGCCCAGCAGGGCCCCGGAGAGGGCCACCGCCACCAGGGTCACGGCCGCCTGCCGCGCTTCGGTCAGCATCCCGGGGCCGTCCTGTTCGCCGTGGGGGTCGTCGTACGCGGTGCCCACCGCATGCGCGCCCACGGGCGGCGGCACCGTCCCGCCGTGGGACGACGAGTGTTCGTGCGGTGGCGGAGGAGGAGTCAGAGGTGCGGTCACCCCGCCATCGTGCCAAACCCGCCTGTGCGGTGCGTCACCGGACGGCGGCCCGGCGGTACGCCCAGGTGGCGACGGCCAGGGAGATCACGCCGACCGCCGCGCACACGGCGAGGTCACCGAGGACGAAGGCCCAGTCGGGCCTCGCCCCGAAGGTGCGCGCGAAGGCCTCCACGCCGTACGTCGAGGGCAGCAGGTCGCGGGCCAGCCGTACCGCCTCCGGCATCCGCTCGGCGGGCAGCACGCCCAGCAGCAGCGCCGCCGACATGCCCAGCTGGCCCAGCAGGGTGGCGAGCTCCGGCCGGGGCGCGAGCAGGCCCAGCGCCGCCCCCAGTCCGGCGAGCGCGGCGCCCGCCAGCGGGATCACGGCCGCCAGCACCCACAGGTGCGTCATCGGCAGCCCGAACAGCAGGCAGCCGAACACCGCCGTCACCACGGTCCCGGGCACGGTGAAGGACGCGTACGCGCCCGCCGCGCCCAGCACCACCGCGGCGGGCGGTACCGGCAGGGTCGCGTAGTGGTCGAGGCCGCCGCTGGCGCGCAGCTGGCCGAAGTACTGGGCGAGGAGGTTCAGCGCGACGAAGGCCACGACGAGCACCGCCGACCCGGCGACCACGGCCCGGGCCTCGCCGCCGCCGTCCACGACGCCGCGCATCAGGATCATGATGCCGATCGACTGGAACGTCGCCACGAACAGCAGCGGGATCCGCGCGACCCGCGCCCGGGACAGCTGCGCCCGGTACACGGCCACCAGGGAGGGCCACAGCCGTGCCCGGGGCCCGAGCGCGGCGGCGCCCTGCTCCCGGGCGGGCGGGGCACCGTCGGACAGGACTTCGGCGGGTACGACACTCACGTCGCGCTGTTCCCCTTCACCATTCGTCGCCGAGCCGGTCCCCACCGGTCCGGTCCCCACGGAGGCACTCACCCCGTCCGGTACGGACGCGGCGCCGCGCGTTCCCACCGCTCGCCCGCTCACGCCCTGACCAGCCCCTGGCGCGCGGCGCCGCCCAGCGCCAGGTACACGTCCTCCAGGCTGGGCGTGGCCAGGGTGAAGTCGTCCAGCGCGGCGAAGGCGGCCCCGCCGGTGACGGTGGCGACGACCGCGCGGGCCTCCTCCGGGGCGAGCCGCAGCGTCCAGCGGCGGCCCGACTCCGCGGCCCGGTCGCGCAGGGCGGCGACCTCGGGCACGCCCAGCGGTGCGCTCTCGCGCCACACCAGGTCGACGCGGACCTCGCCGGCGACCTGCTCCTTGAGTCCGGCCGGGGTGTCGCAGGCGATCACGCGGCCGCGGTCGAGGACGGCGACCCGGTCGAGGACGGTCTCGGCCTCGATGACGTTGTGGGTGACGAGCAGCACGGTGGTGCCGCGCTCGGCCCGCCGGCGGTCGACGGCGGCCCAGACCGCACGCCGTGCCACCGGGTCCATGCCGGTGGTCGGCTCGTCCAGGACGAGCAGCGGGCGCTCCCCCACCAGCGCGGCGGCGAAGCAGGCCAGGCGCCGCTGCCCGCCGGAGAGCTTCCTGAGCGGGCGCGAGGCGAGGGGGGTCAGACCCAGTTCGTCGAGGACGGCGTCCCGCTCGGCACGGGCGTCGCGGGCGTCCAGGCCGCGCAGCCGTCCGGTGGTCTCGGCGGCGAGCGAGACGGTCAGCTCGTCGAGGGCGCTGGATTCCTGGCCGAGGTAGGCGAGGATCCGTGCGGCCCGCTCGGGGTGGCGCACGATGTCGTGGCCGAGGATCTCCACGCTGCCGCCGTCGGGTCGCATCAGGCCGGTCAGCTGGCGGACGAGGGTGGACTTCCCCGCGCCGTTCGGCCCGAGCAGTCCGAAGATCTCACCGCGGCGGATCTCCAGCGTCACGTCGTCGGTGGCCCGGACCTCGGGGGCGGCGGGAACGCCGCGCCGGCCGCGTACCGCCGCATAGGTCTTGGTCAGTCCGCGCACCACGCACACGGCATCGCCACCGGGTCGAAGTGCCTGTGTCGCGCGCGTATTCACAAGGGACGAGAGTACGTGGTCGCCGCCCCCGCCCCACCCTCGGGTCCGCCCATGAGCATCGATTCGTCCGGGGCGTCACTCCCCGGTGGGGGTTCGCTCGGTGGCGGTCCGCACGTCGATCTCCCGCCAGAACCCGGCCCTGATCGCGTACCGGTCGTGCTCGTCGATCTGGTCGTCCTTGTGGGCCAGCAGTCCGAACCGGGCGGCGTACCGCAGCAGCTCGCCGTCGACGCGGTGCGGGATGCGGGGGTACATGCCCGACAGTCTCTGCAGGTGGACGTGGTCGCCGAGGCGTTCCACCCAGCGGCGGGCGAAGACCTGGCCGACCTCGTAGGGGTCGCCGCCGACCGTGGTGATGTCCTCCTCGCGGTCGGCCCAGCGCTGCTCGGCCGTGGTGAGCTGGGCCAGCGTCGGCAGCGAGACGGCCTCGGCCGGCTCGCCGGCGGGCCGGTCGACCCAGCCCTTGTCGGAGGACCAGCGCAGGGTGGCGTTGGCCGGCTGCGGGGCGGGGTGGGCGCCGGGGGCGCGCAGGGCGGCCAGGTCCTTGGGGGTGGGGACGCCCCTGGCGGGCGTCGCGCGCTCCTCGGTGCCGTTGCGGGCGACGGTGTCCGCGACGGGGTGCGCGGGTTCCCGGGCGGGCCGTTCGGCCGTGGCGGACAGGGCGGACTCGGGCAGCGGCGCGGACAGGATCGCGGCGATCTCGGGCCGGGGCGCGGGGGGCTGCGCGCAGATGCCGCCGGTCTCCTTGGCGCGCACGGCCCTGGTGATCCAGGCGCGGTCCAGTACGCGGCGCTCGTCGGCCTCGGCGACCAGGTCCTCGGACTGGTTGTAGTCGCCGTCGGCGGCCTGCACGGCCCACAGGTGGACGGCGACGCCGTGCTCCTTGGCGGCCATCATGCCGGGCAGCAGGTCGCCGTCGCCGGTCACCAGGACGATGTCGGAACAGGCCCGGTTGCGGGCCAGCTCGGTCAGCTCGGCGTGCATGGCCGCGTCCACGCCCTTCTGCGCCCAGCGTCCGTCGCTGCGCGTGAGGGCGCCGAGCCGGACGGTGACCCGGGGCATCACGCGCAGCCGGCGGTGCTCGGGCTGCGGGACGCGGTCGGGGGCGCCGTCGAACCAGTAGATGCGCAGCAGGGGCTGCTGCGTGTCGGACTCGGCGCGATCGCGCAACCCCTGGACGAGGGCGGTGTGGTCGACGGTGATGCGCGAGCGCGAGGGCTCCCCGGCGAGGAGACTGGCGGCGGCCCCCAGCAGATACCCGGCGTCCACCAGGACGATGCAGCGGTCCACGCGGTCCACCCTCTTTCCGGGAGGTTTGCTTCGGGCTTCCTTCGAGTCTGCCCGACGGCGCGGAGGTTAACGGGCCGAACTCGATCTTCGGCGTGGCGTTTCGGCGGTCCGTGGCCCGACGAGCCGCGTCACGCACGGTAATTACCCGATATGCGTTCTTTTTCAGTCTATGTGACTCTGAGGCGGTACCTGGCCCGACAGATCCCCCTCAGGAGGTAGATCACCATGGCCAAGAACAAGAACAACCGTGACCGTAAGCAGTCCCCGTCCGCCCGTGCCCCGCAGGCCGCCGACTCGGCCGTGCTGGACCGCGAGGAGCAGCACGCCCCGCCGCTGTCGCCCGGCGACGCGGCCTCCCGCAAGCGGCAGAAGCGCTTCGGCCACAACTGACGTCCGGCGCACGGGCCGTTGCGCCCGCCGTGACACGAAGGGGCGCACCCGGTGCCGGGTGCGCCCCTTCGCCGCTTCGGCCGTTCAGCCCGCCAGGCAGGACGGGCCGAGCAGCACCTTCAGGTCGCCGAACAGGGCCGGATCGGGCTTCACCCGGTGCCGGTCCAGGCGCAGCACCGTCGTCTTCGTCGGCCCCTGGAGCTTGATCCGCACCTCGCTGTCGCCCTTGTGGTGCGTGAGGATCTCGCCGAGGCGGCTGACCATCGGCGGGGTGACCCGGGTCGCCGGGATGGTGAGGACCACGGGCGCGTTGGTGCCCGCGTTGGACAGGTCGGGGATCATCAGCTCCATCGCGACCAGGCGCGGCACGTCCTCCCGCTTGTCGAGGCGTCCCTTGACGAACACCACGGCGTCCTCGACGAGTTGGGTGGACACCAGCTGGTAGGTCGCGGGGAAGAACATGCACTCGATGGAGCCGGCCAGGTCCTCGACGGTGGCGATGGCCCAGGCGTTGCCCTGCTTGGTCATCTTGCGCTGCAGGCCGGAGATGATGCCGCCGATGGTGACGACCGCGCCGTCGCCGAAGTCCCCGCCGGTGAGCTGGGAGATGCCCGCGTCGGCCTTGTCGGACAGCACGTGCTCCAGGCCGAAGAGCGGGTGGTCGGAGACGTACAGGCCGAGCATCTCCCGCTCCTGGGCGAGGAGGTAGGTCTTGTCCCACTCCTCGTCGCCGAAGGTGACGTCGAGTCCGAAGCCCGGTTCGTCGTTCGCCTCCTCGCCCATGCCCCCGAAGAGGTCGAACTGGCCCTCGGCCTCCTTGCGCTTGACCGCGACCACGTTGTCGATCATCGGTTCGTACTGCGCGGTGAGGCCCTTGCGGGTGTGCCCCATCTCGTCGAAGGCGCCGGCCTTGATCAGCGACTCCGTCGTCCGCTTGTTGCAGACGACCGCCTCGACCTTGTCCAGGTAGTCGGGAAAGGAGGTGAACTTCCCCTTGGCCTTGCGGGACCTGATGATCGAGTCGACCACGTTGGTGCCCACGTTGCGGACGGCGGAGAGGCCGAAGAGGATCACGTCGTCGCCCTGCGCGGCGAAGTTCGCCTCGGACTCGTTGACGTTGGGCGGCAGCACCCGGATGCCCATGCGGCGGCACTCGTTGAGGTAGACCGCCGACTTGTCCTTGTCGTCCTTGACGGAGGTGAGCAGCGCGGCCATGTACTCGGCGGGGTGGTTGGCCTTGAGGTACGCCGTCCAGTACGAGACCAGGCCGTACGCGGCCGAGTGCGCCTTGTTGAACGCGTATCCGGCGAAGGGGACCAGCACGTCCCACAGCGCCTGGATGGCCTCGTCGCTGTAGCCGTTCTTCTTGGCGCCGGCCTGGAAGATGGTGAAGTTCTTCGCCAGTTCGTCGGGCTTCTTCTTGCCCATCACGCGGCGGAGGATGTCGGCCTCGCCGAGCGAGTACCCGGCGATGATCTGGGCGGCCTTCTGCACCTGCTCCTGGTAGACGATCAGGCCGTAGGTGACGTCCAGGACCTCCTTGAGCGGCTCCTCCAGCTCCTTGTGGATCGGCGTGATCTCCTGGAGGCCGTTCTTGCGCAGCGCGTAGTTGGTGTGCGAGTCCATGCCCATGGGGCCGGGCCGGTAGAGCGCGGAGACGGCGGAGATGTCCTCGAAGTTGTCGGGCTTCATCAGCCGCAGCAGCGAGCGCATGGGTCCGCCGTCGAACTGGAAGACGCCTAGCGTGTCGCCGCGCTGGAGCAGCTCGAAGGTCGTGGGGTCGTCCAGCGGCAGCGACAGCAGGTCGAGGTCGATGCCCTTGTTGGACTTCACCATCTTGACGGCGTCGTCCATGATCGTGAGGTTGCGCAGGCCGAGGAAGTCCATCTTCAGCAGGCCGAGCGACTCGCACTGCGGGTAGTCCCACTGCGTGATGGTGACGCCGTCGGTGTGCCGCACCCAGATCGGGGCGTGGTCGACGATGGGCTCGCTGGACATGATCACGCCGGCGGCGTGCACGCCCATCTGCCGCACCAGGCCCTCGACGCCCTTGGCGGTGTCGATGACCTTCTTCACGTCCGGCTCGTTCTCGTACATCGAGCGGATCTCGCCGGCCTCGCTGTAGCGCGGGTGCGTCGGGTCCGTGATGCCGTTGAGGTCGATGCCCTTGCCGAGGACGTCGGCGGGCATGGCCTTGGTGAGCCGGTCGCCCATCGCGTACGGGTAGCCCAGCACGCGCGCGGAGTCCTTGATGGCGTTCTTCGCCTTGATCTTGCCGTACGTGCCGATCATGGCGACCTTGTCGGCGCCGTACTTCTCCGTCACGTACCTGATCACCTCGACGCGCCTGCGCTCGTCGAAGTCGATGTCGACGTCGGGCATGGAGACGCGCTCGGGGTTGAGGAACCGCTCGAAGATCAGGCCGTGCGGGATCGGGTCGAGGTCGGTGATGCCCATCGCGTACGCCACGATCGAGCCGGCCGCGGAGCCTCGGCCGGGGCCGACGGCGATGCCCTGCTTCTTGGCCCACATGATGAAGTCGGCGACGACGAGGAAGTACCCCGGGAACCCCATCTGGATGATGACGTCCATCTCGTACTCGGCCTGCTTCTGGCGGTCCTCGGGGACACCGCCGGGGAAGCGGCGCTCCATGCCGCGGCGGACCTCCTCCTGGAACCAGGTGACCTCGGTGTAGCCCTCGGGGATGTCGAACTTCGGCATGAGGTCGCGCTTGACGAACATGCCCTCGGTGTCGACCATCTCGGCGACCAGGAGCGTGTTGGCGCAGCCCTCCTGCCAGGCGTCCGAGGAGTCGATGGCGTACATCTCCTCCGTGGACTTCAGGTAGTAGCCGGTGCCGTCGAAGCGGAAGCGGTCCGGGTCGGAGAGGTTCTTGCCGGTCTGGATGCACAGCAGCGCGTCGTGGGCGGTCGCCTCGTGCGCGTAGGTGTAGTGCGAGTCGTTCGTCACCAGCGGCGGGATGCCGAGCTTCCTGCCGATCTCCAGCAGGCCGTCGCGGACCCGGTGCTCGATGTCGATGCCGTGGTCCATCAGCTCCAGGAAGTAGCGGTCCTTGCCGAAGATGTCCTGGTAGTCGGCGGCGGCCTTCAGGGCCTCGTCGAAGTGGCCGAGGCGCAGCCGGGTCTGCACCTCTCCGGAGGGGCAGCCGGTGGAGGCGACGATGCCCTCCGACCACTGGGCGATGGTCTCCTTGTCCATCCGGGGCCACTTCTGGAGCCAGCCCTCGGCGTACGCGTCGGAGGAGAGGCGGAAGAGGTTGTGCAGGCCCGTCTTGTTCACGGCCCACATCGTCTTGTGGGTGTAGCCGCCCGAACCGGAGACGTCGTCCCGCTTCTGGTGCGGCTGGCCCCACTGGATCTTGCGCTTGTTGCGGCGCGACTCGGGAGCGACATAGGCCTCGATCCCGATGATCGGGGTGATCCCGGCCTTCTTCGCGGAGTGGAAGAAGTCGTACGCCCCGTGCAGGTTGCCGTGGTCGGACATGGCGATGTGCGTCATGCCCATCTCGTTGCACGCCTCGAACATGTCCTTGAGCCGCGCGGCACCGTCCAGCAGCGAGTACTGGGTGTGGACGTGCAGGTGCGTGAACGGCGGCTTGGACACGTGCGGCCTCCTGGGAAAACTTTGGGTGACGGGCTGCGGTCAGTCCGGGGGTCAGCGTCGAAGTCTATGCCCCGGGACTGACACTCCGGGGCTCCGGCCGCGTACCTTCGTGCGGGGCCCCGCGCGTCGGGCCGGCCCCGGGCCGCGGGCACTCCCGCACGCCCTCGAACGTTGGTCCGAGTGCGGTTTCCGCTCCACTCGCCCACGCACCACCCGTACCAGGAGGCACCCAGCGATGTCGGTTTCGCAGCTCAGCGACGAGCACCGCGGCGAGGAGATCCTCGCCGTCTTCGACACCGCGTTCGGCGAGCTCCTGGCCGCCGACCCGGCCGCGTTCCGCGTGAAGTTCCGGAAGATGGCGGCCTCGGCCTTCGCCTTCTACCGGGGCACGGCGTGCCTCTTCTACCACGACCTGGACGCGGGGACCGCGGGCGGCCCGTACCTGGACGAGCGGACCTCCCGGGTGTGGATCCACGGCGACCTGCACGCGGAGAACTTCGGCACGTACATGGACTCCACCGGCCGCCTGATCTTCAACGTCAACGACTTCGACGAGGCCTACGTCGGCCCCTTCACCTGGGACCTCGAGCGCTTCGCGGCCTCCGTCGCGCTGATCGGGTACGCGAAGGCGCTCAGCGACGAGCAGATCACCGAGCTGGTGCGGGTGTACGCGGGCGCGTACCGGGAGCGGATCCACTCGCTGGCGACGGGTGCCAAGAGCGACGAGGTGCCGCCGTTCACGCTGGACACCGCTCAGGGCCCGCTGCTGGGCGCGCTGCGCGTGGCCCGTTCGCTGACCCGGTTCGGGCTGCTGGACTCGATGACGGAGATCCGCGACTTCGAACGCCGCTTCGCCGCCGGCGGCGGCTCCGTCGAGCTGGACGCGGCCACGCGCTACAAGGTGCTGGCCGCCTTCGACGGCTACCTGGAGACGCTCCCGGACTCGTCGCTGACCCGTCCGGACTCCTACCGCGTCAAGGACGTCGTGGGCCGCCGGGGCATCGGCATCGGCTCCGCCGGGCTGCCGTCGTACAACATCCTCCTGGAGGGCAACAGCGACGCCCTGGAGAACGACGTCGTGATCTACGTCAAGCAGGCCCAGACCCCGGCGGTCTCCCGGCACGTCACCGACCGGGCGATCCGGGACTACTTCCAGCACGAGGGCCACCGCACGGTGATCTCCCAGCGCGCCCTGCAGGCGCACGCCGACCCGTGGCTGGGGTGGACCGAGCTGGACGGCGCGGGCCAGCTGGTCGCCGAGGTCTCGCCGTACGCGGTGGACCTGGACTGGGGCGACATCGACGACCCCGAGGAGATCGCCGAGGTCGTCGCCGACCTGGGGCGGGCCACGGCCGCGATGCACGCGGCGGCGGACGACCAGTCCGGCGAGTCCCTGGTGCCGTTCTCCACCGAGCGGGCCATCGACGCGGCGATCGCGGCCGACGAGGAGGGCTTCGCGCCCCTGCTGGTCGACTTCGCCCACACCTACGGGGCACGCGCGCGCGCCGACCACCAGATCTTCGTCGACCTCTTCCGCAACGGCCGGATCCCGGGTCTGTGACCGCCGGCTCTCCCCGGGGACCCTTCGGGGGTCTCTCACAGGGACCCTTTAGGGGCCTCTTACCGGGACCCGTGACACACTCTTGATTCGCTATGGACATATCCGGAACCCCGCTCAGAGCCGTACGCGCGGCGCTGTTCACGGCACTCGTCGTGACGCTCAGCACCGCGTCGCACGTGCTGCTGTCCGGGGTTCCGCTGCCCCTGAGCACGGTGGCCGCGGTCGCCGCCGCCGTGTTCCTGATCGCGTACGCCCTGGCCGGGCGGCGCGAGCGCGGCTTCGGACGGATCGCCGCCCTGCTGATCCCTCTGGAGCTGGCCGCCGACACCGTCCTCACCACCGGCCAGCACGTCTGCTACGGCAGGGCGGGCGGCCCGGTCACGGGGCCCCTGCGCTCCGTCGGCTTCGACGTGCTGTGCGGCGACGGCACGGGGGTGGGGGCCGGCGTCGGCGCACCGCTGACCCGGGTGACCGGCGCCGACACCGACCGGCTCGCGGCCCTGCTCGCCCACGCCGATCCCGCGACCGCCTGGCTGCTGCTCGGCGCGCACGTCGGCGTCGGGCTGCTCGCGGCGGCCTGGCTGCGGCGCGGCGAGCGGGCGCTGGGCCGGTTGCTGGGCGCGGTGGCCGCGACGACCTTCCGGCCGCTCCTGCTCGCCGTCGCGGCCGTGACCGTCCGCCGGACGCCGGCGGTGCGCCGCCCGGTCCCGGCGGTCCGCCGCACCGCCGGCGCCCGCGAGCGGATCCTCGCGCACTCCCTGGGACGGCGCGGACCGCCGGTCTCGCTCGCCCTCGTGTGACCCCCCGGTCACCGAGCGCCGACAGCCAGCCCCCGTACCCATTTCCGCACACACCCGTGTGCGCGTCCCCGGAGAGAACATCACCATGAGCAAGCGGAACAGCCAGGCGGCGAAGACGGCGGCCCGTGAGCGCCTGCGCGAGGAGCGCGAGCGCCAGGCCCGGCGCGACAAGGTCAAGCGGCAGGTCATCGTGGCCTGCTCCATCGTCGGTGTGCTGGCGGTGGCCGGCGGCATCGGCTACGCCGTCGTGCAGATGAACGAGCCCACCGGGTGGGAGAAGGCCGCCGAGGCGAAGGTGGTGGCACCGGCCCACACCTCGGGCAAGGACGGCACCACGATCGTGGCCGGCGACTCCAAGTCCGACAACGTGATCCACCTCTACGAGGACCCGCGCTGCCCGGCCTGCGCCTCCCTCGAGCAGAACCTCGGCGAGACCATCAACAAGGGCATGGAGGACGGCGACTACAAGCTCTCCTTCACGATCGGCACCTTCCTCGACGGCAACCTCGGCGGGGAGGGTTCGAAGAACGCCCTCAGCGCACTGGGCGCCGCCCTGAACGTCAGCACCGACGCGTTCATCGACTACAAGACCGCGCTGTACTCCGCCGAGCACCACCCGGCCGAGACGACCGACGAGTTCGCCAAGGACGACTACCTGATCAAGGTGGCCGACACGGTCGACGCCCTGAAGAACAACAAGAAGTTCCAGGACGCCGTGAAGCAGGGCACCTACGACGCGTGGGCGATGCGCATGAGCAAGTCCTTCGACGACTCCGACGGTGTCCAGTCGACCCCGACCATCAAGATCAACGACAAGGTGATCGAGAACCCGAGCACGGTCGCCGACTGGCAGAAGGCGCTCAAGGACGCGGGCGTCACCAAGTAACCCGGGTCACCGGGCAGTCGACGAGCGGGCGAACTTTTGCGAGTTCGCCCGCTCGCGCGCGTACCGATCAGTAACCTGATCGGCCGTGACCAGTCGACACAGATCATCCGAAGAGATCACCGCCGCGCCCGCCGAGCGGGCCGGTTCCCGCACGCCCAGCCGTCGTGCGGTCGTCAAGGCCGCGGCGGCCGGAGCCGTCCTCGCGGCTCCGCTCGCCGCGGCGCCGCCCGCCGGTGCCGCCGACACCGCCCCCGCCTTCCTGCACGGCGTCGCCTCCGGCGACCCGCTGCCCGACGGCGTCCTGCTGTGGACCCGGGTGACGCCGGTGCCCGAGGCCGTGCCCGGTTCCGGCATCGGCCCGGACACCGAGGTGAGCTGGGTCGTCGCCACCGACAAGGCGCTCACGAACGTCGTCGCCAAGGGGTCCCTCACCGCCACCGCCGCCTCCGACCACACGGTCAAGGCGGACATCCGCGGCCTCGCCCCCGCCACGGACTACTGGTACCGCTTCTCCGCCGGCCCCACCGACTCCCCCGTCGCCCGCACCCGGACCGCCCCCGCGGCCGACGCGGCCGTCACGGGCCTGCGCTTCGGCGTGGTCTCCTGCGCCAACTGGGAGGCCGGCCACTTCTCCGCGTACCGCCACCTCGCGGCGCGCGGCGACCTGGACGCCTGGCTGCACCTGGGCGACTACATCTACGAGTACGGCACCGGCGAGTACGGCACCCGCGACACCGTGGTGCGGCAGCACGCGCCCGCCCACGAGATCGTCACCCTCGCCGACTACCGCACGCGGCACGCCCGGTACAAGACGGACCCCGACCTGAGGGCGCTGCACGCGGTGGCGCCCGTCGTCGCCATCTGGGACGACCACGAGTTCGCCGACAACACCTGGTCGGGCGGCGCCGAGAACCACACCGAGGGCGCGGAGGGCGCCTGGACGGCGCGTCAGGCCGCCGCGAAGCAGGCCTACTTCGAGTGGATGCCGGTACGCCCGGCGATCGCCGGCACCACCTACCGCCGACTGCGCTTCGGCAAGCTCGTCGACCTGTCGCTCCTGGACCTGCGCTCGTTCCGCTCGCAGCAGGTGGCCCTCGGCGACGGCGACGTCGACGACCCGGACCGCACCGTCACCGGCCGCGCCCAGCTCGACTGGCTCAAGTCCAACCTGCGGTCCTCCGACGCCGTGTGGCGGCTGGTCGGCAACCCGGTGATGATGTCGCCGTTCGCGGTCGGTTCGCTCCCCGCCGAGCTGCTGAGGCCGCTCGCCGAACTCCTCGGCCTGCCGAAGGAGGGGCTCGCCCTCAACACCGACCAGTGGGACGGCTACACCGACGACCGCCGCGAACTGCTGGCCCACCTGCGCGCCCACGCCGTCCGCAACACCGTGTTCCTGACCGGCGACATCCACATGGCGTGGGCCAACGACGTGCCGTACAACGCCGCCACGTACCCGCTGTCCGGCTCGGCGGCCACGGAGTTCGTGGTCACCTCGGTGACCTCCGACAACCTGGACGACCTCGTGAAGGTCCCCGAGGGCGCGGTGTCCGCGGTCGCCGCGCCGGTCATCCGGGCGGCCAACCGGCACGTCCACTGGGTCGACACCGACCGGCACGGCTACGGCGTGCTGGACGTCACCGCCGAGCGGGCGCAGATGGACTACTACGTCGTCTCCGACCGCACCGACCCGGACGCCCGCTCCACGTGGGCGCGCTCCTACCGCACGCGCAGCGGCACGCAGCGCGTCGAGCGGGTCTACTCCCCCGTCTGAGGCGCGTCCCCGCCCCGCAGCGAGTCGAGGAAGCCGAGCGCCACCCGCCAGGTGGCCTCGGCCGCCTCCTCGTCGTAGTCCGGCAGCCCGGGATCGGTGTAGAGGTGACCCGCCCCGGCGTACCGGTACACCTCCACGTCGGCGCCGGCCCGGCCCATCTGGAGGTACCAGGCGCTGAGCCAGTCGTCCGTCTCGAACGGGTCGGGCTCGGCGACGTGCAGCTGCACCGGCAGGTCGTCCACCGAGGCGTTGGCGGCGATGTCCGAGGTGCCGTGCAGGAGCAGCAGCCCGCGCGCCCGGTGGTCACCGAGGGCGAGGGTCTGGGCGATGGAGGCGCCGAGCGAGAACCCGGCGTACACCAGCCCGCGCTCGGAATAGGGCGCGGCGGCCAGCACGGCCCGCTTCAGCAGTTCCTCCCTGCCGATCTCGTCCTGGTGGGCCATGCCCTCCTCGACCGTGTCGAACGTCCGCCCCTCGAAGAGGTCCGGGGTCCAGACCTGGTGCCCGGCGTCGCGCAGCCGGTCGGCGGCCTGCCGCACCGCGGGCCTCGGGCCATGGGTCGAGTGAAAGAGCACGATGTTCATGGGGCCATGGTGCCAGCCGGGTACGACAACGCGACGGGCGACGGCGTCCGGCGGGGGACACAGGTCACAGGTTCACGCCGGACCGGGCCGGTTACGTTCGAAGGATGGAGAACCCGGAGAACGTACTCCGCCCGCTGCTCGTGGTCGGCGGCTCCGTCCTGCTGACCCTGGTCATCGGGTGGGCCACCGACCTGCTGCTGCGCAAGGCCGACGGACGGCACCCCGAGACGCCCCTGTGGGGGCTGCTGCGCCGCGCCCGCATCCCCTACCAGCTCGTACTGTGCGCGGCGCTGCTGAGGGGGACCTACGTCGAGGCGCAGGTGTTCCCGGAGCACCGGACGGGGGTCGGCCGGACGCTGACGCTGGTGCTGATCGGCTCGGCGGCCTGGCTGGTGATCCGGATCGCCGCGGCCGTCGTCGAGACGTCGTACTCCCGCTACGCCCACGCCCACGCCCAGCGCGACCCGGCCCGGGTGCGGCGGGTGCGCACCCAGGTGTCGCTGATCATGCGGGTGGTCTCCGCGGTCGTCGGCGTCGTCGCCGTGTCGTCGATGCTGCTGACGTTCCCGGCGATGCGCACGGCGGGCACCTCCCTGCTGGCCTCGGCCGGTGTCCTCGGCATCGTGGCCGGCATCGCCGCGCAGTCCACGCTGGGCAACCTGTTCGCGGGGCTGCAGATCGCCTTCGGCGACATGGTGCGCATCGGTGACACGGTCGTGGTGAACGGCGAGTGGGGCACCGTCGAGGAGATCACGCTGACCTTCCTGACCGTGCGCACCTGGGACGAGCGCCGGATCACGATGCCGGTGTCGTACTTCACGTCCCAGCCGTTCGAGAACTGGTCGCGGGGCACCCCGCAGATGACCGGCGTCGTCTACTGGCACCTCGACCACACGGCCCCGCTGGACGCGATGCGCGAGCGGCTGCGGGACATCCTGCGCGGCTGCCCGGCCTGGGACGGGCGGGCCTACAACCTGACCGTCACGGACACCACCCCGAACACCATGCAGGTGCGGGCCCTGGTGACGGCGAAGGACGCGGACGACATCTGGACGGTACGGGTCGAGGTGCGCGAGCAGATGATCCGCTGGCTGGCCGACGAGCACCCGTACGCCCTGCCCCGCGTCAACACGGCGGACGCCGACCGGCGCCCCGGCGTCCCGCCCTCCCGGCGCTCGCCGGACGGGGAGGCCCGCCGTTTCCCGCACCGGTCGGGAAAGGTCCTGTGACCCGCGGCCGCCGGCCCGGCGGCGCGGTCAGCGCAGGCTGCGGACGTCCAGGTGGCGCAGCACCCGGTCGACGATCTCCGGGTCGGCTCCGGGTTCGCTGCGTGCCGCCAGCACCTCGTGGCGCGCGGCGCTGAGCAGCTCGCCCTGGATCCGGCGGATCCGCTTCAGTCGCCGGGCCCGCTGCAGCTGTGCCTCGCGCCGCTCCTCGTCGCCGATGTCCGGGCTGATCCGGATGCCGATGTCGAAGGCCCGCCGCAGCATCTGCTCGGACAGCTCCTCCGGCAGGTCCTCGACCGCCTCGATCTCCTTGAGCCGTTGCTTCGCCGCCTTCGCCGCGCGCACGGCGAGCTCCTTCTCGTACTCCTTCTCGCGTTCGGTGTCCGACCGCACCCCGAGCCGGTTCACCAGCCACGGCAGTGTCAGGCCCTGGAGCAGCAGCGTCACCATGATCACCCCGAAGGCGATGAAGACGATCTCCTCCCGGTTCGGGAAGGGGGACCCGTCGTCCGTCTTCAGCGGGATCGCGAGCGCCAGCGCCACCGAGGCGACGCCCCGCATCCCCGACCACCACATGACGACGGTCTCCCGCCAGCTCGTCGGGATGTCCTCGTCGTGGTCGCGCCGGGCGTGCAGCCGCTGGGTCAGCCAGGTGGCCGGCAGCAGCCACACCAGCCGGACGAGGATCACCACGCCGACGACCGCTCCGGCCCAGCCCAGCAGCTCGGCCCACCGCCCGGAGGCGGTGCGGACGGCGTTGTGCAGCTCCAGCCCGATCAGCCCGAAGGCGACGCCCGTGACGAGGGTGTCGACGACGTCCCAGACCGTGTGCCCGGTGAGCCGGGTCATCACGTCGTCGGCGCCGACCGCGTACTCGGCGAGGAACATGGCGGTGGTCAGCACGGCGAGCACCCCGGAGCCGTGGAGCTCCTCGGCCAGCACGTACGACACGTAGGGCACGAGCAGCGTCAGTCCGATCTGCAGGGTGGCGTCCCCCAGCAGGTCCAGCAGCTTGTTGGCGCCCCAGCCCAGGGCCAGGCCCACCGCGACGGCGACGACGGCGGACAGCACCAGGTCGAGCCCGGCGCCCCAGGGCGAGAAGGAACCGCTGACGACCGCGGCGATGGCCACGTGGTAGAGCACGATGGCCGTCACGTCGTTGAAGAGGCCCTCGCCCTCGAGGATGGACACCAGGCGGCGCGGCAGCCCCAGCTGGCCCGCGACGGCGGTCGCCGCGACCGGGTCGGGCGGCGCCACCAGGGCGCCGAGCGCGAAGGCGGCGGCGATCGGCAGGCCCGGCACGATCACATGGGCCACGGTGGCCACGCACGCCGTGGTGACGAACACCAGTGCGACCGCCAGCAGGAAGATGGGGCGTCTGTTGGCCGCGAACTGCCGCCAGGAGGTGCGCCGCACGGCCGCGTACAGCAGCGGCGGCAGCAGCGCGGGCAGGATGAGCTCGGGCGGGATGTCGACGTTGGGCACGAAGTCGAGCAGCGCCAGGACGATCCCGAGGACGGTCATCAGCACGGGCGCCGGCAACTTGAGCCGGTCCCCGATCGGGACGCTCAGCAGGGCCCCGAGCAGCAGCATGAACAACAGGGCCAACTGATCCACGGTCACCGCTCCGGTGGGTCTCGGCGTGTGCACGGCGGGGTGTACAGCCTGCCATGCCACCGGCCCCACCGGCCGGTCCGGCTCGGCTCCTACAGGGTGCGCCGCATCGCGCGGTGGGGTATCCCCGCGTCGGGGAACTCCGGTCCGTAGGCCTGGTACCCCAGTCGCTCGTAGAAACCCAGGGCGTGTGTCTGCGCGTGCAGGTCGAGCGCGGTGAGTCCGCGCGCGCGTGCCGCGTCCTCGACGGCGCGCACCAGTGCGGCCCCGACGCCCAGTCCGCGGGCGTCCCGGACGACGGCGAGCCGTCCGAGGGAGCCGACGGCCGGGTCCCCGTCGCCGTTCTTCGCCGCGGCGGCCGCACCGTGCAGCAGCCGTGAGGTGCCGAGCGGCACGCCGTCCTCCCGGACCGCGAGGACGTGCACGGCGCCGGCGTCGTACGCGTCGTACTCGATGTCCTCCGGGACGTTCTGCTCGGCGACGAAGACCTCCTTGCGCACCGCGAAGCACGCCTCCCGGTCGGCCGGGTCCTCGGCGACGCGCACCTCGTAGGCCGGGGCGCTCATGCGTAGGTCTCCTCGCGGACCCGGTCCAGGGCCTGCTGGAGGTCCTCGGGGTAGTCGCTGGCGTACTCGACCCACTGTCCGTCGCCGGGGTGCTCGAAACCGAGCCGTACGGCGTGCAGCCACTGGCGGGTCAGGCGCAGCCGCTTGGCCAGCGTCGGGTCGGCGCCGTAGGTGAGGTCGCCGACGCAGGGGTGGCGGTGGGCGGCCATGTGGACGCGGATCTGGTGGGTGCGGCCGGTCTCCAGCTTCACGTCGAGCAGGGAGGCCGCGCGGAACGCCTCGATGAGGTCGTAGTGCGTGACGGAGGGCTTGCCCTCGGCGGTGACGGCCCACTTGTAGTCGTGCTGGGGGTGGCGGCCGATGGGGGCGTCGATGGTGCCGCTGGTCGGATCGGGGTGGCCCTGCACGAGCGTGTGGTAGCGCTTGTCGACGGTGCGCTCCTTGAACTGGCGCTTGAGCGAGGTGTACGCCCGCTCCGACTTCGCCACCACCATCAGGCCGGAGGTGCCGACGTCGAGGCGGTGCACGATGCCCTGGCGCTCGGCGGCGCCGGAGGTGGAGATGCGGTACCCGGCGGCGGCCAGTCCGCCGATGACCGTGGGGCCGTTCCAGCCGGGCGACGGGTGGGCGGCGACGCCGACGGGCTTGACGATGACGACCACGTCCTCGTCGTCGTGCACGATCTCCATGCCCTCGACGGGCTCGGCGACCAGCTGCACCGGCGCGGGCGCCTGGGGCATCTCGACCTCGAGCCAGGCGCCGCCGCGGACCCGTTCGGACTTGCCGACCACCGATCCGTCGACCTGCACCTTGCCCGCCGCGGCGAGCTCCGCGGCCTTGGTACGGGAGAAGCCGAACATGCGGGAGATGGCGGCGTCGACGCGCTCGCCCTCCAGGCCGTCGGGCACGGGCAGGGTACGGATCTCGGGAAGCGTGCTCACCCGTCGAGTATGCCGGACGTGCCGGACGGTCCCGCACGCCCGTCCGGCGCGGGGACCCCGGCAGGGGCCTCAGTCCCGGTGGACGGTCCCGTCCGGGTCCAGGCCGCGGAAGGAGAGGATCACGATCAGGATGCCGCCGCAGACGATCGCCGAGTCGGCGAGGTTGAAGACGGCGAAGTGCTTGGGCGCGATGAAGTCGACGACCGCGCCCTCGAAGACGCCGGGCGAGCGGAAGATCCGGTCGGTGAGGTTGCCGAGCGCACCGCCGAGCAGCAGGCCGAGCGCGATCGCCCACGGCAGGCTGTACAGCTTGCGGGCGAGACGGGCGATCACCACGATCACGGCCGCGGCGATCACCGTGAAGATCACCGTGAAGGCCTCGCCGAAGCCGAAGGCCGCGCCCGCGTTGCGGATCGCCGCGAGCCGCAGCCAGTCACCGACGATCTCGATCGGCTCGTGGTGCTCCAGCTCGGCGACCACGATCATCTTGCTGACCAGGTCGAGGAGGTAGGCGAACACGGCGACCGCGAACAGCACGGCGATCCGCCGCCGGCCCCGGGGGCGCTCCGGGGCCTGTTCCTGCTCGGCTTCGGGCCGCTCCTGCCCGTCCCCCGCCGCGTCCGGGGTGTCCGGCGTACCGATGATGCGCTCCGCCTCTGCCACGTGAGTCCCTCAGCCTAGGTACCTGACTGAGGACGAGGGTACGGCACACCCTGCGTCCCGGACGTGCTCAGGACGTGCTCAGGACGTGTGCGGAGGCGGAGCGGCGCGGTCGGTGCCGGCTCAGGGGCGGCGTTCCTGCTTCTGCTTGCACTCGACGCAGAGGGTGGCCCGCGGGAAGGCCTGCATGCGCGCCTTGCCGATGGGGTTGCCGCAGTTCTCGCACAGGCCGTAGGTGCCCGCGTCGAGGCGTTCCAGGGCGCGCTCGGTCTGGGTGAGCATCTCGCGCGCGTTGGCGGCCAGTGCCAGTTCGTGCTCGCGCGTGATGTTCTTGGTTCCGGTGTCCGCCTCGTCGTCGCCGGCGCCGTCCCCGGAGTCCCGCATCAGGCCCTGCAGCGACCGCTCCGACTGGTCGATCTCGGTGCGCAGCCGGTCCGCCTCGGACTGGAGCTCCCCACGGGCCTCCTCGACCTCCGCCGGGGTCCAGGGGTCCTCGCCGGGGCGTACCGCGAGGTCACCGGGGACCGCGGCGACGCCACGTGCCTTCGGAACCGCGGACTTGGCCGCCGTGGCCGTGCCAGGAGTCTTCTTCGCAACCACCGTCGTGGCTCCCGTCTGCTCCGCGGCCTCGGCCGCGCCCGCCTTCTTCGCCGTGCTCTTCTTCGCCGCGGTCTTCGTGGCCGCGGTCTTCGTGGCCGCGGTCTTCGTGGCCGCGGTCTTCGTGGCCGCGGTCTTCGTGGCCGCGGTCTTCTTCGCCGGGCTCCGCCGCTTCGCCGTGGCCTTCTTCACCGCGGTCCCGTCCGCGACGACCGCCGCCGCGTCGGCCTTCCTCGCGGCCGTCGTCTTCCTGGCGGCGGACTTCTTCGCAGCCGCCTCCGACTGCTCTACGGCGGTCTTCTTCGCCACCATGGCCGCGGCCCCTTCACATATTGTGATCTTGCTCGCGAATCGTGCTGGGACGATAAATCGACTCGGGTCCCGCGGCAACGGGGCACGCCGCCCGATCCGCCGCCCACCGCGCGCCGCGCGGCGAACATGCATGCGTTGTGCCCAGCTCCCCGCCCGGTAATCCGCCGGTGCGGTTCCCGGCCGGACCCGTCGGGAACCGCACCGGCGGGCTCGGCATCCGGGTCACCCGGGGCGGCACGGCGCCCCGCTCCGCCCCGCGCCGAAACCGGTCGGCCGCCGGCCGCGCGGCGCCGTACACTGGGCGGAGCGAAAAGCGTGGATGGGGACGAGTAGCGGCGTACGCAGCCCAGAGCGACCCGGGGACGGTGTGAGCCCGGGGGTGAGCGCGACGTGAAGATCACCCCGGAGCCGCCGGAGGAAAGCCCGACCCGAGGGACGGGCGAGTAGAACCGGCTCGCGACCCCAATGAGGGGGCTCACCGGCGCACACGACGCACCGGGGGGCCAAGGAGGGTGGTACCGCGGGAGCGCGCCGCACACAGCGGCGTACGTAGCCTCTACGGCTCTCGTCCCTCCGACGGAAGGCAGTACGTCCGCCGGAGGAAGCTCGTTGAATACGCAGCCGCAGTACCGTCAGGTGCCCGCCCAGGTCGACCTGCCCGCGCTCGAACACGCGGTGCTCGACTTCTGGCGCGAGCAGAAGATCTTCGCCAAGAGCCTGGAGCAGTCCGAGGGTCGCCCCGAGTGGGTGTTCTACGAGGGCCCGCCCACCGCCAACGGCATGCCGGGCGCCCACCACATCGAGGCGCGCGTCTTCAAGGACGTCTTCCCCCGCTTCCGCACCATGCGGGGCTACCACGTGGCCCGCAAGGCCGGCTGGGACTGCCACGGCCTGCCGGTCGAGCTCGCGGTGGAGAAGGAGCTCGGCTTCTCCGGCAAGCAGGACATCGAGGCGTACGGCATCGCCGAGTTCAACGCCAAGTGCCGCGAGTCCGTGACCCGGCACACCGACGCCTTCGCCGAGCTGACGACCCGCATGGGCTACTGGGTCGACCTCGACGACGCCTACCGGACCATGGACCCGGAGTACGTCGAGTCGGTCTGGTGGTCGCTGAAGGAGATCTTCAACAAGGGCCTGCTGGTCCAGGACCACCGCGTCGCGCCCTGGTGCCCGCGCTGCGGCACCGGCCTGTCCGACCACGAGCTGGCCCAGGGCTACGAGACGGTCGTCGACCCTTCCGTCTACGTCCGCTTCCCGCTGACCTCCGGCCCGCTGGCCGGCGAGGCGGCGCTCCTGATCTGGACGACCACCCCCTGGACGCTGGTCTCCAACACCGCCGTCGCCGCGCACCCCGACGTGACGTACGTCGTCGCGACGAACGGCGAGGAGAAGCTGGTCGTCGCCGAGCAGCTGGTGGCCAAGGCCCTCGGCGAGGGCTGGGAGACCACCGGGCAGTCCTTCACCGGCGCCGAGATGGAGCGCTGGACCTACCGGCGCCCCTTCGAGCTCGTGGAGTTCCCGGAGCCCGCCCACTACGTGGTGAACGCCGAATACGTCACCACCGAGGACGGCACCGGTCTGGTCCACCAGTCCCCCGCCTTCGGTGAGGACGACCTCAAGGTCTGCCGCTCCTACGGCCTGCCGGTCGTCAACCCCGTCCGCCCCGACGGCACCTTCGAGGAGGGTCTCCCCCTGGTCGGCGGCGTCTTCTTCAAGAAGGCCGACGAGCAGCTCACGGAGGACCTGGATGCCCGGGGCCTGCTGTTCAGGCACGTCCCGTACGAGCACAGCTACCCGCACTGCTGGCGCTGCCACACCGCGCTGCTGTACTACGCGCAGCCGTCCTGGTATATCCGCACCACGGCGATCAAGGACCGTCTCCTCCAGGAGAACGAGAAGACCAACTGGTTCCCGGACTCGGTCAAGCACGGCCGGTACGGCGACTGGCTGAACAACAACATCGACTGGGCGCTCTCCCGCAACCGCTACTGGGGCACCCCGCTGCCGATCTGGCGCTGCGAGGACGACCACCTCACCGCCGTCGGCTCCCGCGCGGAGCTGTCCGAGCTGACCGGCACCGACCAGTCCGCGCTCGACCCGCACCGCCCGTACATCGACGAGGTCACCTTCGCCTGCCCGCAGGACGGCTGCGGGAAGACGGCCACGCGCGTGCCGGAGGTCATCGACGCCTGGTACGACTCGGGCTCGATGCCGTTCGCGCAGTGGGGCTACCCGTACAAGAACAAGGAACTGTTCGAGTCCCGCTACCCGGCGCAGTTCATCAGCGAGGCCATCGACCAGACCCGCGGCTGGTTCTACACGCTGATGGCCGTCGGCACCCTGGTCTTCGACAAGTCGTCGTACGAGAACGTCGTGTGTCTCGGCCACATCCTCGCCGAGGACGGCCGCAAGATGTCCAAGCACCTGGGCAACATCCTGCAGCCGATCCCGCTGATGGACCAGCACGGCGCCGACGCGGTGCGCTGGTTCATGGCGGCCGGCGGCTCCCCGTGGGCGGCCCGCCGCGTCGGCCACGGCACGATCCAGGAGGTCGTCCGCAAGACGCTCCTCACCTACTGGAACACGGTCGCCTTCCAGGCCCTGTACGCCCGCACCAGCGGCTGGGCGCCCAGCGGGGCCGACCCGGCCCCGGCCGAGCGTCCGGTGCTGGACCGCTGGCTGCTGTCCGAGCTGCACGCGCTCACCGACCAGGTGACGCAGGCACTGGAGAGCTACGACACCCAGCGCGCCGGCAAGCTGCTGTCCGCGTTCGTCGACGACCTGTCCAACTGGTACGTCCGCCGCTCGCGCCGCCGCTTCTGGCAGGGCGACAAGGCCGCGCTGCGCACGCTGCACGAGGTCGTCGAGACGGTCACCAAGCTCATGGCCCCGCTGACCCCGTTCATCACCGAGCGGGTCTGGCAGGACCTGATCGTCCCGGTCACCCCGGACGCCCCGGAGTCGGTCCACCTGGCCTCCTGGCCCGAGGCCGACCTGACGGCGATCGACCCGGAGCTGTCGCAGCAGATGGTGCTGGTGCGCCGCCTGGTCGAACTGGGCCGCGCCACGCGCGCGGAGTCGGGCGTCAAGACCCGGCAGCCGCTGCGCCGCGCGCTGATCGCCGCGACGGGCTTCGACGCGCTCTCCCCCGAGCTGCACACACAGATCACGGAGGAGCTGAACGTCGAGTCCCTCGCGTCGCTGAGCGAGGTCGGCGGCTCCCTGGTCGACACGACGGCGAAGGCCAACTTCCGCGCGCTGGGCAAGCGGTTCGGCAAGCGCGTCCAGGACGTCGCCAAGGCCGTCGCGGCCGCGGACGCCGCCGCCCTCTCCCTGGCGCTGCGCGAGGGCACGGCGTCGGTGGAGGTCGACGGTGAGACGATCACCCTCGCTCCCGACGAGGTGATCATCACCGAGACGCCGCGCGAGGGCTGGTCGGTCGCCTCGGACTCGGGCGCGACGGTCGCCCTCGACCTGGAGATCACGGAGGAGCTGCGCCGTGCGGGCCTCGCCCGCGACGCGATCCGCCTGATCCAGGAGGCCCGCAAGAACAGCGGTCTCGACGTCGCCGACCGCATCGCCCTGCGCTGGACGGCCACGGACCCGGCGACGATCGCCGCCCTGACCGGGCACGCCGCGCTGATCGCCGACGAGGTCCTGGCGACGGACTTCGCCCAGGGCGAGGCGGACGACGCGTACGGCGCCCCGTTCACGGACGAGGGCCTGACCCTGACGTTCCGGCTGCGCAAGCAGTAGCGGACGCGACGAGAGGCCCGGCCCCTGGAATTCACCGCGAGGGGGCCGGGCCTCTCGTCGTACCGTCGCCCGAACCGCGGGCAACCGCGCCTCCCCCGCCCGGCACTGGCACCCCGCACCACGCACGAGGGCGGGCCCCGGGTCACAAACCCGGGGCCCGCCCTGAACGCCGCCTGAGGCTACGCCGTACTACAGATCAGTTGTCGTCCTCGTCGATCAGGAAGCCCCGCATCGGCGAAGGCGCCTGCCCCATCGGCGACGGCCCCTGCGGCCGCACCGGTGCCATCGGCTGGGTCATCGCCGGCGACATCTGCTGCTGACCGCCGTAGGACGGACCGGACTGGCTCGGCCCGCTGCCCATCGACTGGTTGCCGCCGTAGGACGGGGCGCTCGCGCCGGCCGGAGCCATCGAGGGCGCCGGGGACGGCGGGAGCGAGGCCGTCGCGGGCGTACGCGGCGGGGCGAGCGAGTCGTCCGCCTGGGTCTCCAGCTGACGCAGCTGCGACTCCAGGTAGGACTTCAGCCGCGTCCGGTACTCGCGCTCGAAGCCGCGCAGGTCCTCGACCTTGCGCTCCAGCGTGGCGCGGGCGGACTCCAGGGAGCCCATCGCGACGCGGTGCTTCTCCTGCGCGTCCCGCTCCAGGGCGTCGGCCTTGGCACGGGCGTCCCGCTCCAGACCCTCGGCACGCGAACGCGCCTCGCCGACGATCTTGTTGGCCTCGGAACGTGCCTCGGCGATCGCCTGGTCGGCGGTCTGCTGGGCGAGCGAGAGGACACGGGCGGCGCTGTCGCCGCCGGGACCGCCCTGACCGGGCAGGCCGGGGCCACCGGGGCCCTGCGGGCCGCCCATGGGGCCGCCCATCGGACCGGGACCCATCTGGCCCTGCATCGGACCCGGGCCCTGGCCCATCGGCCCCGGACCCTGGCCCATCGGGCCGGGACCCTGCGGGCCGCCCTGACCGCCGGGACCGGCGGGCAGCTGCGGGGCACCGCTCGGCAGCTGGGGCGGACCACCCATGGGGCCACCCATCTGCTGCTGCGGCGGGCCCGATATGCCGGCGGGCACCGGAGCGCCGGGACCTCGCATGCCCTGCTGCGGCATGCCGCCCTGCTGCTGCGGGTGCTGCTGCTGATGCTGCTGCTGGTCCTGGGGCGGTTCCGGGGGCTTGCGCATGTTCTGCTGGTTCTGCGCAGCCGCGCGCGTCGCCGCGGCCAGCTTGGCGCGCAGGTCCTCGTTCTCGCGGAGCAGCCGGGTCAGTTCGGCTTCGACCTCGTCGAGGAAGGCATCGACCTCGTCCTCGTCATAGCCTTCTCGGAGGCGGACGGTCGTGAACTGCTTGTTCCGCACGTCCTCGGGGGTCAACGGCATCTCTTCACCTCAACGTTGTCGTCGGCATTCGGCAAGCCCGTATCTCTCTCATCGCTCACAGCCGGCTCACGATCGAGATCAGGATGTAGACGATGATCATCAGTACGAAGAAGGACAGGTCGAGCGCCACGCCCCCGAGACGCAGCGGCGGGATGAACCGCCGCAGAAGCTTCAACGGTGGATCGGTGACAGTGTAGGTGGCCTCCAGAACGACCACCATCGCCTTGCCGGGTTGCCACGAGCGGGCGAACTGGAAGACGTAGTCCATGACCAACCGGAAGATGAGCACGATGAGGAAGCACATCAGCGCGATGTAGACCACATCCAGGACCACGCTCATGACCTGTGCTTCCCTCTCCCCTGAACCATCTCTCGGACCCGTCCTCGGGTCCGTGGTCTTGCTCTAACCGGTCGTGCGTCTCAGCTCTGGTTGAAGAACCCGCCCTCTGCGATGCGGGCCTTGTCCTCCGCCGTGACATCGACGTTAGCAGGAGACAGCAGGAACACCTTCTGCGTCACCCGCTCGATACTGCCGTGAAGACCAAACACCAAACCGGCCGCAAAGTCGACAAGTCGCTTCGCATCTGTGTCGTCCATCTCAGTGAGATTCATGATCACCGGTGTGCCCTCACGGAAGTGTTCCCCGATGGTACGGGCCTCGTTGTAGGTCCGGGGGTGAAGTGTGGTGATCCGGTAGGGCTCTCGTTCGGACACGACCTTGGGCATGATGACCGGTGCGCTCTTTTCCAGGTTTGCGCGTTCTTGTGTGATGGATGCCACGGGCGCGATGCGCGCCGGGCGGCCCGATTCCGCCCCGAGCGAAGTGGAACGGGCCACCGGCTCGCGCTGCGCGGGCGGCTGGACGATTCGCACCTCTTCTTCCCTTTGGGGCTGATGTGAACCGTGCGACTGGTGTGCCGGTTCGTGCCTCCGGTGGTCCCGCTCGGGCTCCGGGTCCAGTTCGGGTTCGAAGTCGTCGTCGGGGTCGAACCCCCGGCCGTCGTACCCATCGTCCTCCACGAGGCCGAGGTAGACCGCCATCTTGCGCATCGCGCCGGCCATGCTCTGAGTCCTCCGCTCTGTGGTGGATCGGCTGACGACTGCCAAATGCCCGCGATCCACTAGGTCGTTGCCTCCGCCTTTCGGCGGTAATGACCATATTTTCTGCTGTGGTCCGACTTCTTGGCGACGTTACCCGAGCCTGGGTCGGACTCCGAGTACCGCGGTGCCGACGCGTACATGTGTCGCTCCGGCGGCCACGGCCTGTTCGAGGTCCGCACTCATCCCTGCGGAAACCATGTTCGCAGCAGGATGGTTCCGGCGCAGGCGGGTCGACAAATCCATGAGGTGCTCGAACGCCGCCTGTTGACGTCCGGCGTACTCGCCGGTGAGCGGTGCCACGGTCATCAGCCCGTCGAGCCGCAGTCCGTCCGCTCCGGCGACCAGATCGGCCAACTCTTCGATTCCCGCGGGCGCGACGCCTCCGCGCTCCCCGCGCGCGCTCTCCCCCGCGTCGAGCGCGACCTGGAGGAGCACGCCCACCTCGCGCCCGGCGCGCACCGCTTCCTTCGACAGCACGGTGACGAGCCTGGCGCGGTCGACGGACTGCACGACATCCGCGTAACCGACCACGGAGCGCACCTTGTTGGTCTGCAGCTGACCCACGAAGTGCCACGAGAGCGGCAGATCCGAGCAGGCGGCGGCCTTGGGCGCCGCGTCCTGGTCGCGGTTCTCGGCGACGTGGCGCACGCCGAGACCGGAGAGAACGCGCACGTCGTCGGCCGGGTAGGTCTTGGTGACCACGATCAGGGTCACCTCCTCGCGGCGGCGGCCCGCGGCCTCGCACGCGGCGGCGATGCGCTCTTCCACTGTCGCCAGGTTCCTGGCGATTTCGTCCTTACGGTCCGTCATGCCCCATCAGTCCAGCCAGACATAGCCCGCGAGCCGCCCGGTGGTGCGGTCTCGTCGGTACGAGAAGTGGTCCTTCGACTCCCGGGTGCACACCGGCGACTGCGCCAGGTCGCACACCCCGAGCCGCTCGAGCTGCGCGCGCACTCCGGCGCTCACGTCGAGGGACGGAGTGCCCCAGCTCGTCACGGCGTGCGCCGCCGGTTCGACGGCGCCGACCTCGGCGCGCATCTCCTCCGGCACCTCGTAGCACCGGCCGCACACGGCGGGTCCGGTGCGGGCGACGATGCGGGCGGGGTCGGCGCCGAGCCCGGTCATGGCCCGTACGGCGGCGGGGACGACCCCGGCGACCAGGCCGGGTCGGCCCGCGTGCGCCGCGGCGGCGACGCCGGCGACGGGATCGGCGAGGAGAACGGGCACGCAGTCGGCGGTGAGGACGGCGAGGGCGAGACCGCGTTCGGCGGTGACGACCGCGTCGACCCGCGGGACCGGACGGTCCCCCCAGGGCGCGTCGACCACGGCGACGTCGGCCCCGTGCACCTGGTTCATCCAGACCACCCGGGCCGGGTCGACGCCCAGCGACTTCGCGGCCAGTTGGCGGTTGGCCGTCACGGCGGCCGGGTCGTCGCCGACCGCGCCGCCGAGGTTGAGCTCCTCGTACGGAACGGCGCTCACCCCGCCCCACCGGTCGGTGAAGCCGAAGTGCGCGCCGTTCACGGTGTCGCGCTGTCCTATCACTTCAGGAAGTCCGGCACGTCCAGCTCCTCGGCCGCGCTGTCCGAGTAGGTCCGCGACGGCGGGACCGGCGGCGGAGCGACCGGCGGCAGGTCGCTGACCGGCTCCGGCGCCGGGGTCGGCTCCGGCTCCTCCTTCGGCTTGACGCTGCCGAGCGAACCGAAGGACGGGCGGCTCTCGGGCTGCCGGACCGGAGCGGGCTCCTCGCGCTTGGCCGAGGCCGAGCCGAGGACGTTGTCCCGCTTGGCCGGCGGCTGGCCCCCGTCGAAGCCGGCCGCGATCACGGTGACCCGCACCTCGTCGCCGAGGGCGTCGTCGATGACCGCGCCGAAGATGATGTTGGCCTCGGGGTGGGCGGCCTCGCTGACCAGCTGGGCCGCTTCGTTGATCTCGAACAGGCCGAGGTCGGAGCCGCCGGAGATGGAGAGCAGGACGCCGCGGGCGCCGTCGATGGACGCCTCGAGCAGCGGCGAGGAGATCGCCATCTCGGCCGCGGCCACCGCGCGGTCGTCGCCGCGGGCCGAGCCGATGCCCATGAGGGCCGAACCGGCCTCGGACATGACCGACTTGACGTCGGCGAAGTCGAGGTTGATCAGGCCGGGCGTGGTGATGAGGTCGGTGATGCCCTGCACACCGGACAGCAGCACCTGGTCGGCGGACTTGAAGGCGTCGAGCACGCTGACCTGACGGTCCGAGATGGACAGCAGCCGGTCGTTGGGGATGACGATGAGGGTGTCGACCTCTTCGCGCAGCTCCGCGATGCCGTCCTCGGCCTGGTTGGCGCGGCGCCGGCCCTCGAAGGTGAACGGGCGCGTGACCACACCGATGGTGAGGGCGCCCAAGGAGCGCGCGATGTTGGCCACGACGGGCGCGCCGCCGGTGCCGGTGCCGCCGCCTTCACCGGCCGTCACGAAGACCATGTCGGCCCCCTTGAGGACCTCCTCGATCTCCTCGCGGTGGTCCTCGGCGGCCTTGCGGCCGACGGCCGGGTTGGCTCCGGCGCCGAGTCCGCGGGTGAGTTCGCGGCCGACGTCCAGCTTGACGTCGGCGTCGCTCATCAACAGCGCCTGCGCGTCGGTGTTGATGGCGATGAACTCGACGCCCTTGAGACCGACCTCGATCATCCGGTTGATGGCATTGACACCACCGCCGCCGACACCGATGACTTTGATGACTGCGAGGTAGTTCTGCGGTGCTGCCACGTCGAAGGCCTCTCGCCTCGAGTTACGTGTCGTCGGATCACCGGAGCACTGATGCCCCGCGACCCGACGACTGATGCCGAATGGGACGGTCCGTAGCGCCGACCCGAACCCTAACGCTGAAGTTTAGGGTTACCAGTGTGTCTGTTCCTTGGAGTCTTCTGAACAGGACACTAAGTCGACACGTGGCGCGCGTTCAACGAACACGCCGAACCTCCCGTTTTTCTTTTCACCCTATGTGATCAGCCGTAGCGCTGCCCAACCAGGGTGCTGGCCTGCACGTATACCCGTCAACTCCCCGATGACGCCGGGGCGGTGGGGACACTCACGTCGAAGTGCCGTGCGTCGGGCGTCGCTTTCATCAGCGCGGTGAGCGCCCGGGCCTTCCGCTCGCCCTGTTCGCCGCTCCCCCAGGCCACGGTGCGGCCGTCGTCCAGCTGCAGCGAGATGTCGTCGTAGGAACGGACCGTGACCTGGTGGGTCCGCCGCGCCACCGCGTCCGGGACGCTCCCGGCGACGCGCACCGCCTCGCGCACCAGACGGTCCTCGCCGAAACGGCGCAGGCTCGCCGCGGCCGGACCCGAGCGGGCGAGTTCCCATTTCAACGCGGGCACGCCTTTCGGGGCCCGGGAAACCGTGGCGAACCGGACGCCTTCGTCGTCCACTTCGACGAAGTTCCGGCCTTCGCGCACCACCAGGACCGGAGTGCGCTCGGTCACTTTCAACGCGATTCCGTGCGGCCAGGAACGGACCACGTCGACCTCGTCCACACGGGGCAGTTTCCGGCTCAGCCGCGCCGCGATCGCCTCGGTGTCGACGGAGACCAGCGCGTCCCCGACGGGTACGTCGGCGGCCTCGCGGACCTGGGCCGGCGTCAGGACGCGGGTCCCGGAGACCGACACCCGTTCCACGCGGAGCCAGTTCGATCCGTACAGCACCCAGAGCGTCACGCCCGCGGCGAGCACGAGGACGGCGGCCAGGATGATGATCGCACGAAGGCGGGACGGTCCGAACCGCCCCGCACCGGGCGGGCCGGACGACTCCTGCCGGCGTTCACCGCGTTCGGCGGTGGTCGGTCCGGCCACGCGCACTCCCTTTCCTGGCTCGGTTCGCCTCCGGGGCGCCCCGGTCGGTGCCGACGGCCCGACCGCGCCCGCCCCTTCGGCTCACTCGCCGCTGCGTTCCCTAGCGGTGTGCGCGGCCGGCGATCGCCTCGTACACCATGCCGACGAGGAGGTCGTCGGCGTCCCGGCGGCCGAACTCGGCGGCGGCACGGGACATCTCGTACAGCCGGTGCGGATCGGCGAGCACGGGCAGCACGTTCTGCTGCACCCACTCCGGCGTCAGCTCCGCGTCGTCGACCAGCAGCCCGCCGCCGGCCTTCACCACCGGCTGGGCGTTGAGCCGCTGCTCGCCGTTGCCGATGGGCAGCGGGACGTAGGCGGCCGGGAGTCCGACGGCGGAGAGTTCGGCGACGGTCATCGCGCCCGCGCGGCAGAGCATCATGTCGGCCGCGGCGTACGCGAGGTCCATCCGGTCCAGATAACTTACCGGGATGTACGGGGGCATCCCCGGCATCTGGTGCACCTGCGGCAGTTCGTTCTTCGGACCGACCGCGTGCAGGATCTGGATACCGGCCTGCTGGAGCCGCGGCGCGACCTGCTGGACCACCTCGTTGAGCCGCCGGGCGCCCTGCGAGCCGCCGGTGACCAGCAGCGTCGGCAGGTTGGGGTCGAGTCCGAACGCCGCGCGGGCCTCGGGGCGCACGGCGGCGCGGTCGAGGGTGGCGATGGAACGGCGCAACGGGATACCGATGTAACGGGCGTTGCGCAGCTTGCTGTCGGGCGTGGAGACGGCGACCTGGGCGGCGTACCGCGAGCCGATCTTGTTGGCCAGGCCGGGGCGGGCGTTGGCCTCGTGGATGACGATCGGCACGCCGAGCCGCTTGGCCGCGAGGTAGCCGGGCAGCGCGACGTAGCCGCCGAAGCCCACCACGCAGTCCGCCTTGGTGCGCTCCAGGATCTGCTCGGTCGCCTTGATGGTGCCGCGCAGCCGGCCCGGGACGGTGATCAGCTCGGGGGTGGGCTTGCGCGGCAGCGGGACGGCAGGGATCAGCGCCAGCTCGTAACCGCGCTCGGGCACCAGCCGGGTCTCCAGACCACGCTCCGTGCCCAGGGCCGTGATGCCCACGGTCGGATCCTGCCTGCGCAGGGCGTCCGCGAGGGCGAGCGCGGGCTCGATGTGGCCCGCGGTTCCTCCGCCGGCGAGTACGACATGCACCGAAATTCACCGCTCTCCGGACGAGCGCGCCGCCGAGGCGCGCCGTCGCATCGTGTTCCGACTCCGGGAGGTCCGTTTGGCTCCGGAGCCCCCGGTTCCCCCCGTTCCCCGCTTTCTACCAAAGCGAGGTTGCCGCAGCGCAAGCGCCGCCCGCGCACCGGGCTCGTCGCGGGCGAAGGCGATGAGCAGGCCGATGGCGAACATGGTCGGCAGCAGGGCGGATCCCCCGTAGGAGAACAGCGGGAGGGGCACACCGGCGATCGGCAGCAGCCCGAGGACCGCACCGATGTTGATCACGGCCTGGGCCGTGATCCAGGTGGTCACGCCTCCCGCGGCATACCTGACGAAGGGGTCCTCCGTGCGTCCGGCCACGCGGATACCCGCATAGCCTAGAGCCGCGAACAGGGCGAGCACCGACAGCGTCCCCGCCAGGCCCAGTTCCTCACCGGTGACGGCGAAGATGAAGTCGGTGTGTGCTTCGGGTAGTTCGCCCCATTTCTCCACACTGGCACCGATCCCGGATCCGAACAGCCCGCCCGAGGCGAGGGCGTAGATGCCGTGCACCGCCTGCCAGCAGGCGTCGCCCGGGCCGGGGTCGGTGGCGCCGATGCAGTTCAGCCGGGCCATGCGGTTGGGGCTGGTCTTGATGAGGATCACACCGAGCAGCACGGCGACCGAGAGCACCCCGGCGAACAGCCGGGTGGGCGCGCCCGCGAGCCACAGCAGACCGAAGAGGATCGCCGTGAGGATGATCGCCGTCCCCATGTCGCCGCCGATCATGATCAGCCCGAGCAGCATGAACGCGGCCGGCACCAGGGGGACGAGCATGTGCTTCCACTGGGCCAGCAGCTTCTTGTCCTGCTTGCGTGCGAGCAGGTCGGCGCCCCACAGCACCAGGGCGAGCTTGCCGAACTCGCTGGGCTGGATCTGGAAGGAGCCGCCCAGGGAGATCCAGTTCTGGTTGCCGTTGACCGACATCCCTATCCCCGGCACCTGCACGAGGATCATCAGGAAGACGGCTCCGGCGAGGATGGGGTAGGCCAGCGCCCGGTGCAGTTTCACCGGCATCCGCATGGCGGCCACCAGCAGCCCGGAGCCGATCAGCGCGGCCAGGAACTGCTTGCGGAAGAAGTACGAGCCGGGCAGGGAGAGCTGGAGCGCGGTGATCTGGGAGGCCGAGTAGACCATCACCAGGCCGAGCACGGTGATCAGCAGACTGCCGCCGAAGATCAGGTAGTACGCGGTCAGCGGCCGGTCCCAGGCGCGGCGGAGACGGAGGTAGAGACCGAGGACCGGGTTCTCGTGCGACGGCCCCGGCGCGGCCGGCCGCTTGACGGTCCGCTGCGCGGGCGGACCTCCGGTACGGCTACCGGGCATCGCGGCCTCCGCTGTCGATCGGCCTGGACCGTGCCACGCGTCCTCCCGAGTTCACCCGGCGCGGGAGCGGCCGGGTCAGGCGCCGAGTTCGCGAACGGCCGCCGCGAACGCGTCACCACGCTTGTTGTAGTTGGTGAACATGTCCATGGAGGCACAGGCCGGGGCGAGCAGGACCGTGTCGCCGGGCCGCGCGAGCCGCCGCGCCTCCTGGACGGCCTGGGGCATCGCCCCAGTGTCGGTCCGGTCGAGGTCGACCACGGGTACTTCCGGGGCGTGTCGCGCCAGGGCTTCGCGGATCAGCGCGCGGTCGGCGCCGATGAGGACGACGCCCCGCAGCCGCTTCGCCGCCCCGGCGACCAGCTCGTCGAAGGTGGCGCCCTTCGCCAGTCCGCCCGCGATCCACACGATCGACTCGTACGCCGCCAACGAGGCCTGCGCGGCATGGGTGTTGGTGGCCTTGGAGTCGTCGACGTAGGCGACCCCGTCGACGTCGGCGACGTGCGCGATGCGGTGGGCGTCGGGCGTGAAGGCCCGCAGTCCGTCGCGGACGGCGGCCGCGGGGACGCCGAAGGCGCGGGCGAGGGCCGCCGCGGCGAGGGCGTTGGCGATGTTGTGCGGGGCCGGCGGGTCGACGTCCGCGACCTCGGCGAGCTCCTGGGCGTTCTTCTGCCGGTTCTCCACGAAGGCGCGGTCGACCAGGATGCCTTCCACGACCCCGAGTTGGGAGGGGCCGGGGGTGCCCAGGGTGAACCCGACGGCCCGGCAGCCCTCTTCGACGTCGGCCTCACGGACGAGGTCCTCGGTCGCCTTGTCGGCGACGTTGTAGACGCAGGCGACGCGATTGCCCTCGTAGACGCGGCCCTTGTCGGCGGCGTACGCCTCCATGGAACCGTGCCAGTCGAGGTGGTCGGGGGCGAGGTTGAGCACCGCGGCGGAGTGGGCGCGCAGGGAGGGCGCCCAGTGGAGCTGGTAGCTGGACAGCTCCACGGCGAGGACGTCGTACTCCTCCTCGCCGGTGACCGCGTCCAGCAGCGAGACGCCGATGTTGCCGACGGCGGCCGTGCGCAGGCCGGCCGCCGTCAGGATGGACGCCAGCATCTGGACGGTGGTCGTCTTGCCGTTGGTGCCGGTGACGGCCAGCCAGGGCGCGGCGTCGGGGCCGCGCAGGCGCCAGGCCAGCTCGACGTCGCCCCAGACCGGTACGCCCGCCCGGTCCGCCGCCGCGAACAGCGGCTTGGTGGGTTTCCAGCCGGGCGCGGTGACGATCAGCTCGGTGCCTTCGGGGAGGGTGTCCCCGTCGCCGAGGCGCACGGTGACGCCGAGCGCCTCGAGTTCGGCCGCCTGCGCCCGCGCGCGCTCGTCGTCGCCGTCGTTGACGACGGTGACGTGCGCGCCGAGGCCGTGCAGGACCTTGGCCGCCGGGACGCCGGAGACGCCCAGTCCGGCGACGGTGACGTGCTTGCCCGTGAATTCCGAAGGCACCGAGGAGGTCACTTGTCCGCTGCCCATCCCGCGTAGAAGAGGCCGAGTCCGACGATCACGCAGATGCCCTGGATGATCCAGAAGCGGACCACGACGAGGACCTCGGACCAGCCTTTGAGTTCGAAGTGGTGCTGAAGCGGCGCCATCCGGAAGACGCGCTTGCCGGTGAGGCGGAAGGAGCCGACCTGGATGACCACCGACATGGTGATCAGGACGAACAGGCCGCCGAGGATGGCCATCAGCAGTTCGGTGCGCGAGCAGATCGCGAGACCCGCGAGCACACCGCCGAGCGCGAGCGAACCGGTGTCGCCCATGAAGATCTTGGCCGGCGAGGTGTTCCACCACAGGAAGCCGAGGCAGGAACCCATCAGCGCGGAGGCGACCACCGCCAGGTCGAGCGGGTCGCGCACCTCGTAGCAGGCGCCCGGGTTGGTCAGGGTCAGCGCGTTGGCGCAGGACTCCTGGAACTGCCAGACGCCGATGAAGGTGTAGGCGCCGAAGACCAGGACGGAGGCGCCGGTGGCCAGGCCGTCGAGGCCGTCGGTGAGGTTCACGCCGTTCGACATGGCGAGGATCATGAACAGCGCCCAGACCACGAACAGCACCGGTCCGATGGCCCAGCCGAAGTCGGTGATGAACGACAGCTTGGTGGAGGCCGGGGTGTTGCCGCGGTTGTCCGCGAACTGCAGCGCGAGGACCGCGAAGGCGATGCCGACGATGAGCTGGCCGGCCATCTTCGCCTTGGCCCGCAGGCCCAGCGAACGCCGCTTGACGATCTTGATGTAGTCGTCGAGGAAGCCGACCAGGCCCATGCCGACCATGAGGCCCAGCACCAGCAGACCCGAGAAGGTCGGCCCCGCGTCGGCCTGCTCGTCCAGGTAGCCCGTGATCACCTTGGCCAGGAAGTAGGCGACGACCGTCGCCAGGATGAAGGCGATACCACCCATGGTCGGCGTACCGCGCTTGCTGGCGTGCTCGCGCGGTCCGTCGTCGCGGATGTACTGGCCGTACCCCTTGCGGGCCAGCAGCTTGATCAGCAGCGGGGTGCCGACCAAGGTCAGGAACAGGCCGATGACTCCCGCGAACAGGATCTGCTTCATCATCGGGCGGCGACCTCGCCCTCGGCGCCGGCCTCGAGCAGCGCCGCGACGACGCTCTCCAGACCCACCGAACGGGACGCCTTCACGAGCACGACGTCCCCCGGGCGCAACTCGCTGCGCAACAGGTCGATCGCCGCCTGTGCGTCGGACACGTGCACCGACTCCTCACCCCACGAACCCTCGTTGTATGCGCCCAGTTGCAGCCATCGGGCTTCTGTGCCCCCGACCGCGACGAGCTTGCTGACGTTGAGCCGGACGGCGAGCCGTCCGACCGCGTCGTGCTCGGCGAGCGCCTCGTCCCCGAGCTCGGCCATCTTGCCGAGCACCGCCCACGTACGGCGCCCTTTGCCCATGGCCACCAGCGCGCGCAGCGCGGCCTTCATGGACTCGGGGTTCGCGTTGTAGGCGTCGTTGACGAGCGTCACGCCGTCCGGGCGCTCGGTGACCTCCATCCGCCAGCGGGAGAGGGAGCCCGCCTCGGAGAGCGCGGTGGCGATCTCGTCTGCGGACATGCCCAACTCGTGGGCGACGGCGGCCGCGGCGAGCGCGTTCGACACGTGGTGCTCACCGTACAGGCGCATGGTCACATCACTTGCACCGGAGGGTGTGTGAAGCCTGAAGGAAGGCTGTCCGCTGTCCGTGAGTCGCACGTTCTCGGCACGAACGTCCGCTTCGTCGGACTCCCCGAAGAGGATCACCTTCGCCTTCGTCCGGGAGGACATGGCGCGCACGAGGGCGTCGTCCGCGTTGAGGACCGCGACGCCGCCCTCGTCGGCCGGCGGAAGCGCCTCGACGAGTTCGCCCTTGGCCTGGGCGATCTGCTCCCGGCCGCCGAACTCGCCGATGTGGGCGCTGCCGACGTTGAGGACGAGGCCGATCCGCGGCGGGGTGAGGCCGGTGAGGTACCGGATGTGGCCGATGCCGCGGGCGCCCATCTCCAGGACGAGGTACTTCGTCTCCTCGGTGGCGGTCAGGGCGGTCAGCGGCAGCCCGATCTCGTTGTTGTGCGAACCGGGCGTGAACACCGTCGGCGCCTGGCGCTGCAGGACCTGCGCGATGAGGTCCTTGGTGCTGGTCTTGCCGGCGGATCCGGTGAGGGCGACGAGGGTGGCGCCGAGGCGCCGTACGACGTGCCGGGCGAGGGCGCCGAGGGCGGTCTGGACGTCGTCCACGACGATCGCGGGCACGCCGACGGGGCGGGAGCCGAGCACGGCCACCGCTCCCGCCTCCACGACCGCCGGCGCGAAGTCGTGGCCGTCCACGCGCTCGCCGACGAAGGCGACGAAGAGACTGCCGGGTCCCGCCTCCCGGGAGTCCCGGACCACCGGTCCGGTGACCTCGACGGACGGGTCCGGTATGTCGTGCATCTGCCCGCCGACGACTTCTGCGATCTCGGCGAGGGAGAGGGCGATCACAAGTTCATCCCCTGGTTCTTCAGGATCTTCATCCCTGGGTCTTCCGGATGGCTTCGCGAAGCACCTGGCGGTCGTCGAAGGGACGGACCACTCCGGCGATGTCCTGGCCCTGCTCGTGGCCCTTGCCCGCCACCAGCACGGTGTCGCCGGGCTCGGCCCGGGCGACGGCGGCGGCGATCGCGGCGGCCCGGTCCTCGAAGACCTGGACCTCGCCGCGCTCGTGCGCGGGCACGGACGCCGCGCCCCGGAGCATGGTGGCGAGGATGGCCAGGGGGTCCTCGGAGCGGGGGTTGTCGGAGGTCAGTACGGCCGTGTCGGCGAACCGGGCCACGGCCGCGCCCATCGGCTCCCGCTTGGTGGTGTCCCGGTCGCCGCCGCAGCCGAGCACGGCGTGCAGCTTCCCCTCGGTCACCTTGCGCAGGGCCCGCAGGACGGACTCGACCGCGTCGGTCTTGTGGGCGTAGTCGACCACCGCGAGGTAGGGCTGCCCCTCGTCCACGCGCTCCAGCCGGCCCGGCACGCCCGGCACGACGGCGATGCCGTCGGCCGCGGTCTGCGGGTCGAGGCCGGCGGCGGCCAGGGCGGCGATCGCGGCGAGGGTGTTGGCCACGTTGAAGGGACCGGCCAGGGGCGACCTGGCGGTGATCCGCTCGTCCTTGGGGCCGACCGCGGTGAACGTCGAGTCCATCGGTCCGACCCGGACGTCCTCGGCGCGCCAGTCGGCGTCGGGGTGGCCCTCGGCGGAGTAGGTGACGACGGGGACCGTGGCCTCGTTCGCGAGCCGGCGGCCGTACTCGTCGTCGGTGTTGACGACCCCGAGCCTGCTGCGCTCCGGCGTGAACAGCTGCGCCTTGGCCCGGAAGTAGTCCTCCATGTCGGAGTGGAACTCCATGTGCTCCGGGCTCAGGTTGGTGAACACCGCCACGTCGAAGACGCAGGCGTCGACCCGGCCGAGCACCAGGGCGTGGCTGGAGACCTCCATGGCGACCGCCTCGGTGCCGCGCTCGCGCATGACCGCGAACAGGGCCTGGAGGTCGGTGGCCTCCGGCGTGGTGCGCTCGGACTTGATGCGTTCGTCGCCGATGCGCATCTCGACCGTGCCGATGAGACCGGTGCTCCGCGCGGTGCGCAGGCCGCCCTCGACGAGGTAGGCGGTGGTGGTCTTGCCGGAGGTGCCGGTGATGCCGATCTGGAGGAGATCGCGGCCGGGGTGGCCGTAGATCGTGGCCGCCAGTTCGCCCATCCGTGCGCGCGGATCGTCGACGACGAGCGCCGGCAGTCCGGCGGCGGCGACGCGCTCCGCGCCGGCCGGGTCGGTCAGCACGGCGGCGGCGCCGAGACCGGCGGCCTGGGTGACGAAGTCGGCGCCGTGGGCGCGGGCTCCGGGGAGGGCGGCGTACAGGTCACCGGGGCGGACGGCGCGGGAGTCATGGGTGATGCCCGTGACCCCGGCGGTGCTGTCCGGCGCGGTGACACCCAGCTGATCGGCGAGTTCCGCGAGGGGTGTGGCGGAGACCTGCACCGGCCGGGGCGGGCCCGGATACGTCACGGGGTGGCCCTTCTGGGTGGATTGGGACTGATCGGCGTGTGGCACGGCGGTGAGCGTACCGGGCGTAGCCGCTTCCGGGCCAAAGGAGGGCCCGCGCGGAGCACGGTCCGGCGAGGACGGCGGTGGGCGACGGATGGGCGAGGGGCCGGGGGTGCGCTGGTTCCCGGGATCCGGGGTGATCGTCGTCACGGATGGTTCCTGGTGGCTCGGTGCTGGCTCGGTGCTGGCTCGGTGCTGGCTCGGTGCGGGTTCGGTGCGGAGGTCTCTCGGCCGGTCAGGGCTTGAAGGCGACCGGAAGGTCGGCGGGGGCGGCCCCGGTCGGCGGGACCTGGAGGGTCTTCAGGGCGAACTCCATGACCTGCTTGTAGATGGGGCCGCAGATCTGGCCGCCGAAGTAGCTGCCCGCGGTGGCGTTCTGGATGGCGCAGTAGACGGTGACGCGGGGCTTGTCGGCGGGGGCGAACCCGGCGAACGACGAGGTGTAGCCGTGGTACTTGCCGGTGGCCGGATCCACCCGGTTGGCCGTGCCCGTCTTGCCCGCCACGCGGTAGCCGGGGATGCGCGCCTTGGTGCCGGTGCCCTCCTCGTCGTCGACGACGGACTCCAGCATCTGCGCGAGGGTCTTGGCGGTCTTCTCGCTGACCACGCGGGTCTTCTCGGGCTCGGGGGCCGGGGTGAAGCGCCCGTCCTCGCCCTTGGTGCCGCGGACGAGCGTGGGTTCGACGCGGACGCCGCCGTTGGCGATCGTCGAGTACACGGAGGCCGCCTGGAGCGCGGTCACGGAGACGCCCTGGCCGAAAGGGATCGTGTACTGCTGCGAGGTCGACCACTGGTCGGGCGGCGCGAGGATGCCCTTGGTCTCGCCGGGGAAGCCGAGCCCGCTGTACTCGCCGAGGCCGAACTTGCGCAGGTAGGAGTAGAGCACCTTGTTGGCCTCCTGCTGGGTCTTGCCCAGCTCGCCGGTGGCCATGATCGTGCCGATGTTGCTGGACTTGGCGAGCACGCCGTTGAGCGTGAGGTACCAGGTGGGGTGGTCGACGTCGTCCTTGAAGAGCCGGTCGCCGCGCTTGAGCCGGTTGGGGACGGTGATGCGGGTCGCCGGCGTGGCGACGTTCTCCTCCAGCACCGCCGCCATCGACAGCACCTTGGCGGTGGACCCGGGTTCGAAGGCGTCCTGGAGGGCCGCGTTGCCGAGCGCGTCGGGGTCGGCGTGGGCCAGGTCGCCCGGGTCGAAGCCGGGTGAGTTGGCCATGGCCAGGATCTCGCCGGTGCGGGTGTCCTGGACGATGACGTAGCCGCCGTCCGCCTGGGACTTCTTCACCTGTTCGCCGATGGCCTGCTGCGCGGCCCACTGGATGTCGCGGTCGATGGTGAGCTCGACGTCGCTGCCGGGCACGGCGCGCGTCTCCGAGGCGTCGGCGGTGGGCACCTGGTGCCCGCCGGACTGCACGTAGCGGATCTCGCCGTCCTTGCCGGCCAGCGTCTTGTCGAGCTGTCGTTCGAGGCCGCCGCCGCCCTTGCCGTCGGCGCTGACCCAGCCCAGGATGCCGGCGGCGAGGTCGCCGCCCGGGTACACGCGTTTGCTGCTCGGGTCGGCGAGGACGCCCGCGAGGACGTTGACGGCGGACTTGTCCGTCTCGGCCTTCTTGCCGAGCGCGGTCTTCAGGTCCTTGATCTGGTTCCAGACCTGCGGGGTCTGCCGCTGGGCGAGCCGGACGTACCGCAGCTTCCCGTTCGCCGGGCGGAGCCGGTCGACGAGTTCCTGCTGGTCCGTGCCGAGGATCGGCGCGAGGAGCGCCGCCGCCTGTTCGGGGCCGTCGTCGATCTTCAGCGCCTCGCGGGTGAACATCGTGGGGTCGGCCGTGATGTCGTAGGCGTCCACGGTGGTCGCGAGGGCCACGCCGTTGCGGTCGGTGATGCCACCGCGGTCGGCGGTCAGGGTGTGCACGACGTAGCGGTTCTGCTCGGCCTTGGCGGCGTAGGTGCCGGCGTCGACGGCCTGCACCTGGAGCAGCCGTACGACGAAGGCGGCCAGGACGAGGGTCAGCGCGAGGCCGATCATGCGCAGCCGGGGCCGGGGACTGCCCAGCCGGATGGTGCGGGGTGCGCCGGGCCGGGGCGGGCCGGGCCGGCGGGCCGGGCGGGCGCCGGGTCCGGGCTGCCGCCGGCCACCGGGGCCGACGGGCCTCGCGGGTCCGGGCACACGGCGGCGCGGCGGTTGCCTGTCGGACACTTCCGTCACCTGCCGGAGGTCGGGGTCGGGGTGGCTGTGGCGGACAGCTCGACCAGTGCTTCCGGGGCGAGGACGAGCGGAAGGGCGGTGGCCGCCGCCGGGCTGGGCGAACCCTTGACGGTGCCGTCGGGGGCGAGGAAGACCGGGTTTCCGCCGGGCACCATGCCGAGTTCGCGGGCACGGTACTGGAGTGCCCGGGGAGCGGAGTAGGTGTTGATGTCCCGCTGCAGCGCCTGTTCCTCGTCGGTGAGGCTCTTCGTCTCCTGCTCGAGGTCGTCCAGCTGGAACGAGCCCTCGCTCAGGGCGGAGTTCAGGACGAGCAGCCCGATGAGCCCGCCGCCCAGCAGGAGGACGACGAGGAGGACGAAGGGCGCCCGGGCGGCCCTGCCGCGTGCGCTGCCGGGCGGGAGGAGCCGGGCGAGCCGGGCAGCCCTCCCCTTCAGCCGGGGTTTCCCGCTCACTCGCCCTCCCCTCGGCCCGGGTGGCACACCCGCACCCGCCTGGCCTGCCTCACTCGCTTCACCCGATGGACTCCCTGATGCGTTCGGCTCCGCGCAGCCGTGCCGGTGCCGCCCGCCGGTTCTCGGCGATCTCCTCCTCGGTGGGAAGTTCGGCACCGCGCGTGAGCAGCTTGAGCCGCGGCTGGTAACGCTCGGGGACGACGGGCAGCCCGGGCGGCGCGGTGCTGGCGGCACCGGCCGCGAACACCTGCTTGACCAGCCGGTCCTCCAGGGAGTGGTACGACAGCACGGCGATCCGCCCGCCCACGGCGAGCGCCTCGACGGCGGCCGGGATCGCCCGTTCCAGCACGGACAGCTCTCCGTTGACCTCGATGCGCAGGGCCTGGAAGGTGCGCTTGGCCGGGTTGCCGCCGGTGCGCTTGGCCGCCTGCGGCAGCGCGGCGCGGATCAGTTCCACCAGCCGGGCGCTGTTGTCGAACGGCTCCTTCTCGCGCTCCCGCACGATCGCGGAGACGATCCGCTTCGCCTGCTTCTCCTCGCCGTAGGCCCGCAGGATGCGGACGAGTTCGCCCGGCGGGTAGGTGTTGAGGACCTCGGCGGCGCTCATGCCGGTCGTCTGGTCCATGCGCATGTCGAGCGGGGCGTCCTGGGCGTAGGCGAAGCCGCGGTCGGCCTCGTCGAGCTGCATGGAGGAGACGCCGAGGTCGAACAGCACGCCCTGGACGCGCGGGACGCCGAGCCGGTCGAGGACGTCGGGCAGCTCGTCGTAGACGGCGTGGACGAGGGTGGCGCGCCCCCCGTACGGGGCGAGCCGCTCGCCGGACAGGCGCAGGGCCTCCTTGTCCCGGTCGAGGGCGACGAGGCGGGCCTCGGGGAAACGGTCGAGCAGCGCCTGGCTGTGCCCGCCGAGTCCGAGCGTGCAGTCCACCACCACGGCTCCCGGCTCCTGGAGGGCGGGTGCCAGCAGGTCCAGGCACCGCTGGAGCATCACCGGGACGTGTCGACTCTGGCTCAACTGGGACGGCCTCTCGGGTCCGGCACGGCGTCACGCACCGCCGGGTCCCCTCCCGCCCACGTCCGAAGGGGAGGCCTGCCGGCGCCGAAAGCGTCGGCCGGCCGGGAGCGGGAGGAGGCCGAGCCGTACGTACGCGCCGCGCACGTGGGGAGATCTGGTGGGACATCGCCCAGGTCTCCGGGGTGTTCAGTCCAGCAGGGAGAGCTTGGCCTCCCGCTTCGCGTCACTTTAGTCCACCCTGTCGCCCGGTCAATCAACCGGCCTGCGCGTCGCGGACACCGGAGTCCGCAAACCGGTGCGCCGGGGCTTTTCACCCGTACGGGCGCACTCTCACGCGCTGTGGAGTGGCTCACAACAAGCCGTGATGGTGTTCTTTGTCCCCCTTCACAGCGGGCTCCGGGCGCCGGTGACCAGTAACGTCGCAGTCATGACGACTTCCGCATCGGTTCCCGCAGACTCAGAATCCGCCATAGTCGGCGACAGCAGCGTCACCGACCGGCTCGTCGAGGCGAACGCGCGCTATGCCGCGGCGTTCACCGATCCCGGGATGGACGCCCGCCCGGTCCAGCGCGTCGCGGTCGTGGCCTGCATGGACGCACGGCTCGACCTGCACGCCGCGCTCGGCCTCAACCTCGGTGACTGTCACACCATCCGCAACGCGGGCGGTGTCGTCACCGACGACGTGATCCGCTCCCTCACCATCAGCCAGCGGGCGCTGGGCACCCGCAGCGTGGTCCTCATCCACCACACCGGCTGCGGCATGGAGACCATCACCGAGGAGTTCCGGCACGACCTGGAGCTGGAGGTCGGTCAGCGCCCCGCGTGGGCGGTGGAGTCCTTCCGGGACGTCGAGCAGGACGTCCGCCAGTCGATCGAGCGGGTGCGCACCTCACCGTTCCTGCTGCACACCGAGGACGTGCGCGGTTTTGTCTTCGACGTGAGGACGGGCCGGCTGAACGAGGTCACGCCCGCCTGATCGTCACCGTCCCGGCCGCCCCGCACCGGCGGTCCCCGCCGCGCAAGACCCGCAAAGGCCGCAAGGCGCGACATATCGCGGTCAGTTGTCCACAGGCGAGTGACACGAATCGGTAACGGCGGCAAGAATGCGGGAAAGTGATGTCGCGCGGAACTGTTTCCGCGCGGCGTCCGTGATGCGGGGCGGGCCGGCCGGCCGTACGGGGCCGGTCCGGAATGCTGGGGTACCCCGGGCTTCCGAGGAAGCCCGGGGCAAGGCCGAGGAGGGCCGGGTGACGACCTATGACGATCGTGCGAGCCATGGGGGTCCCCCCACCGGAGTAGGTCCGAGGGTGGGGGACGATCTGACCGCCGTGGTCGAGCGGGTGCGCGCTTCGGTGGAAGGCGTGATCGAGGGCAAGCCCGAGGTCGTACGGCTCTCGCTGACCGTGCTGCTCGCCGAGGGCCATCTGCTGATCGAGGACGTCCCGGGAGTCGGCAAGACCATGCTGGCCAAGGCACTGGCGCGGTCGATCGACTGCTCCGTGCGACGGATCCAGTTCACGCCGGACCTGCTGCCCTCGGACATCACCGGGGTGTCCATCTGGGACCAGCAGCGCCGGGACTTCGAGTTCAAGCCGGGCGCGATCTTCGCCCAGGTGGTGATCGGCGACGAGATCAACCGCGCCTCGCCGAAGACGCAGTCCGCGCTGCTGGAGTCGATGGAGGAGCGCCAGGTCACCATCGACGGCCAGACCTACGAGCTGCCCAGCCCCTTCATGGTGGTGGCGACGCAGAACCCGGTCGAGATGGAGGGCACCTACCCGCTGCCCGAGGCCCAGCGGGACCGCTTCATGGCCCGCGTCTCCATCGGTTACCCCAGCCCGGACGCCGAGCTGCAGATGCTGGACGTGCACGGCGGGGTGAACCCGCTGGACGACCTCCAGCCGGTGGCGCACGCGCACGAGATCCTGAAGCTGATCGAGGCGGTCCGCGGCGTCCACGTCGCGGACCCGGTCCGGCGGTACGCGGTGGACCTGGTCGCCGCCACGCGGACCCACCCGGAGCTGAGACTCGGCGCCTCGCCGCGCGCGACGCTGCACCTGCTGCGCGCGGCGAAGGCGTCCGCAGCCCTGAGCGGCCGGGAGTACGCGCTGCCGGACGACGTGCAGGCCCTCGCCGTCGCCGTGCTGGCACACCGTCTGCTGCCCACCGCCCAGGCCCAGCTCAACCGCCGTACCGCCGAGCAGGTCGTCCAGGAGATCCTGCAGCGCACCCCGGTGCCCGCGGCGTCCCCGCAGCAGACCGGCTACGGCACGGGCCGGGGCGAGCCGGCGTACGGCCGGCAGCCGCGGAGGCTGTGATGGACGCCGGGGGGACGGGGCGGGCGGGGGGCGGCCGCGGCGGGGAGGCCGGTGGTGTCCGCACCGCCCTGGCGGGCCTGACCACCCGCGGACGTTCCTTCCTGGCCGCCGGCATCGCCGCCGCGATCTGCGCCTTCGTTCTCGGGCAGAGCGACCTGCTGCGGGTCGGGCTGCTGCTGGGCGTGCTGCCGCTGGTGTGCGCGACGGTGCTGTACCGCACGCGCTACCGGGTCGCGGGCAGCCGCCGTCTCTCCCCCGCACGGGTGCCCGCGGGCACCGAGGCGCGGGTCCACCTGCGCCTCGACAACGTCTCGCGGCTGCCCACCGGTCTGCTGATGCTCCAGGACCGGGTGCCCTACGTGCTCGGGCCGCGCCCCCGCTTCGTGCTCGACCGGGTGGAGCCGGGCGGCCGCCGGGAGGTGTCCTACCGGGTCCGCTCCGACCTGCGCGGCCGCTATCCGCTGGGCCCGCTCCAGCTGCGGCTGACCGACCCGTTCGGCATGTGCGAGCTGACCCGGTCCTTCTCCACGTACGACGACCTGACCGTGACCCCGCGCGTGGAGCCGCTGCCGCCGGTACGGCTGGGCGGCGAGGCGAAGGGGTACGGCGACGGACGGCAGCGCTCGCTGGCACTGGCGGGCGAGGACGACGTGATTCCCCGCGGGTACCGCCACGGCGACGACCTGCGCCGCGTGCACTGGCGCTCCACCGCGCGCCACGGGGAGCTGATGGTGCGCCGCGAGGAGCAGCCGCAGCGGGCCCGGTGCACGGTGTTCCTGGACACCCGGGGTGCGGCCTTCGAGGGCGCGGGCCCCGACTCGGCCTTCGAGTGGGCCGTGTCGGGCGCGGCGTCGGTGCTGGTGCACATGCTGGAGCGGGGGTACTCCGTCCGGCTGCTCACCGACACCGGGCACTCGGTGCCCGGTGAGGGCGCCGACGGGTTCGCGGGCGTGAGCCAGGGGACGGCCGAGGCGGCCGGACTGATGATGGACACCCTCGCCGTGATCGACCACTCCGACGGCACGGACCTGTCCCGGGGCTACGACGTGCTGCGCGGCGGGAACGAGGGGCTGCTGGTGGCGTTCTTCGGTGATCTGGACGAGGAGCAGGCCGCCGTGGCCGCCCGGATGCGGCAGCGCAGCGGCGGCGCGATCGCCTTCGTGCTGGACGGCGGGACGTGGCGGCGGGGGGCGTCCGGCGTGCCCGGCCCGTCGGACGGGAGCGGGGAACGGCTGCGGATGCTGCGCGAGGCGGGCTGGAGCGCCGTGGGCGTGCCGCGGGGCGCCGGCCTGGAGGAACTGTGGCGGCTGGCGGACCGGGAGCGCACGGGGCTCGCGGCGGCGGGCGGCGGGGAGGGCCCACGATGAGCGGACGGACACGGCCGACGCCGTGCGCCCCGGACCACCGGCCCGGCGGTCCCGCGGCGGCGCGTCGGGAAGAGGGGGCGCAGTGAGCGGGCGGGCGCGGCTGGCGCTGTGGGCCTGGGCGGCCACGCTGCTGGCGGCGTGCGCGCTGCTGCCCCTGGTCGACCCGTTCTTCTGGATCGTCGAGGCGGCGGTCCTGCTGGCGGTCCAGTCGGGGGTGGGCGCGGCGGCCCGCCGGGTGCCGCTGGCCCGGCCGCTGACGATCGCCGCACAGGCCGTGGTCGGGCTGATGCTGCTGACCCTGGACTTCGCCCGTCACCAGGCCCTCGCCGGGTTGATACCCGGCCCGGAGGCCTTCCGGTACTTCGCCGAGCTGCTGCGGCAGGGCGGCGACGACATCGCGCGGTACGCGGTCCCCGCGCCGCTCGAGTCCGACGGCATCCGTCTGATGCTGGTCGGCGGCGTACTGGTGATCGGCCTGCTGGTGGACGCCCTCGCCGTGACCTTCCGCAGCGCGGCCCCGGCCGGTCTGCCGTTGCTGGCCCTGTACTCGGTGGCCGCGGGGCTGTCCGACGGCGGCGCCGACTGGTTGTGGTTCCTGGCAGCGGCGACCGGTTACCTGATGCTGCTGCTGGCCGAGGGCCGCGAGCGGCTCTCGCAGTGGGGCCGGGTCTTCGGCGGCGCACCGCGCCTTCCGGGCGGCGGCCGCGGCGGGCAGGCGGCCCCGGTCCGTACCGGGCGCCGCATCGGCGCGCTGGCGCTGGGCGTGGCCCTCGCGGTGCCGCTCGCGCTGCCCGCGATGGACGGCGGGCTGCTCGACGGCACCGGTACGGGCGTCGGCTCCGGGACCGGGGGCGGCGGCACGATCTCCGCGGTGAACCCGCTGGTCTCCCTGCGCGACAGCCTCAACGTCGACGAGGACCGCCAGGTCCTGTCCGTCAGGACCGACTCGGACGCCCTGTCCGACCTGTACCTGCGGATCGTGTCCCTGGACGACTTCGACGGCAGCACCTGGAAGCCGTCCAAGCGGCGCGTCACGGCCGTTCCGGAGGGCCTGTTCCCCACCCCGGCCGGCCTCGGCCCCGACGTCGAGCGGGTGCAGACCGAGACCACGGTCTCGGCCGCCGACTGGTACGCCCAGGACTGGCTGCCGATGCCGTACCCGCCGAGCGGCGTCCGGATCGACGGCAACTGGCGCTACGAGCCCGTCGGCATGACGCTGGTCGGCGACCACGGCCAGAACACGCGCGGGCTGACGTACGAGGTGCGGAGCCTGGACGTGCGGCCGACGGCGGAACAGCTCGCCGCGGCACCGCGGCCGCCGGCGGGCCTGAGGCAGGAGTACACCGAGCTGCCGGACTCGCTGCCGCCGGTGGTGGCCCAGACCGCCCGGGAGGTGACCGAGGGGACGTCGAACGCCTATGAACAGGCGGTCGCGCTCCAGGAGTACTTCGCGGTCACCGGCGGTTTCGAGTACGACACCGAGGTGCAGGTCGGCAGCGGTTCGCAGGCGATCGCCCGCTTCCTGGAGGATCGGCAGGGCTTCTGCGTCCACTTCTCCTTCGCCATGGCGGCGATGGCCCGTTCCCTGGGCATACCGGCGCGGGTCGCGGTCGGGTTCGCGCCGGGTTCCCCGCAGGCGGACGGTTCGGTGTCGGTGACGCTGCGGGACGCGCACGCCTGGCCCGAGCTGTACTTCGAGGGCGTGGGCTGGACCCGGTTCGAGCCCACGCCGACCCGGGGCTCGGTCCCCTCCTACACGGTGGAGAACACGCCGGGCAACACGGTGCCCGACCCCGCGCTGCCCTCCCGGAACACGGCGTCGGAGCCGCCGGTGGCGCCCTCGGCGAGCGAGAGCTGCTCGGCCCGGCTGAAGAAGCTGGAGGCCTGCCCGAGCGAGTCGGCGGCGGCGGTGGCGGTCACGGGCGGCGGCGGACCGGCGTGGTACGCGGTCCTGGGCTGGTCGCTGGGCGGCCTCGCGGTCCTGGTGCTCCCGCTGGCGCCGATGCTCTGGCGGCTGCGGATCCGGGCGCTCCGGCTGGGGGCGCACGGGCGTGGCGAGGCGGACGCGGCGCCGCACGTCCTGGCGGTCTGGGAGGAGCTGTCCGACACGGCGTGGGACTTCGGCATCCCGCCCGAGGAGTCGCGGACGCCGCGCAGGGCGGCGGACCGGATCGTCCGGCTCGGGCAGCTCGACGCGGCCGCGGCGGCCTCGGTGCACCGGGTGGCGGACGCCGTGGAACAGGTTCTCTACGCCCCTCGGCCTCGCCCGGCCGCGGGTCTCGCGGAGGACGTGCGCCGCGCGCGTACGGGGCTGCGTGCCGCGGTCGGCCGTGGCACGGCACTGCGCGCGCGGTTCGCCCCGCGTTCCACCGTCCGGGTGGTGTGGGCGGCGTCGGACCGGTGGGCGGCGCTCCGGCGGCGGGTCGCGGCGGCCCGGCCGGCTCTGCGGAAGGCGTCGGGGCAGCAGGGCTGACGCCCATCGGCACCGGGGGCACCGGGCCCGGCCGTTCACGCGGCGGGCCCGGTGCCGATGACGGGTTCGCCGGGGATCCGGCGGCCGATGACCGGTGGTCGGTGGCCGATAGCCGATGGCCGATGGCGGGTCTCGCGAAGGGGTGCGCCGGGGTGCGTGGGAGATGCACGGACACGTGTGAGGGGGTGACCACCGATCGGTGGTCACCCCCTCACACGGACTGTCGCGGTGGGCGGCGGGCGGCTACTGGCCGCCCTGCTGTTCGTCCCGGCGTCGCTGCCAGCGCTCCTCGATGCGGTCCATCATGGAGCGCCTTTGCCGCACCTGGCGGCGTGCCTGTGGTCCGGCCCCCGCGGCGGGCTGTTCGCCGGGCTTGGGAGCCTTGCGCCAGCCGGTCACGGCGAGGACCGCGCAGCCCAGCATGACGAGGAAACCCACCACGCTGAGCCAGACCTGCTTGGCGACCATACCGGCCATGAGGAGCGCAATTCCCACGAGGAAGCCCGCGACCGCCTGGTAGACCCGCCGCCGGGTGTACGTACGCAGCCCGCTTCCCTCGAGCGCCGACGCGAACTTGGGATCTTCGGCGTACAGCGCTCGCTCCATCTGCTCGAGCATGCGCTGCTCGTGCTCCGAGAGCGGCACGGAGTCCTCCTCATCGTGCAGTCGCCGGGGCGACCCGGGGGGTCCCTTCAGGATAGGCAGGGAATCGCCCCCGTGAAACCCGCCCCTCTACGCCAATTGGCCAACCGGATTCCGTCATGGCCGCGCCGGCTCGCTGAAGTTCCCTTTCCCCAGCGGCCGGCCCGTCATGCCGGGCGGTCTCCCCCGATCATACGGCGCCGAGCCCCCGTTCGGGGGGCCTGTGGCGTACTCCATCTGCCGCCGCGGCCCTGATCAGGGGGCTGTCTCAGGAGTCGGCACTCAGGCCTCTCCGGTCCCCCGGGTCTCACCGAGCACATGGAGTTGCGTGGCCACGGAGTGGAAGGCGGCGAGCTCGGCCGCTGCGGCCTCCAGCTTGAGCAGCGCGTCCAGGGCGCCGGGCTCGGTGTCCACGAGCGCGCCGGGGACGAGATCGGCGAAGACCCGCACGCCGTGCACGGCGCCGACCCGGAGTCCCGCGTCCTCGACCAGACCGGTGAGCTGCTCCGCGGTGAACCGGCGGGGCATCGGGTCCCCCGTGCCCCAGCGGCCGTCCGGGTCGTCGAGCGCCTGCCGGGCCTCCGTGAAGTGACCGGCGAGGGCCCGCGCGAGCACGGCGCCGCCGAGGCCGGCGGCGAGCAGGCTGAGGACGCCCTCGGCGCGCAGGGCGGCCACCGCGTTGCGGACGCCCTCCGCGGGGTCGTCCACGTATTCCAGGACGCCGTGGCACAGCACCACGTCGTGGCCGCCGCGCTCGACGACGTCGAAGAGGCCGTGGACGTCGCCCTGGACGCCCCGGACCCGGTCGGCGACGTCGGCCTCGGCGGCCCGGCGCTCCAGGGCGAAGAGCGCGTTGGGGCTGGGGTCGACGACGGTGACGCGGTGCCCGAGCCGGGCCAGGGGCACCGCGAAGTTGCCGCTGCCGCCCCCGGTGTCCAGGACGTCCAGCGTCTGGCGGCCCGTGGCCTTGACCCGGCGGTCGAGGGCGTCCTGGAGAACCTCCCACACCACGGCGGTGCGCAGGGCGGCGCGGGACCGGGAGGGGTCGGAGCGCAGCGACTCCGCCTGGTGGCGGTGGGGGGAGGCGGGCGGGCGCATCGGGTCCGACACGGCAGTTGACTCCTCGGCGCGGCACCGCCTCTGGCAGGGGCGGAGCGAACGGGCTGCCTCCCCGGCCCGGGTGCGGGAAGGGGCAGGCTTCAGGCGTCTCCCACCCTATTGCCTCCGGTGCGCCGGCCGGTCACTCCGGGTGCCGCCGCCCGCCGTCGGCGGACCCGGGGTGACCGGCGCGTTCATCCCGCGTCGGACAGTTCGCGCCCCGCTCCGTCCGGCTCCGGGTCCGGACGCTCCGGGCCCGGCCGGCCCGGGTCCTGCGCGTCGGGGCGGGGCCGGGGCAGGACCGGCTGCAGGGCGAGCATGCGTTCCACGATGCGCAGGAACATCGCCACGTCGCGTATCAGGTCGTCGGCGTCCCGGTTGCCGGCCGCTCCCCGGATGCCGGCCTCGGCGCGGGCGCGGCGCCGGGCTCCCGAGGCGAACAGCGCGCTCCAGTCGGTGAGCTCGGGCGCGATCTCGGGCAGGACGTCCCAGGCGCTGCGGATGCGGGCCCGGGCCCGCGGGGTGGTCTCGGGCCGGCCGCGCGCGGCGAGCACGGCGGCGGCGGTGCGCAGGGCGGCGAGGTGGGCCGTCGCGTACCTCTCGTTCGGCGTTTCGAGGGCGGTGGCCTCCTCCAGTCCGGCGCGGGCCTGGGCGAGGAGGTCGAGGGCGGCGGGCGGGGCGGAGGCCCGGCGGAGCACGGGGTGCACGTCGCTCGCGGGGCCGTTCAGTGAGGGGGCAGGGCCGGTTGCGCGGGGCCGCCGGGCGGCGGCTGCGGACGAGTGGGCCATGACGATCCTCCTGTCGTCTCCGTGACGGCACGCACTGTGACGAGGTGCCGTATGTGCCCATCGTGCGGTATGCCACTGACAATCCGTTCTGACCTGGTCTTTCGATGCGCTCGCGTGTTCGGGTTCCGGCGCATCGCCGAGCCCCGCGGTGACGGCCCCGGGCGGGGTGCTGTGAGAATCGGGACCATGGAAAGCAGCAGCACCACCTCGCGGGGCGGCAGCCGGCGCGAGGCCACCCGGCAGAAGCTCTACGAGGCGGCCGTCACCCTCATCGCCGAACAGGGTTTCTCCGCCACCACCGTGGAAGAGATCGCCGAGCGCGCCGGTGTCGCGAAGGGCACGGTCTACTACAACTTCGCCAGCAAGTCCGTCCTCTTCGAGGAGCTGCTGCGGCACGGTGTCGGGCTTCTGACGGCTTCGCTGCGGGAGGCGGCGGAGCGGACGGAGCGGGAGGGCCGGGGCCGGGTGGACGCCCTGGACGCGATGATCCGCGCGGGGCTGGTCTTCATCGACCGCTACCCCGCCTTCACCCAGCTGTACGTGGCCGAGCTGTGGCGGACCAACCGGGCCTGGCAGTCCACGCTGCTGGTGGTCCGGCAGCAGGCCGTGGCGGTGGTGGAGGGCGTGCTGCGCGACGGGGTGGAGAGCGGTGAGTTCAGCGAGGAGATCGACGTGCCGCTGACCGCCGCCGCGCTGGTCGGCATGGTCCTGGTGGCCGCGCTGGACTGGAAGTCGTTCCAGCCGGAGCGGTCCCTGGACGACGTGCACGCGGCCCTGTCCCGGCTGCTCCAGGGGCGGGTGAGCGGCCGCCCCTGAGGCGCGTCCCGGACACGAAGGACGCCGGTCCGACGGTGGCCGCGTCCCCCGCGGGCCGCCGTCGGGCCGGCGCCTTCTCCTGCTCCCCCGTGCGTCCCCCGTGGACCCCCGTTCTCGGTCGCCCCCGGATTCCCCCGTGCCTCGCTCCCGCCGGCCGCGGCCGGCGGAAGGAGCGGATCGCGGGCCCGGCTCCGTTCCGGCGCCCCGTGCCGCCGGTGCCGGAGCCGTGCCCGTCTCCGTGCCCCCACTCTCTCGTCACCACCGGTCGGGCCCCATCCGCGTGCGTACTCATCTCCTCGGCTAGGTACGGGTACTCAGTCCTGCGCACCGGGGCCCACCGGGGCGCGGCACCGACCGGTCACCGCCACGCCCGTCGGAGTGCTCGGCGGGCCCGCCGCGGCACGGCCGGCGTGCGCCGCGGCCGCCCGGGTCCCCCGCGGCCCCTCGGACCGGGCTGTCACAGGCGGCGGATAAAGTCCCTGGCATGGCACGGATTGCGGTGATCGGCGCCGGGATGGGCGCGATGGCGGCCGCCGCCCGGCTGGCCGTCGCGGGCCACCGGGTGGCGGTGTACGAGCGGACGGGGACGTACGGCGGGGCGGTGCGCCGCTTCGAGCGGGACGGCTTCTCCTTCGACACCGGCCCCGGGCTGCTGCCCCTGCCCGCGGTCTGGCGCGATCTGTTCGTCAAGACCGGCAAGGAGCCGCTGGAGTCCTGCGTCGAGCTGGTCCAGGTCGATCCCTCGTCCCGGCACCTGTTCGCGGACGGCACGGAGGTCTCCCTGCCGAACGCCTCGCGGGCGGGCGTGGTCGACGCCCTGGACGAGGCGCTCGGCCCGCCCGCCGGGCAGCGCTGGGGTGATCTGCTGGTGCGGGCCCGGGAGGCCTGGGACCGCACCCGCCGGCCGCTGCTCGAGGAACCCCTGTGGCCCGACTGGCGGGTGCTGGCCGAGCGCGAGCCCTACCCCGCGGTCCCCCACAAGCGGCTGCTGCGCACCCGCCGGGCCGGCACGCTCGCCGAGGTCGCCGCCTGGGAGCTGCGGGACGCCCGGCTCACCGCCCTGCTGGAGGGTTGCGCGCTCGCGTACGGCCTCGATCCACGGAGCGTCCCGGCGAACGCGGCCGTGCTGCCGTACATGGAGCACGCCTTCGGCATGTGGTACGTGCGCGGTGGCCTGCGGGAGCTGGCGCGGGCGGTGTACGAGCGGTGCCGGGAGCGCCGGGTCGAGTTCCGCTTCGACACCGAGGTCACGGGGATCGTCGAGAAGGACGGCCGGGTGGCGGGCGTGAGCTGGCCGGTGGTGAGGTGGCCGAGGCCGAGTACGTGGTCGCCGGTGTGGCGCCCGGCGTGCTGGACCGCCTCGCCGGGGACACGGTGGTGCGCGGTGCGGACGGGGTTCCGCCGCAGCGCGGGGCGGCGAGCCGGCTCACGGTGCTGCTGGCGCTGCGGGGCGGCCGTCCCGGGGGCACGGCGCACCGGACGGTGGTGCACGCCCGGGACCGCGCGGGCGAGCTGGACCACCTGTTCGGTGCCGCGCCCGGCGCGCCCGCGGATCCGACCGTGACGATCCTGCGGCCCGACGACCCGGGGCTGGTCCCCGACTCGGACCACGAGGCGGTCACCCTCACCTCGGTGGTGCCCGCGGGCGCCGACGCGAAGGACCGGGCCGAGCGTCTCGTCGCCGTCGCCGAGCGGGCCGTGCCGGGGCTGCGCGACCGTCTCCTGTGGCAGGAGGTGCGCACCCCGGCCGACATCGCGGCGGAGACCGGGGCGGCGGGCGGCGCGGTTCCGGCTCCGGCGCTGGCGGCGGCGGGCGGACGGCTGCTGCACGCGTCCAACAGCACGCGCCTCACGGGGCTGTTCACGGCGGGCGGCTGGTCGCACCCCGGCGGCGGGCTGCCGCACGCGGGCATGTCGGGCGCGCTGGTCGCCGGACTCGTCGTGGAGGGACCGGGCTTCCGGGGCTCGCAGTGACCGGCGGGCCCGTCACCGGGCCCGGGTGCCGTCAGTAGCGGTACTGCTCGTCGTACCCCTGGCCCGGGCCCGGTGCCTGGCCGTCGCCCTGGTACGGGTACGCCTGCTCCGGCGGGAGTTCGCCGCCGTACGGATCGCCGGCGGTGCGCTGCTGCGGCACCCACACCCCGCCGGGCGGGGTCTCGCCGGCGTAGCCGCCGGGCGTCCCGGCGGGGAACTGGCCCTGCCCGTAACCCTGCTGGTCGTACTGCACCCCGCCGGTGGTGCCGTAGCCGCCGGTGTCGTACGCCCCGTCGCCGTAGGTGTGGGTGCCGATGTACGGGTCGGAGTAGGCGGCGTACTGCTGCGGGCCGGTGTCGTAGCCGTAGTCCTGCCCGCCGTAGCCGTAGCCGGAGTGACCGTGGGCGTAGGTCTGGTCGGGGCTCTGCGCGACCGGCGTCTGCTGGTCCTGGCCGTAGCCGGGGTCGGCGCCGTACACGCCGTACGAGCCGGTGTCGTCCGGCACGGGCTGCGGCGCGTAGACCGCGGTGGTCTCGACGGGGCGGACCGGGGTGAAGACGTCGTCCCGGTCGTAGTCGTCATGGCCGTGGGAGGAGCCGTCATGGCCGCGGGAGGAGCCGTCGTGGCCCGGCGCGCCTTCCTCCTGGCCGACGGGGACGGCGTCGTCCGCCTCCAGGCCGGAGACCTCCAACGTCGGCTTCCGGCGGCTCCGTTCGGGGCGGCGGCGCTTGCTGCCCACCAGGCTCTCCGGGGCGTTGACCGCCCATCCGGACTCGAAGCCGCGACGGAACGACAGGGTCACGTAGGTCTGGCCGACCGCGAAGGCGGCGGCGCCCACTCCGATGACGAGCACGTTCGACATCAGCACGCCGGCCACCACGCCGGTGAACCCGCCGAAGGCGAGCAGCCGCCAGCGCAGCCGCGCCTTGTACTGCAGCAGCACCTCACCGAGCAGCCACAGCGCGACGATGCCGAACGCGGTGTAGAGGACCGTCCAGCCCATGTACGCCCCTCTCCCAGTGGCCGCTACGCAGTGTGTCGCAAATACGTGCGGCCGGTCTAGGCCCGCGGGGGGTGGTGCAGGCCCAGGTTCTCGTAGATTTCCAGCGTCGCCGTGGAGTTGTTGAGCGTGATGAAGTGCAGTCCGGGCACACCCTCGGCCAGCAGCCGCGCGCAGAACTCCGTGGCGAACTCGATGCCAATGGAGCGTACAGCCGCCGGATCGTCCTGTGCCGAGAGGATGCGCTCTTTCAGCTCGGGCGGGAACGAGGCGTTGCTGAGTTTCGGCAGCCTCTCCAGCATCTTCACACTGGTCACCGGCATCACCTCGGGGATGACCGGGGTCTCGCAGCCGGCCGCGGCGACCCGGTCGCGCAGGCGCAGGTACGACTCGGGCTGGAAGAACATCTGCGTGATCGCGTAGTCGGCGCCGGCCCGGCACTTGTCGACGAAGTGCGCGACGTCCGTGTCCCAGTCGGCGGAGCGCGGGTGCATCTCCGGGAAGGCCGCGACGCCGACGCAGAAGTCGCCCGATTCCTTGATGAGGCGCACCAGCTCGGCGGCGTAGGTGAGGCCCCGGGGGTGCGGGACCCAGTCGGCCGTCGGGTCGCCGGGCGGGTCACCGCGCACGGCCAGCATGTTGCGGATCCCCGCGTCGGCGTACTGGCCGATGATGTTGCGCAGTTCCGCGACGGAGTGGTCGACCGCGGTGAGGTGGGCGACCGGGGTCAGGGTCGTGTCGGCGACGATCTGCTCGGTCTCCTTGACCGTGCCCGCGCGGGTGGAACCGCCCGCGCCGTAGGTCACGGAGACGAAGTCGGGGGCGACCGCCTCCACCCTCCGGAGCGCACTCCACAGGTTCCTCTCGCCCTTGGGCGTCTTCGGCGCGGAGAACTCGAACGAGTACGTCGTCTTGCCGGCGGCGAGGATGTCCCGCACGGTGCGTGCGCGATCCGTCCTGGTGGATGCGGTTCCGAGGGCCATACGGGCAGGTTAGCCAGGGAGCGGCGGCCCCCCAACCGGATGCGGGACATTTGTCCGCATTGTCGGTTTGTTGTCCATCCCTTGGACACATGTCCCCGGCAACCGCGCCGGACGCGCTCCCGCCCTACGCCTGCCGCAGGCGCTTCGCGAACTCGGCCGCCGCCGCACCGGGGTCGTCCGCCGCGGTGATGGCGCGGACGACGACGACCCGGCGGGCACCGGCGTCCAGCACCTCGTCGAGGTTGCCGAGGTCGATGCCGCCGATGGCGAACCAGGGGCGGTCGGTGCCCAGGGACGCGGTGTACCGGACCAGGCCGAGGCCGGGCGCGTGGCGGCCGGGCTTGGTGGGGGTCGGCCAGCAGGGGCCGGTGCAGAAGTAGTCCACGCCCTCCTGGACGGCGGCCGCGGCGGCCTCGGACTCGGCGTGCGTGGAGCGTCCCACGAGGACGTCGTCGCCGAGGATCGCCCGGGCGGCCGGCACCGGGAGGTCGCCCTGTCCGAGGTGCAGCACGTCGGCGCCGGCGGCGTGGGCGACGTCCGCCCGGTCGTTGACCGCGAGGAGCTTGCCGTGGCGGGCGCAGGCGTCGGCGAAGACCTCGAGGTGCTCCAGTTCCTCGGCGGCCTCCATGCCCTTGTCGCGCAGCTGCACGATGTCGACGCCGCCGGCCAGCACCGCGTCCAGGAACGCGGGCAGGTCGCCCTGGCTCCTGCGGGCGTCCGTGCACAGGTAGAGCCGGGCGTCGGCGAGCCGGGCGCGTGCGGTGGCGGCGGTCTCGGGCATGGGTGTGTCCCCCCGGGTCGGTGACGTGCGGACCGTGCCGTACGGGCCGCGAGGGTCGCGGCCCGTACGGCGGGCGGTGTGTCGGGTCAGACGGCGAGCGCCTGGGCGCGGCGCTTCACCTCCGTGCCGCGATTCTCGCTCAGCGCCTGCGCGGGGGTGCCGGGCAGGGTCGGGTCGGGCGTGAAGAGCCACTCCAGCATCTCCTCGACCGTGAAGCCGTCGTCCCGCAGCAGGGTCAGGGTCCCGACCAGGCCCTTGACGACCTTGTCCCCGTCGATGAAGGCCGCCGGGACGTGCAGTGCGCGGTTCTCGCCGCGGCGTACGGCGATGAGCTGGCCTTCCTTGATCAGCTGTCGCACGCGGGTCACCTCGACACCGAGCATCTCGGCGATGTCGGGGACGGTGAGCCAGGCGGGTACGAGAGCATCGATCTTTGCGTCAATCTCGGTCACGCCTCCAGCCTGCCATCTGGCACCGACAGTCGGAAACCGGACCCGGTCCGACCCGCCGACGGCGTGCTACGCCGTCGCCGCCTTCAGGGGCCTCGCGGGGTCGGCGAGCAGCCGCGGGTCCATCCTGGCGCCGGCCTCGATCAGACGCCTGCCCTGGGCCAGGTCCCGGGGGCGGCCCACCGCCAGCAGGGCGATCAGCCGCTCCTCGCGCAGCCAGCAGACCGTCCAGGCGGGACCGGACGGGTCGCCGCGCCACAGGGTGGTGTCGGCGGCCGTGTGGTGCCCCGCGTACTGGACGAACCGGCCGAACTGCTCGGACCAGAAGTACGGCACCGGGTCGTAGGGCGCCGGGGCCTCGCCGCCGGCGGCGGCGACGATGCCGGCGGCGACCGTGCGCGGGCCCTGGAGGGCGTTGTCCCAGTGGTGGACGAGCAGCCGTTCCCCGTAGCGGCCGGAGGGGAAGGAGGCGCAGTCGCCGACCGCGTGGACGTCCGGCACGGAGGTGCGCAGGTGGTCGTCGGCCAGGATCTCGCCGTGCGGGCCGAGCTCGACGCCGGAGCCGGCGAGCCAGGCGGTGGCGGGCCGGGCTCCGATGCCGACGACGACGGCGCCGGCGGACAGCCGCGAGCCGTCGTCGAGGACGACGTGGCCCGGCTCGCCGGGTTCGACGCGCTCCACGCGCGCGTGGGTGCGCAGCACGGCGCCCGCGTCGGCGTACCAGGCGGTCATGGGGGCGGCGACCTCGGCGGGCAGCGCGCCGGCGAGGGGCCGGTCGGCGGCCTCCACGACGGTCACCGCGCAGCCCGCCTCGCGCGCGGCGGTGGCGAACTCGGCGCCGATCCAGCCCGCGCCGACGACCACGACGTCGTGCTGCCGGGCGAGCACCGGGCGCAGCCGCTCGGCGTCGTCGAGGGTGCGCAGCAGGTGCACGCCGGGGACGCCTTCGGCACCGGGCAGCCGGACCGGTTCGGCGCCGGTCGCGACGACGAGGGCGTCGTACGGCACGGGCCCGGCGGAGGTGTCCAGGACGTGCGCGCCGGGGCGCAGGCCCAGCGCCTCGCAGCCGAGCCGCAGCTCGATGCCGAGCGCCTCGAAGTCGACGTCGAAGGCGGACCCCTCGGCCGTGCCGAGCAGGACGGCCTTGGACAGCGGGGGGCGGTCGTACGGCTGGTGGGGTTCGGCACCGATCAGCGTGACGGTGCCGGTGAAGCCCTGTTCGCGCAGGGCGACCGCGGTCTGCACGCCCGCCATGCCCGCGCCGACGACGACCACGCGACGCCCCGTGTCCGCTCCCCGCTCCTGCGTCTGCTCGCTCACCCGATCACCTTAGACACCCGGCGGATCACCGGTCAGTCCTCGTGCGCGGTGATCTCCTCCACAACACTCGTCCCGCTGCCCTGCCGCGACTCCCACTCCCAGGTCTCCTCCAGGCGCACCCGCCCGTCGGGCAGGTCGACGACCGTCGACGCGCAGTGGCCCGACGACGTGCTGCCGTCGGTCCTGAGCTGCACGTACCGGAAGTCGAGCCGGTCGCCGACACGGGTGCCCACCAGCCGGCCGCGGACGACGTCGCCGCCCGCGTACTCGGCCCAGACCTCGCCGTCCTCCTCGTGGTAGGTGAACCGGGTGCGGGTGCCCACCTGGCCGGGGGCCTGGTCGGCGACCGGGGCGAGGACGAGACCGTCGAGCGAACGGGCCATGCTGGAGGCTCCCTTACGAGTGCGGTGCGCTGCGGGCTAGGGTGGCCAACGTAAGGCACTCGCGGGAGCCCGGACGCACCGGGCTGAGAGGGAGGCTGGCGGCCTCCGACCGTACGAACCTGATCCGGGTCATGCCGGCGAAGGGAGGGGCTGGACGCCCATGTCGTCCTCACCGATCGCACCGTCCGTACCACCCCGCGCGTTCGACGTCCTCGTCGTGGGCGGCGGGATCATCGGCCTGGTCACGGCCTGGCGGTCCGCGCAGCGCGGGCTCGCCACGGCGCTCGTGGACCCCGAGCCGGGCGGCGGTGCCGCCCAGGTGGCGGCCGGGATGCTGGCCGCCGTCACGGAACTGCACTACGGCGAGCAGACGCTGCTCGCACTGAACCTCGCCTCGGCCCGCCGCTATCCGGAGTTCGCCGCCGAGCTGACCGACCTCACGGGCCACGACCTCGGATACCGCCGCTGCGGCACCCTGGCCGTCGCGCTGGACGCCGACGACCGCGCCCACCTGCGGGAGCTGCACGCGCTGCAGGAGCGTTCGGGCCTGGAGTCGGAGTGGCTGCCGGGGCGCGAGTGCCGGCGCCTGGAGCCGATGCTCGCGCCGGGCGTGCGCGGGGGCCTGCGGGTGGACGGCGACCACCAGATCGACCCCCGGCGACTGGCCGCCGCCCTGGTGGCCGCCTGCGAACGCGCGGGTGTGGTCCTCCACCGGGTGTGGGCCGAACGGCTCACGGTCGCCGGCGACCGGGCGACCGGCGTCGTCACCGCCGACGGTACGGCGCTGGCGGCCGGGCAGGTGGTGCTGGCCGGGGGCAGCCTGAGCGGGCGCCTCGCGGGCGTGCCGGACGCCGTGCTGCCACCGGTGCGGCCGGTGAAGGGGCAGGTGCTGCGCCTGTCCATGCCGCGGGCGCACGGTCCGCTGCTGAGCCGGACGGTGCGTGCCGTGGTGCGCGGCAACCCCCTCTACCTGGTGCCCCGGGAGAGCGGCGAGCTGGTCGTCGGCGCCACCAGCGAGGAGCAGGGCTGGGACACGACGGTGACCGCGGGCGGCGTCTACGAGCTGCTGCGCGACGCCCACGAGCTGGTCCCCGGCATCACCGAGCTCCCCCTCGTGGAGACCCGCGCGGGCCTGCGCCCCGGCTCCCCCGACAACGCCCCGCTGCTCGGCCCGGCCGGGCTGGAGGGGCTGCTGCTGGCCACCGGACACCACCGCAACGGCGTGCTGCTGACCCCGGTCACCGGCGACGTCATGGCGCACGTCCTGACCACCGGGGAGCTCCCCGAGGAGGCCCGCCCCTTCACTCCCCGGCGCTTCGGCGCCGCCCCCGCGCTCCCGGAGCGGACCGCGCTCCCGGAGCAGACCGTACTCACGGAGCAGACCGTATGAACATCTCCGTCAACGGGGAGCCGCGCGAGGTGGCTCCCGGCACGGCCCTGGACGTCCTGGTGGGCACGCTCACCGCGGCGCCGTCCGGAGTGGCCGCCGCCCTGAACGAGACCGTCGTCCCGCGCGCGCAGTGGTCCGCCACCGCCCTGACCGACGGCGACCGCGTCGAGGTCCTCACCGCCGTCCAGGGAGGCTGACCCATGGCCGACGATCCCTTCCTCCTCGGCGGCACGGCCTACACGTCCCGCCTGATCATGGGCACCGGCGGCGCCCCCAGCCTGGACGTGCTGGAGCACGCGCTGGTGGCGTCCGGGACGGAGCTGACGACCGTCGCGATGCGCCGGGTGAATCCGTCCGTGCACGGTTCCGTGCTGTCGGTCCTGGAGAAGCTCGGCATCCGGGTGCTGCCGAACACGGCCGGCTGTTTCACCGCCGGGGAGGCCGTCCTCACCGCCCGCCTCGCGCGCGAGGCCCTCGGCACGGACCTGGTCAAGCTGGAGGTCATCGCCGACGAGCGCACCCTGCTGCCGGACCCGGTCGAGCTGCTGGACGCGGCGGAGACGCTGGTGGACGACGGCTTCACGGTGCTGCCGTACACGAACGACGACCCGGTCCTCGCCCGGAAGCTGGAGGACGTCGGGTGCGCGGCGATCATGCCGCTCGGGTCGCCGATCGGATCCGGGCTCGGCATCCGCAACCCGCACAACTTCCAGCTGATCGTGGAGCACGCGCGCGTGCCGGTGATCCTGGACGCGGGGGCCGGTACGGCCTCGGACGTGGCGCTGGCGATGGAGCTGGGGTGCGCGGGTGTGATGCTCGCCTCGGCGGTGACGCGGGCGCAGGAGCCGGTGCTGATGGCCGCGGCGATGCGCTCCGCGGTGGAGGCGGGGCGGCTGGCCCGGCGGGCGGGGCGGATCCCGCGGCGGCACTTCGCGGAGGCGTCGTCCCCGGCGGAGGGGCTGGCCGCCCTGGATCCGGAGCGGCCCGCCTTCCGGTGAGCCCGCGCCGACCTGCCCTTCCGTCCTCCCGCCCGGGCACCGCCCGGTTCCGGCCTGCCGGGAGGCGGACCCCGCCCGTGGGGCCGGGTGCCGTCGGCGGCCGGCCGTCCGCGGGCGGTGGCCGCTGTCGGTGGCCGGTCCCGCGCGGGAAGCGTCACAGGTCCGCTGCAGTAGTGCCGCGATCGCGGACGTGGCGGCGGGGTGTCCGCGGCGGCTCGTACACTCGCCTGCGTGGACACGACCCTTCAGGACCCTCTGGTCGGGCAGGTGCTCGACGGCCGGTACCGCGTCGAGGCGCGGATCGCGGTCGGCGGGATGGCCACGGTCTACCGGGCCGTGGACACCCGCCTGGACCGCGTGCTCGCGCTGAAGGTGATGCACCCGACGCTCGCCACCGACGCCACCTTCGTCGAGCGGTTCATCCGCGAGGCCAAGTCGGTGGCCCGGCTCGACCACCCCAACGTCGTCCAGGTCTTCGACCAGGGGGCCCAGGGGGCGTACGTCTACCTGGCCATGGAGTACGTCGCCGGCTGCACCCTGCGCGACGTGCTGCGCGAGCGCGGGGCGCTCCGGCCGCGGGCCGCGCTGGACATCCTGGAGCCGGTGCTGGCCGCGCTGGGCGCCGCGCACCGGGCCGGGTTCGTGCACCGGGACATGAAGCCGGAGAACGTGCTGATCGGGGACGACGGCCGGGTCAAGGTCGCCGACTTCGGGCTGGTGCGGGCCGTGGACACGGTCACCAGCACCACCGGGGCGGTCCTGGGCACGGTCTCCTACCTGGCGCCCGAGCAGATCGAGCACGGCGCCGCCGACCCGAGGGTCGACGTCTACGCGTGCGGTGTCGTGCTGTACGAGATGCTGACCGGCGGCAAGCCGCACGACGGGGACTCCCCCGCCCAGATCCTCTACAAGCACCTCCACGAGGACGTGCCGCCGCCGTCGGCCGCCGTCCCGGGAATGGCGTCCGCGCTGGACGACCTGGTCGCGTCGGCGACCGCGCGCACCCCGCAGGTCCGCCCGCACGACGCCGTGGCACTGCTGGCCGAGGCCCGCCGGGCGCGTGCGGCGCTGAGCGCCGAGCAGCTGGACGCCGTGCCGCCGCAGGCCCTCGCCGCGGACCACGACAACGCCGAGGACCGCACGAGCGTGATCCCGCGCGCGCTCACCGTGCCCCGGCCGCTGCCGGTGAACGAGGACGAGGACGCGGTCCCGGCCGGCGAGGCCCCGGCGGACGGGGTCCACCGCACCAGTCGGTTCACGGCTCCCCCGCCGCTGCCGCCCCGGCGCCGCCGCCCGCAGCTGAGACGGGGCCCGCTGACGGTCGTCGTCGCCGTGCTGCTGGTCCTCGGCGTCGGCACGGGCGTCTGGTACATCAACTCCGGCCAGTTCACCAAGGTGCCGCCGCTGCTGTCGAAGACCGAGGCGCAGGCCGAGGACCGGCTGGAGGAGGCCGGGCTGGACGTCGGCACGGTCCGGCACGCCTACAGCGACACGGTCGAGCGCGGCACCGTCATCAGCACCGACCCGGAAGCCGGTACCCGGATCCGTAAGAACGACTCGGTGTCGTTCACGATCTCCGACGGCCCCGACACGGTGAAGCTGCCGGACGTGCAGGGCTACAAGCTGGACCGGGCCCGGTCCCTCCTCGAGGACGAGGGGCTGGAGCCGGGCATGGTGACCCGGGCGTTCAGCCAGGACGTCCCCAAGGGGTTCGTGATCTCCACGGACCCGACGACGGGCACCGAGGTGCGCGCGGGTTCGGCGGTCGCGCTCGTCGTCAGCAAGGGCAGCCCGATCGACGTGCCGGACGTCACCGGCAGCGACCTGGCGGACGCGCGGGCGGAGCTGACGGACGCCGGCCTGAAGGTGAGGGTCGCCGCCGAGCAGGTCACCTCCGAGTACGACAAGGGCCAGGTCGCCCGGCAGACGCCGGACGCCGGCAGCCGGGCCGCCGAGGGCGACACGGTGACGCTGACGGTCTCCAAGGGCCCCGAGATGATCGAGGTCCCGGACGTGACCGGCGACAGCGTGGACGACGCGAAGCGGAAGCTGGAGGACGCCGGGTTCGAGGTGAAGGAGGACCGTGGTCTGCTCGGACTGTTCGGTGACACCGTGAAGGACCAGTCCGTCGACGGCGGGGACACGGCGCCCAAGGGCTCCACCATCGAGATCACCATCAGGTGACGGCTCCCACGCTCCGGACGCACGACCCGGCGTGACACCCTGAACGGGTGAACAGTGAACAGTCCGCCCTCCCGCGCAACCCCGTCGGCGGTCACGTGCCCGTCGCCGGCGGCCTGCACTCCGTGGGTCTGTCCTACGCCCGTGACCTGCGGGCGGAGGCCGTGCAGGTCTTCGTCGCCAACCCGCGCGGCTGGGCCACCCCGGCCGGCGACCCGAAGCAGGACGAGGCGTTCCGGGAGGCCTGCGCCGGCGAGTCGATCCCGGCGTACGTGCACGCCCCGTACCTGATCAACTTCGGTTCGCACACCGAGGCGACGGTGGAGCGGTCGGTCGAGTCGCTGCGGCACTCCCTGCGGCGGGGACGTGAGATCGGGGCGCTCGGCGTGGTCGTGCACACCGGCAGCGCGACCGGCGGCCGGGACCGTGCGGTGGCGCTGAGGCAGGTGCGGGAGTTCCTGCTGCCGCTGCTGGACGAGCTGACCCACGACGACGACCCGTACCTGTTGCTGGAGTCGACCGCCGGCCAGGGCGCCTCCCTGTGCTCGCGGACGTGGGACTTCGGGCCGTACTTCGAGGCGCTGGACGCCCATCCGAAGCTGGGCGTGTGCCTGGACACCTGTCACATCTTCGCGGCCGGGCACGACCTGACCGGGCCGTCCGGCATGCACCAGACCCTGGACCTGCTGGTGGACACGGTCGGCGAGGGCCGGCTGAAGCTGATCCACGCCAACGACTCCAAGGACGTGGCGGGCGCGCACAAGGACCGGCACGAGAACATCGGCGCCGGCCACATCGGCGAGGACCCCTTCCGGGCGCTGATGACGCACCCCGCGACCGAGGGCGTGCCGCTGGTCATCGAGACGCCGGGCGGCAAGGAGGGGCACGCCGCGGACGTGGAGCGGCTGAAGAAGCTGCGCGACGGCTGACCGCGCGGGGCCGGCCGGCGGGGTCAGAGCTCGGGGCCGTCCCCGGGCTCCTCCTGGTAGGAGTAGCGCTGCTCCCGCCACGGGTCGCCGATGTTGTGGTAGCCGCGCTCCTCCCAGAAGCCGCGGCGGTCGGCGGTCATGTACTCGATGCCGCGGACCCACTTCGGGCCCTTCCAGGCGTACAGGTGGGGGACGACCAGGCGGAGCGGGAAGCCGTGCTCCGCGGTCAGCAGCTCGCCGTCCTTGTGGGTGGCGAAGAGGGTGCGTTCGGCGGCGAAGTCGGACAGGCGGAGGTTGGAGCTGAATCCGTACTCCGCCCACACCATCACGTGGGTGACGGCGGGCCCGGGCGGGGCGATCTCGAGGATGGTGCGGGCCGGGACGCCGCCCCACTCGGAACCGAGCATGCTGAACTTCGTCACGCAGTGCAGGTCGGCCACGACCGTGGTGTACGGCAGGGCGGTGAACTCGTCGTGGGTCCAGCAGTGCTTGTCGCCGTCGGCGGTGGCACCGAAGACCCGGAACTCCCACCGTTCGGGCCGGAACTTCGGGACCGGTCCGTAGTGCGTGACCGGCCAGCCCCGCTGGAGCCGCTGTCCCGGCGGAAGCTCGAACCGCGGCGCCTCTCCCGAACCGCCCTCTCCCGACCCGTTTTCCACCGGCTGACCCATGCCTCCATCCTGACAGACCCGGACCGATGCCCCCGACACGGCCCCCTTAGACCAGAGCAAAAGGGGGCAAACATGGACGAAGGCGTGCGTACTCACTAAGTCAAGACTTACTGGACGATCTTCGGTGCCGGTGCAATCATGCGGCGCAACCCGCCAGTCCCGTGTGGAAGGAGCCTTACGCGATGCAGGGCGATCCCGAGGTCATCGAGTTCCTCAACGAACAGCTGACCGCCGAGCTCACGGCGATCAACCAGTACTTCCTGCACTCGAAGCTGCAGGACCACAAGGGCTGGACCAGGCTCGCGAAGTACACGCGGGCCGAGTCCTTCGACGAGATGCGCCACGCCGAGCTGCTCACCGACCGCATCCTGCTCCTCGACGGCCTGCCGAACTACCAGCGCCTCTTCCACGTGCGGGTCGGCCAGAGCGTGACGGAGATGTTCCAGGCCGACCGGGAGATCGAGATCGAGGCCATCGACCGGCTGCGCCGGGGCGTCGAGGTGATGCGGGCCAAGAACGACATCACGTCGGCCAACGTCTTCGAGGCGATCCTCGCCGACGAGGAGCACCACATCGACTACCTGGACACCCAGCTGGAGCTGATCGACAAGCTGGGCGAGTCGCTCTACCTGTCGACGGTCATCGAGCAGTCCCAGCCCGACTCCTCGGGACCGAAGCCGATCGAGTACTAGGCGGCTTCCGGAAGCTCCGAGAGGACCGGTTCGCCCTGGTCGGCCAGTTGCCGGCGGGGGCAGGCGCCGCGACCGAGCAGGGCCTGGATGCGCCGTACGCAGCCGCCGCAGTCGGTGCCGGCCTTGCAGGCGGAGGCGATCTGCCGGGGCGTGCAGGCACCGGCTTCCGCGTGGCTCCTCACCTGTTCCTCGGTGACACCGAAGCAGCTGCAGACGAACACGCGGTTCACCTCCCGGACGGGGTACAAGGTCGTGCCGTACCGACGACCGGAGGACCCGACTGATCGGTGAGGCAAACCTAACCTTACCTATCACGCGGGGACGGCAAAAGCGGAGAGGGCGCGGATCGTGTGTGACCCGCGCCCCATTCCGTGTGCCCGCCGCCCGGTCCGGGGGCGGACCGTCACTGGTCCCGGTACATCTCCGCCACCAGGAACGCCAGGTCGAGCGACTGGCTGCGGTTCAGGCGCGGGTCGCAGGCCGTCTCGTAGCGCTGGTGCAGGTCGTCGACGAAGATCTCGTCGCCGCCGCCCACGCACTCGGTGACGTCGTCACCGGTGAGCTCCACGTGGATGCCGCCGGGGTGGGTGCCGAGCGACTTGTGGACCTCGAAGAAGCCCTTGACCTCGTCGAGCACGTCGTCGAAGCGGCGGGTCTTGTGGCCGGAGGCCGCCTCGTAGGTGTTGCCGTGCATCGGGTCGGTGATCCAGGCGACGGTGGTACCGGACGCGGTGACCTTCTCGACCAGCTCGGGGAGCTTGTCGCGGATCTTGTCCGCGCCCATGCGGACGATGAAGGTCAGCCGGCCGGGCTCGCGCTCGGGGTCCAGGCGCTCGATGTACTGCAGCGCCTCCTCGGCCGTCGTCGTCGGGCCGAGCTTGATGCCGATCGGATTGCGGATCTTCGAGGCGAACTCGATGTGCGCGTGGTCCATCTGGCGCGTGCGCTCACCGATCCACACCATGTGTCCGGAGACGTCGTACAGCTGCCCGGTGCGGGAGTCGACGCGGGTGAGGGCCGACTCGTAGTCGAGCAGCAGCGCCTCGTGCGACGAGTAGAACTCGACGGTCTTGAACTCCTCCGGGTCCGTGCCGCAGGCCCGCATGAAGTTCAGCGCGCTGTCGATCTCGCGGGCGAGCTGCTCGTAGCGCTGGCCGGACGGGGACGACTTCACGAAGTCCTGGTTCCAGGCGTGCACCTGGCGCAGGTCGGCGTAGCCGCCGGTGGTGAAGGCGCGGACCAGGTTCAGCGTGGACGCCGACGCGTGGTACATGCGCTTGAGCCGCTGGGGGTCCGGAACCCGGGCCTCTTCGGTGAAGTCGAAGCCGTTGACGGAGTCGCCGCGGTAGGTCGGCAGGGTGACGCCGTCACGGGTCTCGGTCGGCTTGGAGCGCGGCTTGGAGTACTGGCCGGCGATCCTGCCGACCTTCACGACCGGCACGGAGGCGGCGTACGTGAGCACGGCGCCCATCTGGAGCAGGGTCTTGAGCTTCGCCCTGATGTGCTCGGCGGACACGGCGTCGAACGACTCGGCGCAGTCCCCGCCCTGGAGCAGGAAGGCCTCACCCCGGGCGACCGCTGCCATGCGGGCGCGCAGTTGGTCGCACTCTCCGGCGAACACGAGCGGCGGATACGACTCGAGCTCGGCGATCACATCGCGCAGAGCCTCGGCATCCGGGTACTCGGGCTGCTGCGCCGCGGGCAGGCTTCGCCACGTCGCCTGGGCGGCGACACTTCGGGAATCAGCGTTCACGGTCACGCGCTCAACACTACGCGGTCGGACAGGGCGTCCAGCACGACGCCCAGTCCGTGAGACGGGCGTCCCCCGTGACGGGACGCGCCCGACACCCCCCGCGGGCGGGGGCACGTCAGGGGCGACGACGCGACGGAGCTCCGGGACACGGCCCCGCACGGTGTGCATGGTGTACCGTCCGTGGCATGTTCGCGCACTCGATCCAGAACTGGTGGTGGACCGCTCCTCCGGCGGCCCACTGACTGCGCGTACGCAAGACTTCGCGAAGGCCGCCCCGAGAGGCGGCCTTCGGTGTTTTCCGGATCGGGGCCGTTCCTCTCGCCAGACAACGAGAAGGACACGGACCCATGCCACAGTTCGACCTGCGCGCCCTGACCGCCGGCGACCGCCCGTTCGCCCTGCTCCGCCGCCGCACCCCGGGCCACGACCACGACACCGTGGAACTGCTGCTCGGCCCGGTGACGGAACACGACCGGCTCGCCGGCCTGCCCGACGAGGGGCTGGCGCTGGTGCCCTTCCGGCAGATCCGCGAACGCGGCTTCGACGTGCGCGACGACGGCACACCGCTGCTGGTGCTGACCCCCGAGGAGCGGTACGACGTCCCGCTCGCCCGGGCCCTGGAGCAGCTGCCCGCCCACGACGTCCGCGTCGAGGGCGGCGGCTTCGACGTGGACGACGAGGAGTACGCGCGGATCGTCGGGCGGGTGCTGGACGAGGAGATCGGACGGGGCGAGGGCGCCAACTTCGTGATCCGGCGGACGTACGAGGGGCACGTCCCCGGGTTCGGGCGCGCCGACGCGCTCGCCCTGTTCCGGCGGCTGCTGGTGGGCGAGCGGGGCGCGTACTGGACCTTCGTGGTGCACACCGGGGACCGGACGCTGGTGGGCGCGAGCCCCGAGGTGCACGTGCGGATGTCCGGCGGCACCGTCGTCATGAACCCGATCAGCGGCACGTACCGCTATCCCGCCGAAGGGCCGACCCCCGAGCACCTGCTGGACTTCCTCGCCGACGGCAAGGAGATCGAGGAGCTGTCGATGGTGGTCGACGAGGAGCTCAAGATGATGTGCACCGTCGGCGACATGGGCGGCGTCGTCGTCGGCCCCCGGCTGAGGGAGATGGCGCACCTCGCGCACACCGAGTACGAGCTGCGCGGCCGTTCCTCGCTGGACGTGCGGGAGGTGCTGCGGGAGACGATGTTCGCGGCGACGGTGACCGGCTCGCCGGTGCAGAACGCCTGCCGGGTCATCGAGCGGCACGAGGCCGGCGGACGCGGCTACTACGCGGGTGCGCTGGCGCTGCTCGGCCGGGACGCGGGCGGTGCGCAGACCCTGGACTCCCCCATCCTCATCCGTACCGCCGACATCGACGCCGACGGGCGGCTGCGGGTGCCGGTCGGCGCCACGCTGGTGCGGGGCTCGGACCCGGCGGGCGAGGTCGCGGAGACGCACGCCAAGGCGGCCGGGGTGCTGGCGGCGCTGGGGGTGCGTCCCGGCCGGCCGCGTGCGGAGGCGGGGCGGCCGGGGCTGGCCGACGATCCCCGGGTGCGGGCGACGCTGGACGGGCGCCGGGCCTCGCTGGCGCCGTTCTGGCTGCGGATGCAGGAGCCGGTGGACACGCTCACCGGGCACGCCCTGGTCGTCGACGCGGAGGACACCTTCACCGCGATGCTCGCCCATGTGCTGCGCTCGGCCGGGCTCGGCGTCACCGTGCGGCGCTACGACGGACCGGGACTGCGCGAGGCGGTGCTCGGGCACGACGGCCCGGTGGTGCTGGGTCCCGGCCCCGGTGACCCGTCCGACGCCGCCGACCCGAAGATGCGCTTCCTGCGCGCGCTGACCGCCGACGTGCTCCGGGACCACCGGCACGGCGTCCTCGGGGTCTGCCTCGGGCACGAGCTGATCGCGGCCGAGCTGGGACTGGACATCGTCCGCAAGGAGGTGCCGTACCAGGGGGCGCAGACGGAGATCGACCTGTTCGGGCGGCGGGAGACGGTCGGCTTCTACAACAGCTTCACCGCCCGCTGCGACGACGGGGCGGCCGCCGAGCTGGCGGCGCACGGCGTCGAGGTGAGCCGGAGCGCCGCGCACGAGGTGCACGCGCTGCGGGGTCCGGGCTTCGCCGGCGTGCAGTTCCACCCGGAGTCGGTGCTGACGCTGAACGGTGCGGCGATCGTGCGGGGGCTGGTCGGTCAACTGCGCGGCACGGGCACGTTCTCCGAGCGGCGGCCGGCCCGGTAGTCGAGGACGCTCCCCACCGTGGCGTCGGCGACCTGCCGGACGGCGTCCTCGGTGAGGAGGACGTCCGGTCGGCGGGGAAGGGCCCCGGCCCGGGTCAGGCGTCGTCCAGACCCCGTTCTATCGCGTACCGCACGAGCTCCACCCGGTTGTGCAGCTGGAGCTTGCCCAGGGTGTTCTGGACGTGGTTCTGCACGGTGCGGTGGGAGATGACGAGGCGTTCGGCGATCTGCTTGTAGCTCAGGCCCTTGGCGACCAGGCGCAGCACCTCGGTCTCGCGGTCGGTGAGCCGGGGCGCCCCCGGTTCGCCGGCCCCGGCCCCGGCCGCGGGGGCCGGTTCGGAGGCGAGGCGGCGGTACTCGCCGAGGACCAGTCCGGCCAGTCCCGGGGTGAAGACGGCGTCGCCGACGGCCGTGCGGCGCACCGCGTCCCGCAGCTCCTCGGTGGAGGCCGACTTGAGCAGGTATCCGGTGGCGCCGGACTTCACCGCCTCCAGCACGTCGGCGTGCTCCCCGCTCGCGGACAGCACGAGGACGCGCAGCGTCGGGTCGGCGCCCACGGCCTCCTTGCAGACCTGGACGCCGGGCTTGCCGGGCAGGTTCAGGTCGAGCACGAGGACGTCGGGGGCGGCGGCCCGGGCGCGGCGCACCGCCTGGTCGCCGTCGCCGGCGGTGGCGACCACCTCGAAGCCGGACTCGGCGAGGTCCCGGGCCACGGCGTCGCGCCACATCGGGTGGTCGTCGACCACCATGACCCTGATCGGATCCTGTCGCTCGGTCATCGGTCCGCCTTCCCCCGTGCGGTGCTGCTGGTGTCCATGGAAGTGTCCGGCGCCTTCGGCGCCCTGAGTTCGACCTCGGTGCCCTGTCCGGGCACCGAGATCAGTTCGGCCGTGCCGCCGAGGTCGCGCAGCCGGCCCCGGATGGACAGGGCGACGCCGAGCCGCCCCTCGCCCTCGGCCTCGGCCAGCCGTCCCTCGGGGATGCCGGGTCCCTCGTCGCGGACGGTGACGATCACCTCGTCCGGTTCGTCCTCGACGAGGATCCACGCGCGCGCGTCCTCGCCGACGTGCTTGCGGACGTTGTCCAGGGCGGCGCCGACGGCCGCGGCGAGCTCGCGCGCCGTGGTGGGGGGCAGCCGCACCGGGGCCCCGGGTTCGGCCAGGTTCACCCGCGACCCGGCGTACGGGGCGAGCAGGGAGCGCAGGTCGACGGGTCCGGCCGGGGCGTCCGCCTCCGGTTCCTCCACCGCCCGTACGACGGCGCCCTCGGACACCCGGGAGACGGGGACCAGTCCGCCGGAGACCAGGGTGCGCAGCGCGACCTCCTGTTCGCCGGCCATGCGGCCCAGCTCGGCCGCCTCGCCGCCGATGACGGCGCCGCGCCGCTGCACCATCGCCAGCACCTGGAGGACGCTGTCGTGGATGTCGCGGGCGAGCCGCTCGCGTTCCCTGGTCGCCGCCTCGATCTCCAGGGCGCGGGCGAGGGTGCGCTCGGAGGCGCGGGCGACCTCGACGACGTAGCCGATGGCGAGGGAGGCGACCCAGACGAGGATCACGTTGTGGACGGTGTCGCGGGCCGGGGTGCCGCGTTCGACGAGGTTGGCGACGGCGACGGGGGTGGAGGCCACGGCCGCCCAGCGCCAGCCGCCCTTGATGGCGAAGGCCAGGACGGAGCCGGCGGTCCAGATCGACGGCAGGGTCGGGCCGCCGTCCATGACCCGCTCGTGCGCGTCGGCGAACGGGGTGAGCAGGATGCCGGTGAGCGCGATCGTGAGGTCGGCGGCGAGGAAGCCCTTGGTGCAGCCGGCCGCGCCCGAGACCCTGGGGAGGGTCGCCAGGGTCCAGACGAAGAGGACGGCGTAGTAGGCGACGGCGAGCCAGGGCCGGGTGAAACCGGACCAGGCGGTGGTGAAGAAGCCGATCGCGTACAGCATGGTGAGCACGCGGTAGCCGGCGAGCGCACGCCACAGCGGCTGCTCGACCGACATCTTCATGACTTTTCCGCGCCCGGCCATGTCCCCCCGTCCCCCGGCACCGGCCCGGCTAGGGCTCGGTCCCCTGCTCGGCGTCCTTCTCCTTCGCGCTCTGTTCCTTCTCCGCCCGGGCGAGCGCGGCCTTCGCCGCCTTGCCCGCCTCCTTCTCGGCCTTCGCCGCCTCCGCGAGCTGCCGCTTCATGGCGGTCGCGTACATGTCGACGTACTCCTGGCCGGAGAGCTTCATGATCTCGTACATGACCTCGTCGGTCACCGCGCGGAGCACGAAGCGGTCGTGCTCCATGCCCTGGTAGCGGCTGAAGTCCAGGGGCTTGCCGATGCGGATGCCGGGACGCATCAGCTTCGGCACCACCTTGCCGGGCGGCTGGATCTTCTCGGTGTCGATCATGGCGACCGGGATGACGGGGGCGCCGGTGGCGAGCGTCACGCGGGCGAGGCCGCCGGGCTTGCCGCGGTAGAGCCTGCCGTCCGGGGACCGCGTGCCCTCGGGGTAGATGCCGAACAGCTCGCCGCGCTCGAGGACCTCTATGCCGCTCCTGATGGCGGCCTCACCCGCGCCGCGCGCGCCGGAGCGGTCCACGGGGAGCTGGCCGACGCCCTTGAAGAACGCGGCCGTCAGCCGGCCCTTGACCCCGGGCGTGTTGAAGTACTCGGCCTTGGCGATGAAGGTCACCTTGCGGTCGAGGACGGCCGGCAGGAAGAACGAGTCGGAGAACGACAGGTGGTTGCTCGCCAGAATGGCGGGGCCGTCGGCCGGAATGTGCTCCAGGCCTTCCACCCAGGGCCGGAAGGCAAGCTTCAGCGAACCCCCGATGGTGACCTTCATCGCGCCGTACAACAACCGAGTGCCTCCTGAGTCTGTGGGTCAGACCCTATCCCGGGGCACCGTCGATGGCTCCGACGGCCCTGGTCGGTGCCCGTGCGGTCGCGTACGGTGAGGTACCCGCAAGTACCGCACACGACGTGCCGGCTGTGCCGGCCCCCTGACGACAGGAGACCGAGACGTGCCGGTCCTGCCCGGAGCCGAGCCGTTCCGCCACGAGGGCGGGGAGACCGGCGTCCTCCTCTGCCACGGTTTCACCGGATCCCCGCAATCGCTGCGCCCCTGGGCCCGGTACCTCGCGGAGCGCGATCTGACCGTCGCGCTGCCGCTGCTGCCCGGGCACGGCACGCGCTGGCAGGACATGCAGGTCACCGGCTGGCAGGACTGGTACGCGGAGGTGGACCGCGAGCTGCGCGCCCTGCGGGAGCGCTGCGCGCGCGTGTTCGTGGCCGGCCTGTCGATGGGCGGGGCCCTGGCGCTGCGGCTCGCCGCGAAGCACGGGGACGCGGTGTCGGGCGTCGTGGTCGTCAACCCGGCGAACCGGATGCACGGCGTGGCCCAGCACGCCCTGCCGGTCCTGCGCCACCTGCTGCCCGCGACGAAGGGCATCGCCAGCGACATCGCCAAGCCGCTCGCCACGGAGCTGGGGTACGACAGGGTGCCGCTGCACGCGGCCCACTCGCTGCGTACGTTCTTCCGGCTCGCGGACGGCGATCTGCCGCAGGTCACGCAGCCGCTGCTGTTGCTGCGCAGCCCGCAGGACCACGTGGTGCCGCCGGCCGACTCGGCGCGGATCCTCGGCCGGGTGTCGTCGACGGACGTCACGGAGGTCCTGCTGGAACAGAGTTACCACGTGGCGACGTTGGACCACGACGCGGACCGGATCTTCGCGGAGAGCGTCGCGTTCATCGACCGGCTCGCGCCCGGTTCCGTCAAGGAGCCGGGGCCCGGTCTCGGTGAGGAAGGGACGACCGCAGGTGGCTGAGCACGACTCCGACCGCGAGGGCCGGGAGGAGCGCGAGGACCGGGAGGAGCGGAACGTGGACCGGGAGCCGGGGCAGGAGGCCGGGCGGGAGCGCGGCGGGGGCCGGGAGCCCGGGGAGGAGCGCGCGTCCCAGGAGCGGGCCGTGCCCCTCGACGAGGACGCGGCCTGGGCGGCGATCGTCGCCGGGTACGGGGAGGAGCCGCCGGACCCGCCGGGGGCCAAGCCGTTCAAGTCGGTGGAGGACCTGGCTCTGCTGGAGCCGGAGACGAACGACGACGAGCCCGAGCCGGAGCGGCCCGCCTCGGCCCGCCCGCTGGGCGGCTCCGTCGCCTTCGCCCCGGGTGTCGGACCGCGCGACCACAGCCTGGCCGAGCCCTCCGACGACGATCTCGGCGAGGAGGACGAGGGCCACTTCGTGCCGCCCGAGCCGCCGCCGCTGCCCGAGGGCGACACCACGGCGAAGTTCGCCTGGCTGGGCGTGCTCGGCGGCCCGGTGCTGCTCCTGCTGGCGGTGGTGCTCGGCTGGGACATGACCTGGTGGCTGACGACCCTGAGCATCGGCGGCTTCCTCGGCGGCTTCGCCACCCTGGTCATGCGGATGCGCACGGACGACGAGGACGACGACGACCCGGGACGGGGCGCGGTGGTCTGAGGCCGGCGGCACCCCGGCCGCGGGCCGGTCTCAGGCCGCGGGCCGGTCTCAGGCCGCGGGCACGCGGAGGGCGGCCAGGACCGGGAGGTGGTCCGTGGCCGCCCTCAGGTCCTCCTCGGCCACCCCGGGCAGCCCCGCCGGCACCCCGCAGCCCAGCACCTCGACGCCCTCGGTGGCGAGGACCGCGTCGATGCGCTGGTGCGGGTCGGCGGCGGTGGAGGTGTACTCGCCGCCCCAGGGTGCGGCGGTCCAGCAGTCCCGCAGCCCGTCGCCGAGCCGCCGGAAGACGGGGCCGCCGGGGCGTTCGTTCAGATCGCCGCCCGCCACCACGTGCTCCACGCCCATCGCGGCGACCCGCTCGAGGAGCAGGCCGGCCTGCGCGTACCGTTCGTCCTTCTGCAGCGACAGGTGACAGCTCACGACGCCGAGCCGGGCCCCGCCGAAGCGGACCACGGCGGTGGCGAAGCCCCGGCGGTGCAGGCCGGGGGTGAGCGGGAGCAGGACGTCCTCGGTGCGCTCCACGGTGGCCCGCAGGGAGCACAGCAGCGCCGGTCCGGCGGCCGGGGCGCCTCCGGAGAGGATCACCAGTCCGGAGGCCGCGGCGAGCCGGGCGAGCTTCTTGCGCCAGCGGAAGAAGCGGGGGGCCTCCTGGAGGAGGACGAGGTCCGGGGCGCAGGCGGCGATCACGCGGGCGAGGGCGTCGGTGTCGTCGCGCATCGAGCGGATGTTGTAGCAGAGGACCCGGATGACGGCGGAACCGTCGGGTTCGGTACGGGAGTTGGGCAGCGGCTCCATGTGGATCACAGTACGCCCGACGGCTCGGGACTCGAGTGCGCGGGCGCGGCGGGCGGTGGCCCGCCGCACCCGCGGGGCGGAGTCCTCGATCGACTCCGCCCCGCGCTCCCGAGGGCGTGCACCGAGCGGCCGTTACATGATCGGGTCGGGCTCGCGGGCCAGGTCGGCCGCGCCCACCAGGCCCGCCTTGTTGCCGAGCTGGGCGGCGATCACGTCGGCGACCGGGCGCCAGTTGCCGCCGACCAGCCACCGCTTGTACGACTTGCGGATCGGGTCGAGGACCAGGTCGCCCTCGTCGGAGAGGCCGCCGCCGACGATGAAGGCGGACGGGTCGAAGAGCGAGGCCAGGTCGGCGAGGCCGGCGCCGGCCCAGCGGGCCAGCTCGCGGTAGGAGTCGACGGCGACCGGGCAGCCCTGCCGGGCGGCGACCGAGATGTGCTTGCCCTCGATGCCGTCGGGGGTGCCGTCACCGAGCGCGAGCAGCACCTCGGCGCGCTCGGGGGTGGCGTTGGCGCGCTGCTTGGCGTAGCGCACGAGGGCGCGGCCGGAGGCGTACTGCTCCCAGCAGCCCTGCGATCCGCAGCCGCACAGCAGGCCGTCGGGCACCATGCGGATGTGGCCGAACTCGGCGGCCACGCCGAAGTGGCCGCGGCGCAGCTTGTTGCCGATGATGATGCCGCCGCCGAGGCCGGTGCCGAGCGTGATGCAGATGACGTTGCGGTGGCCCTTGCCGGCACCGAACCTGTACTCGCCCCAGGCCGCGGCGTTGGCGTCGTTCTCCACGACGACCGGGAGGCCGACGCGGGCCTCGACCTTCTCCTTGAGCGGCTCGTTGCGCCAGTCGATGTTCGGTGCGAAGTAGACCGTCGAGCGCTGGCGGTTGACGTATCCGGCGGCGCCGATGCCCACGCCGACGATCTCGTGCCCCGCGCGTGCGCCCTCCACCGCCGAGGCGATGGCGTCCACGATGGCCTCGGGTGTGGTGGGGGTCGGCACCTTGAAGGTCGAGAGGATGTTGCCTTCCTCGTCGACCACGCCGGCCGCGATCTTCGTGCCGCCGATGTCGACGCCGATGGTGAGTCCCATGAATCCCTCAGTTTCGGTCGAGCCCCGCTACGGCCAACCGTACCCGAGGGGGGCCTCAGTCCAAGTCGATGTGTTGCCCGGGGCCGGTGCCGTCGTCGCCGTCGTCGCGGGATTCGTCCAGGTCACGGGGATCGCGGGCACCGGTCGCGCCGGTGGTCCAGCGGCGCTCCTGGTTCTGGACGGCGGAGCGGTAGGCGGCGAGGAGTTCACCGCCGGCGGCCGCGAGGTGGTCGAAAACATCGGGATTGCGCTCGATGACCGGTTCGACGGCGGCCTTGGCCTGCTGGACGACCTGCCGGACCACCTGCTGGGCGGCGGGCCCGGCGACCTGGCCGAGCAGCGGGGACTGGAGGCCGGACAGCTTCTCCGCGACCGTGTCGACGAGCCTGCGCAGTTCCTCGGCGGCCGAGCCCGGCTGCGGCCCGCGCTCGGCACGGCGGCGGGCCTTCTCGGCCTCCAGGTCCTCGGCGCACGCCGTCGCCCAGGCGTCGGCGTCGGCCGCCCGCGCCCCGCCGGCCGGTCCGGTCGGCCCGACCGCGTCGGCCTCGTCGTGGCGAGCGGCCTCGGACGGGGGGAGATCTTCGCTCATGACGGACTCCTGACTACGGTTCGTCCTTACGACGTTACCCGAACGGGCGTGGCGGGATCAGCGTCCCCGCGGCCACAGCCGGGGGTCCGGCGCGAAGCGGACGGCGAGGGTGCCCTCCCGCAGGGCGGCCCCGTCGACGGTGCAGCGGCGCAGCGCGGACGGCAGCGGCACGATCCGGCGGAACGGACCGGCGGTGACGACCAGTTCGTCGCCGCGCCGGACGAGGTCGAGATCCTCGCGTACGGCGCCGGGCAGCGGGACGTGCCAGACGAGGACGCCGTCGTCGGCCAGCCGGTCGGTGACGGGCCACTCGACCGGGGCGGCGTCCTGGTCGACGCCCGGCGCGTCGAGGGCGGCCAGGTCGTCCGTGCCCCGCGGGTCCCGTCCGAGGTGGGCGACGGTGCGGACGTCGTACGTCTCCCGCCACTCCTCCAGCGTCTTGCGCTGCTGGGCGAGGGGGCCGGCGAGCCAGCTGTCCGCGGGGGCGTCCTCGGGCAGGACGCGGTTGGCGACCAGCAGGTCGGTGCGCAGGCCGCGCAGGGCGAGGCCGAGGCGGGCGGTGCGGAGGGCGTCCGCACCGGCGGGGCCGGGCTCGGCGACGAGCCGTACGACGGTGTTCCGGTCGGCGAGGACGGCCTCGGCGGCGGCCAGCTCCAGGTCCCAGCGGGCGGCGGCCTCGTACAGCGACCCGGCGGGCACGGGGACGCCCGCGAGCCGGCCGAGGACGGGGCGCAGGGCGCGGGCGGCCTGCCGCTCGGGCGGGAGCAGGCGGCGCAGGTAGCGCCGCAGTTCCTCGGGCAGGGCGAGCAGGGCGAGGGCGCGCGGGGCGGCCGGGAGGTCGACGACGACGAGTTCGTGGGAGCCGGTGCCCTCGGCGAGGGCGGCGTCGCGCAGGGCGCGCAGCAGCGCGAGTTCGTCGGCGCCGGGCAGGGGGGTGAGCTCCTCGGCGTCCAGGCGGGCGGCACCGAGCAGGTCGAGGACGGAGGCGGCGCGGTCCTGGAGGGCGGCGAGGCCGTCCCGGAAACCCCGGGCGGCGTCGGGCCGCCAGGCGGTGAGGCCGGGTTCGACGGGGACCGGTACCGGGCCGGTGCGCACCCCGAGCGCGGCGCCGAGGGTGTCGTCGCGGTCGGCGCCGAGCAGGAGGGTGCGGGTGCCGGCCCGGGCGGCGGCGAGCGCGGTGGCGGCCGCGACGGTCGTACGGCCGCTGCCGCCCGGACCCGTGATCAGGATGGTGCGCATGAGGCTGAACCGTACCTTCGCCCCCGACCGGGGCGGCCGCGTCGCCCACCCGGCCCCCACCCGCCGCGGGCCGCTCGGACGTGACCGGCCCGGCGGCCCGGACCGGTCATTTCGGGACCGACTCCACGCGCTTCTTCAGGCCCGCCAGCGCCCGGTCGATGATGACCTTCTCGGCCTTGCGCTTGATCATGCCGAGCATCGGGATCTTGACGTCGACCGTGAGCCGGTAGGTGACCTCCGTGCCCGGCCCGGCCGGCCGGAGCAGGTAGGAGCCGTCGAGCGAGCGCAGCATCTGGGACTTGACCAGCGTCCAGGACACCTCGTGGTCACCGGTCCAGGTGTACGCCAGCGTCTGGTCGTCCTTGATCGCCCCGGCGTCCATGACGAGTCGGACCTGCTCGGCACGCCCCTGGGCGTCGGTCGCGAGGACCTGCGCCTCCTTCACCTCACCGGTCCAGTCCGGGTAGCGGGCGAAGTCGGCGATCACCTCCATGACGTCGGCCGGTGCCGCCTCGATCGTGATGCTCGAGCTGGTGTGTTCCGCCATCGCCGTGGCTCCTCCAGATGCGGGCCGGGTACTGAGGGTCGTCGTGCGCGGGACGCGCACGTGTGTGCCGCGTGAAGGCTATCGCGCACGGGCAAAGCGGATGTCACCACCTGTCCGCGACGGCCCGGCCGTCCGGGCTCACCACTCCAGCACCCACGGCCTCCCCGTCGACGCGAAGTGGCCGACGTTCACGCACTCGGTCGCCCCGATCCGCATCCGCCGCGCCAGCGGCTGGTGCACGTGGCCGAACAGGGCGTAGCGGGGCCGGGTCCGCCGGATCGCGTCCAGCAGCGCGCGGCTGCCCCGCTCGAAGCGCCGCGCCACCGTGTCGTAGACCAGTTCCGGCACCTCGGGCGGGATGTGCGTGCACAGCACGTCCACCTCGCCGACGGCCTCGATCTTCGCGGCGTACTCCTCGTCGTCGATCTCGTACGGCGTGCGCATCGGGGTGCGCAGGCCGCCGCCGACGAAGCCGAAGACCCGGCCGCCGATCTCGACGCGCTCCCCGTCCAGCACGGTCGTGCCCGGTCCGGCGTACTCCGGCCACAGGGCCGGCATGTCGACGTTGCCGTAGGTGGCGTACGTGGGGGTGGGGAACGCGGCGAACAGCTCGGCGTACTGCCCGCGCACCGCCCGCTCGATCAGCGCGGCCCGGTCCTCGCCGACGTCCGCCCACAGACGCTTCCCGAACTCCCGCGCCTCGGCGAAGCGGCGGGCGGTGCGCAGCTCGACGATGCGGTCGGCGTTGGCCCTGCCGAACAGGTCGGGGAAGATGCCGCGCGAGTGGTCGGCGTAGTCGAGGAAGAGGACCAGGTCCCCCAGGCAGATCAGGGCGTCGGCGCCGTCGCCGGCCCCGGCCAGGTCGCGCGCGTTGCCGTGCACGTCGCTCACCACGTGGATGCGCGTCGTCGTGTTACGAGCCGGTGTGGGTGACATGGCGATCAAGCGTAGGTGTGTGCGCCATGCGTGAACAATGGCGGCCGGACCTGCGGTTACTGGCTGGTCGGTCAAGACGTCGACTACTCTGCGCCAGGGAAACCCCACCCGTGTGACGCAGCGAACATCTCCCGGGGACCCCCTGTCGGAGACGCCATACCGACGGGTAACGTCCGGGCAGTCCAGTCGTGCTCAGGATTTCACCGTGTGAACGGAACGCAGGTGTCGTCCACGAGCACTTGCCCGAGCCTTGGACCGCACCGTCGCATCGCACAACGTCGTGGCGCCGGCGCCCTATGAGGAGCAGCAGTCTTGCGCGAGTTCAGCCTTCCGGCTTTGTACGAGGTCCCTGCGGACGGAAATCTGACCGACATCATCCGCAGAAACGCCGCGCAGCATCCCGATGTCGCCGTCATCGCCCGCAAGACGGGCGGCACCTGGCAGGACGTGAGCGCCCGCGACTTCCGCGCCGAGGTGCACGCCGCCGCCAAGGGGCTCATCGCCTCCGGTGTCCAGCCGGGCGACCGGGTCGGCCTGATGTCCCGCACGCGCTACGAGTGGACCCTGCTGGACTTCGCGATCTGGAGCGCGGGCGCGATCACCGTGCCGGTGTACGAGACCAGCTCGCCGGAGCAGGTGCAGTGGATCCTCGGCGACTCGGGCGCCACCGCGTGCCTCGTGGAGTCGGCCGGGCACGCCGCCGCCGTGGAGTCGGTGCGCGAGCAGCTGCCCGCCCTCAAGAACGTCTGGCAGATCGACGCCGGGGCCGTGGAGGAGCTGGAGCGCCTCGGCGAGGACGTCACGGACCGGACGGTCGAGGAGCGCAGCTCGATCGCCAAGGCCGACGACCCGGCGACCATCGTGTACACCTCGGGCACCACCGGCCGTCCCAAGGGCTGCGTGCTCACCCACCGCAGCTTCTTCGCCGAGTGCGGCAACGTCGTCGAGCGCCTGCGTCCCCTGTTCCGCACGGGCGAGTGCTCCGTCCTGCTCTTCCTCCCGCTCGCCCACGTCTTCGGCCGCCTCGTGCAGGTCGCGCCGATGATCGCGCCGATCAAGCTGGGCTGCGTCCCGGACATCAAGAACCTCACCGACGAACTGGCCGCGTTCCGGCCCACGCTGATCCTGGGCGTGCCGCGCGTCTTCGAGAAGGTCTACAACTCGGCGCGCGCCAAGGCGCAGGCCGACGGCAAGGGCAGGATCTTCGACAAGGCCGCCGACACGGCGATCGCGTACAGCAAGGCGCTGGACGACCCGTCGGGCCCGTCCGTCGGTCTGAGGATCAAGCACAAGGTCTTCGACAAGCTCGTCTACAGCAAGCTCCGCACGGTCCTCGGCGGGCGCGGCGAGTACGCCATCTCCGGCGGCGCCCCGCTCGGCGAGCGGCTCGGCCACTTCTTCCGCGGCATCGGCTTCACGGTCCTGGAGGGCTACGGCCTGACCGAGTCCTGCGCGGCCACCGCCTTCAACCCCTGGGACCGGCAGAAGATCGGCACGGTCGGCCAGCCGCTGCCCGGTTCGGTGGTGCGCATCGCGGACGACGGGGAGGTGCTGCTGCACGGCGAGCACCTGTTCAAGGAGTACTGGAACAACCCGGGCGCGACCGCGGAGGCGCTGGCCGACGGCTGGTTCCACACCGGTGACATCGGCACCCTCGACGAGGACGGCTACCTGCGCATCACCGGCCGCAAGAAGGAGATCATCGTCACCGCCGGCGGCAAGAACGTCGCCCCGGCCGTGATCGAGGACCGCATCCGGGCGCACGCGCTGGTCGCGGAGTGCATGGTGGTCGGCGACGGGCGGCCCTTCGTGGGGGCGCTGGTCACCGTGGACGAGGAGTTCCTCGGCCGCTGGTGCGCGGACCACGGCAAGCCGGCCGGCTCCACGGTGGCGTCGCTGCGGGAGGACCCGGACCTGCTCGCCGCGATCCAGTCGGCGGTCGACGACGGCAACGCGGCGGTGTCGAAGGCGGAGTCGGTGCGGAAGTTCCGTGTGCTGGGGGCCCAGTTCACGGAGGAGTCGGGGCACCTGACGCCGTCGCTGAAGCTGAAGCGGAACGTGGTGGCGAAGGACTACGCGGACGAGATCGAGGCGATCTACGCGAAGTAGCCGGGCGAGGGGCCCTCCCCGGGGTGCCTCCGCCCGCGCCGCTCCTCAGCGCGGCGGGCCGCCCTCCGGCCGGCCCTCGAGGGCCTTCAGGAAACCCTCCGCGGCACTGCCGGGAGGCGTGGCCGGGTCGTTCGTCAGCACGACGTGCAGCGCCCACACCAGGGCTTCCCGGCGGGTCTGCGTGTGCTTCCGCCGTTCCTTGCCCATGCGGTGTCCGTCCCGCTCCACCATGGTGTCCAGCCGCAGGATCTCCCGCCCGATGATCTCGGGCCCTCGCTCGGCCATGCCTCTCGTACCCTCCGTGAACCGACCGTGTCCGTGACCGTGGCTCGGTGCGGCCGGGGAGCGTGACCCGCCCCCGGGCCCCCGACGCCTCCTGACGCTGTGTCAGAGCAGCGCCTTCAGGCGTTCCGCCAGCAGGTCCCAGCGCCACGTCTCCTCGACCCAGGAGCGGCCCCGTTCGCCCATGCGGTGGCGCAGCTCCGGGTCTGCGAGGAGGGTGACGACGCGGTCGGCGGCCTCCTCGGGGGAGCCGCCCCGCACGACCCAGCCCGTCTCGCCGTCGAGCACCGCGTCCGGGGCGCCGCCGGAGTCGCCGGCGACGACGGGCAGGCCGGTCGCGGAGGCCTCCAGGTAGACGATGCCGAGCCCTTCCACGTCCAGCCCGCCCCGCCGGGTGCGGCACGGCATGGCGAAGACGTCCCCGGCGCCGTAGTGCGCGGGCAGCTCGGCCCACGGCACGGCGCCGGTGAAGCGGACGGAGGCGGCGACGCCGGTGTCCCGGGCGAGGCGACGCAGGTCCTTCTCGTAGGGGCCGCCGCCGACGATCAGCAGGACGGCGTCGGGCCGGGCGGCGAGGACGCGCGGCATGGCCCGGATCAGCGTGTCCTGGCCCTTGCGCGGCACCAGTCGGGAGACGCACACCACGACGGGCCGGTCGGTCAGCCCGAGCCGGGCCCGCACCTCGTCGCCGCCGCTGCCCGGGTGGAAGGTCTTCTCGTCCACGCCCGGCGGCAGCTGCACCATCCGCGCGGCGGCCCGCGGGGTCAGCGCGCCCGCTATCCGCGAGCGCGTGTACTCGCCGAGGTAGGTGATCGTGTCCGTCGACTCCCCGATGCGGCGCAGCAGTTGCCGGGCGGCGGGCAGCTGGGCCCAGCCGGCCTCGTGGCCGTGGGTGGTGGCGACGATCCGCTCGGCACCCGCCCTGCGCAGGGCGGGTGCCATCAGTCCGAGGGGCGCCGCCGCCCCGAACCACACCGCCGTGCACCCGTGCTCGCGCAGCAGTCCGACCGCCCGCCGGGTGGCGCCCGGCGTCGGCAGCAGCATCGTCGTGCGGTCGCGCACGACGGTGAAGGGCTGCTCGGCGTCGAAGGCGGCGGTCGCCTCGAGGCCCTCCCGGCTCCGCTTCCAGGTGGAGGCGTAGACGACCAGTCGCTCGGGGTCCAGGCGCAGCGCCATGTTGTGCAGGAAGGCCTGGATGCCGCCGGGTCGGGGCGGGAAGTCGTTCGTCACGATCAAGGTCTTGCGCATCGCCGCCGACCCTACCGAACCGGCCGTACGGGGCGCGGCCCGGCCGTGCCGCTGGCACACACACAGGCGTTCGGGACATCATGGCCCCGACCAGCAGGACGGGCGCGGACGGGCGCGGGACGGGCGGAGTGGCGTGGAGACGACGGACACGGGGCGGTCCCCGGCCTGGTTGCCGACGGCCGGGCTGCTCGCCGCCTGGGCCGCGACGCGGCTGATGCTGCTGCTGTTCGTGCTGAAGGTGTGGATCTTCCCGGGCCCGGACGTCACCAGCGACGTGTCGGTCATCTACCGGGGCTGGCACGACGTCCTGTCCGGCGGAACGTTTCCGTCGGACGACGTCACCTGGCAGTACCCGCCCGCCGCCGCCCTCCCGGTCCTCTCCCCGGACCTGCTGCCCTTCCTCGACTACCCGACGGCCTTCTTCGTCCTGGCCTGCGCGGCCGACCTCGCCGTCCTGGTCCTGCTGCGGTACGGGGGCGCCGGCGCCGGCAGGTCGACGCTGGGCGCCTGGGTGTGGGTGGTGGGCGTGCCGCTGCTCGGGCCGACGGTGTACGCCCGCTACGACGTGATGGTCACCGCCGTCGCGGTGGCCGCGCTGCTCGCCGCCGGCCGGCACCCGCGGGCGGCGGGGGTGCTGGCGGCGTTCGGGGCGCTGCTGAAGGTGTGGCCGGTGCTGGTCCTCCTGGGGATCCGCCGGCGCGCGATGTGGGTCGCCGCGGCGCTGAGCGGTGCCGGGCTGGCGGCCCTGTTCGCGGTGGCGATGCCGGGGGCGTTCGCCTTCCTGACGTTCCAGCGCGACCGGGGCACCGAGGTCGAGTCGCTGGGCTCCCTGGTCTTCCACGTCGCCCGGCACCACGGCTGGGACGGGCAGGTGCTGCTCAACTACGGCTCCGTGGAGTTCCTCGGCCCGCACGTGGAGACGGTGAGCACGGCCGCGCTGGCGCTGACGGGGGTGGCGTTCGGCTGGCTGCTGCTGTGGCGGGTGGCGGCGTCCCGGTTCGAGGCGCACACGGCGGCGGACGCGGCCTTCGTGGCGGTGCTGGTGTTCACGGCCACCAGCCGGGTGATCAGCCCTCAGTACATGGTGTGGCTGGTCGGTGTCGGGGCGGTGTGCGGGTGCTTCCGGGCCGGCCGGATGCGGGTGCCGGTGGCGCTGGTACTGGCGGCGACCCTGGTGACGGTGCTGGAGTTCCCGATCTGGTTCGGCCATGTGGTGGCGAGCGACACGCTCGGCGTCACGCTGCTGTTCGTCCGCAACGGCCTGCTGGTGGCCGCCGCCCTCGTCGCGGCCCGCGCCCTGTGGCGCGACACGGTGCCGCGCCGCGGCAGCGCCCCCGTGCCGCCGCGCCCGGCCCGCGCCGACGAGGCGCCGGTCCCGCGCTGACCGTCCGGCGGCCGTACCCCGCTCAGCCGAGCTGCTCGCGCAGGTACTCCCGCCACCGCGCCGTGAACGCGTCCCGGGTCGTGCCGAGCACGTCCCGCAGCGCGTCCTCGACCGCCCCCGCGCGCCCGTCGTGGGCGCCCACGGCCCGGTAGAAGGCGTCCAGCCGGTCCTCGCCCCACCGGTCGGCGATCATCCGGCAGGCCAGCCAGCCGCCCTCGTAGGCGCGGGCGAGTTCGTCCGCCTCGCCGGTGAAGCCGAAGTCCTCGTCCGTGGGCAGGCCGTCGGGCACCCGGCCCTCGGACACCGCGCGGGCCAGTTCGGATGCGGCCCGGGCCGGTTCCCGCTCGTCGGCGCGGTAGCCGACCCAGTCGGCGTAGCCCTCGGACAGCCACAGCGGCGTGGCGGCGGTGGTGTGGGCACGGGTGGCGACGTGGGTGGTCTCGTGGGTGAGCACGACCTGTCGGCCGAGGCCGCCGAGCAGCCCGTACGCGTCGGGGTTGACGATGATCCGGTCCGCGGGCGCGAGCTCCCGGCCGCCCGTCTCGCCGGTGGTGACCGCCGCGATGCCCCGGTAGGAGGAGGCGGGCGAGCCGAGGAGCCCCGCCATCCCCTCCAGCGACCGGGGCACCAGGACGACGATCCGGCGGGCCCAGTCGCCGTCCCAGGCGTCGGACACGGCCGGCACGGCGCGGTCGGCGAGGTCCGCGTAGCCGCGCAGCGCCCCGGTGGACTGCCCGACGCCGAGGACGAGGCTGTGCGCGCCCCGCACCACCTGCACCGGGCCCTGGTCCCACGGCTGCTGGCCGGACCGCTTCGCGGGCCGGTCGGAGTCGACGGACCACCGTCCGTCCTCCTCCCGGCTCAGCCGCACGGTGCGGGCGGTCGTGACGGCGCCCCGGTCGTAGCCCGCGATGCGGTAGCCGAGGTCCACGTCGGCGGTGACGGTGTCACCGGTGCGGTGCGCACCGGTGACGCGGTACGACCAGGCGGCCAGCGGCACCGCGCTCAGGTTGCCGAGGGCGGTCCCGGCGCCGGTGCGGGCCCAGGCGGCCCGGTCGTGGGCGAGGACGGCCGCCGCGCGCCGGTCCAGGACCCGCTGCACCTCGGCCCGGACGGGGTCGGCGGCGGTCCGGCCGCCGCAGGCCACGAGGGAGACCAGCAGCAGGCACAACGCCACCACCGAGGAACCCGGCACCCGCCTTCGACCAGCCATCTCTCCGATCGTACGGGCGCCGGGCCGCTGGGGCCGGGGTTCGGCGGGGTCAGACCCGGGTGACCGAGGAGACCGGCATCATGCCGACCGGGTCGTAGCGCACCGGGGCGCCGGGGTGGGGCGCGTGGATCACCTGGCCGTTGCCGGCGTACATGCCGATGTGGCTGGCGTCGTCCCGGTAGGCGACCAGGTCCCCGGGCCGCGCCTGGGAGAGCGGGATCCGCCGGCCCGCGTACCGCTGCGCCTGCGAGGTGCGCGGCAGGCCGACCCCGGCCTGGGCGTACGCCCACTGGGTCAGGCCCGAGCAGTCGAAGCCCGAGGGGCCGTTGGCGCCCCAGACGTAGGGCCTGCCGAGCGCGGAGCGGGCGGCGGCGAAGGCGGCCGCCGCCCGTCCGGAGGCGGGTACGGCGCCGCCGGGGGCGGTCAGGTCGGGGCGACCGGAGCGGGAGGCACGGCCGTAGGCGGCTCGTTCGCCGGCCGGGAGGGTGGCGAGCAGCCGCCGGGCCTCGGCGAGCTTGCGCTCGACGGTCCTCTTGTGGGCGGCGGCCGCCTTGCGGCCCTGCTCCAGCTCGGCGAGCTTGCGCGCGGCCTCGGCACGGTCCTGGGCGATCTCGCGCAGGACCCCCTGGAGCTCCCTGAGTTCGCCGGCCTCGTGGGTGCTGATCCGGTCGAGCACGGAGGCCTTGTCGAGGTAGTCGTCCGGATCGGCGGAGAGCAGCAGGACGAGGGACGGGTCGACGCCGCCCGAGCGGTACTGGGCCCCGGCGAGCGAGCCGAGCCCGTCCCGCAGGGTGTTGATCCGCTCCTGCTTGCGGGCGATCTCGTCCTGCGCGGCGCCGATCTCCTCGCGCAGGGCGTCGGTGCGCTCGTCGGCCTCGTTGTAGGCCTCGGTCGCCTTCTCGGCCTCCGTGTGGAGGCGGTCCACCTCGGCACGTGTGCCGTCGTGCGGCGCGGCCACGGCCGCCGGTACGGCGCCCAGGACGGCGGTGGCGACGGAGAGGAGGCCGACGGCGGCGGTGGCGCCGCGATCGAGCCCGGACGGTGCAAGGCGGCGATGGGACCCCACGGGAAGCCGCACTCCTTCCGCTGGCGGACGGGAAACGCGGCAGACAGTAGCCCCGCGGCGGGGCGGCGGCCAACGGCCCGGGGAGGGTGCGCGACACGACGCCCCGCCGCTGACGCAGGTCACCGGCGGGGCGGGGGGCCGGAACGCCGTGCCGTGATTCGCCCGAACGGACGGCACGGCCAGGGTGTTTCCGGAAGTTCCCTGAAACAGGGATCAGACGCGGACGCCCCACATGAACGGGCCGCCGATGGTGCTCATCGACTCGTAGCGGACGACCGTGCCGGTGCGCGGCGCGTGCAGGACCTGGCCGTTGCCGGCGTAGAGGCCGACGTGGTGCAGGTCGTTGAAGAAGAAGACGAGGTCGCCGACCTGCAGGTCGCTCATGGAGCTGATGCGGGTGCCGTAGTTGGCCTGGGCCTCGGAGGTGCGGGGGATGTCGACGCCGGCCTGGGCGTAGGCCCAGGAGGTCAGGCCCGAGCAGTCGAAGGAGGAGGGACCGGTGGCGCCGTAGACGTACGGGGTGCCGATCTTGCCCTGGGCCGCGGAGAACGCCGCGCCGGCCCGGCCGGAGGCGGAGACCGCGGGGCCGGACAGGGCCTGGCGCTCGCTGCTGCGGGTGGAGCGCTCCTGCTCGGCGTCGAGGGCGGCCTTCTCGTCGGCGGTGAGCGTGTTGAGGAGCTTCTGGGCCGAGGAGAGCTTGCCCTGGACCTCCTTCTTCTTCCTGCCCAGTTCGGTGCGGGTGGCGGAGAGGTCCTTGAGCTTCTTGGAGGCCTCGGCGCGCTGCTGGGCGAGGTCGCGCTGCTTCTCCTGGATCTTCTTCAGCGCCTCGACCTGCTGACCGCTGAGCTGGTCGAGCGTGGAGGCCTTGTCCAGGTAGTCGTCCGGGTCGGCGGACAGGAAGAGCTGGAGGGAGGGGTCGATGCCGCCGGAGCGGTACTGGGCGCTGGCCATCGAACCGAGGCCGTCGCGCAGCTCGTTGAGCTCTTCCTGGCCGCGGGCGACGTTGTCCTGGATGGTGGAGATCTCCTTCTGGAGCTTCTCCTGCTTCTCCTTGGCCCCGTTGTACTTCTCGGTGGCCTGCTCGGCCTCCTCGTAGAGCTTGTCGACCTTGGCTTTGACCTCGTCCTTGCTCGGCTTCTCGGTCGGTGCGGCGTTGGCCGCCTGCGAGCTGAGAGCGACTGCGGCTGCCGCTGCGGTGGTGAGCACGGTCACACGCGTGCGGCTCGGCTGCTTGGGACGACGGTGGGACGCCACGGAGTCGAGCTCCTTCTAGAGGGGGATCACCCGATCGCGGGTTCGATGGCACGGGCGGGTTCGAAGCCAGACCCTAGTGACCAAGTCGTGATGAGTTCAAATCCTCAGGTGAAAATAGTGAGACCGGAGAGGCATATTTTGCCGTGAACTCACGTGTGGTGAACCACCCTTGACCGAGCGTCGCGCCGAACGGTCCTCAATTCGGGCAAGCGGCCCGTACGGTGCGCTTGGGGCGGACGGCGCTCCGGGGACATACGACCCAGGGGTCAGCCGTGCGAGAACCGCTTGAGGAGGACCACCGAGGCCACCGGCCGCGCCCCCGCCTTCGCCACCCCGTCGGCGACCTCGCGGTCGGTGGAGACGACGATGACCGGTCGGCCCGGCGGCTCGGCCCGCACCAGCTGGCGGATCAACTCGTCGGCGGTGACTCCGGGTTTGGAGAACAGCACACGCACCCCGCGCGGGGGTGCCAGCAGCACCGGCGCCGCCAGTTCGGCCCCGTCGAAGACGCAGGTCGTCTCGGCGCCGGTCTGCGCGGCGAGCTGGGAGAGCTGACCGAGCAGGCGCAACCGCTGCTTCTCCAGCGGCATCTGCGGATAGCCGGTCTTGGTGACGTTGTAGCCGTCGACGACCAGATGCGCCTGGGGCAGCGCGAGCAACTGGTCGAGGATGGCGGGGTCGTGCTCGGACAGGGCGCGGGCGGCGATGTCCTTCGGGGTCATCCGGCCGGGCTCGACCGCCTCCACCGTCTGGGCGGGCCGCACGGACACCGGGGGGAGCGCGAGCTCCCGGCGCAGCCCCTGCGTGGCGTCCAGCAGCGTGTCGAGGAGCAGCCGTACGCGCATGTCCTCGACACTGCGTCCTTCGCGGGCCGCCCTGCGGGTGGCCTCCAGGGCGGTCTCCGCCTCGCCGAGGCGGGCCTTGAGCCGCCGGCTCTCGCTCTCGGCGGCGGACACCTGGGCGTTCGCCTCCCCACGGACGGTGTCTATCTCGTCCCGCACCTTGCGCAGGGCCGCCTCGCCGCGCTTGACGTCGCTGAGGGCGGAGCGCAGCTTGCGGTGCAGCGCGTCGGCCTCCTTCTTCGCCGCGTCCAGCTCGCCGCGCAGCCGCTCCGTCTCGGCCCTGGCGTGCTCCCGGGTCCGGGCCAGCTCCGCGCGCAGCCGCTCCAGCTCCGCGCGGCTCTCCTCGTCGGCGCGCTCGGCGTCCGCGCGCTGCGCCTCCTCGCCGGCGGCGGTCACCAGCTTCACCCAGCCGTGCGGGCGCAGCACGTAGGCCGCGGCCGCCACGTCGAGGGGGTCCGCGGCCGGGGGCGGGGAGCCGGAGTCGAGGGCGCCGGCCAGCTCCGGCTGGGCCTGCCTGAGCTTCTCGCCGATCCGCTGCCGGAACAGGGGGTCGGCCTCCACGGCGGCGGCCATGGCGTTGCCGGCGAACTTGGCCCGGCGGTTGGGGGCGAAACGGGCGTACTGCCTCAGCTGTGCGGGCAGTTCGCCGAGGGTGAGCGAACCGAAGCCGTCGGACACGATCTGCACGACCCTGCGGCGCACTCCGTCGGGCAGCGGGCGGTCGAGCACCTCAGCGGCGCCGTCGCCCGGCCCCCCGCCGTGTGTCTCCACCATCCGTCACCCCAATGCCTCTGCTGTCTGCGCCTGCCTGTGCCCGGTCCCGGTACGGACCACGGGTCCGCGAAGCCCGCTCCCGTCAGGAGCCGGCGCCCGGCCTGTCCACCAGTTCCACCTGGTCCACGGCGTTGCACCAGCGGCACCGCACCGACTCGATGGTCTCACTGAGCACCTCGCGCTCCTCGACCGACGGCTCGCCGGCCAGATCGAGGTGCACGTACTCGACGACCTTCGAGGCGCGGGTCACGTCGAACCGGGTGAGGTTGCCGCAGAGGGTGCAGCGCCACCGCGTCGTGTCGGTCGGCAGGGGAACCGTCATCGTGGCTGTTCGCCTCTCTATCCAGTGTCCGTGACGCACCGGTCTCCCCGGCGCGTATGGCTCGTAACCCTACGGCCTGGCGGGTACCCGCCGCCCGCGCGTCCACGGCGGCGAGGCGGTATGGGCGGTTGCGTCCGGTTGCGCCATGCTCTGTGTCCATGATCCGCAACTGGAGCACGGCGGCCCTCGGGAAGATCAGGAAGCTCGGCACGGCCCGCACCCCGCGGAAGCGCACGGCACCGGTGACGTACGCGCTGATCATCCTGTGCTGCGCGCTGTTCCTGTTCAGCCCGGCGTCGGGCCTCGATCCGGCCTACGGCTCCGGGGAGGAACTGCTCGCCGCGCAGCGCGCCTGGTTCCACCGCTGGGGCGTGATCCCCGCAGAACTGTTCGAGGACTCCCCCGGGGCCGCCCTCACCCCCGCGACGGCGCTGTTCGTCCACGGCAGCTGGGTGCACCTGCTCGGCAACATGCTCTTCCTCCACGTCTTCGGCGCGATGACCGAGGCGCGGATGGGCCGGCTCCAGTTCCTGCTGTTCTACCTCGGCTGCGGCTACCTGGCGCTGCTGGGCTACGCGGGGGCCAACGCCCACTCCCAGGAGTCCCTGGTCGGGGCCTCGGGGGCGATCTCCGCGGTCCTCGGCGCGTTCCTCTTCCTGTTCCCCCGGGCCCGGGTGACCAGCCTCCTGCCCTTCCTCCTCTTCCTGCCGCTGCGCCTGCCCGCGTGGGTGGTGCTGCCGTTCTGGGCGTCCCTGCAGTGGACGGCGGCGGGGCGGGCCGGCGACGGGCCGGGGGTGGCCTACCTCGCGCACCTGGTGGGCTTCGGGCTGGGCTTCGTCTTCGCCTGGGTGCGGTTCGGCGGTGGGACTACAGTTGGGGACGTTCCAGCGACGGCCCCCGAGGGAGAGAACCAGCCGTGATCAGCGCGATCGTCCTCATCAAGACCAGCGTGGACCGGATCCCCGAGATCGCGGAGCAGATCGCCTCGCTGGAGAACGTCAGCGAGGTCTTCTCCGTCACCGGCACCTACGACCTGATCGCGATGGTGCGGGTCAACCAGCACGAGGACCTGGCGGAGGTCATCCCCGGCCGGATCAGCAAGATCCCGGGCGTGGAGGGCACGGACACGCACGTGGCGTTCCGCACGTACTCGCAGCACGACCTGGAGGCGGCCTTCGCCATCGGCCTGGACAACTAGGGCCCGCCGTTCGGAGCACGTCGGCACCCGGGGCCGGGTACACGGGCTCAGGCGGCGGCGCCGGACGTGTCCGGTACGCAGCGTCCGTCCTCGGTGCGGTAGCTCCAGCGGGCACCGTCGCTCACCAGCTCCCTGACGGCGTTCACGAACCGCTCGACGTGCTCGTCCGGGGTGCCCGCGCCGAAGCTGACCCGGACGGCGTTGAGGGACTTCTCCCCCGGCGCCGCCTCGGGGGCGCCACACTCGCCCTGCGTCTGCGGGTCGCCGCCGAGCAGGGTGCGCACCAGCGGGTGGGCGCAGAACAGGCCGTCGCGCACGCCGATGCCGTACTCGGCGGAGAGGGCGGCGGCGAAGTGGGAGCTGTTCCAGCCCTCGACGACGAAGGAGAGCACCCCGACCCGCGGCGCGTCGTCCCCGAAGAGGGAGAGGATCCGCACCTCGGGCACCTCGGCGAGGCCCTCCCGCACCTTCCGGACCAGGTGCTGCTCGCGGGCGACCAGCGTGTCGAACCCGGCCTCGGTGAGCGCCCTGCAGGCGGAGGCGACGGCGTGGGCGCCGATGACGTTGGGCGACCCGGCCTCGTGGCGGGCGGCGCCGTCGTGCCACTGCACGTCCACGCCGCCGTCCGCGCGCCGGCTGACGCTGCGGCTGGCCCCGCCGCCCGCGAGGTACGGCTCCGCCTCGCGCAGCCAGTCGGCCCGGCCCGCGAGGACGCCGGAGCCGAAGGGGGCGTACAGCTTGTGCCCGGAGAAGGCGACCCAGTCGACGTCCAGGTCACGGACGTCGACGGGGTGGTGGGGGGCGAGCTGGGCGGCGTCCAGCACGATCCGGGCACCGTGCGCGTGCGCGGCGGCGGCCAGCTCGCGCACCGGCCACAGCTCGCCGGTGACGTTGGAGGCGCCGGTGACGCAGACCAGGGCGGGTCCGTACGGCTCGCGGGCGGCCAGCGCGCGCTCCAGCGTCTCGACGGCCTCGGCGGGGCTGCCCGGGGCGTCGAGGAAGGTGACGTCCGCGTTGCGCCACGGCAGCAGCGAGGCGTGGTGCTCGGTCTCGAAGACGAAGACCCGGCAGCCGGCCGGGAGGGCGGCGGCGAGCAGGTTCAGGGAGTCGGTGGTGGAGCGGGTGAACACCACCTGGTCGGCGTCCCGGCAGCCGAGGAACTCGGCGACGGTCTTCCGGGCGTTCTCGAACAGGTCGGTCGACAGCTGCGACAGGTACCCGGCGCCGCGGTGCACGCTGCCGTAGTACGGGGCGTAGGCGGCGACGTCGTCCCAGACCCGCTGGAGCGCCGGCGCGCTGGCGGCGTAGTCGAGCGCGGCGTAGGCGACCTCGCCGCCGGTGACGAGCGGAACGGTGACGTCCCGGCCCAGGACGGGCAGCGGGGCGCGGAGGGACTGGTCGGCGGAGACGGCGGAGACGGACATGGGGTACTCCCGTGAAGGCAGGGGGCGTCGCCACGCGAGCGCGCACGGCTCGAGCGTGGGACGGAAAGGAGAAGGGGATGCGGAGGCGGGGCTCTGCGGCCCTATCGCATTCGCTGATTCACGGAGAGGCTCCCTCGAACGACCCAGGACCCCTGGACCCACACTCTCGGAAAGCGTGCGAGGGGTCCGCGCTTGCCGTGGACCCTGCTGTCCACGGCCTGGTCCTCACCCGGGGCACCCCGCCACGGACGGAGGGTTGCCGGACAGTCGGCCGGGGCCTCGTGACTGTCACTCATGACCTGGAAGGGAACGTACGTGAAGTGATCGCCGCCCCGCAACCCGAGTCCGGATCGCGGGACGGACGTCACCGTCCGGGGCGGCGCCCTACGCGTTGCTGGCGGCCACCCAGCGCTCCAGGGTCCGCCTGGCCGCGCCGGAGTCGATGGATTCGGCGGCCCGTTCCATGCCGGCCCGGATCCGCTCGGTCAGCGGACCGTCGCTCGGCTCCAGGGCCACCAGGGCCGCCGCGGAGTTCAGCAGCACCGCGTCCCGGACGGGGCCGGGTTCACCGGCCAGCAGACGGCGGGCGACGTCGGCGTTGTACGAGGCGTCGGCGCCGCGCAGTGCCTCGACCGGCACCAGTTCGAGGCCGACGTCCCGCGGGTCGAAGGCCTCCTCGGTCACCGTGCCGTCCCGGACGACCCAGACCCGGGAGGTGGAGGTCGTGGTCAGCTCGTCGAGGCCGTCGTCGCCGCGGAACACCAGGGAGGAGTTGCCGCGCTCGGCGAACACCCCGGCGATGATCGGGGCCATCCGGGGGTCGGCGACACCGACCGCCTGGGCCTTCACCTTCGCCGGATTGGTCAGCGGCCCGAGGAAGTTGAACACGGTCCGCACGCCCAGCTGGCCGCGCGCGGTCGCCACGTGGCGCAGCGCGGGGTGGAACTTGACCGCGAAGCAGAAGGTGATCCCGGCCTCCTCGGCGACCTCGGCCACCCGCTTCGGCGTCAGTTCCAGATTGACCCCGAGCTTCTCCAGCACGTCGGACGCGCCGGACGCGGAGGAGGCGGCGCGGCTGCCGTGCTTGACGACCTTCGCTCCGGTGCCGGCGATGACGACGGCCGACATGGTGGAGATGTTGACGGTCCGGGCGCCGTCGCCGCCGGTGCCGACGATGTCGACGGTCTCGCCGGGCACCTCGATGACGTGCGCGTGCTCGTACATCGAGCGCACGCAGCCGGAGATCTCGTCGACGGTCTCGCCCTTGGCCCGCAGCGCCGTCGCGAAGCCCGCGATCTGCACGTCGGTCGCCTCGCCGCGCATGATCAGGTCCATCGCCCAGGCGGTGTCGTCGACGGACAGGTCGCGGCCGTCCAGCAGTCCGTTCAGCAGGGCGGGCCAGGAGCGGCCCGCCGCGTTGTCGCCTCCAGCGGGGGTCACAGCGCTCATGAGCCGCTCCTGATCGTGTGTGTCGTGGAAAGGGGGGTGCTGTCCCCACCCTATCCAGCCTCCGGGCACGGCGAAGGGCCCCGTCCGCAGACCGGACGGGGCCCTTCGACCGTGGTGTGGCGACGCTGGAGGTCAGTGGTGGCCGTGGCCGCTCGTGATCTCCTTGTACTCCTCGACGGTCGGCTTCGGGATCTGCGACCCCTCGCCGTAGTACGCCTTGCTGAGCTTGGCGCGGAGCTTCTCCGAGCCCGGCACCTTGCGCTCGACACCGTTCTCGTCGACCGTCGGCCCGATCTCGGCCGGCTTGTACTGCTCGTGCGACGTGAGGGTGTGCAGCGCGCCCTGGCTGAGCGGCTCGTGGACCTCGATGAACTCACCGTGCGGCAGGCGCTTGATGATGCCGGACTCGCGTCCGTGCAGCACCTTGTCCTTGTCGCGGCGCTGGAGGCCGAGGCAGATCCGCTTGGTGATCACGAAGGCGAGGACCGGGCCGACGAAGAAGCCGATCCGGACGAACCAGGTGACCGCGTTGATCGACAGGCGGAAGTGCGTGGCGACGATGTCGTTGCCACCGCCGATCAGCATGATGATGTACGCCGTGACCCAGGCGACGCCGAGGGCCGTACGGGTCGGGGCGTTGCGCGGCCGGTCCAGGATGTGGTGCTCGCGCTTGTCGCCGGTCACCCACGACTCGATGAACGGGTAGAGGGCGATGGCCGCGAGGAAGACGCCGAAGAGCACCAGCGGGACGAACACGCCCAGGACCAGCGTGTGACCCCAGAAGCGGATCTCCCAGCCGGGCATGGCGCGGACGAGACCCTCGGCGAAGCCCATGTACCAGTCGGGCTGGGCTCCGGTCGACACCTGGTCGGGCCGGTAGGGGCCGATGCTCCAGATCGGGTTGACCGACGCGATGCCGGCGACCGCCGCGATCACACCGAAGACCAGGAAGAAGAAGCCTCCGGCCTTCGCCATGTACACCGGCAGCAGCGGCATGCCGACCACGTTGTTGTTGGTCTTGCCGGGGCCCGCGAACTGCGTGTGCTTGTGGTAGAAGACCAGGATCAGGTGGCCCACCACCAGACCGAGCATGATGCCCGGCAGCAGCAGGATGTGGATCGAGTAGAACCGGGCCACGAAGTCGTGGCCGGGGAACTCCCCGCCGAACAGGAACATCGAGATGTACGTGCCGACGATCGGCACGGACAGGATCGCGCCCTGCGTGAAGCGGACACCGGTGCCGGAGAGCAGGTCGTCCGGGAGCGAGTAGCCGGTGAAACCGGTGAACATGCCCAGGACGAACAGCAGGAAGCCGAACAGCCAGTTGATCTCGCGCGGCTTGCGGAACGCGCCGGTGAAGAAGACGCGCATCATGTGCACGAACATGCCGGCGAGGAAGATGATCGCCGCCCAGTGGTGGATCTGCCGGATGAGCAGACCGCCCCGGATGTCGAAGCTGATGTCCAGCGTCGAGGCGTACGCCTCGCTCATCAGCTGGCCCTGCAGCGGCACGTACGAACCGTGGTACGTGACCTCGTTCATCGACGGGTGGAAGAACAGCGTCAGGTACACACCCGTGAGGATGATGACGATGAAGCTGTACAAGCACACTTCGCCGAGCATGAACGACCAGTGGTCGGGGAAGATCTTGCGCATGTTGGCCTTGGCCAGGGAGTAGATCCCGAGCCGGCCGTCGGCCCAGTCGGCGACGCGTTCGCCGGCCGGGGCCTTCCCGCGTGAGCGGGACGTGTTGGTCGCTGTCGTGCTCATCCGCGCTCCCAGAATGCAGGACCGACGGGCTCTTCGAAGTCGCCGAGCGCCTCGAGGTAGCCCTCGTCGTTCACGCCGATGCGCAGCTGCGGCAGGGCGTGACCGGCGGGACCGAAGATCACTCGGGCACCGTCGGACAGGTCGAAGGTGGACTGGTGGCAGGGGCACAGCACGTGGTGCGTCTGCTGCTCGTACAGGGAGATCGGGCAGCCCACGTGGGTGCAGATCTTCGAGTACGCGACGATGCCCTCGTGCGACCACTCGAGCTCGCGCTTGTCCTTGATGTCCTCCGGCTGGATCCGGACGATCATCAGGGCGGCCTTGGCGATCTCGTTCTGGAACTCCTCGTCGTGCTCCTCCAGGCCCTCGGGCTTGGCGAAGGTGAGCGAGCCGACCATGACGTCGGAGGGACGCATCGGCTCGTTCGTGTTCATGTTGACGAGCAGCTTGCCCTTGGACCACAGGGTGTGGCGGAGCTTGGTGCCGGGCAGCGGGCCGAGGTCGCGCAGCAGGACGACGCCGGAGAGCGGCACCAGCGTGAGCGCGCCCAGCATCGTGTTGCGGATCAGCTTGCGCCGGCCGATCGCGGACTCCTTGGCACCCTGCTTGAAGTCCGCGTGGACCTTGGCACGGATCTCGGGGGGCGCCTCGATCGGGTGACGCTCGTCGGCGACCTCCTCGTCGGACATCAGGGTGCGCGCCCAGTGGACGGCGCCCGCGCCGATCGTGAACAGCGCCACACCCAGCGTCAGGCCGAGCGCGAAGTTCATCGCGTTCATGTGCCCGATCGGGAAGATGTAGATCGACTTGTCGTGCGGGATGGTCACGAAGGAGGCGATGAAGCCGATGGTGGCCAGCATCGACAAGGTGAACAGGAACGCGACCGCGCGCTCGGACCGCTTGGCGGCCCGCTCGTCGATGTCCTGGATCCGGTGCTCGTGGGGCGGCAGCCCCGGGTCGGCGAACGGGTGGTCCTCGTCCGCGACCTTCACCGCACCGTGCGTGGTGCCCTGCTCAGCCGGCAGGTTCTCTTCTGGAATGTCTTGGCTACTCATGACTTCTTGGCCTTTGCGGTCCGGGCGGCGACCCACACGGCGACGGCGATGCAGGCACCGAGGCCGAAGATCCAGCCGAAGAGGCCCTCGCTGACCGGCCCGAGGCCGCCCAGCGACAGACCGCCGGGGCTGACGGTCTCGTCACCGTTGACCGCGTTCAGGTAGGCGATGATGTCCTTCTTGTTCTGCTCCGACAGCGTGGTGTCGGGGAAGGAGGGCATGTTCTGCGGGCCGGTCTGCATGGCCTCGTAGATGTGCTTCGGGTCGACATCCTCGAGGCTGGGCGCGTACTTGCCGTGGGTCAGCGCGCCACCCTTGCCGGTGAAGTTGTGGCACTGGGCGCAGTTGGTGCGGAACAGCTCACCGCCCTTGGCGGTGTCCGCGCCCTCGGGGCCGTACTTCTCGTCCGACGGGATGGCCGGGCCGGCGCCCAGCGAGGCGACGTAGGCCGCCAGCTGGTCGATCTCGGCCTGGGAGTAGATCACCTTCTTCTTCGGGACCTGCGCGCCGGGCTGCTGGGCCGGCATACGACCGGTGCCCACCTGGAAGTCGACGGCGGCGGCACCGACGCCGACCAGGCTCGGGCCGTCGGTGGTGCCCTGACCCCCGGTGCCGTGGCAGCTGGCGCAGCCGACGGCGTAGAGCTTCTTGCCCTCGTCGATGGCGAGGGACTGGGCGGATTCATCGGCCTGCGCCTTGCTCGCGGGCGCGAACGCGGCGTACAGCCCCCCGGTGCATGCCAGCGCGAGGAGTAGGACGACGAGCGCCGCCAGCGGATGGCGTCGTCGTGCGGAGAGCTTTTTCACGGATTACCCCGGTGTCAGGATCTTCTGCGTCGATGCTTCTGGTATTGCGCGGGTGCGTGCCGCGACTACTTGATCATGTAGATCGTGGCGAAGAGGCCGATCCAGACGACATCGACGAAGTGCCAGTAGTAGGACACGACGATGGCCGCGGTCGCCTGCTCGTGGGTGAACCTCCGGGCCGCGTAGGTGCGGCCGAGGACCAGCAGGAAGGCGATGAGGCCGCCCGTCACGTGCAGTCCGTGGAAGCCGGTGGTCAGGTAGAACACCGAACCGTACGGGTCCGACGAGAGCGAGAGGCCCTCGTGCTTGACCAGCTCGGTGTACTCGAACACCTGACCGCCGATGAAGATCGCACCCATCACGAAGGTGACGATGAACCACATCCGGAGCTTCTTCACGTCACCGCGCTCGGCCGCGAACACGCCGAGCTGGCAGGTGAGGGAGGAGAGCACCAGGATCGTGGTGTTCGTCGCGGAGAACGGGAAGTTCAGCGCTTCGGCCTTCTCGGACCAGAAGTCCGGGCCGGTCACCGATCGCAGGGTGAAGTACATCGCGAAGAGGGCCGCGAAGAACATCAGCTCGGAACTCAACCAGATGATGGTTCCGACGCTGGTGAGGTTCGGCCGGTTGACCGACGGGTGCGCGTGCCCGGTTTCTACTGTCGTTGCTGTCGCCACGACCGACATTATGTCGGTCGCTTATCCCGCCCTCACCCCGGGGGGTGCCGTTCGGTGTGTTCACCCCTTCCGTAGTGCCCGTATGGCCCATCGAACGGTCCGTCGAAGCCGTGTCCGAACCAGTGTTGACGGGCTGCCCGAGGGAGTAGCATCCGCCGCAACGGGCACGACAGTCTCCACCGCGTATCGGAGGAAGCATGCAGGCGACCGCCACGGTGCTGGTCTACAGCGACGACTCCAACACCCGCGAACAGGTGCGGCTCGCGACGGGTCGCCGCCCGGCTCCGGACGTGCCCGTGGTCGAGTTCGTGGAGTGCGCGACGCCGGCCGCCGTCATCAGGGAGCTGGACAAGGGCGGGATCGACGTCTGCGTCCTGGACGGCGAGGCCGTGCCCATGGGCGGCATGGGCCTGTGCCGGCAGATCAAGGACGAGGTCTTCCACTGCCCGCCGGTGCTGCTGCTCATCGCCCGGCCGCAGGACGCCTGGCTGGCCACCTGGAGCCGCGCGGAGGCCGCTGTGGCGTCACCGGTGGAACCGGTGGAGTTCGCGGGCGCGCTGGCCTCCCTGCTGCGGCAGAAGAGGCTGCAGGGCGTCTAGGGGCCTGTCGTTCGGGGGCGGGACGCGGCCCGACCGCGGGCGCGGGGCCCCGCCCCCTGCGCGGCGCTCACACGACCGTCGGCCGCAGCCGTGCCGCCTCCTGCGAGTTCGCGGTGTCGGTGCCGCCCGTGAGGGCGCTGCCCCGGCGCCACTCGGCCCAGTCCAGGTTCCAGTCGCCGAAGCCGTTGTTGAAGGACTCCATGGTCTTGCCGCCGGAGTTGATCACCTGGACGATGTCGCCCTCCTGGACCTCGCCGAAGAACCACTTGGCGTTCTCGGTGCTCATGCCGACGCAGCCGTGGCTGACGTTGGCGGAGCCCTGGGAGCCGACGGACCAGGGTGCGGCGTGCACGTACTCGCCGCTCCAGGTGACCCGCGTGGCCCAGTACACCGGCAGGTCGTACGCCTCCGACGAGCCCTCGGCGATGCCGACGGTGCTGCTGCGCATGCGTACGAAGGGTTCCCTGCCCAGCACGACCTTGACGCCGTTGCGGGTCTCGAAGCCGGGCTTGCCCGTGGTGACGGGGACCCGCCGGACCTCCTTGCCGTCCCGGTAGACCGTCAGGGTGTGCGCTGCGGCGTCGGTGACGGCGACGACGCTGTCGTCCGTGGTGATCTCCAGGGGCGCGGCCCTGCCGCCCCACAGCCCGTCGCCGATCCTGACGCCGTCGAGGTTGCCGCGGACCTGGATGGTGGCGTGGGCGGGCCAGTACTCCCGGGGCCGGTAGTGGAGCGTCTTGTCGTCCACCCAGTACCAGGCGCCCTGCACCGCGGGCGTCGACCGCACCGTCAGGGCGCGCTCCACCACGGCCCGCTGGGCCTTGTCCGCGACCGGCCGGCTCAGTTCCGCCGTGATGGGCTGGCCGACGCCGTACGCGCCCGCCCTGGGCCCGAAGGAGACGTCCAGGGTCTTCCTGGCGGCGCGCTCGCCCGTCTCGAAGGTGAGGACCTTGCGGCCGGGTGCGCCGTCGCCGTCCTCGGTGCTCACGCGCACCGTGTAGCGGACGCTCGCGGCCAGCGGCGAGGTGCTGTGCCAGCGGGTGCCGTCGGCGGAGAGTTCGCCCGCCACGTAGCGGCCCGTGGCGTCCACGGCCGTCACGTCCGTGATGCGCCCGTCGGCGCCCTCGGCGACGACCTCCAGGGGTTTGTCCGGGTCGGCCTTCTTCCCGGCGTCCGTGGGGCCGTTGAAGGAGATCTGGCCGGCCGCGTCGTAGGGCGCGGCCGACAGCGGGTCGGCGCCCCCGCCCGTGCAGGCGGTGACGCTCGCGCCGAGAGCGATCACCAGCAGGGTGCAGCCGACGACCGTACGCCCCCGCGCCTGGAAGTGAACCGTATTGCTCATGGCTTCACGCTAGGGAGCGACGTCAGGGGCGGCACGGCGGGTAGCCCGGACGAGTGAGGCGGGCGCACGCGCAGGGGCCCGGACGCTCCTGACGGAGTGTCCGGGCCCCTGCGGGGTCACCGCGTGTCACTGGGTGCGGTTCTCACCGCGGTAGTACTCGAAGACCCAGCCCCACAGGCCGATCAGGATGACCGGCAGCGAGAAGTACATGACCCACCAGCCGACGGCCACGCCCAGGAAGGCGAGGGCTCCGCCGATGCCGAGGGCCAGCGGCTGCCAGCTGTGCGGGCTGAAGAACCCGACCTCGCCGGCGTCGTCGGCGACGTCCGCTTCCTTGTTGTCCTGCGCCCCGACGTCCACCCGCTTGGCCGTGAAGGCCAGGTAGAAGCCGATCATGAGGCACAGGGCGAAGGCCAGGAAGAGGGCCGTGGCACCGGCCGGCTCCTTCGACCACACGCCGTACGTGACCGCCACGGCGAGGATGAAGAGGCTCAGCCAGAGGAAAATCTTGCCCTGGATCTTCACTTGCCGGCCTCCTTGCTGCCAGCGAGGGTCTTTTCACCGTGACCGACGTTCTCGAGCTGGTCGAGCGCGGCGATCTCCGGGTGGTGCAGGTCGAACGCCGGGGCCTCGCTGCGGATGCGCGGCAGGGTGAGGAAGTTGTGCCGCGGCGGCGGGCAGGAGGTCGCCCACTCCAGCGAGCGGCCGTAGCCCCACGGGTCGTCCACGCCGACCGGCTTGCCGTACTTGGCCGTCTTCCAGATGTTGTAGAAGAACGGCAGGATCGACATGCCGAGCAGGAACGAGGCGATCGTCGAGAACGTGTTCAGCGCGGTGAAGCCGTCGGCCTCCAGGTAGTCGGCGTAGCGACGCGGCATGCCCTCGGCGCCCAGCCAGTGCTGGACCAGGAAGGTGCCGTGGAAGCCGGCGAACAGCGTCCAGAAGGTGATCTTGCCCAGGCGCTCGTCCAGCAGCTTGCCGGTGAACTTCGGCCACCAGAAGTGGAAGCCGGCGAACATCGCGAACACCACGGTGCCGAAGACCACGTAGTGGAAGTGCGCCACCACGAAGTACGAGTCGGAGACGTGGAAGTCCATCGGCGGCGAGGCCAGGATGACACCGGTCAGACCACCGAAGGTGAAGGTGATCAGGAAGCCGATCGTCCACAGCATCGGCGTCTCGAAGGACAGGGAGCCCTTCCACATGGTGCCGATCCAGTTGAAGATCTTCACGCCGGTCGGGACCGCGATCAGGAACGTCATGAACGAGAAGAACGGCAGCAGCACTCCGCCGGTCACGTACATGTGGTGCGCCCACACCGTCACCGACAGACCCGCGATCGCGATGGTGGCCGCGATCAGGTTCATGTAACCGAACATCGGGCGGCGGCTGAAGACCGGGATGATCTCACTGACGATGCCGAAGAACGGCAGCGCGATGATGTACACCTCTGGGTGCCCGAAGAACCAGAACAGGTGCTGCCACAGCAGCGCTCCGCCGTTGGCCGGGTCGAAGACGTGCGCACCGAACTTGCGGTCCGCCTCCAGGGCGAACAGCGCCGCGGCCAGCACCGGGAAGGCCAGCAGGACCAGCACACCGGTGAGCAGGACGTTCCAGGTGAAGATCGGCATGCGGAACATGGTCATGCCGGGGGCACGCATGCAGATGATCGTGGTGATGAAGTTGACCGAGCCGAGGATGGTGCCGAAGCCGGAGAAGGCCAGACCCATGATCCACAGGTCACCGCCGATGCCCGGCGAGTGCACCGCGTCGGACAGCGGCGAGTAGGCGAACCAGCCGAAGTCGGCCGCGCCCTGCGGGGTGAGGAAGCCGCCCACCGCCATCAGCGAGCCGAACAGGTAGAGCCAGTAGGCGAACATGTTCAGCCGGGGGAAGGCCACGTCCGGCGCACCGATCTGGAGCGGCATGATCCAGTTCGCGAAGCCGGAGAACAGCGGCGTCGCGAACATCAGCAGCATGATCGTGCCGTGCATCGTGAACGCCTGGTTGAACTGCTCGTTCGACATGATCTGCAGACCCGGGCGGGCCAGCTCGGCGCGCATGACGAGCGCCAGCACACCGCCGATGCAGAAGAACGCGAACGACGTGACCAGGTACAAGGTACCGATCGTCTTGTGGTCCGTGGTGGTCAGCCACTTGACGACCACTTCACCACGCCTCTGGCGCCGGACCGGCAGCTCGTCCTCATAGTGGGACCCTGCCGCGGCACCCTGGGGTTCGTTGAGGATGCTCACAGGATGTTCGACTCCCGGTTCTTCTCGTGACCCGCCTGCTCGATGCCGGCGGGAACGTAACCGGTCTGCCCCTTCTTCACGAGGTCCTTGAGGTGCTGCTCATAGCGCTCGGGGGAGACGACCTTCACGTTGAACAGCATCCGGGAGTGGTCCACGCCGCACAGCTCGGCGCACTTGCCCTTGAAGGTGCCCTCCTTGTTGGGGGTCACCTCGAAGGCGTTGGTGTGGCCCGGGATGACGTCCTGCTTCATCAGGAACGGCACCACCCAGAACGAGTGGATGACGTCGCGCGAGGTCAGCACGAAGCGGACCGTCTTGCCCTTGGGAAGCCAGAGGGTCGGGCCCGGGTTGTTGTTCTGCGGGTTCCGGGTTCCGGGGACACCGCAGTCGTAGACACCGCCGGCGTTCGCCGGGAAGTCCTCCTTGTACCGGTCCGGGATGGCGGCCAGTTCCTTGGAGGTCTTGGCGTCACCGTTGGAACCGGCGACGTCCTCGATGTGGTTGAAGCACCAGCTCCACTGGAAGCCGACCACGTTCACCGTGACGTCGGGCTTCTTCTTCAGGCTCAGGAGCTCGGACTCGTCACGGGCGGTGAAGTAGAACAGCACCGAGACGATGATGAGCGGAACCATGGTGTACAGCGCCTCGATGGGCATGTTGTACCTGGTCTGCGGAGGAACTTCGACCTTGGTGCGGCTGCGCCGGTAGAAGAATGCACACCACAGGATCAGGCCCCACACCAGCACGCCGACGGCGAGCGCGGCAGCCCAGGAGCCCTGCCACAGGGAGAGGATCCGCGGAGCCTCTTCCGTGGTCGGGGTGGGCATGCCAAGGCGGGGGAAGTCCTTGTATGTGCAACCGGTGGCGGTCGCCAGGACCAGGCCCGCGGTCAGTGCCTGCAGCAGCTTCCGCCGCATCGGGCGCCGCGGCGAGCGGTCGGAGCCGTTGGGACTCACGTAGCGCCTTCCCGAGAGTCTCGCCCGCGCTGTTCGGCTGCGGCCTTCTCGCTGGTCGGTCGCCGCCCTGCGTCGGGCAGGGGTTTGATGTTTATGCGGACCAAACCCTAGCCGACGCCCTCCGGGGGGTCGCGGGGAGGGTGGCATACGCGCCGGGGGTCACTCTTCGAGGGTGGGTCGGGGGCCTGCGGTGGTGGGAGCTGCGGTTGTTCGGCGGCTGACGGTGCGTCGTGGTTCGTCGCGCCCGCGCGGTGGAGCCGCACGTGTCACGGCCCCCCCGCGCCCCCTCGGGGCGCTCCGGCACCGGGCGTCATAGCGTTGACCTGTGGCCTACTTCGATGCTGCTTCCGCTGCCCCCCTCCATCCCGTCGCCCGGCAGGCCCTGTCGGCCTCGCTCGACGAGGGGTGGGCCGATCCCGCGCGGCTGTACCGGGAAGGGCGCCGGGCGCGCCTGCTGCTCGACGCGGCCCGGGAGGCGGCGGCCGAGGCGGTGGGGTGCCGGGCGGACGAGTTGGTGTTCACCCCTTCGGGGACACGGGCGGTCCATTCGGGTGTAGCCGGAGCGCTGGCGGGGCGGCGGCGCGTCGGACACCACCTGATCGTGTCAGCGGTCGAACACTCCTCCGTGCTGCATGCGGCCGAGACGCACGAGCGGAACGGCGGGACCGTCACCCGGGTCCCCGTGGACCGGACGGGGGCGGTGGACCCGTCGGCGTACGCGGCGGCCCTGGACGCCGGCACCGCGCTGGCCTGCCTCCAGTCGGCCAACCACGAGGTGGGCACCGAACAGCCGGTGGCCCGGGTGGCGGAGGCCTGCCGGGCGGCGGGGGTGCCGCTGCTGGTGGACGCGGCCCAGTCGCTGGGCTGGGGACGGGTGCCCGGCGACTGGTCGCTGCTCACGGCGAGTGCCCACAAGTGGGGCGGGCCCCCGGGAGTGGGGCTGCTCGTGGTGCGCAAGGGTGTCCGGTTCGCGCCGCAAGGGCCCGGGGACGAGCGGGAGTCGGGCCGGGCACCCGGTTTCGAGAACCTCCCGGCGATCGTGGCCGCGGCGGCGTCCCTGCGGGCGGTGCGGGCCGAGGCGGCCGAGGAGGCGGCCCGGCTGCGGGAGCTGACGGAGCGGATCCGGGCGCGGGTGCCGGCGCTGGTGCCGGACGTGGAGGTGGTCGGCGATCCGGTGCGCCGGCTGCCCGGTGTCGTCACCTTCTCGTGTCTCTATGTCGACGGGGAGACGTTGCTGCACGAGCTGGACCGCGCGGGTTTCTCGGTCTCGTCCGGCTCGTCCTGCACGAGCAGCACCCTGACGCCGAGCCACGTCCTGAAGGCGATGGGCGTGCTCAGCGAGGGCAACGTCCGGGTGTCGCTGCCGTCGGGGACGCCCGCCGAGGACGTCGAGCGGTTCCTGGAGGTGCTGCCGGGCACGGTGGCCGCGGTGCGCGAGAAGCTGGGGGCGCCGACGGGGGCGGAGCCCGCACGGGAGGCGGGGGCCGACCTCGTCGTGGACGCGATCGGCCGGCGTTGCCCCGTTCCGGTGATCGAGCTGGCCAAGGTCATCGGCGACGTCCCCGTCGGCGGCACGGTCCGCGTCCTCTCCGACGACGAGGCGGCCCGCCTGGACATCCCGGCGTGGTGCGAGATGCGGGGGCAGGAGTACGTGGGCGAGGAGCGGGCGGAGCGGGGAACGGGTTACCTGGTCCGCCGGATCAGGTAACCCGCCCGGGACGGAGGCCGTCCGGGGGTCAGGCCAGGTGCGCCTGGACCTCGGCGGCCGCCTCGTCCCCGTACGCCTTGGTGAACCGCTCCATGAAGTGCCCCCGCCGCAGCTGGTACTCCTGCGTGCCGACCGTCTCGATGACGAGGGTCGCCAGCATGCAGCCGACCTGCGCCGCCCGCTCCAGGGTCACCCCCCAGGCCAGTCCCGACAGGAAGCCCGCCCGGAAGGCGTCGCCGACGCCCGTCGGGTCGGCCTTGCGCTCCTCGTCCGGGACGCCGACCTCGATGGTCGCCTCGCCGGCCCGCTCGATCCGTACGCCCCGCGCGCCGAGGGTGGTGACCCGGTGGCCGACGCGGGCGAGGATCTCCTCGTCCGTCCAGCCGGTCTTGGTCTCGATGAGCCCCTTCTCGTACTCGTTGGAGAAGAGGTAGGTCGCCCCGTCCAGCAGTATCCGGATCTCGTCGCCGTTCATCCGGGCGATCTGCTGGGAGAAGTCGGCGGCGAAGGGGATGTTCCGCGTGCGGCACTCCTCGGTGTGGCGGAGCATCGCCTCCGGGTCGTCGGCGCCGATGGAGACCAGGTCGAGGCCGCCCACGCGGTCGGCGACGGTCTTCAGCTCGATCAGGCGGGCCTCGCTCATCGCGCCCGTGTAGAAGGAGCCGATCTGGTTGTGGTCGGCGTCGGTCGTGCAGACGAAGCGGGCGGTGTGCAGCGTCTCGGAGATGCGCACCGATTCGGTGTCGACGCCGTGCCGGTCCAGCCAGGCCCGGTACTCGTCGAAGTCCGAGCCGGCCGCGCCGACCAGGATCGGCCGGGTGCCGAGCTGGCCCATGCCGAAGGCGATGTTCGCCGCGACGCCGCCCCGGCGCACGTCGAGCTGGTCGACCAGGAAGGAGAGCGAGACCGTGTGCAGCTGGTCCGCGACGAGCTGGTCGGAGAAGCGGCCGGGGAAGGTCATGAGGTGGTCGGTGGCGATGGAGCCGGTGACTGCGATGCGCACGGCGTGGACTCTCTCCTGAGGGGAGGCGGGGTTGACAGTTCACGCTACCGGGCGGCGCCCCGACACCGAAGCGGGCGAAACTACCCGATAGTAGAACTTCCTACGCGACAGGAACGCGCCTACGGTTCTGTCATGACGAACCCGGAGACCGTCGCACCCGCCCCGGCCGACCTGGAGGGCGACCTGGCGTCGCTGCGCGGCGACTGCGCCCGGATGGCTCCGCGCTGGTCGCCGCCCGTACGGGTCCCGGCCCGTCCCGTCCCCCTGTCGCTGATCCACGGCGTACGGGTGCCGGGGGCGTCGGCCCGGTTGCTGGAGGCGATGTCGGACTACGGCGACTAGAACCCGCCCGGTGTTCCCGCGCGGCCGTTCGGGTGACCCGTGCCGCCGAAGGGAACCGGATCCTCCTCCACCGCGTCCCATCGCTGTCCCCAGTAACAGCCGAAGGAGCGATGCGGTGAACACCGAGCGACCCGACAACGACGACGCCCCCGCCGCCGGCGAGGCGGGCACCGGGCGTTCCGCGCGGCGACGTCCCCGGGCGGTCGTCGTCGCGTCCGTCACCGCCGTGCTGCTCATGGGGGCCGGCGGGGCGTACCTGGCCGCGTCCGCCTCCGGCGGCGGCTCGGACGGCGGCACGTCGTCGGGGGCGCCGGGCGGCGGCACTCCCCCGCCGCTCGCCCTCGACGGCTACGGGGCGGCCTCCCCGGCCTCCCCGGGCGGCCCGGACGGCGGCGGCACGAACGGCATCGCACCGGGCGAGCCCAACCCGTACGGCGTCGTCTACCGCTCCGACGGCCCGCTCCCCGAGGGACCCGGCTCGGCGCCCGTGTACCGGGCGGAGGGCAGGGTCGGCGAGGCGGAGGTGGCCCGCCTGGCGAAGGCCCTCGGCATCGAGGGGGCGCCGCGGCTCCAGGGCGGGGCGTGGAAGGCCGGGAGCGTCGAGGACGGCGCGGGCCCGGTGCTCACGGTGAACCGGCAGGCACCGGGGGCCTGGACGTTCCAGCGCTACACGCCCGGCACCGACGACTGCAGGAAGGGCCCGGTGTGCAAGGCGCCGCCCGCCGACGGGGCTCCGGTGAGCGAGGCGGCCGCGAAGAAGGCGGCGGCGCCGGTGCTGAAGGCGCTGGGCCAGGGCGACGCCGAGCTGGACGCGAGCCAGGTCATGGGCGCCCGGCGGGCCGTGAACGCCGAGCCCGAGGTCGGCGGGCTGCCGACCTACGGCTGGACGACCGGCGTGGTCGTCGGCGCGCGGGGCGAGGTGGTCGGCGGCAGCGGACAGCTGAAGGCGCCGGTCAAGGGGGACACGTATCCGGTCCTGGCCGCGAAGGAGACGCTGGCTCTGCTGAACACCCCGGGCGGCGGCGCCGGGGCGGGCATCGGCGGCTGCGCCGGGCCGGTGCCGCTGGAGGAGGGCACGTCGCAGACGCCGTGCGCGCCGTCGACGGCGACGGGCGCACCCGGGAAGCCGGGGAAGCCGCAGCGGTCGGACCGGCAGACGGTCACCGTCCAGGAGGCGGTGTTCGGGCTGGCCGCGCACCCGGTGCGGGGGCGGCAGACGCTGGTGCCGTCCTGGCTGTTCGAGGTGCGCGCGCCGGGGACCGCGGACCCCTTCACGGTGACGTATCCGGCGGTGGATCCGAAGTACCTGGCCTCCCCGGCGCCGTCCCCGTCCCCGTCCGGCGGACCGGCCTCGGCGTCGCCGCGCGACGTGTCGGTGAGCGGCTGGACGGCCGAGGGCACCGAGCTGACCGTGCACTTCACCGGCGGGGTGTGCTCCGACTACGAGGCGACGGCGAAGGAGGACGCCGGGCGGGTGACGGTCACGGTGACCGAGACCCCGCATCCGGACCGGGTCTGCATCCTGATCGCCAAGGAGTACGAGCGGACGGTGACGCTCGGCAAGCCGCTCGGCGACCGGGAGGTCGTCGGGGCGGACGGCAAGGAGATCCCGGCGTTCAAGCCGGGCGCACGGCTTCCGGCGCCGTCCGGGGGCCGCTGACGTCCGCCTGGGAAGTGGCCGGAAAAGGGCGGCGGCCCGGGGGAGGAACCCCGGGCCGCCGCCCTTCGCACGGTGCCGCGCGGCTCAGCTGAAGGAGTCGCCGCAGGCGCAGGAACCCGTCGCGTTCGGGTTGTCGATCGTGAAGCCCTGCTTCTCGATCGTGTCCACGAAGTCGATGGTGGCGCCGCCCAGGTACGGGGCGCTCATGCGGTCGGTGGTGACCTTGACCCCGCCGAAGTCCTTCACGACGTCGCCGTCGAGCGAACGCTCGTCGAAGAAGAGCTGGTAGCGCAGGCCGGAGCAGCCACCGGGCTGGACGGCGACGCGCAGCGCCAGGTCGTCACGGCCTTCCTGGTCGAGCAGGGCCTTGACCTTGGCCGCGGCGGCGTCGGTCAGGATGATGCCGTCGGTGACGGTGGTGGTCTCGTCCGATACGGACATCTACATCTCTCCCGGGTTGTACGGAGACTGCTTGCCGACGGTTCCAACCGGCGGGGCCGCGGATTCATTCCGGGACGCGCCCGTGAGGTGTTCCCCGGCCTTCTCCTCATGCTCGCACATGCCCGTCGGCGCGGACAGCGGCTCGGGGACCGGGATTCACGTCACATCGACATGATGGACATCGTCAAAGTGACGTGAAGCGGTTATGATATATAGCGTCAGTTAGACGAAAAGTAGAAAGGGTGCGTGTCGTGACCACCGCCCAACCCCAGGACCTCGACGTGCAGCCGTCGCCCCTCGCCCTGCTGCTGCTCGGCCGCGAGGCCGACCCGAGGAGCGAGCGCGGCGTGGAGTGCCCCGGCGACCTGCCCTCGCCCTCCGACCCGGACCTGGTCGCGCGCGCCCGCGCGGCCAAGGAGAAGCTCGGGGACAAGGTCTTCGTCCTCGGTCACCACTACCAGCGCGACGAGGTCATCCAGTTCGCGGACGTCACGGGCGACTCCTTCAAGCTGGCCCGGGACGCGGCCGCGCGCCCCGAGGCCGAGTACATCGTCTTCTGCGGCGTGCACTTCATGGCGGAGTCGGCGGACATCCTGACCTCCGACGACCAGAAGGTGGTCCTGCCCGACCTGGCGGCCGGCTGCTCCATGGCGGACATGGCCACCGCCGAGCAGGTCGCCGAGTGCTGGGACGTGCTGACCGAGGCCGGGATCGCCGAGCAGGTCGTGCCCGTCTCGTACATGAACTCCTCCGCGGACATCAAGGCGTTCACCGGCAAGCACGGCGGCACCATCTGCACGTCCTCCAACGCCCGGCGGGCCCTGGACTGGGCCTTCGAGCAGGGTGAGAAGGTGCTGTTCCTGCCCGACCAGCACCTGGGCCGCAACACCGCGGTGCGGGACATGGGCATGTCCCTGGAGGACTGCGTCGTCTACAACCCGCACAAGCCGAACGGCGGGCTGACCGCCGAGGAGCTGCGCGCGGCGAAGATGATCCTGTGGCGCGGGCACTGCTCGGTGCACGGCCGCTTCAGCCTGGACTCGGTGAACGACGTGCGCGAGCGCATCCCGGGCGTGAACGTCCTGGTGCACCCCGAGTGCCGGCACGAGGTCGTCGCGGCGGCGGACCACGTCGGCTCGACCGAGTACATCATCAAGGCCCTGGAGGCGGCCCCGGCCGGCTCCAAGTGGGCCATCGGCACCGAGCTGAACCTGGTCCGCCGTCTGGCGAACCGTTTCGCTCCCGAGGGCAAGGAGATCGTCTTCCTCGACAAGACGGTCTGCTTCTGCTCGACGATGAACCGCATCGACCTGCCGCACCTGGTCTGGGCGCTGGAGTCCCTCGCCGAGGGCACCCTCGTCAACCGGATCGAGGTCGACAAGGAGACCGAGGCGTTCGCGAAGCTGGCGCTGGAGCGGATGCTGGCGCTGCCGTAGCGGGTGCTGTCCGCCCGCCCGCGCGGGGTGGGGAGAAAGGCGCGGGGCCTGCCCGGCACCGAAGGTGGCCGGGTAGGCCCCGCGCCTTTCGCGGTCTCGGACGTTCGCCGGTTCCGGCCCGTCCGAGGACCGCGCCCGCGGCGGGACGTCGCCGCCCTTCTTCGCCGCGCGCTCCCGCCGCGGTGCGACCGGGTGGGGATCACTCCGCCTTCGGACGTACCAGCCCGGACTCGTACGCGATGACCACCAGCTGGGCCCGGTCGCGGGCGCCCAGCTTGGACATCGCCCGGTTGACGTGCGTCTTCACCGTGAGCGGGCTGACCTCCAGCCGTTCCGCGATCTCGTCGTTGGAGTGCCCGCCCGCCACCTGCACCAGCACCTCGCGCTCCCGCACGGTCAGCGAGGCCAGCTTCTCGGCCCGGGCCGGGTCGCGGTGCGCGTCGTCCGCGCCGTCCTCCTGGGCGAGGAAGCGGGCGATGAGCCCCTTGGTGGCGGCCGGGGACAGCAGTGCCTCGCCGCCGGCCGCGACGCGGATCGCGCTCAGCAGCTCTTCCGGCTCCGAGCCCTTGCCGAGGAAGCCGGAGGCGCCGGCGCGCAGCGACTGCACCACGTAGTCGTCGACCTCGAAGGTGGTCAGTATGACCACGCGGACCTGGGCGAGGTCGGGGTCGGCGCTGATCGTGCGGGTGGCGGCGAGACCGTCCGTGCCGGGCATCCGGATGTCCATCAGCACCACGTCGGGCCGGTGCTCGGCGGCCAGCCGAGCCGCCTCGGCGCCGTCGGACGCCTCCCCCACCACCTCCATGTCGGGCTCGGAGTCGACGAGCACCCGGAAGGCGCTGCGCAGCAGTGCCTGGTCGTCGGCGAGCAGGACACGGATCGTCATACGGCACCCTTCGCGGCGTCGTCACGGCTTCTGACGGGAAGGATCGCATGCACCCGGAAGCCGCCTCCGTAGCGGGGGCCGGTGGTGAGGGCGCCGTGTACGGCGGTGACGCGCTCGCGCATGCCGAGCAGCCCGTGTCCGCCTCCGGCGGCGGGGGCCTCCGCCTCGCCGGCGCCGTCGTCGAGGACGGTGACCTCGATGTTCGGCCCCACCCGGACGATGCTGACCTCGGCCTTCGCCTGCGGTCCGGCGTGTTTCTGCACGTTGGTCAGGGCCTCCTGGATGATCCGGTAGGCGGCCAGGTCGACGGCGGTGGGCACCGTGGTGCCCTGGTCGGCGCGGGCCACCTCGACGCGCAGGCCGGCGTGGCGGAAGGTGGCGACGAGTTCGTCGAGCCGGTCCAGGCCGGGGGCGGGTTCGGTGGGGGCCTTGGGGTCGTCGGACTGGCGGAGCAGGCCGACGGTGGCGCGCAGCTCGTTCAGCGCGGACCGGCTGGCCTCCCGTACGTGGGCGAGGGCCTCCTTGGCCTGGTCGGGCCGCTTGTCCATGACGTGGGCGGCGACGCCGGCCTGGACGTTGACGAGGGCGATGTGGTGGGCGACGACGTCGTGCAGGTCGCGGGCGATGCGCAGCCGCTCCTCGGCGACGCGGCGGCGGGCCTCCTCCTCACGGGTCCGCTCGGCCTTCTCGGCGCGCTCCCGGATGGCCCGGACGAAGGCGCGGCGGCTGCGGACGGCGTCCCCGGCGGTGGCGCCGATGCCGGTCCAGGCGAAGACGGCGAGGTTGTCCTGCGCGTACCAGGGCAGGGGGCCGGCCAGCATGGCGGCGCCGGTCAGCACGGTCATGGTGAGCAGGCCGATCCGCCAGGTGGTGGAGCGGTCGGTGGTGGCGGCGACGGTGTAGAGGGCGACGACGGCGGACATGACGACGGGGGCGCGGGGGTCGCCGGTGACGCACTCGACGATCGAGAGGCAGCCGGTGAAGGCGAGGACCGCCAGGGGGGCGCGGCGGCGCAGGAGGAGCGCGGCGGCGCCGAGCACCATGAGCAGGAGGCTGAGCGGGTCGGGGGCGCGGACGCCCCAGGCGACGCCGTCGGGACCGTGCGGGTCGGCGAAGGATCCGGCCACCATGCACACGAGGACGGCCGCGGCGAGGGCCGCGTCCAGGGCGTAGGGGTGCGCGTCCATGCGGCAGCGGGCGCGGGCGAGGGTGCTCACGCGTGCTCACGGTAGCCGGGTGGACGGCGGTGCGTCGGCCGCCCGGCGTTCCGGCCGACGCCCGGGGCCGCGCCCCCGGGCCCCCGCTCCGGCCCGAACGGCCCAGGGCCTGTTGCGAAAGTGGCCTCGTCGCCCGAAGGGCGGCCGCGCGGCGTCCGGTGCGTGCTCTCGGCGTGCCGCCCGGAAGCCCTCGTGCTGGGCGTACTCGGGCTTCCGGGCGGTGCGGCGAGAGTGCGTGCTGGGCGTCGCGCGGCAGAGGCCACTTTCGCAACAGGCCCTAGTCCCCGCACGCCGGACGGGCCGGAAGGGAACGGCGCGCTCAGGAACCGTCCGGGATCAGGCCGTCGTCGCTCAGGAGTTCCCGGACCTCCTCCAGGGTGGCGTCCGGGGAGGGGAGGATCAGGTCCGACGGCTCCAGGGAGTCGTCCGGCAGCGGCTCGCCCAGTTCGCGGACCCTGGTCAGCAGGGCCTGGAGGGTCGCGCGGAAACCGGGACCGTCGCCGTTCTCCATCTCGGCGAGGAGCTCGTCGTCCAGCTTGTTCAGCTCGGCGAGGCGGCCGTCGGCCAGCGTCACCTGTCCCTCCCCCATGATCCTCACGATCATGTCGCCCTCCTAGGCGTGGGCTACTGCTTGTCGAAACGCGGAGTGTCCTGCGGCTGCTGCTGCGGCTGCTGCTGCGACTGGCCCTGGCCGCCCTCGATGGCCTGGCGGTCGGCGGTGCCGCCTCCGGCCAGCTCGGCCTTCATGCGCTGCAGTTCCAGCTCCACATCCGTACCACCGGAGAGCCGGTCCAGCTCGGCCTGGATGTCGTCCTTGTGCATGCCGGACTGGTCGTCCAGGGCGCCGGAGGCGAGCAGCTCGTCGATGGCACCGGCCCGCGCCTGGAGCTGGGCGGTCTTGTCCTCGGCCCGCTGGATCGCCAGGCCCACGTCGCCCATCTCCTCGGAGATGCCGGAGAACGCCTCCCCGATGCGGGTCTGCGCCTGGGCCGCCGTGTAGGTGGCCTTGATGGTCTCCTTCTTCGTGCGGAAGGCGTCCACCTTGGCCTGGAGGCGTTGGGCCGCGAGGGTGAGCTTCTCCTCCTCGCCCTGGAGGGTGGCGTGCTGCGTCTCCAGGTCCGTCACCTGCTGCTGGAGCGCGGCGCGGCGGGACAGCGCCTCGCGGGCCAGGTCCTCGCGGCCCAGCGCGAGTGCCTTGCGGCCCTGGTCCTCCAGCTTGGACGACTGGGACTGGAGCTGGTTGAGCTGGAGCTCCAGTCGCTTGCGGCTGGTCGCCACGTCGGCGACGCCGCGGCGCACCTTCTGCAGCAGCTCGAGCTGTTTCTGGTACGAGTAATCGAGGGTCTCGCGCGGGTCCTCGGCCCGGTCAAGGGCCTTGTTGGCCTTCGCGCGGAAGATCATCCCCATACGCTTCATGACACCGCTCATGGGCTTCGCGCGCCCCCTTCTGGCCGACTCCGGCTCCAGCGACTGCAACAGAACCCACAGTACGGGCCCTGCATCCATTACCGCACTGTTCGGGGGCGGATGCGCTCATCCCCAAGGACGACTGCGCACTTCCCCCGGTCCGGCGTAGGGAGTAGGTGCTCCCCGGAGGGACGTCCCGGAACCCGGGATCCGGGCCGTACGCAACGTCCCCTCTGTCCCCTTTACCGACGACTGGCGTTGCCGGATCGTTCCCCACCGGACCTGGGTCCACACTCCCCCACCCCGTACCCTTGGGTTTTGTGTTCCGTAGCCGTGCCAAGGAAGAGAAGTCCCCGAGCGCCGTCAAGGCGCCGGTGACCGTCTCCAAGCAGCCCCGCGACCCGCAGGCCCCGAAGGGCAGGCCCACGCCCAAGCGCAGTCAGGCCCAGTCCCAGCGCCGCAGCGTCGCCAACACCCAGATGACGCGCAAGGAGGCCGCCAAGCGTCAGCGCGAGGAGCGCCGGTCCGCGCTGGAGCGGCAGCGCCAGGCGCTGGCGAGCGGTGACGAGCGGTACCTGCCGGCCCGCGACAAGGGCCCGGTCCGCAAGTTCGCGCGCGACTTCGTCGACTCGCGGTTCAACATCGCCGAGTACTTCCTGCCCATGGCCGTGGTCATCCTCGTGCTGAGCATGATCCGCGTGGCGTCGCTGCAGAACGTCGCGCTGCTGCTGTGGCTGATCGTGATCGTGCTGATCGTGCTCGACTCGCTCGTCACCGGCTTCCGGCTGAAGAAGCGCCTCGCCGAGCGCTTCCCCGACGACCGCCGGCGCGGCGCGGTCGCCTACGCGCTGATGCGCTCCCTGCAGATGCGCCGGCTCCGGCTGCCCAAGCCGCAGGTCAAGCGCGGGGAGCGGCCCTGAGCACCACGCCGTTCACCGGGGACGCGGCCGATGCCCGGCCGGACGGGCCGGGCGGTCTGCGGGACGTCGTGCGACAGGAGCTGGTGACCCGGCAGCTCGACGAGCAGATAGTCGGCCGCTTCCCGGTCGGCAAGCGGCTGCGGGTGCTCGACGTCGGCATGGGACGGGGCGTCCAGGCGCTGCGGCTGGCACGGGCCGGGCACCAGGTGACCGGCCTGGAGCGGGACACCACGATGATCGCGGCGGCGCGTGAGGCCCTGGCGGGCCAGCCGGAGGGCATCCGGGAGCGGATGCGGATCATCGAGGGCGACGGCCGGGACACCGGCGTGCACTTCCTGCCGGGCAGCTTCGACGTGGTGCTGTGCCACGGCGTGCTGATGTACGTCGAGGAGCCCGACCCGCTGCTGGCCGGGCTGGCCCGCATGCTCGCCCCGGGCGGCCTGCTGTCGCTGCTCGTGCGCAACGGGGACGCGCTCGCCATGCGCCCGGGCCTGCACGGCGACTGGGCCGGCGCGCTCGCGGCGTTCGACACCACCGCCTACCTCCCCCGTTCTCGAACCGACTCGAACGGGGGGACCCCCACCCGTCTCGGCCTGGACGTCCGCGCGGACCGGCTGGCGACGCTGACGGCCAGGCTCGCGGGCATCGGCGCCCCGCTGCACGCCTGGTACGGCGTCCGGGTCTTCACGGACACGGCGGCCGACGGTGCCGCGCCCCCGGACGACCCCGAGACGCTGCTGGCCGTCGAGGAACGGGCCGGCCGGACGGACCCGTACCGCGGGGTCGCGGCGATGCTGCACCTGTGCGGGGTGCGGGGGTAGGACCTCCGGCGGCGCTCGTTCGGGTGCTCTGCACAAGCAGGACGCCGAGGCCGCCGTGAGACTCGGGGCATGGACGTCTCCCGTGCCCGTGCGCCCCGGTTCCGTGCTCCCGTCGCCGCGCTGGTGTCTTCCCTGCTGCTCGGCACCGGCTGTTCCGCAGCCGGTCCGGGGCCCGATGCCGGCAGCGGGCGGGAGACCGCCGCGACCCGGGCCGCGGTACCGGTCGCGGCCCGGGACCTGCAGAGCGACTACCAGCGGGTGATCAAGGACGTCCTGCCCTCGGTCGTGCAGATCCAGGCGGGGGACGACCTGGGCTCGGGGGTCGTGTACGACGACCGGGGTCACGTCGTCACCAACGCCCACGTCGTCGGGGACCGGACGTCCTTCCGGGTCACCACCGCCCACAGCGAGGACCCGCTGACCGCGCGGCTCGTCTTCTCCTACCCCGAGCAGGACCTCGCGGTCGTCAAGCTGGACGAGGTGCCCGCCGGGGTGAAGGCGGCCGGGTTCGAGGACTCCTCGAAGGTCGAGGTCGGGCAGATCGTGCTGGCGATGGGCTCGCCGCTCGGGCTGTCGTCCAGCGTGACGCAGGGCATCGTGTCGGCGACCGGACGGACCGTCACCGAGGGCCAGGACGGCGGCGGCACGGGGGCGACCATCGCCGACATGGTGCAGACCTCGGCGGCCATCAACCCCGGCAACAGCGGCGGCGCCCTGGTCAACCTCGACGGCCGGGTCGTCGGCATCCCGACGCTCGCCGCGACCGACCCCGGCCTCGGCGACAGCGCGGCGCCCGGCATCGGGTTCGCGATCCCGTCCTCGACGGTGAAGACGATCGCCGGTCAGATCGTCCGGGACGGCAAGGTCACCGACTCGGGGCGGGCCGCGCTCGGCATCACCGCGCGCACGGTCGTCGACGACTCCTACCGTCCCGCCGGTGTGGCGGTCGTCAGCGTCGTCGAGGGGGGCGCCGCGGACCGGGCGGGCCTGCGGGCCGGGGACGTCATCACCGGACTGGGCGGCTCGGACATCACCACGATCACCTCGCTCTCCGAGGCCCTGGCGTCGATGCGGCCGGGTGAGCGCACGAAGGTGACGTACACCCGCGGCGGCGACGAGCGCACCGTCGAGGTGACGCTGGGCGAGCAGTGACGCGGGAGGGGGCGGCCCCGTCGTGGCCGCCCCCTCCCCCGACGCCCGGTCAGGCGTCCTCGGCGTGCAGGCTCATCGGCCCGTAGATCTCCGTGGAGTCCTCGAACAGCCGGACCTGGTCCGTGCCGCCCTCCTTGAGGTCCTTCCAGTGCTCCCCGATCCAGGACTCGGCGTCCCCTTGCGTGGTGAACTCCTCGGGCTGCACCGCGGGCCGGACCTCCGTCCCGCCGGTCGTCTCGAACCGCCACGTCCATGCCGCCATGTACGCCTCCAAGATGTGAGCACACGCAGAGCGGGGGCCGGATCCCGGTCCGGCTCCCGGTGGCAGCCTATGCGCTGGACCGGGCGTGTCGTAGAAGGCCCGGGGACGCCTCCGGGGCCGGCCGCGCCCCTCGGGCGCGCATGTCGGAGGGCGACCGGCGAAAATCGGGGCGTGGACGTGACTCTGCTCGGCACCGGTGCCCCCGCGGGACTCCCCCGCCCCGACTGTCCCTGCGCGGCGTGTGCCGCGGCGCAGGGCGAGGACGCGCGCGCGGCGACCGCGCTGCTGGTGGACGGTGCGCTGCTCCTCGACCTGACGCCCGGTGCCGCGTTCGCCGCCGCGCGCGCCGGGCACTCCCTGGGCGGCGTGCGGCAGGTGCTGCTGTCCCACCCGCACGACGGCCCCGCCGTGGAGGTGCCGGCCGGGCTGCCGCAGCCGGGGCGGGTGCCGGACGGGCGGGAACTGGCGCTGCTGACGGGGCACCGGGTGCGGGCGGTGGCGATGGACGCGCCGGGCACCGGCTACGCCGTGACCGGGCCGGACGGACAGCGGCTGCTGTACCTGCCGCCGGGCGGGGCCCCGGCCGGGCTGGAGGAGCCCGCCGAGTCCTACGACCTGGTCCTCGCGGACGTCGTGGGCCGCCCGGACGCGCTGGCGAAGCTGCGGGCGGTGGGGGCGGCGGGGCCGACGACGGACGTCGTCGCCGTCCATCTCGGCCACGAGGTGCCGCCGGGCCGGGAGCTGGCGCGGCGGCTCGCGGCGGCGGGGGCGCGGGCGGTGCCGGACGGGACGACGCTGGCGGTGGGCGGGTACGAGGACGTGCCCGACGTGCCGCGGCGCACGCTGGTGCTGGGCGGGGCCCGGTCGGGGAAGTCGGTGGAGGCCGAGCGCCGGCTGGCGTCCTTCCCGGACGTGCTGTACGTGGCCACCGGCGGCTCCCGGGGCGGGGACACCGAGTGGGCGGCCCGGGTCTCGGCGCACCGCGAGCGGCGGCCGGGCTCGTGGCGCACCGTCGAGACCTGCGACCTGGTCCCGCTGCTCGAGGACGACGGGCCGCCGCTGCTCGTCGACTGCCTGTCGCTGTGGCTGACGGACGCGATGGACGCCGTCGGCGCGTGGGACGACGCGGAGTGGGCCGACGGCGGGGAACGGGCGCTGAGGGACCGGGTGCGGGAGCTGACGCAGGCGGTGCGCGCCACCCGGCGCACCGTCGTCGCCGTGTCGAACGAGGTGGGATCGGGGATCGTGCCGGCCACCGCGTCGGGCCGCCGCTACCGGGACGAACTCGGGCGGCTGAACGCGGCGTTCGCCGACGAGTGCGAGCAGGTGCTGCTGGTGGTGGCGGGCCAGGCGCTGGTGCTACGGGACTGACGGTTCCTTGCGGGCGACGAGCCGGGGGGCGAGCCTGCCGGTGAGGACCGTGCAGCCGCGGGCCTCCAGCTCGGCGCGCAGGCCCGCCGGGTGGTGCGTGCCCGGCGGCAGGGTGAACAGGCGGCGCGGGTCGGCGACGTCGAGGAGCAGGTGGCCGCCGGGGCGCAGCACGTGGAGGGCGGCGCGCAGTTCGGCACGCGGGTCGGGGACACGTTCCAGGTGCTGGATGAGGCTGACGACGTCGTAGCGGGCGCGGAGGCGGGCGGCGATGTGCCGGTCCGTCAGCCGGCCGACGTACGCCTCCTCGACGCGGTCGGCCGCGCGGGCCCGCAGGACGCGGTGCGTGGGGTCCACGCCGTCGAACGAGGTGTACGGGAAGTACGTCCGCGCCGTCCGGGGGAAGCCGGCGTCGCCGGTGCCCACGTCCAGCCAGCTCTCGGGTTCGGGGCAGAGGCGGAGCACCGCGCGGGCGGCCAGGAGGTGTCCGAGGCGGACGCCGGCCCGGACGGCCGGGTGTGCGGGCCGGGGCGCGAGCAGGGGGTTGCGGAAGGTGTGCCGGCAGTCCCGGCACCGGTCGAGGACGGAGCGGCCGGGCGCGCCCGGCCGCGGGTTGCCGCGGCCGGGCCGGGAGCGCAGCCGCCGGGAGCCGCACCAGGGGCAGTCCGCGCGGTGCGGGCCGTAGAGGGGGACGGGAGGCACCGGGGGCAGGGGAGACGGCACCGAGGGGGTGGAGTGCGCGGGCATGGGCGGCTCCCGACAGGTGGAGGAGGACGTACGACAATCCATCGCAAAACGTTACGTAGGGGATGGCGATCCGTAGGGCAACGCCGCCGGTCCGGCGCGGTGCGGATGTGACCCCCGTGGTGTTCGACCGGGGCCGGTACTGTTCGGCGAATGAGCTCGCTGAATCTCGACGACTTCACCGATCTGATCGAGCGCCCCGACGGCGGGGTGCGCCGCGACGCCGAGGCGCGCCGGGAGCGACAGGTCGTGCCGCCCGGGGCGCTGGGCCGGCTGGACGACCTGGGTGAATGGCTGGCCGCGGCGCAGTCCGCCGTGCCGGTGCGGCCGGTCGAACGGCCCCGGGTGGTGCTCTTCGCCGGTGACCACAAGGTCGCCGAGCTGGGCGTGTCGGCGCGGCCCGCGGGCGGCGCGGGCGACCTGGTGCGCGAGGTGCTGGAGGGCGGGCGGCCCGTGTCCGTGCTCGCGCGGCGCCTGGGTGTGCCCGTGCGGATCGTCGACATGGCGCTGGACTGCGACCCGGAGACGCTGCCGGCGGAGGTCGTGAAGCACCGGGTGCGGCGCGGCGGCGGACGCATCGACATCGAGGACGCGCTGACCCTCGAGGAGGCGGAGGCCGCCTTCCGGGCCGGGACGGCGGTGGCCGACGAGGAGGCCGACTCCGGTACGGACCTGGTGGTGCTCGGCGATGTGAGCGTGGGCGGGACGACGGCGGCGGGCGTGCTGGTCGCGGCGTTGTGCGGGACGGACGCGTCGGTCGTCACCGGCCGGGGCGGGCTGGCCATCGACGACCTGGCGTGGATGCGCAAGTGCGCGGCGATCCGGGACGCGCTGCGACGGGCACGGCCGGTGCTCGGGGACCAGCTGCAGCTGCTGGCGACGGTGGGCGGCGCGGACCTCACCGCGATGACGGGCTTCCTGCTGCAGTGCGCCGTGCGGAAGGTCCCGGTGATCCTGGACGGCGTGGTGGCCGCGGCGTGCGCGCTGGTGGGCCAGCGGGTGGCGTTCCGGGCGCCGGACTGGTGGCTGGCGGCGCACGACAGCGGGGAGCCGGGGCAGGCGAAGGCGCTGGACCGGATGGCGCTGGAGCCGCTGCTCGCGCAGGGCGTGACGGTGGGTGAGGGCGCGGGGGGCCTGCTGGCGCTGCCGCTGGTGCAGGCCGCGGCGGCGCTGGCGGCGGAGCTGCCGGAGGTCTCCGACGGGGACGAGTGAACGGACGCGGTGAGCCGGCGCCGTCCGGTCGCCCGGCTCCTCCCCCGCGCCCGGTCAGGGTCGCGGCGGGTCCGGGCGGCCGCCGATCCAGTCCTGGAGGGCGCGGCGCGGACCGGACCAGCGGCGGTCGTGGTGGTAGGCGCGCAGGCGGGACTTGGCGCGGGCGCGCGGACGGCGGCCGTAGAAGCGGCGGGCCCAGAAGGAGCCGGGACGGGCCAGGCGGACGGCGCCGACCAGGGCGATGAGCGGGACGATCACGCCGAAGACCGCCAGGCGGGCCTTGCCCTTGGCCAGGGCGAGGAGGGAGAAGACGAAGTTGCCCGCCACGGTCGCGATGACGTTGGCGCGGTCGTGCAGCTCGTCCTGGGACAGGTTGTCGACGCCGAACGGCGTGAACCCGGCGAGGACCAGGCCGACCAGGGCCGCGGTGATCACCACGACCTCCACGCTCTTGCGGCCGGCCTCGGTCCAGTAGACGTCGTCGAGGTGCAGGATCAGCGCGAACTCGTCCAGGACGAGACCCGCCCCGATGCCGAAGAGCACCGCCGCGAGGGCGGAGCCGAACCCGTGCCGGCCGCCGGCGACCGCGCCGAAGCCGCCGACGATCGTGAGGACGACCCCGGGAACCACGTGGTGGATGTGCACGCCGCCCGCCTCGACGTTCCCGAACGGGCCCTTGCCCGCCCGGATCAGGCGGGTCACGGTCCGGGTGATCACGAACGTCAGCACGAAGGCGCCGAGGGCGAGGAGCAGTGGCAGCTTGCCCGGTTCGATGATGTTCCGCTGCCACCAATCTCCCATATGTGCACTTTATCCCCGAGCCCCGGCGGCGCCCCGCCGGCCGCCGGGTAGTCTGCGCCGGTGCTCAGGACCCCCTTCCCCCACGGCCTCCGGTTCGCGTTCGGCACCCTCACCGTGCTCCCGGTCCGGGTGACCCGCTGGGACCGCGGGGCGGCGCGCGGCGGCATGCTGTGCGCCCCGCTGGCCGGGCTGGTCGTCGGTGCCGCCGCCGCAGCCGTCGGGCTCGTCCTGCTGTTCCTCGGCGCCGGCAACCTGCTCGCCGCGGTCGCCGGCGTCGCCGTGCCCGCCGTCCTCACCCGAGGGCTGCACCTGGACGGGCTGGCCGACACCGCGGACGGACTGGGCAGCGGCAAGCCCGCCGAGGACGCGCTGCGCGTCATGAAGCAGTCGGACATCGGGCCGTTCGGCGTGATCACCCTCGTCCTCGTGCTGCTGGCCCAGGTCGCCGCGCTGACGCAGGCGTACGACGCCTCCTGGGCGCGGGGCGCGCTCGCCGCCGTGGTCTCGGCGACCGCCGCCCGGCTGGCGCTCACCCTGGCCGCCCGGGCCGGGGTGCCGGCCGCGCGCCCGGAGGGGCTGGGCGCCGCGGTCGCCGGGGTGGTCCCGGCGGGCGGGGCGCTGGGCGCGGCCGTCGCCGTCACGGCCGTCGGGGCGGCGGCGGGCGCGGTCCTCGGGACGCACGACGCGCTCCGGACGGCGCTCGCCGTGCTGTGCGCCGTCGCCGTCGCCGAACTGCTGCTGCGGCACTGCGTCCGCCGCTTCGGCGGGGTCACCGGTGACGTCTTCGGCGGGGTCGCGGAGACGGCGGCCACGGCCGCGCTGGTCGTCTCGGTGCTGGGCTGACGCTCAGCAGGCCTCGCGCCACGCCCCCAGTTCGTACTTCTTCAGCATCGAACTCAGCCGCAGCTCACGGGACTCGGCGCAGAAACGGTCGGTCGGCAGCTCGTACTCGACGTGGAAGACGGCCTTGCCCGCGTCGATGAACGGCCTGTTGTCGGCGCACTCGCCGTACTGGGCGCACTGCTCGTTGACCGCGAAGTCGAAGTCGTCCACCAGCTCCGGGATCTGGTCGAGGTCGTTCTTCAGGCCGACGGCCATGCCCCGGTCGTGGGCGAGCTCGGCGATCAGCCGGTTGTAGCGGAGCTGGTCGTCGGCGGTGAGCGGGAAACCGGTCTCGTTCCGGTAGCCGTCCATGTTGTCCGGCTCGACGGCGTCGAAGCCCTTGTCGCGGCACATGTCGAGGCGTTCGGCCATCAGCGGTTCCAGGACGTCCGTCGCCCGGATGTCCAGCCAGCGTTCGCCCTCCCAGCCGTTGCCCTCGCCCAGCACCGACTCGGGGAAGTCCGCCGCGTCGGGGCGGAAGTCCTCCCAGGCGCCGGTGGAGACGTAGCAGACGACCTTGCGGCCGTCGTCGTGCAGGGAGGCCACCGTGGCCGCGGTGTGGTCGAAGCCGTCGATGTCGTAGACCGGCACGTCGACGGTGGTGTCGAGCCTGCCGCTGAGCTGCCACTGCCAGGCGGTGCCGGGGCGCGGCTGCCAGCGTCCGGCGTCGTCCCGCCCGTCGTCGGGGGGCGGCGACGAGCAGCCCGCGAGCAGCAGGAGCAGGGCTGTCAGCAGGACCGGGCGTCTCATGGGGCGTGCTCCAGGGGCGGGGACGGTGTACTCCGCGATGATCTCGTGCGCCCCGGCGGCGCGGGAAACGCGGGCCACGGTGGGAGGCGGACGGGGGCGCGAGCGTAGGCTCGTGCCGGGTGTTCGCCCGCCCGGGCGAAGACCGCATCGCAGGAGGGATCTAGGGTCGGTTGTCGGGCCCGGTCGACCCACCCGCATTCGGCCATACAAGACTTCGTACGGAAGCGAGATTTCACCACCGTGACTGCTCTCACTCTCTCCACCGCAGCGGTGCCCGGCCTGCGGGCCGACGCCCTCGTGATCGGTGTCGCCAAGGGCGCCCGCGGCCCCGTCGTCGCACCGGGCGCCGAGGCCGTGGACAACGCGTACGACGGCAGGCTCGCCGACGTGCTGGAGACCCTCGGTGCCTCCGGCGCCGAGGGCGAGGTGACGAAGCTGCCCGCGCCCTCCGGCTTCAAGACCCCCGTCGTGGTGGCGGTGGGCCTGGGCGCCGAGCCCGAGAAGGACGCCGGTTTCGACGCCGAGGCGCTGCGCCGTGCCGCCGGCGCGGCCGCCCGCGCGCTGGCCGGTGCCAAGAAGGCCGTCTTCGCGCTGCCGGTCACCGAGGCCGCCGACGCCGGCGTCATCGGCGAGGGCGTGCTGCTCGGCGCGTACTCCTTCGACGCGTACAAGGAGAACGGCCGTCAGGCGCAGGGCTCCGCGAAGGCGAAGAACGGCAAGGCGCCGCTCGCCGAGGCCGCGCTGCTCGGCGGCAAGCCCCGCGACAAGGCGTACAAGGCCGCGATCGAGCGTGCCGCGGCCGTCGCCGAGGAGCTGAACCGCGCCCGCGACCTGGTCAACACCCCGCCGAACGACCTGAACCCCGAGGCGTTCGCGGCGATCGCGCAGGCCGCCGCCAAGGAGCACGGCATCAAGGTGCAGGTGCTCGACGAGAAGGCACTGGCCAAGGGCGGCTACGGCGGCATCCTCGGCGTCGGCGCCGGTTCGGCGTCGGGGCCGCGGCTGGTGAAGCTGTCGTACACCTCGTCCAAGGCGAAGAAGTCGCTCGCCTTCGTCGGCAAGGGCATCACGTACGACTCGGGCGGCATCTCGCTGAAGCCGGCCGGGCACAACGAGACGATGAAGTGCGACATGGCCGGCGCCGCCGCCGTGTTCGCCGCGGTCGTCGCCGCCGCGCGGCTCGGCCTCGAGGTCAACGTCACCGGCTGGCTGGCGCTGGCCGAGAACATGCCGTCCGGCTCCGCCACCCGCCCGGGTGACGTGCTGCGCATGTACAGCGGCAAGACGGTGGAGGTCCTCAACACCGACGCCGAGGGCCGGCTGGTGCTCGCCGACGCGCTGTGGGCGGCCTCGCAGGACAAGCCGGACGCGATCATCGACGTGGCGACCCTGACCGGCGCGATGATGCTCGCGCTGGGCAGCCGCACGTACGGGATCATGGCGAACGACGACGCGTTCCGCGCCGCGGTGCACGAGGCGGCGGAGGAGGTCGGCGAGCCGGCGTGGCCGATGCCGCTGCCGGAGCACCTGCGCAAGGGCATGGACTCCGCGACCGCCGACATCGCCAACATGGGCGAGCGGATGGGCGGCGGGCTGGTGGCCGGCCTGTTCCTGCGCGAGTTCGTCGGCGAGGGCATCACCTGGGCGCACCTGGACATCGCGGGGCCGGCCTTCAACGAGAGCGGTCCGTTCGGGTACACGCCGAAGGGCGGCACGGGTACGGCGGTGCGGACGCTGGTGCGGGTCGCCGAGCTGGCGGCCGCGGGCGATCTTGGCTGAGGGCGCCTGAGAGCTCGGGGGTGCGGGTGATCGTGCGGCTGCGGGTCCGTCGTGGCTCGTCGCGCCCACGCGGCGGAGCCGCAGATCGGCACAGCCCCGCGCCCCTTGGGCGGCTGTCCTGGCGTCGGTGACGAGTTCCCCGCCGCTCCTCTCACGCGAACGTGGGGTGTCTCACACCCCGGCCCCGCGTCTCGTTCGGCCCGCACAAGTGCGAAGATGGGGCTCGGCAGGACAGGGCCCCACCCAAGGGCCGAAGAACGAGCGGCCGGACACCAGCCGCCAGCCGGTCACCGACGACCGGCGGCGCACATGCATGGAGGACGTGACGTGGCGAACGACGCCAGCACCGTTTTCGACCTAGTGATCCTCGGCGGTGGTAGCGGTGGTTACGCCGCGGCCCTGCGCGGGGCGCAGCTGGGCCTGGACGTCGCCCTGATCGAGAAGGACAAGGTCGGCGGCACCTGCCTGCACAAGGGTTGCATCCCCACCAAGGCCCTGCTGCACGCGGGCGAGATCGCCGACCAGGCCCGCGAGAGCGAGCAGTTCGGCGTGAAGGCCACCTTCGAGGGCATCGACGTACCGGCCGTCCAGAAGTACAAGGACGAGGTGATCTCGGGCCTGTACAAGGGCCTGCAGGGCCTGATCGCCTCGCGCAAGGTGACCTACATCGAGGGTGAGGGCCGTCTGTCCTCCCCGACCTCGGTGGACGTCAACGGTCAGCGCGTCCAGGGCCGCCACGTCCTGCTGGCGACCGGCTCCGTGCCGAAGTCGCTGCCGGGCCTGAACATCGACGGCAACCGGATCATCTCCTCCGACCACGCCCTCGTCCTGGACCGCGTGCCGAAGTCCGCGATCATCCTGGGCGGCGGTGTCATCGGCGTCGAGTTCGCCTCGGCGTGGAAGTCCTTCGGGACCGACGTCACGATCATCGAGGGCCTCAAGCACCTCGTGCCGGTCGAGGACGAGAACAGCTCCAAGCTGCTGGAGCGTGCCTTCCGCAAGCGGGGCATCAAGTTCAACCTGGGCACCTTCTTCGACAAGGCCGAGTACACCCAGGACGGTGTCAAGGTCACCCTCGCCGACGGCAAGGAGTTCGAGGCCGAGGTCCTGCTCGTCGCCATCGGCCGCGGCCCGGTCTCTCAGGGCCTGGGCTACGAGGAGGCCGGGGTCGCCATGGACCGCGGCTACGTCCTGGTCGACGAGTACATGCGCACCAACGTGCCGACCATCTCGGCCGTCGGTGACCTGGTCCCGACCCTCCAGCTCGCGCACGTCGGCTTCGCCGAGGGCATCCTGGTGGCGGAGCGGCTGGCCGGTCTGAAGACCGTCCCGATCGACTACGACGGCGTCCCGCGCGTGACGTACTGCCACCCCGAGGTCGCCTCCGTCGGCATCACCGAGGCCAAGGCCAAGGAGATCTACGGTGCGGACAAGGTCGTCGCCCTGAAGTACAACCTGGCCGGCAACGGCAGGAGCAAGATCCTGAAGACCGCGGGCGAGATCAAGCTCGTCCAGGTCAAGGACGGTGCCGTGGTCGGCGTCCACATGGTCGGCGACCGCATGGGCGAGCAGGTCGGCGAGGCCCAGCTGATCTACAACTGGGAGGCGCTGCCCGCCGAGGTGGCCCAGCTCATCCACGCCCACCCGACGCAGAACGAGGCGCTCGGCGAGGCCCACCTGGCGTTGGCCGGCAAGCCGCTGCACTCCCACGACTGACCTTCCCTCGGTCATTGGGCGCGACGACACAGACTTCCGCAATTCGTAAGGAGCAACCGAAACCATGGCGGTTTCCGTAACCCTTCCGGCGCTCGGCGAGAGCGTCACCGAGGGCACCGTCACCCGCTGGCTGAAGGCCGAGGGTGAGCGCGTCGAGGCCGACGAGCCGCTGCTCGAGGTCTCGACCGACAAGGTCGACACCGAGATCCCGGCCCCCGCCTCCGGCGTGCTGTCCTCCATCAAGGTCGCCGAGGACGAGACGGTCGAGGTCGGCGCCGAGCTGGCCCTGATCGACGACGGCTCCGGTGCCCCGGCCGCCGAGGCCGCCCCGCAGGCCCAGCAGGTCGCCGAGCCGGCCCCCGAGCCCGCGCCGGCCGCCCCCTCCACCGAGCAGGCCGCCCCGGC
>NZ_BDJC01000010.1 GCF_002005565.1 Streptomyces sp. JHA26 | reverse complement strand
CGCCCTGCCGCCCGCCGGCTCGGACCCGGCGTCGGCCCCGCGGCCCGACACCGACGACCCGCACGCCCTGGCCGCCCGCGTGCGCGCCCAGCACGGCACCGTCGTCGCCGCGGGCGGCTGCTTCGACCTGCTGCACGCCGGGCACGTCGGTCTCCTCCAGGCCGCGCGGCGGCTCGGCGACTGCCTGGTGGTGTGCGTCAACTCCGACGCCTCGGTGCGGCGCCGCAAGGGCGACGGCCGCCCCGTCAACCCCCTCGCCGACCGCGTCCGCGTCCTGCGCGCCCTCGCCTGCGTCGACGCGGTCGCCGTCTTCGACGAGGACACCCCGGAACGCCTCCTGGGCGACCTGCGCCCCGACGTGTGGGTCAAGGGCGGCGACTACGCGGGCGCCGACCTCCCCGAGGCCGCCCTGCTCCAGGAATGGGGCGGCCAGGCGGTCCTGCTGCCGTACCTCGACGGCCGCTCCTCGACGGCCCTGATGGCCCGCGCGGCGGAGGGCGTCCGATGACCGGCCCCACCCCGCCCCGCGTCCCGGCCCCACCGTCGGCCGGGGGACCGGTGACGGGCGACCCGGTGCATCCGCCGCCCGCCGCCGTCACGCACGCGCGGTCGGCCGCCCCCGTGCCCGCCGTGTCCGGAGGGCCGGCGCGTCCGCGGGTTCTCGTGCTGCGGGCCCTCGGGCTCGGGGACCTGCTCGCCGGTGTGCCCGCGCTGCGCGCCCTGCGCCGGGCGTACCCCGGTCACGAGGTGGTGCTGGCCACCCCCGCCGAGCTGGCGCCCGTCGCCGCGGCGACCGGTGCCGTGGACCGGGTGCTGCCCGCCGCCGGGCCCGGCCGGACCGTGCCGCGCACCCTCGACTGGACCGGCCCGCCCCCCGACGTCGCCGTCGACCTGCACGGCAACGGACCGCCCAGCCACCGCCTGCTGGCGGATCTGCGCCCGCTGAGACTGATGGCGTTCGCCCACCCGCAGACCCCGGAGATCGTCGGCCCGCCCTGGTACGCGGACGAGCACGAACGCGACCGCTGGTGCCGGCTGCTGACGGCCTACGGCATCGACGCCGACCCCACCGACCTGCTCCTGCCCCGCCCCGGCACGCCCTCCCCGGCACCCGGCGCGATCGTCCTGCACCCCGGCGCGGGCGCCCCCTCCCGGTGCTGGCCCGTCGAGCGGTACGCCACCGTCGCCGACGCCCTGCGCGCCCGCGGCCGACGGGTCGTGGTCACCGGGGGAGCGGACGAGGGCGACCTCGTGGCCCGCCTGGTCAAGCTGGCCGGCCTCCCCGACACGGACGTGTTCGCCGGCGGCCTGCCCCACGACCGGCTCTCCGCCCTGGTGGCCGGCGCCCGCGCCGTGGTCAGCGGCGACACCGGCATCGCCCACCTCGCCGTCGCCCACGCCGTACCCTCCGTCACCCTCTTCGGCCCCGTTCCGCCCAGCCGCTGGGGCCCGCCGGACCACCCCCGCCACCGTGTCCTGTGGCACCCCGGGCCGGACGGCGACCCGCACGGCCACGAGACCGACCCCGCGCTGCTGCGGATCGGCACCGACGACGTCCTAGACGCCCTCGACGCCCTCGACGCCCTGGACGCCCTCAGCGAGGCACCATGAACCACGGCACCCCCCACGACCCCGGCCGCGCGGCACACCGAGGCGCCGACGCCGACCGCGCCGCGACGACCACCCGCGAACGACCGCGCACCGACCCCGCGCGGCACGCCCCCGTCGGCGTCGTCATCGCCACCCGCAACCGCTCCGCGAGCCTCGCCGCGACCCTGCGCCACCTGCTCGCGCTGCCCGAGCGGCCCGAGGTGCTCGTCGCCGACAACGCCTCCACCGACGACACCCGCGCGATGCTCGCCCGCGACTTCCCCCGGGTCCGCGTCCTCGCCCTGCCCTTCAACCGCGGCGCCCTCGCCCGCACCCACGGCGTCCGCGCGCTCGACACGCCCTACGTGGCGTTCAGCGACGACGACTCCTGGTGGGCACCCGGCGCGCTCGCCACCGCGGCCCGCCTGTTCGACGCACACCCGCGGCTCGGCCTGCTCTCCGCCCGCACCCTCGTCGGCCCCGCCGAGGACCCCGACCCGCTCAACGACGTGCTCGCCGGCTCCCCCCTCGGCCGCGCCGCCGACCTGCCCGGCACCCAGGTGCTCGGCTTCCTCGGCTGTGCCGCCGTCGCCCGCCGCGAGGCCTACCTCGACGCCGGCGGCTACCACCCCCTGCTGTTCTTCGGCGCCGAGGAGACCCTCCTCGCCTACGACCTCGCCGCCCGCGGCTGGGGCGTCACGCACTGCCCCGAGGTCGTCGCCCACCACCACCCGGACCCCGGCCCGCGCACCGACCGCCCGGCCGTCGTCCGGCGCAACGAACTCCTCACCGCCTGGCTGCGCCGCCCCCTGCCGCACGCCCTCGCCCGCACCCGCGCCCTCGCCGCCGAGGCCCGCCGGGACCCGCACGCCCGCCGCGCCCTGCGCGAGACCCTGGCCCGCCTGCCCTCCGCCCTGCACGCCCGCAGGCCCCTGCCCCCGCACGTGGAACGGGGCGCCCGCCTCCTGGAGGAAGCGACCCCATGACGGACCCCCGCACGACCGTCGTCGTCATCACCCACAACCGGCGCCCCGAACTCCTGCGCACGCTGGACCGTCTCGCCGGACTGCCGGAGAGGCCCGCGGTGATCGTCACCGACAACGGCTCCACCGACGGCACGGCCGACGCCGTCGCCCGCCACCACCCGGACGTGACGCTGCTGCGCCCCGGCCGCAATCTCGGCGCCGTCGGACGCAACCTGGCGGTCCGCCGGGTCACCACGCCGTACGTGGCCTTCTGCGACGACGACTCCTGGTGGGCGCCGGGCTCGCTGTCCGGGGCCGCCGACCTGCTCGACCGCCATCCCGCGGTCGGCTCGGTCACCGCCCGCATCGTCGTCGAACCGGACGGCACCGAGGACCCGATCGTCGCGGAGCTGCGCGACTCCCCCGTGCCCCGCCCGGACTGGCTGCCGGGACCCGCGCTCGGCTCGTTCCTGGCCGCCGCGACCGTCCTGCGCACCGACGCCTTCCGGGCCGCGGGCGGCTTCCACCCCCGGCTGTGGCTGGGCGGCGAGGAGGAGCTCCTCGCCGCGGACCTGGCCGCCGACGGCTGGTGGCTGACGTACGACGACGACTTGACGATCCACCACCACCCGTCCGATGTGCGCGACCCGACGCTGCGGCGGGCGCACGGCATCCGCAACACCCTGTGGTTCACCTGGCTGCGCCGCCCGGCCGGTTACGCCCTGCGCCGCACCCTGCACCTGGCCCGGACCGTCCCGCGCGACACCGTGTCCCTGCGGGCCTTCGCCGAGGCGGCGGCCGCCCTGCCGTGGGTCCTGCGCGAGCGCCGGGTGCTGCCCGCGGAGGTGGAGGCGCGCCTGCGCGCCCTGGAGCCGGCCCAGCGCGCGTCGACGGCGCGCAGCTACACGGGCTGAGGAACCGCACGCGCCCGGCCCCCCGCCGAGGGGACGGGAGGCCGGGCACGTGTGCGGCGCCGTACGGGGGAAGGGGTCCTCAGCCCTGCGACCATCGGCACAGCAGCCGGAACGCCGCGAACAGCGTGGGTGGCCATACGACGGCGAACGCCCAGATCACGGCGGGTTCCGAGGTGACGATGCCGGTCACCATGAGGGTGACGGACAGCGTGAGCAGCAGGGCGACCGTCAGGGCGCGCGGGCGGTAGGACGCCAGGCGCGTGAGGTCGGGACCGCGGCGCAGGCGCAGGGTGCGCAGCTGCCGGTCGAGACGGCGGTCGCGGCGCAACGCCCGTTCCACCTGGTCGAGTATGCGCTGTTCGTGATCGGGGAGGCGGTCGATGGTCATGGTGTCTCCTCCTGGGCGCGGACCGACCACCACCGGGTGCCCGCCCGCGGGCGGGGTCAACCGGCCGCCCGCAGTCCCAGGGCCGCCACGAGACCGTCGGCGCCGTCCGGTCGCGCCCCGGCCCGGAACCCGGCGCCGATCCGCCGCGCGGCCTCCCGCCCGTCGGCCAGGCACCACCGCCACCAGCGTTCCAGCACGCCCGTCCCCAGCCGCTCGGCGGCCACCAGCGCGGGCCAGCCGCAGGCACGGGCCTGCGCCGTCACCTTCGCGCCGCCCGCGACCGGGTCCACCGCCAGCGCCGGCGTCCCGGCCCGCAGCGCCAGCACCAGCCCGTGCAGCCGGTCGGTGACGACCAGGTCCAGCCGGGACAGGACGGCCTCCAGCTGGGCCGGCGTGCCGCACAGCCGCCAGTCGTGCGCGTCCAGCCGGGTCTCCAGCTCCAGGAGCGCGCAGTCCTTGCCGGCCAGCCAGTGCGTCACCGAGGCGGCGACCCGGTCGTGCCGCCGCAGGGACCCGTACTCGTGCTGCCCGTGCGTGAGCACCACGCCGACGACGGGCCGGGCGGGCAGGGCGGGGGCGCGGGCCGCGAGGTCCGGGGTCGGTCCGGTGCCGGCGGCGTCCCGGGCCAGGACGCGGTCGAAGCCGGTGACGGCCGGGGAGCCGGGGTCCACGACGGAGACGCCGACCGCGATCCGCACGCAGTGGGCGAACCGCCGGTGCAGCTCCTCGACCTGCGGCCCGTGCGCCGGCCCGCACACGAACACCAGATGGGACCAGTCCGCCGGGTCCACGTCCGCGAAGTGCAGCGCGTCCGCCCGGAAACCGGGGCTCCACACGACGTCGTGGTCGAGCCCCGCACCCCGCAGCACCTCCTCGACCCGGCGCAGCGCGAGCACGTCCCCGGCGGTCGCCTCCCCGTCCTGGAAGCTGAACCACCCGGTCACCAGCACGCGGTCCCGCCGGACCCGGCCGTCACGTTCGTTCGATGCGTGGAGGTGCTGCACAGTGACCCCGGGTGCCCGCCCGGCCGGAGGGGAACCGCCGTGTCCCCCGTTCGGCTACTCCCCCTCCGCGGTGACGTTCAGGTCGGCGTCGATCACGCCCTCGGCGTGGAACAGGTCGGAGGTCAGCCGCACCGCGTCCCCGGTCCCCTCCAGCCGCAGCAGGACCCGGGCGGCCGGATCCGTACGGCCCGGCAGCCGGTCGGCGGTCACCCGCAGGATGCGGAACCCGCGCCGCGTGCACGTCTCCATCAGCTGCGGCAGCAGCGCCCGGCCGGTCAGGTAGGTCAGCCGGATCTCCACCGTGGTGGCCGTCTCCTTCGCGATGTGGGAGGCCAGGGCCGGATAGCCGCGCACGACCACGAAGTACAGCGCGGTGGTCACCAGGGCCAGGATCGGCAGCCCTCCGCCGCAGGCCATGCCGACCGCGCAGGTCAGCCAGATGGTCGCCGCGGTCGTCAGCCCCCGCACCGCGTCACGCCGTACGAAGATCAGGCCGCCGCCGATGAAGCCGATCCCGGAGACGATCTGGGACGCCACCCGGGACGGGTCGAGGGAGACGCCGTCCATGCCCAGCACGTCGGCGAAACCGTGCTGGGAGATCTCCATCATCAGCGCGCTGGCCACGCCGACCAGGGTGTGGGTGCGCAGCCCCGCGCTCTTCTGCTGGGCCTCGCGCTCCCAGCCGATCAGGCTGGACAGCAGCAGGGCGATCCCCAGCTCGGCCAGCTGACGCAGCCCTTGCCCGGCGCCCACGTCCCACAGCGACACCGCCAGCTCGCGCATCCGCGGCCTCCCTCGCTCGCGATCCCGTCGTTCCCACACCGGGCCGGCCCTCTCCGCGATCATCCCCCAGGACCGCTCCACCGGCCCGCCGGGCACCCGGCGGGCCCGCCGTCCGGCCCCCCGGGTGCCCGGCGCTACCGTGCACGGCATGACGCCCAAGGCACCCACGACGGCCCCCGTGCTCGGCATCCGCGCGCTCAACCGCGCCACGCTCGCCCGGCAGTTGCTGCTGCGCCGCGCGCCGGTGTCCGCCGAGGACGCGGTCGCGCACCTCGTCGGACTCCAGGCCCAGAACGTGAAGCCCCCGTACTACGCGCTCGCCGCCCGCCTCGACGGCTTCGGCCCCGAGGACCTCTCCGCTCCGATGGCCGGCCGCCGGGTCGCCCGCATCGTCACCCTGCGCTCGACCATCCACACCCACACCGCCGACGACTGCCTGACCCTGCGCCCGCTGGTGCAGGCCGCCCGGGACCGCGAGCTGGGGTCCTTCCGCAAGGGACTGGCGGGTGTCGACCTGGACCGGCTCGCCGTCGTCGCACGCGAGCTGGTGGAGGCCGAGCCGCACACCATGGGGCAGTTGCGCCGGGCACTGCTCACCGAGTGGCCCGACGCCGACCCGCAGGCCCTGGCCGTCGCCGCGCGCTGCCGGCTCCCGCTCGTGCAGGTGACCCCGCGCGGACTGTGGGGCCGCAGCGGCCAGGTCACGCTCACCACCGCCGAGCACTGGTTCGGACGCCCCGCGCAGCCGGTGCCGGCACCGGACGGCACCGTGCTGCGCTACCTCGCCGCCTTCGGACCGGCATCCGTGAAGGACATGCAGACCTGGGCCGGGCTGACCCGGCTGCGGGACGCCTTCGAACGGCTCCGTCCCCGGCTCCTCACCTTCCGGGCCCCGGACGGCACCGAACTGTTCGACCTGCCCGACGCGCCGCGCCCCGGCCCGGACGCCCCGGCCCCGCCGCGCTTCCTGCCCGAGTTCGACAACCTGCTCCTCTCCCACGCCGACCGCACCCGCCTGGTCCCGCCGGAGCACAAGGGCCGCACCTGGCGGGGGAACCTGGCGTACCGCGTCCTCCTCGTCGACGGCTTCGTGGCCGGACTGTGGAAGCTCGGGGACGGCGCCCTCGTCGTCGAGGCGTTCGGCCGGCTCACCAGGGCACAGCGGGCCGAGGTCGTGGCCGAGGGGGAGCGGATGCTGACGACGATGCACCCGGGGGAGGCGTACGACATCCGGTTCGGGACCGTGCGCGGCTGACCGGCGGCGCCGTCCGGCGACCGCCGGGCATGGAGAGGGGGCGCTGCGGGCCGCTCGTGGTGGCTCGCAACGCCCCCCGGTCTCGCTCCTGAGGGCCACTCAGGAGTCCTGCTGGGGCGGGGTCAGGCGGTGACCCGCGCGGTCACCGGGTCCGAGGAGGCGGCCGGCCGGGAGCAGACCCCGGGCGGCCGGCTCGGGCGCGGCCCTCGCCCCGGGAAGTGATCCCTGCCAGGACGTCCCCCGTTGAGCAGGGGCCCGCCGCTGACGCCCTGGCAGGTGTCCATGTCGCCAAAGGCGCGTCCGGCGCCGGGCGTGACCGGCGGCGCGGCGGTGGCCGATCCGGCGCGGGCGGGCCCGGACATGAGTCTCCTCGGGATTGCCGGTGGTGGGGGGTCGCACGGGCGTGGGGGGTGAGCACGGGGCTCTCGGGACAGGCCCCCGTGTGCCCGGGCGAGCGGCACGTCCTCACGCTAGGGCCGGCGGCGGCGACGGCCCAATGAGGGAAGCCCCTAGGGGGAGTCGGGCAGGGATAACCCTCGATCGGCCCCGACCGCACCCGCCGCCCGGCATCCGGACCCGCCGTGTCCTCGGACGCGCCGACGTCCGGGCGGACGGAAGAGGCGGTCGAAGCCCAAGACGCCGGTGGGGCCGGCGGCCGCTCCCGACGGCGTCCGGGCTCGACGGCTCCGGCGGCGACGTCCGTCCCGGCGCGTGCGACGCCCGGCGGTCCGGGCCCGTCGGCGGTGGAGCCGTGGAGGACGTGCGGACCGGCCGCCGGGCACCGCCGCCCGGAGCCGGCCCGGGCCGAACGGCGTCCCTAGGTCTTCCCGCCCGCCGCCAGTCTCACGATGTCGACCCGGGACCGGATCCCGAGCTTGCGGTAGACCCGGGTGAGCGTCGCCTCGACCGTCTTGACGCTGACGAACAGCCGGGCGGCGATCTCCCGGTTGGTGGAGCCCTCCATGACGAGCGACGCCACCTGACGCTCCATCGACGCCAGACCCGTCAGGCAGTCCGGAGCGCCGGCCGGCCGCACGGGGTCCGGTCCGGCCGCGGCCGTCCGCGCCGCGGCGGCCGCCTCCACCCGCCGCAGCCAGGGCAGCGCCCGGCAGCGCCGGAAGAGCCGCGCCGCCTCGTCGTACGACCCCGACTCCGACCCCGGCCGCTGCGCCCGCAGCCGAGCCAGCGCGAACGCCGTCCGCGCCTCCTCCAGGCCGAACCCGAGCCCGGCCAGCCGGTCCCGCGCCGACACCAACCGCGTGACGGCCGCCCGGTGCTCGCCCCGCGCCGCCCGCAGCCGCGCCTCCGACCGGTCCAGCACGGCCAGCACGCTCCCGCGGCCCAGCCGCAGCGCGTGCGCGCGCGTCACCTCGATGACCTCCTGCGCCTCGGCCGGCTGCCCGGTCCGCACCAGCGCCTCCGCGAGGTCGCCCTGCCACCGGCCGCGCGCCGGGTCGGTGATGCCCGCCCCGGCCTCCAACGCCCGTACCCGGCGCAGCGCCTCCACGGCCGCGTGGGCGTCGTCCGCCACCAGGTGGGCGTGGCCGAGCGCGGCCAGGGCACGCGAGAGGTACACGGCGTCGCCGTCCTCCTCGGCCCGTCGCACCGCCTCCCGCGCCAGCGACAGCGCCCGCTCCACGTCCCCGCCCGCGGCCTCGGCGAGCGCCGCCTGCATCGCCCCCGCGCCCTCGCCGATGCCCGCGTCCCGCGCCAGCGTCAGGCTCTCCCGGGCCAGCTCCAGGGCCCGGCCGCAGTGCCCGGCGTGCAGTTCGGTCTCGGACAGGAAGCGCAGGTAGTGCACCTCGCTCTCGGCCATGCCGCGCCGCCGCACCTCGCGCAGCAGCGCGGTGGCGGTGCTCCGCGCCTCGGCCAGCCGGTCGTTCATCACCAGCCAGCGGAACCGCGACGAACCCGCCCCGTTGTGATGGCACGCCACCCGCGGGTCCTGCGGCTCCTGCAGCGCCCGTTCGATCGTCACGGGCGCGTCCGGGTGCCCCATCAGGGTCTCGGCCTGGGCCTGGAACGCGAGCGCGAGCAGCTCGGTGGTGCGGTCCCCGGCCCGCGCCGCCAGCCGGGCCGCGTGCGCCGCCTCCTCCCGGCCCTGTGCGAAGTCGCCCTGCACCACCAGATCGCGCCAGGCCAGCTGGTAGTGGACCAGGGCCAGCAGCCGGGGGTCGTCGCCCGCGTCGGCGAGGGCCTGCGGGAAGACGGCGTCGACGTCGCCGATGGCCTGCCCCGCCGCCTCGATGACCACCATCCAGGCCCGCACGCGCTCACCCGGTTCGGTGGCCCGGGTCAGCACCTCGCGGGCGACGTCCCGGGCGAGGTCCACCTCGCCCGCGGTGATCGCGTCCTCGGCGGCCTGGAGCCGGCGCTCGTCCGGCCCCGGCCCGCCGTCCGCCGGGGTGTGCCGGGCGGCCAGCAGACCCAGCGAGGCGGCCACCGACGGCGCACCGCGGTCCCGGGCCAGCGCGGCGGCCTGGGCGAGCCGCGCCGCCACCTCCGGGTCGGTGCCGGTGGTCGCCAGGGCCAGGTGCCGGGCGCGCTCGATCGGATCGGACGCCGCCGTGGACAGCGCGGCGTGCGCGGCCCGCCGTTCCGGCGCCGGCGCCTCGGCGTACAGCGCGGCCGAGATCAGCGGATGCGCGAACCGCAGGGCCGGGCCCTCCGGGTCGCTCGCCAGCAGACCCAGCTCGGCGGCCTGGGCGGTCTCGGCCTCCGCGTCGACCCGGCCGGCCGCGTGCAGCAGGGCCGGGGTGGGACGGGCGCCCGCGCTGGCCACCAGCAGGGTGCGGCGGGCCTCCTCCGACAGCATCTCCAGGCGTTTGAGCACCAGCGCGCGCAGCGAGGTCGGCACCGGCAGCGGCTCGCCCGGCCGGGGCGGGGTCGGGCTCTCGGCCAGGGCACGGCCCAGTTCCAGCGCGAACAGCGGGTTGCCGCCGCTGGTGCGGTGGATGTCGCGGACCGTGGAACGGGGCAGGCCGGAGAAGCCGCGCCGGCCGAGCAGCGTCGACACCTGGGCCCGGGTCAGCGGCTCCAGGCGCACCGCGCGGGTGTCCGGCGGGCAGACCCGCAGATGGCGGTCGTACTCCTGGTCGTCGGTCCGCACCGCGCACAGCAGCCGCACCGGCGTGTCGCCCAGGCGGCGGGCGGCGAAACCGAGCAGTTCGGTGCTGGCCGGGTCCAGCCACTGCAGGTCGTCGGCGACGACGAGGACGGGGCCCTCGGCGGCGAGCGCGCGCAGCGCGGACAGCACGGCCAGGCGCAGCGCGAGCCCGTCGCGCTGGAGCGTGGACTCGCCGCGGCCCGTGAGCGCCGACTCCAGCGCGGTGCGCTGTGCGGCGGGCAGGGCACCGGACACCTCGTCCAGCACCGGGCCGAGGAGGTCGGCGAGGGCGAGGAAGGGGAGGTGGGATTCGGACTCCGTGGCCGAGCAGCGCAACACGGTGCGCGTCGTGCGGGCGTATTCGGCGGCCAGTGTCCGCAGGACGGTCGACTTTCCGATTCCGGCGGGGCCGTGCAGGAGCACACTGCCCCCTCGGGCGAGCTGCTCACGGGCCGCGCCGAACGGTGCCTCCCGGCCGATGACCAGGTCGGAGCGGGGCCCGGCAGGCTCCGTGAAATCCCGTCGCACGGTGACCGCTCCCCTCCGCGTGTCGTGTTCCGGCCAATATTAGGCGTCGGGGCGGTGAATGAAGGGAGGGTGAGGGGGTGAGGGAAACAACAAAGCGGTGAACACAGAATACAAAAATCCCCGGGAATGCCCACCGCCGGACGGTTACGGCAGCCACCCCGCCCGGCGCGCGGCGACGACCGCCTCACCGCGGGTGCGGGCGCCCAGCTTGCGCATGGCCGACCGCAGGTACCCCTTCACCGTCTCCGGGCCCACCCCCAGCCGCTCCGCGGCCGCGGCGTTCGTCGCCCCGGCGGCCACGCACGCCAGGACGTCCACCTCGCGCGGAGCCAGCCGCGCCCCACCGGCGGGCTCCGTGCCCGCGGTGAGCATCCCGCACGCGCGCAGCAGCTCGTCCCGCAGGGCCGGGTCCGTGATCCTCGGCGCCAGCGCCCGCAGCGCCGCGTGCGCCTCCCGCACCTGCTCCCACGCCGCGGAGTCCGCCGGGCCGCGCGCCGGCTCCGGCCGCCGGGCCGCGCTCAGCAGCTCGCCCGCCTCGTCCCGCAGCAACAGCGCCTGTTCCACGTCCCGTGCCGCCTCCACGGCCGCGCCCAGGGTCCGGTCGCCCAGCGGCTGGGCCGTGCGCAGGGCGCCGTAGAGCACGCCGCGCACCCGGCGCCGTACGACCACCGGCACCGCCACCACCGAGCGCAGGCCCTCGGCGGCGACGGGGAGGTCGTACTCGTGGCTGATCTGCCGGGAGACGGAGTAGTCCGTGACGGCGCACGGCCGGGACAGCGCGACGGCCTTGCCGCCCAGGCCGTTGCCGGAGGTCACCGCGAGGGCGCTGAGCGCGGCCGTCGCGGTGCCGCTCAGCTCGCTGATGCGCACCTGCCGCCGGCCGGACTCCAGCAGCCCGCCGAAGGCGACCGGCAGCCCGGTGGTGCGCCGCAGCCGTGCCAGCGCGCCACGGATCTCCGCCGTCTCGGCCTCCTCCACTGCGCTCACCCCTCCGCGGCCGGTTCCGTCGCGTCCACCCCCGTTCGGGGGTGGTGAGACCTGTATCACGGAGGGAACGATGGCGGGAAGCCGCCCGGCAATGGTCCGGCACCGAGGAGGACAGATGACGACGGCGACCGAGCTGTTCCGCAGCGCCCGCGATTTCCTGCTGGAACACCGTGAGGACTACGCCACCGCCTACGGGGGTTTCACCTGGCCCCGTCCCCAGCACTTCAACTGGGCGCTGGACTGGTTCGACGTCATCGCCGAGGGCAACGAGCGCACGGCGCTGCACATCGTGGAGGAGGACGGCTCCGAGGTCCGCGTCTCCTTCGCGGAGATGTCCGCCCGGTCCGACCGCGTCGCGAACTGGCTGCGCGAGCGGGGCGTCCGTGCCGAGGACCGCATCCTCGTCATGCTCGGCAACCAGGTCGAGCTGTGGGAGACCGCCCTGGCGGCGATGAAGCTGCGTGCCGTGGTCATCCCGGCCACCACCCTGCTGGGCCCGGCCGACCTGCGCGACCGCGTCGACCGCGGCCGGGTGCGGCACGTGATCGCGCGGGCCGAGGACACCGGCAAGTTCGACGACGTGCCCGGCGACTACACGCGCGTCGCGGTCGGCGGCGGCACGGCCCCCGGCTGGCAGGCGTACGAGGACGCCTCCGCGGCCCCCGCCGGTTTCGTCCCGGACGGCCCCACCGCCGCCGACGACCCGCTGATGCTGTACTTCACCTCGGGCACGACCGCCCGCCCCAAGCTGGTCGAGCACACCCACGTGTCGTATCCCGTCGGACACCTGGCGACCATGTACTGGATCGGCCTGAAGCCGGGCGACGTGCACCTGAACATCTCCTCACCCGGCTGGGCCAAGCACGCCTGGTCGAACCTGTTCGCGCCGTGGAACGCCGAGGCGACCGTCTTCCTGCACAACTACACCCGGTTCGACGCGGCCCGGCTGATGGCCGAGATGGACCGGGCCGGCGTGACGACGTTCTGCGCGCCGCCGACGGTGTGGCGCATGCTCATCCAGGCCGACCTGTCCCAGCTCGCCACCCCGCCGCGCGAGGTCGTCGCGGCCGGTGAGCCGCTGAACCCGGAGGTCATCGAACAGGTCCGCCGGGCCTGGGGCGTGACCATCCGGGACGGCTTCGGCCAGACCGAGACCGCCGTGCAGGTGTCCAACAGCCCGGGACAGGTGCTGAAGACCGGCTCCATGGGCCGCCCCAGCCCCGGCTACCGCGTCGAACTCCTCGACCCCGTCACCGGCGCCCCCGGCGCCGACGAGGGGGAGATCGCGCTCGACCTGTCGAACCGCCCCGTCGGCCTGATGACGGGCTACCACGGCGACCCCGACCGCACCGCCGAGGCCATGGCCGGCGGCTACTACCGCACCGGCGACATCGGCGCCCGGGACGCGGACGGCTACCTCACCTACGTGGGGCGCGCGGACGACGTGTTCAAGGCCAGCGACTACAAGATCAGTCCCTTCGAGCTGGAGAGCGCCCTGCTGGAGCACGAGGCGGTCGCCGAGGCGGCGGTCGTGCCGGCCCCCGACGAGCTGCGGCTCGCGGTGCCGAAGGCGTACGTCGTCCTGGCGGCGGGCTGGGAGCCGGGCCCGGACACCGCGAAGGTCCTCTTCGAGCACTCCCGCGAGGTCCTCGCCCCCTACAAGCGCATCCGCCGCCTGGAGTTCGGCGAGCTGCCCAAGACCGTGTCCGGCAAGATCCGCCGCATCGAGCTGCGCGAGGCCACGGCGGCCGGTTCGCAGGACGAGTACCGCGAGGAGGACTTCCGGTGACCGCGCCCGCGCTCTCCTACGCCCACGGCACCAGCGAGACCCCCCTCCTCGGCGACACCATCGGCGCCAACCTGGACCGCGCGATCGCCGCCCACCCCGGCCGCGAGGCCCTGGTCGACGTGCCGTCCGGCCGGCGTTGGACCTACGCCGAGTTCGGCGCCGCCGTCGACGAGGTGGCGCGCGGACTGCTGGCGAAGGGCGTCACCCGGGGCGACCGGGTCGGCATCTGGGCGGTCAACTGCCCCGAGTGGGTCCTCGTCCAGTACGCCACCGCCCGCATCGGCGTCGTCATGGTGAACGTCAACCCGGCCTACCGCGCGCACGAACTGGAGTACGTCCTCCGGCAGTCCGGCATCAGCGTGCTCGTCGCCTCCCTCGCCCACAAGAGCAGCGACTACCGGGCGATCGTGGACCAGGTCCGCGGCCGGTGCCCCGCGCTGCGGGAGACGGTCTACATCGGCGACCCGTCCTGGGACGCGCTGACGGCGGGCGCCGCCTCCGTGCCACCGGAGCGGGTCGAGGAGATCGCCGCCGGGCTGAGCTGCGACGACCCGGTCAACATCCAGTACACCTCGGGCACGACCGGTTTCCCCAAGGGCGCCACCCTCTCCCACCACAACATCCTCAACAACGGCTACTGGGTGGGCCGCACGGTCGGCTACACGGAGCAGGACCGCATCTGCCTGCCCGTCCCCTTCTACCACTGCTTCGGCATGGTCATGGGCAACCTGGGCGCCACCTCCCACGGCGCCTGCATCGTCATCCCGGCCCCGTCCTTCGAGCCGGCGGCGACACTCCGGGCGGTGCAGCAGGAGCGGTGCACGTCCCTGTACGGCGTCCCGACCATGTTCATCGCGGAGCTGAACCTGCTCGACTTCGCCTCCTACGACCTCACCTCCCTGCGCACCGGCATCATGGCGGGCTCGCCCTGCCCGGTGGAGGTGATGAAACGGGTGGTCGCCGAGATGCACATGGAGCAGGTCTCCATCTGCTACGGCATGACCGAGACCTCCCCGGTCTCCCTGCAGACCCGCATGGACGACGACCTCGAGCACCGCACCGGCACCGTCGGCCGCGTCCTGCCGCACATCGAGGTCAAGGTCGTCGACCCGGTGACCGGCGTGACCGTGCCCCGCGGCGAGGCGGGCGAACTGCGCACCCGCGGCTACAGCGTGATGCTCGGCTACTGGGAGGAACCGGAGAAGACCGCCGAGGCGATCGACCGGGGCCGCTGGATGCACACCGGGGACCTCGCGGTGATGCGCGAGGACGGCTACGTGGAGATCGTCGGCCGCATCAAGGACATGATCATCCGGGGCGGCGAGAACATCTACCCGCGCGAGGTCGAGGAGTTCCTCTACGCCCACCCGAAGATCGCGGACGTCCAGGTCGTCGGCGTGCCGCACGAGCGCTACGGCGAGGAGGTGCTGGCCTGCGTCGTCCCGCGCGACGCGGCCGACCCGCTCACCCTGGAGGAGCTGCGCGCCTACTGCGACGGGCAGTTGGCCCACTACAAGGTGCCCAGCCGCCTCCAGCTCCTCGACTCCTTCCCGATGACCGTCTCGGGGAAGGTGCGCAAGGTGGAGCTGCGCGAGCGGTACGCCGGCGCGTAACCCCCGGCACCTCGATATCCCGACGGCTCAGCCGGCCGTGGCGTCCAGCGCCACGGCCGGCGCGTTCGCCGGGCGCGGCACGCCCGACGGGTCGAGCACGAACAGCGCGACGTCCAGCAGGTCGGCGCGGACCCGGGCGTCCTCGGCGTACCCGGCGAGCGAGAAGTACACGCCCCGCGCCGACTCCGCCATGGCCGTCAGCCACAGGCACTCCACGTCCCGCAGCGAGGCCGGGCCCACCTGGGCCACGATCCCCGGCGCGGCCAGCCCGATCCCGGACGGCGGCCGCTGGTCGGCGCGGCGCACGTCCCGGTGGCCGAGGCCGCGCAGGTACAGGACGGCGGCGGTGACCGCGTCGCGGGCCGTGCGGATCGGGACGGCCCGGTGGGCCGGGACCCGTGGGCCGGGCGGCCGCCCGGTGCGGCCCGCGGCCGTCCGGTCCACCGGTACGCACAGCACCGTCCCGCACGGGCAGCCCAGCTCCGGGCGCGGCCACCGGCCCTCGGTCCCGCAGGCCGTACAGCGCACGCCGATCCACTCCTCGTCCCAGACCCGGCGGGTGACCACCGTCGGGCTCCCGCGGGGATCCAGCGCCGGGGCGACGGGCGTGCCGCACGCGCACGGATAGGACGGTGCCGTGTAGCGGTGCCGGCGTCCGCAGGCGGCGCAGCACACCGAGATGGTCCCGGACATGGCCCCCATCGTCCTCCGGACCCCCCTTCCCCGTCCGCGTCTCGGCGATCCCGGTCTCTTGACGGCCCCCGGCCACCCACTTACATTACTTCCAGATCGTAGAAAGCATATTTCGCTATACGGAAAAGCTACGGAACGACTCACCGCGGGGCGCGACGGGAGTGCGAATCCGGCAGCCGGAGCAGGAGTACTCGATGGCTCGTATGACCGCTGCCCGAGCGGCAGTTGAGATCCTCAAGCGCGAGGGCGTCACCGACGCGTTCGGTGTGCCGGGCGCGGCGATCAACCCCTTCTACGCGGCGCTCAAGGCATCCGGCGGCGTCCACCACACCCTCGCCCGGCACGTCGAGGGCGCCTCGCACATGGCCGAGGGCTACACCCGCACCCACGCCGGCAACATCGGCGTCTGCATCGGCACCTCCGGGCCGGCCGGCACCGACATGATCACCGGTCTGTACTCGGCGATCGGCGACTCGATCCCGATCCTGTGCATCACCGGCCAGGCGCCGACCGCGGTGATCCACAAGGAGGACTTCCAGGCCGTCGACATCGCCTCCATCGCCAAGCCGGTGACCAAGATGGCGGTCACCGTCCTGGAGGCCGCGCAGGTCCCCGGCGTCTTCCAGCAGGCGTTCCACCTCATGCGCTCCGGCCGTCCCGGCCCGGTCCTGATCGACCTGCCGATCGACGTCCAGATGACGGAGATCGAGTTCGACCCCGAGACCTACGAGCCGCTCCCGGTCTACAGGCCGGCCGCGACCCGCGCCCAGATCGAGAAGGCGATCGGCATGCTCAACGCCGCCGAGCGCCCGCTGATCGTGGCCGGCGGCGGTGTCATCAACGCCGACGCCGCCGACCTCCTCGTGGAGTTCGCGGAGCTGACCGGCACCCCGGTCGTCCCGACCCTGATGGGCTGGGGCCTGCTGCCCGACGACCACGAGCTGAACGCCGGCATGGTCGGCCTGCAGACCTCGCACCGCTACGGCAACGCGACGTTCCTGGAGTCGGACTTCGTCCTCGGCATCGGCAACCGCTGGGCCAACCGCCACACCGGCAAGCTGGACGTCTACACCGCCGGGCGGACGTTCGTCCACGTCGACGTCGAGCCCACCCAGATCGGCAAGATCTTCGCCCCGGACTACGGCATCGCCTCCGACGCCAAGGCCGCGCTCGAGCTGTTCGTCGAGGTCGCCAAGGAGCTGAAGGCGGCCGGCGAGCTGCCCGACCGCTCCGCGTGGGCCGCATCCGCGCAGGAGCGCAAGGCGAGCCTCCAGCGCCGCACGCACTTCGACGACATCCCGATCAAGCCGCAGCGCGTCTACGAGGAGATGAACAAGGCCTTCGGCCCGGAGACCCGGTACGTCTCCACCATCGGCCTCTCCCAGATCGCCGGCGCCCAGATGCTGCACGTCTACCGGCCGCGGCACTGGATCAACTGCGGTCAGGCCGGCCCCCTCGGCTGGACCGTCCCGGCCGCCCTCGGCGTCGCCAAGGCCGACCCCGAGGCCCAGGTCGTGGCGCTCTCCGGCGACTACGACTTCCAGTTCATGATCGAGGAACTGGCCGTCGGCGCGCAGCACAAGATCCCCTACGTCCACGTCCTGGTCAACAACTCCTACCTGGGCCTGATCCGCCAGGCGCAGCGGGCGTTCGACATCGACTTCCAGGTCAAGCTGGAGTTCGAGAACATCAACTCGCCCGAGCTGGGCGTCTACGGCGTCGACCACGTCAAGGTCGCCGAGGGCCTGGGCTGCAAGGCGATCCGGGTGACCGACCCGAACGAGCTGGGCGCCGCCCTGGAGCAGGCCAAGAAGCTCGCCGCCGAGCACCAGGTGCCGGTGATCGTCGAGGCGATCCTGGAGCGCGTCACCAACATCTCCATGTCGGGCACCAACGACATCAGCAACGTCGTGGAGTTCGAGGAGCTGGCGACCGAGCCGGGGCACGCCCCGACGGCGATCCGGACGCTGAAGGTCTGACCCGTACGACCCGCACGACCTGCACGGCCATCGGCCGAGGGCGGTCCGTCACCCCGACGGACCGCCCTCGCGCATGTCCGGGGCCGTTCAGTCCCCGCCGCCCCCCGAGCCGAAGCCGCCCGCATGGTCCCCGTGGTCCGCGGACCGGTCGCCCGAGACCGAGTCCTCGTACTCGTCGCGCCACCGGAGGAACCGGCCCCGGCCGAGCGAGAAGCGCACCCCCTCGGCCGGGGCGCCCGGGTCCGTCAGCCCGGCGCGCAGCGCGAAGCGCGGCAGGAGCAGGCGCAGGGCGGCATCGCCGTGCAGGGCGACCGCGAGCAGCGTGTCCTGGTCCGACAGCCCGTGCCTGGCCGCCGGCAGCGGGTACCGCTCCCGCCAGAACGCCACGCGGCGGCGGGCGCCGCGGGTCGGTCCCAGCCGTGGGTAGCGCAGCAGCCCCTCCTCCGCGAGCGGGATGCGCGCCAGGGCCAGCGCCAGGCGCACGTCCGGATGCCGGACCAGCTCGCGAGCGGTGAGCGGCTCGCGCAGACAGTCCAGGACGGTCCCCTCGAACGGGCCCAGTCCCTCCGGCTCCGGCCCCGTCGCGCACAGTGTCCTGCGCGGGCCGGTCTCGACGGCGCCCCGCAGGTGCAGGGCGACCACCGCCACCGTGACGGCGGCTCGCGGCCCGCCGCCGAGCAGCGCGATCTCGTGCGGCTCCCATCCGATGTCCGTGTCCCTGTCCATGGCCTCACCCCCCGTGTGCCCGGGGATGTGCCCGGCGCGGGGGGTGGTTCAAGCGTGCGGCCGCGTTCTCGGAGGAGGACTTGAGGAAAACCTCCCCGCCCTCAGCTCCCGTGGGGCTCGTGATGCTCGTGCAGTCCCGGCCAGTCGTCGGGGCCGCCGCCCTGCCACTCGACGAGGTCGCTGGTCGCGACGTCGGTCACGTACAGGTCGGCCAGCCGCAGGATCTCGGCGACGTCGTCGAGGTGCGAGGCGACCCCGAGCGTCTCCTCGCCCGAGGTGACCCGGCGGGAGCCGTCCAGGGCTGCGGGGCGGACCACGACGGGGGGATGCTCCGGTGGATGTGCCATGACTCCAGACTGCTGCGCCCGAGGGGCTCCCGCACCTCCGGGGCCGTGGTGGAGGCACGCGAACGCACCGGACGCGCGGAAGCACCGGACACGGAGAGGCACCGGGCACGGAGAGGCACCGGACACGGAGAGGCGCCGGATGCGGGACCGTCCGCATCCGGCGCCTCTCGGCCCGGTGAGGGTTTTCTGGGTGGGGAGGGTTTTTCCGGGTGGTTCCCGTCCGACGGCGCGAGGCTGGGCGCGACAGGTCGTTCGCGCCGCCGGACGGAGTCTGGGGGCCTGGCGGCCCGTGGGGCCGCCGGAGGCGAGTGGCTGGGACCGCGGCGGTTCACGACGGGTCCGGGTGACTCCTCCCCTCAGGTCGTAGGAGAAGTCCCGGGCCCTTCACCACCGCACTGGCTCGCAGGCCGCCGCGGTCCTCGCCCTGCCCGCGCCGGCACCGGGCGGCCACCCCTCATCCGGGCCGTTCCGATGCCTGCGCGGGCCGCCCACATGGTCTTGACCTCCCCGTCAAGTCCCGTGGGCGAGCTGGTGGATCAGTCCTCGCGCAGGGCGCGGACCGCCTCCTCCACGCGCTTGCCGTACTCCGTGTCGGCGGCGTGGAAGTGCGCGAGGTTCTTCTCGACCACGTCGTTGCGGGAGACCTGGGACAGGCCGCCGGCGATGTTCGCGATCAGGCGCTTCTTCTCGTCCTCGGACATCAGGCGGTACAGCTCACCGGCCTGGAAGAAGTCGTCGTCCTTGGTGTGCAGCGGCGCCTCGTGGGTGCCGGTGTGGCCGGAGACCGCGAGCGGCGCGGCCAGCGGGCGGCCGGTCTCGACCGGGCCGTCGTACGAGTTCGGCTCGTAGTTCTTGGCGCCGCGGCCCTGGGAGTTGGACGCCATGAAGCCGTCTCGGCCGTAGTTGTCCGCGCCGCCGGGCACGGCCTTCGGGGCGTTCACCGCGAGCTGGGTGTGGTTGACGCCCAGGCGGTAGCGGTGCGCGTCCGCGTAGGCGAACAGGCGGCCCTGGAGCATCTTGTCGGGGGAGGGGCCGATGCCCGGGACGAAGTTGTTCGGGGAGAACGCGGCCTGCTCGACCTCGGCGAAGACGTTGTCCGGGTTGCGGTCGAGGACCAACCGGCCCACGCGGCGCAGCGGGTAGTCGGCGTGCGGCCACACCTTGGTCACGTCGAACGGGTTGAAGCGGTAGTTCGCCGCCTCGGCCACCGGCATCAGCTGCACGTGCAGCGTCCAGGACGGGTACACGCCCCGCTCGATGGCCTGCACCAGGTCGGTCTGGTGCGAGGTCGGGTCCTCGCCCGCGAGCTTCGCGGCCTCGTCGGCGGTCAGGCAGCGGATGCCCTGGTCCGTCTTGAAGTGGTACTTGACGAAGTAGGACTCGCCCCTGGCGTTCGTCCACTGGTAGGTGTGCGAGCCGAAGCCGTCCATGTGGCGGTAGGACGCCGGGATGCCGCGGTCGCCCATCAGCCAGGTCACCTGGTGCGTGGCCTCGGGGGAGTGCGCCCAGAAGTCCCAGACGTTGTCCGGTTCCTGGCGGCCCGAGAACGGGTCGCGCTTCTGCGAGTGGATGAAGTCGGGGAACTTGATCGGGTCCTTGATGAAGAACACCGGGGTGTTGTTGCCGACGAGGTCGTAGTTGCCCTCCTCGGTGTAGAACTTCACCGCGAAGCCGCGCGGGTCGCGGACCGCGTCCGCGCCGCCGAGCGAGTCGGCCACGGTGGAGAAGCGCAGGAAGACCTCGGTGCGCTTGCCGACGGTGCTCAGGAAGTCGGCGTGCGTGTAGTCGGTGACGTCGTCGGTCACCTCGAAGTGGCCGTAGGCGCCGGAGCCGCGGGCGTGCACCACGCGCTCCGGGATGCGCTCGCGGTTGAAGCGGGCGAGCTTCTCGATGAGGTGCTGGTCCTGGATCAGGAGCGGGCCGCCGATGCCGGCGGAGGCGGAATTCTGGTTGTCGGCGACCGGGGCGCCGGACTCTGTCGTGAGCACGCGCTGCGACATCGGGGACCTTCCGTGCGAGGGGTCAGCGGAAAACAATTTCCGCTTCGTGGAGCCTAAGTTCGGGGTGCCGGACACGTCAACAGTTTGTTGAAGTGGTGGGTTCCGGGCGGCGTCGCCGCTTGGGCGCGACAGGACAGGTGTCAGCGGCGGCGCCGCCCGGAGGTCTCGGTGCGGTGCCTCAGACCCGGGCGCCGGAGAGGCGCTCGACGGCCCGCAGCAGGGCCGAGTGGTCCAGGCCGCCGTCGCCCTGGGCGCGCAGGGAGGCGACCAGCTGGGCGACCACGGCGCCGACCGGCAGCGCGGCGCCGACGTTGCGGGCGGCGTCGGTGACGATGCCCATGTCCTTGTGGTGCAGGTCGATGCGGAAGCCCGGCTTGAAGTCCCGGTCGAGGAAGTTGTCCTTCTTCCGGGTCAGCACGGTCGAGCCGGCCAGGCCGCCGTTGAGGACGTCGAGGGCGGCCTTCAGGTCCACGCCCGACTTCTCCAGGAAGACCACGGCCTCGGCGCACGCCTGGATGTTCACGGCGACGATGAGCTGGTTGGCGGCCTTCACGGTCTGGCCCGAGCCGTGCGGACCGCACAGCACGATGGTCTTGCCGAGGGCCTCCAGGATCGGCCTGGCCTCGTCGAAGTCGGCCTGCTCGCCGCCGACCATGATGGACAGGACGGCCTCGATCGCACCGGCCTCGCCGCCGGAGACCGGGGCGTCCAGGACGCGGACGCCCTTGTCCTTGGCGGCCTTCGCGAGGTCGACGGAGGTCTGCGGGGTGATCGAGGACATGTCGATCAGCAGCGCGCCGGACCTCGCGTTCTCCAGGATGCCCTCGGGGCCGTAGGCGATGGCCTCGACCTGCGGCGACGCGGGCACCATGGTGATGACGACGTCGGCGTCGCGCACGGCCTCGGCGATCGAGCCGGCCGCGGTGCCGCCGGCGGCGGCCAGGCGGTCCAGCTTCTCCTGCTCCAGCGTGTAGCCCGTGACCTGGTAACCCGCCTTGATCAGGTTCTCGGACATGGGGGAGCCCATGATGCCGAGGCCGATCCAAGCGATCTTGGGAAGCTTGCTCATGATGGGGGTGCCTCTCGGGAAGTCGGGGGTTGTCAGCGGGCGGCGCGGGCTTCGCGGGGCAGCCAGTCGAAGGCCTCCGCGCTCGGGCGGTCGCCGGGCTTGTACTCCAGGCCGACCCAGCCCTCGTAACCGGCCTTCGCCAGCCGGTCGAGCAGCTCCTCCAGGGGGAGCGAGCCCGTGCCCGGGGCGCCGCGGCCGGGGTTGTCGGCGATCTGCACGTGGCCGGTCCTCGCGGCGTAGGCGTCGATCACCTGCGGGAGGTCCTCGCCGTTCATGGACAGGTGGTAGAGGTCCATGAGGAACTTCGCGTTGCCGAGTCCCGTGGCCTCGTTGACCTTGTCCACGACCTCGACCGCGGCCGGCGCCGACACCAGCGGGTACAGCGGCGACTCGGGCTTGTTGAGCGCCTCGATCAGCAGGACCGCGCCGATCCGGTCGGCCGCGCGGGCGGCGAGGACCAGGTTCTCCAGCGCGAGCCGGTCCTGCTCGGCCGGGTCCACGCCCTCGACGCGGTTGCCGTACAGGGCGTTGAGCGCCGTGCAGCCCAGCGACTCGGCGAAATCGGCGGCCACGTCGATGTTGGCGCGGAAGCGGTTCGACTCCTCGCCGGGCACCGACAGGGCGCCGCGGTCGGGACCCGGCAGCCGTCCGGCGTAGAAGTTCAGCCCGGTGAGCTGGACGCCCGCGTCCTCGATCGCCTTCTTCAGGGCGTCGAGCTCGGACCGCTCGGGGGTGGGGGAGTCGATCCAGGGCCACCACAGCTCGACCGCGGTGAAGCCGGCCGCGGCGGCGGCCGCGGGGCGCTCCAGGAGCGGGAGTTCCGTGAAGAGGATCGACAGGTTGACGTTGAAGCGCTGGTCTGCGAATCCCATCGGGTGCCGCGCTCCCTTCCGATGCGAGGGTGTTTCCGTATTACGGAAGTTCGTTTCTGCTTAATGGAAGATTGCCGAAGCCCGGCGGAGCTTGTCAAGAGGGGGCGGCGGAAATCGGGCACGGCGCGTTAGGTTGACCCGGTGCGATTGAGAGTGGAGTTCACGACCGAGCCCTTCGATCTCGATGAGGCGCCCGCCCACGCGGTCGTCGCCCGGGAGGTCGTCGAGGCCGCGGAGCTGGACGAGGTCGACGTCGGCCCGTTCGGCAACACCGCCGAGGGCGGCGCCGACGCGGTCCTCACCGCCGTGGACGCGCTGCTGCGCCGCTCCCTGGAGGCCGGCGCCACCCGGATCTCGCTCCAGGTCAACGTCGTCGAGGAGGGCGAGCGGTGACCGGCCTCGGCGAGGAACCCTTCATCGCGGCCGTGAAGCCCCTGGTCGACGCCATCGGCGGCGAGATGCTCCCGCCGGACGAGGCGGGAGGGGACGACGTCGTGCTCGCCTGGGAGGGTGTCGACGTCGTCGCCGTGCGCCTGCCCCAGCTCGCCGACTCCCTGGACCACATCCTCGCCGCCATGGAGCGCCGACGGGGCAGACCGCTGTCCGAACTGGACCGCAGGGCCAAGCAGGAGGTCGTGCGCACCCTGGAGGCGCGCGGCGCCTTCTCCGTGCGGCACGGCGTCGAGACCGTCGCGAGCGCGCTGGGCGTCAGCCGCTTCACCGTCTACAACTACCTCAACCGCGAGAAGGGCTCCTGACCTGCACGGGAGCACCGCACGACGAGCCGCCGCCCGGTCACCGGGCGGCGGCTTTCGTCACCCCGAATTTTCAACAAAGTGTTGACGCGGTGTTTCCGAGGGCGTTAGCTATCGGCACGCCCGTTCAGCACAAGGCCACGGAGGCTCCCGTGACGTCCACTTCCGCGTCGGGCCTGGCCCGCTTCAACGCCCTCGAGGAGACCGCGGCACTCGCGGAACTCCACGAGGCGTGTGCCTCCACGGCGTGGGCCCGGCAACTGATCAGCGCCCGTCCCTTCGCCACCCCCGAGGACCTCTACGCCGCGTCCGACGCCGCCATGGCCGAGCTGACCGCGGCGGACCTCGAGGAGGCGATGGCCAGGCACCCGCCGATCGGCCGCCCCGAGCCCGGCGACCCCACCTCCTCCCGCGAGCAGGCGGGGATGGCCGGGGCCTCCGCCGAGCTCAAGGCGGAGATGCTCGAACTGAACCTGGCCTACCAGGAGAAGTTCGGCCACGTGTTCCTCATCTGCGCCACCGGCCGGACCGGCGAGCAGATGCGGGACGCGGCTCTGGAGCGGATCGGCAACTCGTCCGAGCAGGAACGGGAGATCGTCCGCACCGAACTGGGGAAGATCAACCGCATCCGGCTGGCCCGGCTGCTCGACGCCGCCTGACCCGCCGCAAGCCGACCGACGTCGCTGCACACCGCAAGAGGACATCGCATGAGCACCGAGACCACCGCTTCCGTGTCCACGCACATCCTGGACACCAGCGTCGGCCGCCCCGCCGAGGGCGTCGCCGTCCACCTCTCCGCCCGCGGCGGGCCCGAGGCGGACTGGCAGGCGCTCGGCGGCTCCGCGACCGACGCGGACGGACGGTGCAAGGACCTGCCGGCGCTGCCGGAGGGCACCACACACGTACGGCTCGACTTCGACACCGAGACGTACTTCGCCAGGAAACAAGCCGCGGCCCAGCAGGACGCCCCCGCGCTCCGGGACAGCGAGAACGGCCGGCCCGTGTTCTTCCCCGAGGTCACCATCACCTTCGCGGTGGTGCCCGGCGAGCACTACCACGTTCCGCTGCTGCTCAACCCGTTCGGCTACTCCGTTTACCGAGGGAGCTGACCGACACATGACCCGTTTCGTCCTGGGACAGAACCAGTACGGCAAGGCAGAGAACCGCGTCGTCAAGATCACGCGTGACGGCGACACGCACCACATCAAGGACCTGAACGTCTCCGTCGCCCTCTCCGGCGACATGGAGGAGGTCCACCGCAGCGGTTCGAACGCGAACGTCCTGCCCACCGACACCACCAAGAACACGGTGTACGCCTTCGCCAAGGAGCACGGCATCGAGAGCGCCGAGGACTTCGGCGTCAAGCTCGCCCGCCACTTCGTGGACAACACCGAGTCCATCTCCCGGGCCCGCATCCGCGTCGAGGAGTACGGCTGGGAGCGGATCGAGACCTCCAAGGGCGGCGCCCGCTTCGTCGGCTCCGAGGAGATCGCCCACTCCTTCGTCCGCAAGGGCCAGGAGACCCGCGTCGCGCAGATCACCTACGACGGCCACGGCATCCAGGTGCTCTCCGGGTTCAAGGACCTGACCGTCCTGAACACGACCAACTCCGAGTTCTGGGGCTACCTGAAGGACAAGTACACCACCCTCAAGGAGGACTACGACCGTATCCTCGCCACCACCGTCTCCACCTGGTGGCGGCACAACTGGGACGGCATCGACTCGCACGCCCCCGACTGGGAGCGCTCGTACAACGGGGTGCGCAAGCACGCGCTCCAGGCGTTCGCCGAGACCTACTCGTACTCGCTCCAGCAGACCCTCTTCGAGATGGGCGTGCGGGTGCTGAACTCCCGCGACGAGGTCGACGAGATCCGCTTCTCGATGCCCAACAAGCACCACTTCCGCTCGGACCTGTCGCCCTTCGGGATCGACAACGAGGCCAAGGACGGCGCCGTCTACTACGCCGCCGACCGCCCCTACGGCCTGATCGAGGCCACCATCCTGCGCGACGGCGCCGAGCAACTCATCCCGGTCGACATGACCAACCTCTGACGCGGGAAGCGCGCCCCGGCCCGGCCCCCCGCGGCCGGCGGCGCGCCACACCGGAGGGAACACCATGGCACAGCCTGCAACGGAGCCGGCGAAAGGCTCCTCCTGTTCCACCCCGCCGGTGCACACCGAGGACGCCGTCACGTCCGTGCACCCGGTGGACGAGAAGCTCCACCCCTCGCGGCTCGTCCCCGCCGCGCTCCAGCACATCGCCGCCATGTACGCGGGCGTCGTCACTCCTCCGCTCATCATCGGCCAGGCCTGCGGACTCGACCTCGAGGCCCGCACCCGGCTCATCGCCGCCTCGCTGCTCATCGCCGGCGTCGCGACCCTGCTGCAGACCCTCGGCGTCAAGGGCTTCGTCGGCAACCGGCTGCCCTTCGTCAACGCCGCCTCCTCGGCCGGCATCGCCCCGATCCTGGCCATCGCCGAGACCAACTCCAAGGGCGACCAACTCCCCGCGGTCTACGGCGCGGTGATGGTCGCGGGCGTCTTCTGCCTGGCCGTCGGCCCCTTCTTCGGGCGGCTGCTCAGATTCTTCCCGCCGCTGGTCACCGGCGTGGTCATCACCCTGATCGGCGTCACGCTGATGCCCGTCCCGGTGGGCTGGGCCCAGGGCGGCGACGAGACCGCCGCCGACTTCGGCTCCATGAGCAACCTCGCGCTCGCCGCCTTCACCCTCGGCGTCATCCTCGTGATGCAGCGCTTCGGCAAGGGCTTCTTCAAGCAGGTCGCCCTGCTCTTCGGCCTGTTGATCGGCACCCTGGCCGCCATCCCCTTCGGCATGGCCGACTTCAGCGCCCTCAGGACCGCCCCGGTCGCCGCGCTGCCGACGCCCTTCGCCTTCGGCGCCCCCGAGTTCCAGCCCGCGGCCATCCTGTCGCTGTGCATCGTGATGCTGGTCCTGATGACCGAGTCCAGCGCCGGCATGCTCGCCCTCGGCGAGATCTGCGACCGCCGCGCCGACGCCAAGGTCATCACCCGCGGCCTGCGCACCGACGGCCTCGCCACCCTCTTCGGCCCGGTCTTCGGCGGCTTCCCCACCTCCGCCTTCGCACAGAACGTCGGCGTCGTCTCCCTGACCCGGGTCCGCAGCCGCTACGTCGTCGCCGTCGCCGGCGCCACCCTGCTGGTCCTCGGTGTCTTCCCGGTCCTCGGCGCGGTCGTCTCCCTGGTCCCCATGCCGGTCCTCGGCGGCGCGGGCATCGTCCTCTTCGGCTCCATCGCCGTCAGCGGCATCCGCACGCTGTCCGAGGCCGGTCTGGACGACAGCTCCAACATCATCCTGGTCGCCGTGGCGCTCGGCGCGGGCATCATCCCGCTGGCCGCACCGACCTTCTACGCCGACTTCCCGGCCTGGGCGCAGACCGTGCTCGGCTCCGGCATCAGCGCTGGCGCGCTCGTCGCGGTCGTCCTCAATCTGTTCTTCCACCACCTCGGCACCCGGAACCGCAGCACCGTTCCGGCACTCGAATCCTCCTAGGGCCCTGCCGTGCCCCCCTCGTGGGTACCCCTACCGCCCACGGGCCGCACCGAAGACAAGGAAGCACAGCATGGCAGCAGCACCGCCGGCCGAGCGCACGGTCATCGAGAACTGCGCGATCGCCACCGTGGACGCGGACGACACCGAGTACGCCTGCGGCCATGTGGTGATCGCCGGCAACCTGATCGAGTCCGTCGGCCCGGGACGGGCACCCGAGGGCCTCCGGAACGTGGTCCACCGGATCGACGCGACCGGCCACCTGGCCACGCCCGGCCTGGTCAACACCCACCACCACTTCTACCAGTGGCTCACCCGGGGCCTGGCCACCGACCACAACCTGTTCGACTGGCTGGTCGCGCTGTACCCGACCTGGGCGCGCATCGACGAGCCGATGGCGTACGCGGCGGCCCAGGGCTCGCTCGCGATGATGGCCCGCGGCGGCGTCACCACCGCCATGGACCACCACTACGTCTTCCCGCGGGGCTCCGGCGACCTGTCCGGCGCGATCATCCGTGCCGCCCGGGAGACGGGCGTCCGCTTCACCCTCGCCCGCGGCTCCATGGACCGCGGCGAGTCGGACGGCGGGCTGCCGCCGGACTTCGCGGTGGAGAGCCTGGACGACGCGCTCGCCGCCACCGAGGCCACCGTGCACGAGCACCACGACGCCTCCTTCGGCGCGATGACCCAGGTCGCCGTCGCCCCCTGCTCGCCCTTCTCCGTCTCCACCGAACTGATGCGTCGGGGCGCCGAGCTGGCCCGGCGGCTCGGGGTGCGGCTGCACACCCACGGTTCGGAGACCGTGGAGGAGGAGAAGTTCTGCCACGAGCTGTTCGGCACGGGCCCCACCGACTACTTCGAGTCGACGGGCTGGCTCGGTGAGGACGTGTGGATGGCGCACTGCGTCCACATGAACGACGCCGACATCGCCGCCTTCGCCCGCACCGGCACCGGCGTCGCCCACTGCCCGTCCTCCAACGCCCGCCTCGCCGCCGGCATCGCCCGCGTCCCCGACCTGCTCGCCGCCGGCGTCCCCGTCGGCCTCGGCGTCGACGGCGCCGCCTCCAACGAGTCGGGCGAACTCCACACCGAACTGCGCAACGCGCTGCTCATCAACCGCCTCGGCGCCCACCGCGAGGCCGCGCTGAACGCCCGCAAGGCACTGCGGCTGGGCACCTACGGCGGCGCGCAGGTCCTCGGCCGCGCCGCCGAGACCGGCTCCCTGGAGGCGGGCAAGCTCGCCGACCTGGTGCTGTGGCGGATGGACACGCTCGCCCACTCCTCGATCGCCGACCCGGTGGCCGCCCTGGTCCTCGGCGCCGCCGCCCCGGTCACGGCCTCGTTCGTGAACGGCCGCCGGATCGTCGAGGACGGCCGGCTGCTCACCGTCGACGAGGACGCCATCGCCCGCTCCACGAGGAGCGAGGCGCAGCGGCTGGCGCGGATCGCCGCGCAGGGCTGAGCACCGCACGACCGAACACCCAAGTTCTCCGGCTGGGAGGGACGGCTCCCGGCCGGTAGCCGTGGACCCGAGCGGGGTCCATGGCGGCCGCCTCCGGGGCGTGTGCCCCTGCGCACGCCCCCGGAGCGGTCACCGTTTCCCGCAACCGGAACGGTCCGTCCCGGTCCCGCACGACCATATGCACCACCTCCCTGACAGATACGTCAATGCCGACGTGTAACCGACCGGAGGAACGCCGCCGTGGCCGACCACCCTGTTGACGAGAAACTCCCACCACTGAAGATGGCGACGACGGGCCTGCAGCACGTGGCCGCCATGTACGCCGGAGTCGTCGCCCCGCCCCTGATCGTCGGCGCGGCCATCGGCCTGAGCGCCACCGAGCTCACCTTCCTCACCGGCGCCTGCCTGTTCACCGCGGGCCTCGCCACCTTCCTGCAGACCCTCGGCATCTGGAAGATCGGAGCCCGTCTCCCCTTCGTCAACGGCGTCACCTTCGCCGGTGTCGCCCCCATGACCGCGGTCGTCGCCTCGACCGACGACAAGTCCGACGCGCTGCCGATCATCTTCGGCGCGGTCATCGTCGCCGGCCTGCTCGGCTTCCTGGCCGCACCCGTCTTCTGCAAGGCGATCCGCTTCTTCCCGCCGGTCGTCACCGGCACCGTGATCACCCTCATCGGCATATCCCTGCTCCCGGTCGCCTTCGGCTGGGCACAGGGCCCCAGTCCCACGGCCGACGACTACGGCTCGTCGACCAACCTGGGTCTGGCAGGGATCACGCTCGTCATCGTCCTGCTCCTGCGTCGCTTCACCCGCGGCTTCGTGAAGCAGATCGCGGTGCTGCTCGGCCTGGTCGCGGGCACGCTCATCGCCATCCCGTTCGGCGTCACGGACTTCGGCCCGGTCGCGGACGCGGACGTGGTCGGCTTCCCGACGCCGTTCCACTTCGGCGCCCCGCAGTTCCAGGTCGCCGCGATCCTGTCGATGATCGTGGTGATGGTGGTCTCGATGACCGAGTCCACCGCCGACATGCTCGCCCTCGGTGAGATCGTGGAGCGGCCGGCGGACGAGAAGACCATCGCGGCCGGCCTGCGTGCCGACACCCTCGGCTCGGCGCTCAGCCCCATCTTCAACGGCTTCATGTGCAGCGCCTTCGCGCAGAACATCGGCCTGGTCGCGATGACGAAGATCCGCAGCCGCTTCGTGGTGGCCGTGGGCGGCGGCTTCCTGGTCCTGATGGGCCTGTGCCCGATGGCCGCCTCGCTGATCGCCGTCGTCCCCCGCCCGGTGCTCGGCGGCGCCGGCGTCGTCCTGTTCGGCTCGGTCGCGGCGAGCGGCATCCAGACCCTGGTCCGGGCGAGCCTGGACAAGGACAACAACGTCCTGATCGTGGCGGTCTCCCTGGCCGTCGGCATCATCCCGATCGCGGCGCCGGAGTTCTACCACGCCTTCCCGGAGAACGCGAAGATCATCCTGGACTCCGGCATCTCGACCGGCTGCGTGGCCGCCGTCCTGCTCAACCTGGTCTTCAACCACATCGGCGGCAAGGGCCGGGACGCGGAGGACGTGACCCATCCGATGGAGGCGGGGGAGGAGATCACCGAAACGTCCCGCACCGCCGTCGCGCGGTGACGACGGGACCCCCGGGGCATGACGGCGGGCCGGCGCCCGAAGGAGGGGCGCCGGCCCGCACACCTCCGCCTACAGCCCGAACAGCGCCGGGTCCGAGGCCAGTTCCTTGAACCGCTGCCGCGGGTCGGCCACCAGCCTGCGCTCGCGCAGGTCCATGAGCCCGCCGACCGCCTCGATCTCGGCCGCCACGGTGCCGTCGGCCTTGCGGACGGTCTGCCGGATCCGGAACGTCTTGCCCTCACCCCACTCGAAGGCGCACGTCACCTCGACCTCGTCACCGGCGAGCAGCTCCCGCCGGAAGCGGATCGTCGTCTCCAGCGCCACCGGCCCCACTCCCCGGGCCACCAGGTCGGCCTGCCGGACCCCGGCCGCCTGGAGCAGCGACCAACGGGCGTGCTCGGCGTAGTTGAGGTACACGGCCTGGTTCAGATGCCCCTGCGTGTCCGTCTCGTACCCGCGGACGGTCACCGGAACGGAAAACGGCTCGCTCACCACAACTGCCTCTTCTCGTGGACGTATCGAGGGGACGTACTGCGTGGACGCACCGCGTGTGCGTCCTGTCGGGACGATCCTGACACGGGCGCTCACACCCTCCGCGGCGAGGCCAGCAGATAACGGGCCCGGGTGCGCGGCTCGGTGTGTTCCCCGACCTGCCAGCCCGCCGCCTCCAGCGTCGCCGCGCAGGCTCCCAGCGCGGTGCCGTCGGCCGCGTGCACGGCGACGGCCTCGGGCTGCGGCGTCGCCCGCACCCGGTACCCGTCGTCGCCGGACGGACCCGCGGGGCGGTGTCCGGCGGCCTCCAGCGCGAGCGCGGCGGCCCGCACGAGATGCGCCCGCTCCCACCCGCAGGGCAGGTCCACGGCCCCGTCGGCACGGGTCATCCGGCGCAGCTCCAGCAACCCCTCCCAGGCCGCGCGCACCTCGCGCAGCCGCGCCGGCCCGGCCTCGCCCGGCCCGTTCTCCTCGCCGCCCACCCGCGCGGCGAACACGCCGTCGGCGCTGGGTGCGGCCGGCGCCGGGGCCAGGGCCCTCCCGGGTCCGGCGGGGGACTCCCGTATCCGGTGCCCGGCGGGGGTGAGGAAGCAGTCGTGCGGGGGCCGCGGATGCCGGAAGGCGAGCCCGCGCTCCACCAGCGCCTCGAGCTGCGCCCGCGTCCCCCGCAGCCGTCCGGTGACGGGGTCGGCGGCGTCGATGACCCGCCGCTGCGCGGCGGTGGGCGGCCGTGCCACGGCGTCCCCCTTCCTCACCGGTCCCTCACCGGTCGACACCCTCGAAGACTACGACGGGGGTCTGACATTCCACGCGGCGATCACCGGACGCCCGTGCTCCGTGCCCAGCCGGCACAGCGTCCCCGTCCCCAGCTGGAACAGCGCCCCGTGCGAGGGCGGAAGCCCCAGGTGCCGTGCGGTGAGCACCCGCAGGAAGTGCCCGTGCGCCACCAGCACCACGCACCCCTCGGTGTCGGCGAACGCGGCCCCCACCCGGGCCAGCACCCGGTCGGCCCGCTCACCCACCTGCTCCGGCGACTCCCCGGGGTGGTCCGGCGGTCCGGGCACGACCCCGTCCGTGAACAGGAACCAGTCCGGCCGGGACCGCTGGATCTCGACCGTCGTGACGCCCTCGTACCCGCCGTAGTCCCACTCGTGCAGGTCGGGGTCGACGCGGGGCGCGTGCAGCCCGATCAGCTCGGCCGTCTCCCGCGCCCGCTGGAACGGGCTGACGAACGCGGCCCCGATCCGGTGCGACCGGATCAGCGGCACCAGGCGCCGCGCCTGCTCCCGCCCGTTCTCGGTCAACGGGACGTCCGTCAGCCCGGTGTGCCGCCCGGACCGCGACCACTCGGTCTCACCGTGCCGGACCAGAAAGAGATCACCCATGGACTCCCACCCTTCGCGCCGTGCTCGTCAGCACGGTGTCACACATGCGCCGCGACCTGCGGAAGCGACTCGGCCGCACGTGCACGTCCGGGGTGCGACACCGGGCGTCCGGATACCACTGGACGCCATGTTGTGCGCACGACATACGAGTTGCCGTCCTGTGATCATGAACACGCTTGCCGCCGGGTGCCGAACGCTATTTACTGACGCGGCCATTGTGAAGATTGCATGAGGAATTCATGGGGGGCGCACGAGTGCGCTGGTACAACTCGGCCGGGACGGACCGGCACAGACGAGTCGTCAGTCCGGCCGGATGGGCAGCCGGAATCACCTCGGTGGCCCTGGTGGCCTCCTTGACGGCGTTCACCGTGCCCGCCGTCGCGGCTCCCGCGGCCCCGGCGGCCCCGGCGGCGGCGACCTCGGCCTCGGCCTCCGGGGACGCCGTGATCGACCACGCCACGGCCTCCCGGCGCGCCGCGGCCAGTGGCGAGCAGGTGGAGGTCACCGGTGAGCGCACCGAGTACTCCACCACCACGGCCAACCCGGACGGCACCTTCACCCTCGTGCAGTCCGCGGTCCCGCAGCGGGCCAAGGGCGACGACGGCTCCTGGCGTGCCGTGGACGCCACGCTGGAGCGCAGGCCGGACGGCACCGTCGGCCCCAAGGCCGCCGTCGTCGACCTGTCCTTCTCCGGCGGCGGCGACGGCAAGGGCCTGATCCGCCTGGGCAACGACGAGGGCAGCCTGCACCTCGACTGGCCCGGCCGGCTGCCCGAGCCCCGCCTGGAGGGCGCCAAGGCCGTCTACCCCGAGGTGCTCGACGGCGTCGACCTGGAGCTGACCGCCACCGCCGAGGGGTACCGCGAGGTCCTCGTCGTCAAGACGGCCGAGGCCGCCGCCGATCCGGCCCTGGAGCAGATCGAGCTGACCGCCTCCACCACCGACCTGCGGCTGATGCCGGGCGCCGGCGGCGGTGTGCGCGCCGTCGACACCGACGGCAACACCGTCTTCAAGGGCCCGGCCGGCCAGATGTGGGACTCCGCCGGCCAGGACGCCCGGCCCGGCACCGACGGCGTGCGCACCCAGCTCGCCACCGCCGACGCCGCCGGCGGCGAGATCCCCGACCCGGTCGAGGAGGGCACCCAGCCCGGCGCCGGCGACACCAGCGCCGTCATGCCCGTCCAGGTCGACGGCGACAGCGTCACCGTCGAGCCCGACCTCGGCCTGCTGCGCGGCGAGGACACCGTCTACCCCGTCTACATCGACCCCTCGGTCGGCCTCGGCGTGTCCGAGCGCACCGTGCTGTCGTCCGACGGCGACAAGTTCTGGCAGTTCAACGGCGACTACGGCGTCGGCCGGTGCAGCGTGTCCGGCCCGTACTACTGCGGCAGCAACTACACGAACCGCATGTACTTCGAGTTCTCGCCGTCCAAGCTCGCCGGCAAGTACGTCCTCGACGCCACCTTCCGCGCCTACGAGACCTGGTCGTTCAGCTGCTCCGCCAAGTGGGTGGACCTGGAGCGCACCAACAACATCTCGGAGGGCACCCGGTGGCCCGGCCCGACGCAGCTGGACCAGATGGGCGACCGGTACGTCTCGGCCGGCCGCGGCAGCCAGTGCAGCCCTGACCAGCCCGACCAGTGGATCGAGTTCAACGACAACCCGGACGAGACCGACGAGAACCTCACCTCCACGGTGCGCAGCTTCGCCGACGGCAAGATCAGCCGGCTCACGCTGATGCTGCGGGCCAAGGACGAGTCCGACCCCGAGGCGTGGAAGCGGTTCGACGACAACGCCGAACTGAAGGTGACGTACGCCTTCAAGCCCGGCGTGCCCACCAGCGTCGGCGTCATCCCCGGCGACGGCACCACCGCCTACTGCCGGACCTCGTCCTCCGACCCGCTGATCGTCACCCGCGTCGACCCGATGGTGCAGGCCCGGGTGCAGACCCAGGTCGAGCACCACATGGGTGACGAAGAGGGCTCCCTCCAGGCCGAGTTCGTCGTCGAGCGCGGTGACGACGCCGCCTGGCACCAGGTGTGGTCCGGCTACCGACCCTCCTCCGGCTGGGACCCCGACGAGACGCTCGAGAAGATGCGCACCTCCAACCGGGCGGACGGCGGCCTGTACCGGCTGCGCTCGCGCACCCAGTCGCACTGGTCGTACAGCGGCAAGTCCGGTGACCTGTTCTCCTCGTACTCCTCCTGGTGCTACTTCAAGATCGACTCGACGGCGCCCAAGGCCCCGGTCGTCACCTCGGTCTCGCCGTACACCCAGTGCACCGCCAATCTGTGCGAAGGCAAGGGCGGCCCGGGTGTGGCCGGTACCTTCACCTTCAAGCCCAACGCCGCCGACCCCGACATCACCGGCTACCGCTGGCGGCTGCTGACCACCTCGGCCAAGGAGGCCAAGGCGGTCACCGGCAAGTCGGTCACCGTGTCCGACGTGACACCGTCACTGGCAGGCACCCAGGTGCTGTCCGTGGAGGCCAAGGACGTCCGCAACCGCTGGGGCGCCCCGGCGGAGTTCAGCTTCAAGGTCGCCCCCGCGGCCGGCGCCACGGGCACCTGGCACTTCGACGACGCCGCGCCCGGCTCGGGCGTGACGACCGCCAAGGACACCGCGACCGAGGGCACCCGGCACGACGCCACCCTCTACACCGCCGGCGCGGGCTGGTCCACGCTGGCCCGGCGCGGCGACGCCGACGCCTCGCTGTGGCTCAACGACGGGTCGGACACGACGCAGCGGGCGGGCTACGCCGCGACCGCGACCCCGGCCGTGAACACCCGGGACTCCTTCACCGTCTCGGCGTGGGCCTTCCTGACCGACACCTCCCAGACCCGGGTGGTGATGGCGGCCCCCGGCACCTACGGTTCGGCGTTCACGCTGTACTACTCGGCCTCCTACAAGAAGTGGGTCTTCAACCGGACCGCCGGCGACGTCAAGGACAAGCCGGTCTACCTCCGGTCGCTCGGTGACGCCACCAACCCGCCGCTGAAGGTGTGGACGCACCTGGCCGCCGTGTTCGACACGAAGAACGACGCCGACAAGGCGAACGACACCATCCAGCTGTTCGTCAACGGCCGCCCGCAGGGCAAGCCCGTCGTCCTGAACACGGTGTCGACCGCGTACCAGCCCTGGGTCTCCTCCGGCGGACTCCAGATCGGCCGCTCCCTGGTCGGCGGCGTCTACGGCGAGCACTTCCGCGGCCGGCTCGACGAGGTGAACGTCTGGCAGCGCGTGCTGACCCCGGACGAGATCACCCAGCAGGCGCAGCTCCTGGAGGAGGGCGTGCCGGCCAACGAGCTCGTCGCGCAGTGGGACGCCGCGTCGTCCACCGGCACCACGGTCAAGGAGTTGTCCTCCTACGGCACGCCGAACCTGACGCTGTCGGCGTCCGGAGCGGTACTGGACGAGGAGAACAACGCCCTCGTCCTGGACGGCACCGCGGGCTACGCCTCCGCGACCGGCCCGGTCGTCGACGAGACCGGCTCCTTCACGGTCTCCGCCCGGGTGCGGCTGGATTCGGCCAAGCTCGCCTCGAAGCCGGTCGGTTACCGGGCCCTGGTCGCCGGGCAGCAGGCGAGCGCCGGTGAGTCCTCCTGGGCGCTGTGGGCGGTGAAGCCCGCCGACGGCGTCTACCAGTGGAAGTTCACCCGCACCGCCGTCGGCGCCGACGGCAAGGTCACCCAGTCCGCCGAGGTGCCGGGCGGCGACATCGCCGAGACCGACACCTGGGTGCAGGTCACCGGCGTGTTCGACGCCCAGGAGTCCTGGGAGTGGACGGACCCGGCCGACCCGGCGAAGACGGAGACCCGCTACGGCAGACTCCACCTCTTCGTCGGCGAGTTCGACCAGCCGTCGGAGACCGCGTCCGGGTTCACCACCCCCCAGTACGGCACCGGGGCCCTGACCGTGGGCCGCGGCAGCCAGGGCGGCACCACCGGGCACCACCTGCCCGGCGCCCTGGAGGAACTGCGTGTGTGGACCGGCGCGATGAGCGCCGACCAGGTCCGGTCGCAGATCCTCGGCGGCGTCTGAACGGCGCCCTTCCCTTCCTGAGCCGGTCCGGGGGTGCGGTCACCCGCGCCCCGGGACCGGCTCGCTCCGTCCTTCGCGGAGCGGCGCCCGCCTTCGGCGCCGCGTCCCTTCGACGTTTCCTTCTCGGACAAGGAATCCCATGAGACACCAACCCCTGGGGGTCCCCCGCGCGGGGACCGGACCCGGCCCGGACCGGCGCCGGGCGGTACGTCCCTGGCTGCGCCGCGTCAGCGCGGTCGTCGGCATCACCCTGCTGCCCGGCCTGCTCGCCCCCGCCGCCACCGCCGACGACGTGGACCCCCTCGGCCGGCCCGAGCTGTCCACGCCGAACGCCCAGCAGGTGGCGCCGTTCAAGGCGAAGCAGGACGCCCGGACCGCGGCCGTCGTGCGCGACGCCGCCCGCGCCGACCAGACGGCCGCCGGACGTGCCGCCGAGGACCAGTCCCGCGGCACCACCTGGCCCACCGGCGGCTCGGCCCGCCTGACCGCGTCCGGCACGAGGACCGCCGAGGCCACCCCCGGCCGGCTGCCCGTCACCCTCGCCCCGCCGGCGGCGAAGAACGCCAGGCGCGCCGACAGCGTCAAGGTCGACGTCCTCGACCAGGAGGCCGTCGGCGCCCTCGGCGTCAAGGGCGTCGTCCTGAAGGTCACCGGCCCCGCCGACGGCGGCGCGGCCCGGCTCGGCATCGACTACTCGGCGTTCGCCTCCGCCTACGGCGGCGACTGGGCCGGCCGCCTCCAGGTGCTGCGCCTGCCCGACTGCACCGCCGGTGCCGGCGCCTGCCCGCCCGCGACACCGGTGAAGTTCACCAACGAGCGCGGCGACGAACGGCTCACCGCCGACCTCGCCTTCGCTCCGAAGGCGGCCTCCGGGCAGACCATGACCCTCGCCCTGGCGGCCGGCACCGCCTCCGCCGACGGCGACTACAAGGCGACGCCGCTCGCGGCCTCCTCGACCTGGGAGGCGGGCGGCAGCTCCGGCTCGTTCACCTGGTCCTACCCGCTGAAGGCGCCCGAACCGGCCGCCGGCGAGGCCCCGAAGCTGGAGATCTCCTACGACTCCGGCAGCGTCGACGGCCGCACCTCCACCAGCAACAACCAGGGCACCGAGGTCGGCGAGGGCTTCGACATCACCTCGTCCTACGTCGAGCGCAAGTACGGCTCCTGCACCGACGACGGGCAGAAGGACCGGCACGACCTGTGCTGGAAGTACGACAACGCCTCCCTCGTCCTCAACGGCAAGGCCACCGAGCTGGTCAAGGACGACACCACCGGGCAGTGGCGGCTGAAGAACGACGACGCCTCCAAGGTCACCCACTCCACCGGCGCGGACAACGGCGACGACAACGGTGAGTACTGGACCGTCACCACCGGCGACGGCACCCGCTTCGTGTTCGGCCGGAACAAGCTCGACGGCGCCGCCGCCGGCGTCCGCACCAAGTCGGTGTGGACCGTGCCGGTCTTCGGCGACGACGAGGGCGAGCCCGGCTACGCCGACGGAACGGGCTTCACCTCGCGCGACAAGAAGCAGGCGTGGCGGTGGAACCTCGACTACGTCGAGGACACCCACGGCAACGCCACGACCTACTGGTACGAGGACGAGACCAACAACTACGACAAGCTCGGCGACGACAACACCGGCACGTCCTACACCCGCGGCGGCTACCTCAAGGAGATCCGCTACGGACAGCGCGCCGGCGCCCTCTTCTCCGGCACCCCCCAGGCCTCGCACAAGATCGTGTTCGGTCACGGCGAGCGCTGCCTGGCCTCCGGCACCGGCTGCGACGCGCTGACCGAGGACACCCGGGACAACTGGCCCGACGTGCCGTTCGACCGGATCTGCAAGGACGGCGACAAGTGCCCGTACCTGGACAGCCCGTCGTTCTTCACCCGCAAGATGCTGACCTCGGTCACCACCTACGCGTGGGACGCCTCGGCGGCCACGCCCGCCTTCTCGCCGGTCGACACCTGGACCCTCAAGCACCTCTACCTCGACCCGGGCGACACCGGTGACTCCACCGACCAGTCGCTGTGGCTGGACGAGATCAAGCACACCGGCAAGCGCGGGAGCGACCTCTCCCTGGACCCGGTGAGGTTCTCCCACGTCTTCCTGCCCAACCGGGTGGACAGCCCCAGCGACGACATCCTGTCCTTCGAGCGGCCCCGCCTGAAGACCGTCGTCTCCGAGACCGGCGCGCAGACGATCGTGGACTACCTGCCCGCGGACTGCGTGGCCGGGCAGACCATGCCCAAGGCGGACGAGAACACCACGCGCTGCTTCCCGGTGTACTGGTCGCCCTACGGCCAGGAGGAGCCGATCCTCGACTGGTTCCAGAAGTACCCCGTCAGCTCCGTGCGCACCACCGACCCGCTGGGCGGCTCCGAGGCCGTGCAGCACACCTACGAGTACTCCGGCGGCGGTGCCTGGCACTACAACGACGACCCGCTGACCCCCGCCAAGGAGCGCACCTGGTCCCAGTGGCGCGGCTACGGCAAGGTCACCCACTACACCGGGCCGTCGAACGGCACCCGGAGCAAGACCGTCACCGTCTACCTGCGCGGCATGGACGGCGACCGGGTCCTCGGCAGCGACGGCAAGACCCCCGACCCGGACCGGCGCAGGAAGGTGGAGGTCTCCGGCGTCACCGCCCCGGCCGTCACCGACTCCGACCAACTGGCCGGCTTCCAGCGCGAGAGCGTCTCCTACGACGGCGACAAGGAGGTCTCCGGCACCGTCAACGACCCCTGGTCCAAGCGGACGGCGACCCAGCACAAGTCGTACGCCGACACCGAGGCGTACTACGTGCGCGTGGGCGCCTCGCACGCCCGCACCCGCATCACCAGCCGCCTCACCCCCTACGACCGGGTGCGCACCACCAAGACCGGTTACGACGACTACGGCATGCCCGTGTCGGTGGAGGACACCGGCGACGACTCCGTCACCGGCGACGAGAAGTGCACCCGCACCTGGTACGCGCGCAACGACGCCGCCGGGCTGACCGCGCTGGTCTCCCGGACCCGGATCGTCGGCCGGGCCTGCTCGGTCGCCGACTCCGCCCTGGACCTGCCGGCGGACGCCACGCGCCCCGGTGACGTCGTCTCCGACAAGGCCACCGCCTACGACACGACCACCTGGTCCGCGACGCAGAAGCCCACCAAGGGCGACGCGCGCTGGTCCGGCCGCGCCAAGGGCTACGGCAGTGACGACCAGCCGCTGTGGCAGATGACGGCCGTCACCGACTACGACACGCTGGGCCGCCCGGTCCAGGTGAAGAACACCGACGACGTCATCACCTCCAAGACCGAGTACCAGCCGCCCGCGGCCGGCCCGCTGACCTCTACGACGGTCGTCAACGCCAAGGGGCACCGGACCACCACGGTCAAGGACTTCGCGCTGGGCGTGGACCTGAAGGTCACCGACGCCAACGGCAAGGTGACGGAGTCCGCCTACGACAGCCTGGGCCGCATCACTTCCGTGTGGCTGCCGAACCGCTCCCGCGCGCTCGGCAAGACCGCCACCTACGTCTACGGCTACCACGTGAAGTCCACGTCCCTGCCGTGGGTCTCCAGCGCCACCCTGAACGGCGACGGCTCCGGCTACAACACCACCTACGAGATCTACGACTCGCTGCTGCGCACCCGCCAGGTGCAGGCGCCGTCCGCCCAGGGCGGCCGGATCATCGCGCAGACCCTCTACGACGGCCGTGGCCTGCCGGTGACCGCGCAGTCGGACATCTGGGACGACACCGCGGCCCCGTCCGGCACGATCGTGCAGATCGACGGCGGCCAGGCGCCCCGGCAGACCGACAGCGTCTACGACGGCATGGGCCGCGTCACCAAGGCGGTCACCAAGAGCTACGGCGTCACCGAGTGGACCGTCGACACCACCTACCAGGGCGATCTGGTCCTCACCAGCGCCCCGGAGGGCGGCTCGGCCAACGCGGTCGTCACCGACGCGTTCGGCCGGACCGTCGAGCGCCGTGACTACGCGGGCACCCGCCCGGCCGGCACGGACTACATGACCACCCGGTACGCCTTCGACGCCGCCGACCGGCAGAAGTCGATCACCGCGCACGACCGGTCCGCGTGGACGTACACCTACGACCTCTTCGGCCGCCAGGTGTCCGTCACCGACCCCGACAAGGGGACGACGGTCACCCAGCACAACGAGCTCGACCAGGCGGTGAAGTCCACCGACGGCCGCGGCGAGGTGCTGCTGTTCGAGTACGACGTGCTCGGCCGCAAGACGGGCATGTGGCAGACGTCGAAGACCGACGCGAACAAGCTGGCGGCCTGGACCTTCGACACCCTCGCCAAGGGCCAGCAGGACACGGCCGTGCGCTACGAGGGCGGCGTGACCGGCAGGGCCTACACCCAGAAGGTCACCCGCTACGACCCCCTGTACAAGGTCACCAACAACGAACTCGTCCTCCCCGCGGACGACCCGCTGGTCGCGGCCGGCGTGCCCGCCGAGCTGTCCTTCTCCACGGGCTACAACCTCGACGGCACCGTCAAGCAGGCGGCCGCGCCCGCGGTGGCCGGCCTGTCCGCCGAGACCGTGTCCTACACCTACGACGAGCTCGGCCAGGTGCTGACCGCCAAGGGCACCACCGGCTACCTCCAGCAGGCGGCCTACTCGCCCCTCGGCGACCTGCGCCAGATGACGCTGGCCACCGACCCGGCCGGCGCCAAGAAGGTCTACCTCAACAACGACTACGAGGCCGGCACCCGCCGCCTCACCCGGTCGTACGTCACCGACGACGTCCACGGCTTCATGCTCCAGGAGCTGAAGTACCAGCAGGACGACGCCGGCAACATCACCTCCGTCTCCGACGCCACCACCCTGGGCGGCACCGGCAAGGCGGACCACCAGTGCTTCACCTACGACGGCTACCGCCGGCTGAGCGAGGCCTGGACGCCCAAGACCGCCGACTGCGCCACGTCCGGCCGTACCGTCGCCAACCTCGGCGGAGCGGCGCCGTACTGGACCAGCTACCAGTACAACGACTCCGGCCTGCGCTCGAAGCAGACCGAGCACAGCGCGTCCGGTGACGTCACCACCGAGTACACGTACGGCACGGCCGAGGGCCAGCCGCACGCCCTGGCCTCCACCACGACCGGCGCCAAGACCTCGTCGTACACCTACGACGAGACCGGCAACACCGAGACCCGGCCCGGGGTCCAGGCCACCCAGACCCTGGACTGGAACGCCGAGGGCAGACTCGCCACCGCCGGTGAGCCCGCGGCGGGCGGCAAGCCGGCCACCGGTACCGCCTACGTCTACGACGCCGGCGGCGACCTGCTCATCCGGCGCCCCACCACCAAGGACGGCGAGACCGTCCTGTACCTGGGCACCACCGAGGTCCACCTCAAGGTGAGCGGCAACGGTGCGACCAAGGCGCTCTCCGGTGCCCGCACCTACAAGGCGGGCTCGTCCGTCATCGCCGTCCGCACCTCCACCGCGGGCGTCTCCGGCACGAAGCTCACCTTCCTCGCCGGTGACCACCACGGCACCTCGGCACTGGCGATCGACGCCGGCACGCTGGCGTTCGTCAAGCGCTGGTCGACGCCGTTCGGCGCCCCGCGCGGCACGGCCGGCGGCGCCTGGCCCGACGACAAGGGCTTCCTGGGCAAGCCGGCCGACGCCACGACCGGCCTCACCCAGCTCGGCGCCCGCCAGTACGACCCGGGCACCGGCCGGTTCCTCAGCGTCGACCCGCTGCTCGAACCGGACAAGCCCAACACCCTCAACGGCTACGCCTACGCCAGCAACAACCCGGTCACCAACTCCGACCCGAGCGGCACCAGCGACGGTCTCGGCGGTCTCCTCGGCGCCATCGGGGCGATCATCGGCGGTGTCGTGGGCGCGGTGATCAGCGTGGTCGGTGCCGTGATCGGCGCCCTCGGCGGCGGCGGTGGCGGTGGTGGCGGCGGTGGCGGTGGCTGGGGCGGCACGGCCCCGACCTCGTCGGGTGGCTGGACCCAGAAGCCGGTCAACCAGTGGACGCCGGGCGCGACCTACAACTACATCACCAAGTCGTGGGACCTGCCCTTCAACCCGCCCACCCAGAGCATGGAGGAGTGGCTGGCCTCCATCCCCGACTGGGGCATCGTCAGCGACCCCAAGGCCGCCAACCGCTGGGAGACCTCGCGCTCCCTGTTCTTCGGCTGGCTGTGGGGCGGCGGCTACCCGCTGCGCGAGCACCAGGACTTCCGCGGGGGCGACGCCTTCACGTCCATCCTGGCGCAGGACGAGACCATCTCCGGCCTGCGGGCGAGGATGGTCGGCCAGGCCCGGAAGGGCACGAAGGGGGCCTTCGCCAAGGAGGTCGAGTTCCAGTACGAGGACAAGGGTCCCGAGCCCGGCAGCCCCTGGTACAAGTTCAACTCGCTGCGCGGTTTCGCCAAGGACATGTCCAGCGTGCTGACCAACGGCGCCATCGGCACCAGCAACCAGGCCGACGCCTTCCTGGGCACGTACAGCGGCAAGGCCAAGATCAGCTCGATCAACAAGAAGGAGGGGTCCGTCACCCTCAAGTTCACCGCCTGGAACTCCTCCGACTGGCGGTCCGCGACCCACGCCATCCCACGCTCGTGGAACCCCGCGTTCGAGGACACCTTCGGGGCGGCGGTCCGCGAGGACTTCTCCTGGGAGGAGAAGTGGCCCATCAACGAGTGCGTGAACTACTCGGAGTGGCTGGGGTAGCACCACCGCGCCCGTGACAGACACCCGGTGGTCCGGGGCGGCCCGCCGCCCCGGACCACCGGCACATCCGGCACCCTTCTAGGATTCCTCCGTGTTCAAGACACCCTTCGCACCCGCCGCCCGCTGGACGGCCGCCGTGCTGATCACCCTGCTGTCGGCCACGGCGTGCGGCGGTGCCGGCGCGGAGACCGCGACGGTCTCCGCCGACCGGGTCACCGGCACCTGGCAGGCCGGCGACGGGGCGTCCCTCGCCCTCACCGCCGGCCGGACCTTCACCGCGTCCGGCCTGAACGCGGGCAAGCTCGCCGACACCGGCTGCCCCGGCGGGCACAGCGGCGGCGACTGGGCCTTCTTCGCCCACGACGACGGCCTGTACATGACCTCGCCGCAGGCCACGTCGGGTTCGGAGATCGGCCTGTCCTTCACCGAGGAGTCCGACGAGCCCTGCCGGCTCACGCTGACGGTCGTCGACGACGGCGACACCCTGTGCGCCACGTCCGAGCCCGACACCCCCTGCGACCTGGGCGTCCGCTTCACCCGCAAGGACTGACGGCCCGCCGCTACTGGCGGTACCCGCCGAGGAACCGGCCGATCCGGCCGATCGCCGCCTCCAGGTCGTCCGCGTGGGGCAGGGTGAGGATGCGGAAGTGGTCGGGGGAGGGCCAGTTGAAGCCCGTGCCCTGGACCACCTGGATCTTCTCGCGCAGCAGCAGGTCCAGGACGAACCTCTCGTCGTCGTGGATCGGGTGCACCTTCGGGTCGATGCGCGGGAAGGCGTACAGCGCGCCCTTGGGCTTGACGCACGAGACGCCCGGGATCTCGTTCAGCTTCTCCCAGGCCACGTCGCGCTGTTCGCGCAGCCGTCCGCCCGGGGCGGTCAGCTCGTGGATGGACTGCCGGCCGCCGAGCGCTGCCTGGATGGCGTACTGGGCGGGCGCGTTGGCGCACAGGCGCATGGAGGCCAGCATGGTCAGGCCCTCCAGGTAGTCCTTCGCGTGCTGCTTCGGTCCGGTCACCACCAGCCAGCCGGAGCGGAAGCCCGCCACCCGGTAGGTCTTGGACAGGCCGCAGAAGGTGAGGACCACCAGGTCGGGGGCGAGTGCGGCGGCCGCGTGGTGGACGGCGTCGTCGTAGAGGATCTGGTCGTAGATCTCGTCGGCGAAGACCATCAGGCCGTGGCGGCGGGCGAGGTCGAGGATGCCCTCGACGACCTCCTTGGGGTAGACCGCGCCGGTGGGGTTGTTGGGGTTGATGACGACCACCGCCTTGGTGCGGTCGGTGATCTTCGACTCCATGTCGGCCAGGTCGGGGTACCACTCGGCCTGTTCGTCGCACAGGTAGTGGACCGCCTTGCCGCCGGCGAGGGTCGTCACCGCCGTCCACAGGGGGAAGTCGGGGGCGGGGATCAGGACCTCGTCGCCGTCCTCCAGCAGGGCCTGCACGGCCATGGAGACCAGCTCGGAGACGCCGTTGCCGAGGAACACGTCGTCCACGCCGACCTCCAGGCCGAGCGCCTGGTAGCGCTGGGCGACGGCCCGGCGGGCGGAGAGGACGCCGCGCGAGTCGGTGTAGCCGTGCGCCCGCGGCAGCATCCGGATCATGTCCTGGAGGATCTCCTCCGGCGCCTCGAAACCGAAGAGGGCCGGGTTGCCGGTGTTCAGGCGCAGCACGCTGTGCCCCGCCGCCTCCAGTGCGTCGGCGTGCTCGATCACCGGGCCCCGGATCTCGTAGCAGACCTCGCTGAGCTTGTTCGACTGCCGGAACTCCATGCGCCGCTTCCCCTCCGCCATCTGGTGTTGCTTGGTTTTACCAAGTGGGAGCTTGGAAAGTCCAACAACATGTCTACACTGCGTCGCATGTCACCTCGCCGAAGCTACGACCAGTACTGTTCCGCCGCCCGCGCGCTCGACACCGTCGGCGACCGCTGGACCCTGCTGATCGTCCGGGAGCTGCTCGCCGGACCGCGGCGCTACACCGACCTGCACGCCGACCTGCCCGGCGTCAGCACGGACGTACTGGCCTCGCGGCTGAAGGACATGGAGCGCGAGGGGCTGACGACCCGGCGCCGGCTGCCGCCGCCCGGTGCGGCGTACGTCTACGAACTCACCACCCGGGGCCGCGCGTTGCTGCCCGTCCTGGAGGCGCTCGGGGCGTGGGGCGCCGGTGAGCTGGGAGAGCGGCGGCCCACGGACGCGGTGCGGGCGCACTGGTTCGCGCTGCCCCTGCTGCGGGCCCTGCGGACGGCGGGCGCGGCGGAGGGGATCGTCGAAGTCCGGCTGGAGGAAGGGGACTTCCACCTGTACGCCGGCGCGGACGAGGGCCCGGTGTACGGTGACGGGCCCGCGCCCGGGGAGCCCGACGCCCGGCTGGTGCTGGACGCCGGCACGTGCGCGGCCCTCAGCCGCGGGGAGCTGGACCTGCGGGACGCGGTGCGGGACGGGCGGGTCGGGGTGACCGGCGACGGCACGGCGGCCAAGGCGCTCGGCGGGGCCGCCTGAAACGCCGGGAGGCCCGCTCCCTTTCGTCGGGAACGGGCCTCCTGACTGGCGCTCAGGCGCCCGGCGGCACCCGCGACGGGCGTCCGGAACCCCGCGTCAGCGCGTACCCGCCGATGCCCGCCAGCGCGGCCAGCACGGCACCGATCCCGGTCCACACCCACCGGTCGGACCACCACCCCGACGACCAGCCGTCCTCGGGCTCGATCGCGGACAGCACCGCGCCGCGCTCCGCGTCGTCGTCCCGCCCGGACGTCATCGCGACGCCCGGCACCAGCGGCTCGGCCAGCGAGCCGTCGACGGCGGCCGCTCCGCCCATGTCCTTCGAGTCGACCCGGACCTCGGCGCCGACCGGCACGCCGAGGTCGGACGTCGGCAGGTTCACCACCGTCAGCCGGACGTAGTACGTGCCCGGCAGCGGGTCGTTCGCCCACGGCTCGGACCAGGCGCGGACCGTGCGCAGCACGCACGCCAGCTCCACGGAGGGCGTGCCCTCGGGCGCCGTGCGGGTCTGCGCGCCCCACTGGCAGGCCTGGCGGCGGCGCAGACCGTCGTACACGTCGATCCGCCAGGTCTGGGCGGCGTGCGTCCCGGGCAGCTTCACCGTGGCCTTCACGGTCGGCCGCTGCCGCGCGTCCGCCGGGAACGACCAGTACAGGTAGTCGCCCGCGGAGGCGTTCGCCGTGGCCCGCTGCCCCTGCTCGATCTCCGTCGCCGTGCGGAAGGACGTGCCCGCCGCGGTCGGCGCGCCGCCCTTGTCCGACGGATCCGCGGAGGGCGAGGAGTCGGCCGCCGCGGGTGCCGCGGCGAGGCCGAGCAGCAGCACGGCGGCACTCAACGCTCGAGTGATACGCATCAGTTGGTCCTCCAGACCGCGAACCGCCAGCGCGACAGCCAGCCCCACAGCAGACCGGCGAGGAAGCCGACGAGTACCAGCACGCCCAGCAGCCACCAGCCGCGCCCGAGGCCGAACGCGGCCACGTCGTCGGCCTGGCTCGGGCCGTCGACGACGTCGACCGTCAGCTCCAGCGGCAGACCGGGAGTGGTCTTCACGCCGGACGCGACGGAGAAGGAGTGGGTGACCTGCAGGCAGACGGTCTCCGCGGCCGGCTCGTCCGTGTCCGCGTCGTCGGTCTCCGGCTTCGGGTAGCGCAGACCGGTCGAGACCACGTCCGTACGGCCGTTGTCCGCCGCCTCGCCGCGCACGATCTCCCGGCCGTGCACCGTGACCGCCCGCAGCAGCACGCCGTAGGACGGGTTCACGGCCCGGTCGGCGGACACGCTCACGGAGGCGCGCAGCTCCTCGCCGGGCAGCACGTCCACCCGGTACCAGCGCTGCTTCCCGAACTCCTCGCGGTCGGTGTACAGCCCCGACTTCAGCGTCGGCGCCTTCGCGCACGCGTCCGCGCCCTCGACGGCGACCGGCGTCACCACCGGGTCGGCCGCGCGGTCGACCAACTGGTTCACCTTGTCGGTGAGTTCGTCGGTGTGCTCCACGGAGGTGTAGGTGCCGCCGGTCGCCTCGGCGATGCAGCTGAGCTGCTGCCGCATCTTGGTGTTGGGGACCAGGCCGAGGGTGTCGATGGTCAGCCCGATGCCCTTGGCGGCTATCTCGCGGGCCACCTCGCACGGGTCGAGCGGGGCGCAGGTGTCCTCGCCGTCGCTGATCAGCACGATCCGCTTGGACCCGTTCCCGCCGTCGAGGTCGTCGGCCGCCTTCAGCAGCGCGGGCCCGATCGGCGTCCAGCCGGTGGGCGACAGGGTCGCCACCGCCGTCTTGGCCTCGGTGCGGTCCAGCGGACCGACCGGGTAGAGCTGCGCGGTGTCCTTGCAGCCCGTTCTGCGGTCGTCACCGGGGTAGTCGGCACCGAGGGTCCGGATGCCCAGCTGCACCTCCTCGGGCGTCGCGTCGAGCACCTCGTTGAACGCCTGCTTCGCCGCGGCCATCCGCGTGCCGCCGTCGATGTCCCGGGTGCGCATCGAACCGCTGACGTCGAGCACGAGGTCGACCTTCGGCGCGTCCTCGCCCGTGGGTTCACCGGCAACAGCACCGGCCGGCAGGGCGATCCCGGCCGTCAGCGCGGCGAGCAGGGCGCACACGCCCGCCGCCAGCCGTTTTCTTGTGATCATCGGCGGATCCTATTGACCGGGACTGCCGCGATCCAAAACGAGACCCCGTGGACGCCGCAACGTCACCTCGCGTGCAGGGGATTGGGCAGATCCGTCCACATGTCCCCGCCGGTCCCCGGCGACATGCGCATCAGCGTCAGCGCCTTCACCGGCAGCGGCTCCTCGCGCAGCGCCACCAGGTCCGGCGTGGGCGGCAGTTCATTGAGGGCCGCTTCCAGGGCCGCGCCCAGCGCCGCCCCCGACCCCGCCGCGTCGGCGAGGGCCCCGGCGACCAGCGAACCGAACAGCTTGCGGCGCAGGGCCACCGGATCGTCGGTGAGCATGCGCGCGGGCAGGTCCGGGGCCGGCACGCCGTGCCGGGCGAGGCGGGCCGGACTGACGCGGATGTCGGCCAGGTCGCGGTAGACCAGGCGCAGCGGCTCGCCCGACGCCGAGAGCACCACGAGCAGGTTCTGACCGTGCGCCTCCAGCGCCACGCCCCGTTCGAGCAGACCCAGTCCCACGGTCAGGCACAGACGCGCGAGGCCGGCCAGCCACGCGGGGGACCGGGGCAGCCCGGTGGTCGCCAGCGCCGCCACCGGGACGACGTGCTCGCCGGCGGCCGCGTACGCCCGGGGCGGCTCGCGCAGGACGGCGGCCAGGTCGGGGGAGTGCGCGGTGGCCGCGCCCAGGGTACGGGTGACCTCCAGCAGCCCGTCCGTGCGCGCCGCCAGCGCCCGGCCGAAGGCCGACAGGGTGTCCGACGCGGCGACCGAGGCGACGGAGATGTCCCGCACCGAGGACGTCAGCCGCGCGCTCAACGCGGTCTTCACGTGCGGACCACCGGGCACGGCGAGCGTGCGCAGGGACATCAGCGGGTGCGCGGCCAGCGTCGTTCCCCCGCCCGTCCGCTTCAGCACGTGCGCCGCCTGCCACGGATGCACCGGCAGCAGCAACCGCCCCCCGTCCCGCAACTCCCGCGGCCACGTGCCCGTCACCAGGCACCCCGCTGCCGGGACCGGCACCAGACCCAGTTCCACGACCGGCCCGTGCTCGGGCCCGTAGGCGAGCTGCTCGGCCACCGAGAAGCCCGGCCGCGCACGGCAGTTGGGGTGGAACGGATGGCCGTCGACCACCCGCTGCTCCCAGCCCCGGTCACTGTCCGGCCACTCGTCCGGGTGATTCTCCCGGCTCGTCCGCGACAGCGCCAACGACGCCGCGCTGTGGCCGAGTTCGGCGGCGAAACCCGCGGAGTGCGGTACGGCGAGATCCGCCATCAGACGCGCGGGATCGTCGTACGGCGTCCCGTCGAGCCGTACGGCGGTGACGTACGCGGACGTGCGGTACGGATCCGCGGCCGGACCGTACAGCCGACGTCCGTCCGCCAGGCGCAGCACGAGCCCGTCCCGCACGGGCTCCCGGACGGTGATCCACGGCAGCGGCTCGTGCGCGAGCGCCCGCCACAGCCGGGTCAGCACGGCCGCGCGGGCACCGGGCAGCCCGGCCGCGTACCGGGGGAGCAGACCGGGCCGGACGACGGCCAGTTCGTCGGCGACCTCGGCCTCGGCGGTGGCGGGACGGTACACGGGCGGGCTCCTCGGGTACGGGGCGGGAACGAGTCGCGTACGCGCGGGACGTCACGACGAAGGGACCACGACAGACATACTGATCGTCTCCGCCCTTTCAGACCGTAGGGAACGAGTGGAACGCGTGGATCTCCTGCCCCCGCCCTCCGGCACCGCCGTCCCGGACGACATCGCGGAACGCGCCGACGCCTACGCGGCGGTACCGCTGCTGAACTGCCTGCTGCGCGAGGTGGCCGAACCGTGCCCGCCCTCCGGCGGCCGCCCGGTCCACCGGCTGCCCGGCGGCCGGCTGCTCCGGGTCCGCGGCGGCCGGCGCCCCGCCGAGCCGGAGGTGCGCACGGCGGACGGCTGGCACCGCGTCGGCCACGCCGAACTGGTGAAACTCGTCGCCGAGGAACTGCACCGCCACACCGGCCTGCCCAACCACGAACTGCCCACCGAGATGACCGACAGCCGGGACGCGGTCGCCGCGCTCCTGACGGCACGCGCGGGGGCGGTCCCGCCCGGCGACCCGTACCTGCGCTCCGAACAGTCCCTGCTCACCGGCCACACCCACCACCCCGCCCCCAAGGCGCGCGGCGGCGGCCCGCACACCGGCTGGCTTCCCTACGCGCCGGAGGCGCACGCCCGGTTCCCGCTGACGCTGCTCGCCGTGCGCGCGGACACGGTCGTCGAGGAGGGCGACACCACCGCCCTGGACGCCCTCGGAGAAGCCCCGTCCGGCTACCGCCTGCTGCCCGCCCACCCCTGGCAGCTCGACCTGACGGCGACGGCCCTCGCCCCGGCCTTCGCCGACGGACGGCTGATCCGGCTGGGCACGACCGCGTTCCCGGTGTGGCCCACGGCGGCCGTCCGCACGGTGTACGCGCCCGAGCGGCCTCCGGAACAGGACCTGTTCCTGAAGTTCAGCCTCGACGTGCGCATCACCAACGACGTCCGCCGCCTGTGGCGCCACGACCTGCTGGGACTGCGCCGCACCGACACGGCGGTCACGGAGGCCTTCGAGGCGATCGGCCCCCCGGCGGTCTGGCTCGCCGACCGCGGGTACCGCACCGCCGACTTCGCCTTCGAGGAACTCGCCGTCGTCGTCCGCGACGGCCTGCGCACCCGCCTGCTGCCCGGCGCGACCCCACTGCTCGCCGCGGCCCTCGTGGAGGGCTTCCCCGGCGACCCGCTGACGGCCGCCCCGGACCCGGCGGGCTGGTGGGAGGCGTACCTCCACGCCGTCGTCCCGCCCGTCCTGACCGCCTTCGCCGACGACGGCGTCGTCCTGGAGGCGCACCTGCAGAACACGCTGGTCGCCGTGGACGGGGACGGCACTCCGGTGCAGGCCCTCTTCCGGGACGCCGAGGGCGTCAGACTCCTGCCGGACACGCCCCGCGCGGCCGGCTGGGAACGGCTGGTGTACTGCCTGGTCGTCAACCACCTGCTGGAGATCGCCGGCGCCCTCGCCGACCACCACCCGCGCTTCGACCCGCGGCCCGCCCTCCGCGCCGCCCTGGCCCGCCACGACCTTCCCGAGATCCCGGCCCTGCTCACCGCGCCGACGCTGCCCGCGAAGACGAACCTCCTGCTGCGCTGGACGGGCGCGGACGGCGCCGCCGCACGCTACCGGCCGCTGCCGAACCCCCTGCGGTCCGCTGCCGTACCGGACCTCCGCCCCGGCGGGCGGTGAGGGCGCCCCGCGGACGTCACGCGGGACACGTCCGGCCGGCGGGTCAGCCGGGATCGTCGAACATGGCCAGCAGCGCCTGCTCGTCCGGTTCCGCCCCGGCCCGCCCCCGCTGCGGCACCTGCTCGGCCCACACCGTCTTGCCCTGCGGCGTGTAGCGGGCGCCCCAGCTCTTGGTGAACTGCGCCACCAGGAACAGGCCGCGCCCGCCCTCCTCGGTCGTGGCCGCCCGCCGGATGCGCGGGGAGGTGTTGCTGCGGTCGGAGACCTCGCAGATCAGCGAGTCGTCGCGCAGCAGCCGCAGGCACACCGGCCCCTGGCTGCCGTACCGCACGGCATTGGTGACCAGCTCGCTGACCACCAGCCCGGTGTTGAAGTCCAGCTCCCGCATGCCCCAGGCGGCGAGCTGGGCGCGGGTGAGCGCCCTGGCCCGCGCCACGACCGAGGAGTCGGACGGGAACTCCCAGGACGCCACCCGGTCCTCGGGCAGCGCGTGCACCCGGGCCAGCAGGAGGGCCACGTCGTCGTACGGACCGCCGGGCAGGAGGGTGCCCGTGATCCGGTCGCAGACGTCCTCCAGCGCCGGACCGGCGCCGTCCAGCGAGGCCAGCAGCCGTCCGGTGCGCGCGTCGGTGTCCCCGTAGCCGCGGTCCTCCTTGAGCAGGCCGTCGGTGTACATCGCCAGCAGACTGTCCGAGGGCAGGTCGACGACGGCGGACTCGTACGGCTGGATCCCGCCGAGCCCCAGGGGCGGGCCGGCCGGCAGGTCGAGCAGCCGCGCCCGGCCGCCCGGCGTCAGCACGGCGGGCGGCGGATGACCGGCCCGTGCGGCGGTGCAACTGCACGTCACCGGGTCGTACACCACGTACAGGAGGGTCGTCCCGGTCGCGGGGTCCTGTTCGTCGGCCGCCTCGTCGTGGGTGCGGCTGACCAGGTCGTCCAGGTGGGCCAGCACCTCCTCGGGCAGCAGGTCCTGTCCGGCCAGCGTCCGCACCGCCGTACGCAGCCGGCCCATGGTCGCCGCGGCCTGCAGACCGTTTCCGGGTACGTCCCCGACGACCAGCGCCACGCGCATCCCGGACAGCGGGATCACGTCGAACCAGTCCCCGCCCACGCCCGCCCTGGCGTCCGCGGGCAGGTAGCGGGAGGCGAGGTCGACGGTCCCCAGCCGGGGCAGGGCGTGCGGCAGCAGACTGCGCTGCAGGGTGAGGGAGGCGTGGTGCTCCCGGCGGTAGCGGCGGGCGTTGTCCACGCTGATCGCGGCACGGGCCGCCAGCTCGCCCGCCAGCGTCAGGTCGTCCTGCTCGTACGGCCGCGTCCTGCCGCGGCGGTAGAAGCCCGCCAGGCCCAGGACGGACCCCCGGGCGGACAGCGGGGCGCCCAGGTAGGAGTGCACGCCCTCGCCGAGCAGGGCGACGGGGTGCACCCGGTCGGCCGGGTGCCCGGCCAGGGCGGCGGTCATCACCGAGTCCATGACCGGCCGCCCGGTCTCCAGACACCGGGCCTGGGGAGTACCGGCGGGGTAGCCGGCCGGCTCGTCCACGCCGCCGGCCGGGGCGCCGCCGGCGTCCTCGCCCGCCCAGGCGGCCACCCGGCGCAGCGTCACGTCGGGGGACAGCCGTCCGGGGGGTGGCTCCTCGCCCGCCAGGACGCTCTCCACCAGGTCGACGACGACCAGGTCGGCGAAGCGCGGCACGGTGATCTCCGCCAGTTCCTCGGCGGTGCGCCGCATGTCCAGGGTGGTGCCGAGCCCGGTGCCCGCCTCGTTCAGCAGGGACAGCCGCCCGCGCGCCTCGGCGGCGAGCCGGCCGACGCCCGGCTCGCCCACCAGCAGCAGCCACGCGTCGGCCGGTCCGGCGGCCTGCGGCTGCGCCGTCTCGTCGGGCGCTTCCGCCTCCGCCGCCCCGGTGGGACGGTCCAGAAGGGGCACGTGACGGCCGTCGGGGGCCGACGCGGTGGCCGGGGTCGTCGCGGTGGCCGGGGCCGCCGTCCCCGTGCCGCGGGCGTCCTCGAAGCTGACCTCGACCGCCGCGCCCTCCGCGTCGCCGTGGTGCAGCTCCCGGCGGCGCAGCACGGCCACGCGACCGCCCGCGAGCGGGACCTCCGTGAACGCCTCACCGGTCGAGGAGATCAGCTCGACGGCCCGCTCCAGCAGCAGCGACCGTTCCTGCGAGGCCAGCTGCGGCGGCGGTTTGCCGAGCCGGGACAGCTCTCCCGAGCCGAGGTGCAGCTCGGCGTGCCCACCGCGTTCCCTGGCCCGGTGGAAGGAGCGCATCAGCTCGGCCTCGCGGGCCGTCCCCAGCTCCAGCAGGCGCTCCCCGATGCGTTCGGTGGCCTCCTGCAGGACCAGCGCCATGCGGGGGTCGGCCAGCTCCCGGGGCACGGAGAGGTTGACCGCGCCCCGTACGGCGCCGCCCACCGGGTCGCGCACCGGCGCGGCCATGCAGGTCAGCTCCTTGAGGTCGTGCAGGAAGTGCTCGTGGCCGACGACCACGAACGGCGCCCTGGTGCTCAGCACCATGCTGACGCTGCTGGTCCCCATGAACCGCTCGTCGACGTTGGCGCCCGGCACCAGGGAGGCGGCGTCCATCAGCCTCAGCCCCGCGGGGTCGCCCCACCGGTCCACGATGATCGCCCGCGAGTCGGCCAGCGCCACGGTCGCCGGCACGCCCGAGAGCTGTTCGTACAGGCGTTCCAGCACCGGCGTGGCGGCCCTGAGCAGCCGGGAGTCGGGGTTCAGGTCGCTCTCGACCGGCAGGGCGGCCTTCTCCTGGTCGATGCCGAGCGACTGCGAGCGCTGCCAGGAGGCGAGGATCTCCGGACGTACCCCGGCGGCCGGCGGCTCCGGGCCGTCGTGACCGCTGTCCGGGGGAGGTGCATGCGGCTCCACAGAATCAGGGTAAGCGGGCAAACGGGGCATCCGCCTGCTGCGGGCGCCCTCCCGGGACCGCGACCCGTGGGTTCCCGCGCGTCACGCGGGTGTCAGCAGGGCTCCTGGACCTCGGCCGGCGGATGGAAACAGGCGATGACCGTCTTGCCGTGGGGGCAGGGGCGGGCCTCCCAGCTGTCGGTCAGGGCGTCGACCAGGAGCATGCCCCGCCCCCCGGGCTGGTCGGTGGTCGCGGCCCGCTGGGTGGGCAGCGTGGTGGAGGCGTCGTGGACGGCGACGTGCAGGCACCTCCCGTCCCAGGTCATCACCAGCTGGGCGTGGGAGTGGGCGTGCACGTGGGCGTTGGTGACCAGTTCCGAGACGGTCAGCAGGACATCGTCCACCGTCTGGGGAGCACGGTCGGTCCACGGCAGGGACCGCAGGTGGTGCAAGGCCCAGTCGCGCGCCTCCTTGGGACTGGTGTCCATCGGCAGCGACCGCGCCCAGCCCACCGCCCGGAGCGAGGAATCGTCTTCCACTGCAAAGCCCTCCCTGGCTCGTCCACTGCAGTGCGCCTTCCCCCTCCGGGCCGCCCGACGCCGCCCGTGTGCCGAAAAGACCGCCGAAAACGGACGGGCGGCGTCGGACGCACACGGAGCCGTGTTCCCCGGGAGGGCACGGGTCCTCCTGCACCCGGGAACGGAGCCGGCCGGAGCGGCACCACCGCGCCCGCCTCGATCATGCGGGAGGCGGAGAAGCCCGGCGGCCGTCGGCGCGACGGCCCGAGCCCTCCTCTCCCGCTGTCACGCTCGGTTACTATGCTCTCTTCGTGCCGGAGGCCGGCGGACCGCCTTCCCGGACTGCAGCGCCCTGGAGGTGGCCGTGAGCTGTGAGGCCCGTGAGCGAGGGGACCTTCGAACGTGTTGAGAGAGGTCACCGCCACCCGCTACGTCGAGCCCCTGCGCACCGGGGGCTCCGTTCCCGGAGTCGTCGAGGCCGACGACCTCGGCACCTACGTCGTGAAGTTCACCGGCTCCGCGCAGGGGAGCAAGGCGCTGGTCGCCGAGGTGATCGTCGGGCGGCTGGCGCGGGCGCTGGGACTGCGCGTGCCCGAGCTGGTCGTCGTCGACTTCGATCCGTCGATCGGTGCCGGGGAACCGCACCAGGAGGTGCGGGACCTGCTGAACGCCAGCGCGGGACGCAACCTCGGCATGGACTACCTGCCGGGCGCCGCCGACTTCACGCCCGAGGTCGCCCGGAGGTTCCCGGTGGATCCGGTGGAGGCCGGACGGATCGTCTGGCTGGACGCCCTCACCGTGAACGTCGACCGGACGGTGCACAGCTCCAACCTCATGGTGTGGCCGACCTTCGGCGCCGTGCCCCCGCGCCTGTGGCTCATCGACCACGGCGCGGCCCTGGTCTTCCACCACCGCTGGGACACCTCCGCGCCGGAGAAGGCGTACGACTTCCGCCACCACGCCCTCGGCCACAGCACCCCGGACGTCCGGGCCGCCGACGCCGAGCTCGCGCCGAAGGTCACCGACGAGCTGCTGCGCGCCGTCGTCGCCGAGGTGCCGGACGCCTGGCTGGCGCGGGAGCCCGGCTTCGCGGGGCCGGGCGAGGTGCGGGCGGCGTACGCGGACTACCTCTGCGCGCGCGTGAAGGCGTCCGCGCAGTGGCTGCCGACCGACTTCCCCAGCCGGGAGGAGCTGGCGGCCGAGGAGGAGCGGCGGGCGGCGCGCACCCGGCGGGGCCGCCCCGACTGGCTCAAGCAGGTCCCCGACCTGCACGGCAAGCCGGCCGCGGAACAGGACTGGTCCGTGCACCTGGAGTGACGTGGTGCACCAAGAGTGACGTGGTGCACCTGGAATGGCGCCGTGTGCCCCGAGTGACGCCGTGCACCTGAGGTGACGTCGGCACGCGGACGCGCTCGTGCCCCCGGTGCTGTGCGGTACCGGGGGCACGAGCGGGCGGGCGGCGGGTGCCGGGCCGGGCCGGGCGTCAGCCCCTGAGCTGCTCGTACGCCGGCAGCGTCAGGAAGTCGGCGTAGTCCTCGTCCAGGGAGACCGTCAGCAGCAGGTCGTGCGCCTGCTGCCAGTTGCCGGCCGCGAACGCCTCGTCGCCGATCTCGGCGCGGATGTTCGCCAGTTCCTCGGCGGCGACCTTGCGGGCCAGCTCGGCGGTGACCCGCTCGCCGTTGTCGAGGACGACACCGGCGTTGATCCACTGCCAGATCTGCGAGCGGGAGATCTCGGCGGTGGCCGCGTCCTCCATCAGGTTGAAGATGGCGACGGCACCCAGGCCGCGCAGCCAGGCCTCGATGTAGCGGATGCCGACCTGCACGGCGTTGACCAGGCCCGCGTACGTCGGCTTGGCGTCCAGGGAGTCGATCGCGATGAGGTCCTCGGCCTTGACGTCGACGTCCTCGCGCAGGCGGTCCTTCTGGTTCGGCCTGTCGCCGAGGACCTTGTCGAAGGACTCCATGGCGATCGGGACCAGATCGGGGTGGGCGACCCACGAGCCGTCGAAGCCGTCGCCGGCCTCGCGGTCCTTGTCGGCGCGGACCTTCTCGAAGGCGACCTCGTTGACCTCGGGGTCCTTGCGGGACGGGATGAACGCCGCCATGCCGCCGATCGCGTGCGCGCCGCGCTTGTGGCAGGTGCGCACGAGGAGTTCGGTGTACGCCCGCATGAACGGGGCGGTCATCGTGACCGCGTTGCGGTCCGGGAGCACGAACTTCTCGCCGCCGTCACGGAAGTTCTTGACGATGGAGAACAGGTAGTCCCAGCGGCCGGCGTTCAGCCCGGAGGCGTGGTCGCGCAGCTCGTAGAGGATCTCCTCCATCTCGTACGCGGCCGTGATCGTCTCGATCAGGACGGTGGCGCGGACGGTGCCCTGCGGGATGCCGACGTGGTCCTGAGCGAAGACGAAGATCTCGTTCCAGAGGCGGGCCTCCAGGTGGGACTCCGTCTTCGGGAGGTAGAAGTACGGGCCCTTGCCGAGGTCCAGCAGGCGCTGCGCGTTGTGGAAGAAGTACAGGCCGAAGTCGACCAGGGCGCCGGGGACCGGGCGGCCGTCGACCCGGAGGTGGCGCTCGTCGAGGTGCCAGCCGCGCGGGCGCATGACGACCGTCGCCAGCTCCTCGTCCGGGCGCAGGGCGTACGACTTGCCGGTGCGCTCGTCGGTGAAGTCGATGGTGCGGGTGTAGGCGGAGATCAGGTTGAGCTGGCCGAGGACGACGTTCTCCCAGGTCGGCGCGGAGGCGTCCTCGAAGTCCGCGAGCCAGACCTTCGCGCCCGAGTTGAGGGCGTTGATGGTCATCTTGCGGTCGGTGGGGCCGGTGATCTCGACGCGGCGGTCGTTCAGCGCGGCCGGAGCGGGGGCCACCTTCCAGGAGTCGTCCGCGCGGATCGCGGCGGTCTCCGGGAGGAAGTCGAGCGTGGAGGTGCGGGCGATCTCGGCGCGGCGTTCCGCGCGGCGGGCGAGGAGCTCGTCACGCCGGGGCGTGAACCGCCGGTGCAGCTCGGCCACGAAGGCGAGCGCCGCATCGGTGAGGACCTCCTCCTGCCGGGGCAGGGGCTCGGCGTCGACGATGGCCAGCGTGGACGGCGCTGGTGCGGACATGAGCTGTCACTTCCTTCAGCGGTGGCACCGGGTGCCAGAGGGCGCGTATGGGGCATAACGCACTCGCTGTGCGGTCGAGTGCTTCTGGTCAGTGGATAGTAGTTTCCTCATCGTGGAACTTCAATGGTTTGTTGATGTCGAGATTCTCCGGGTCGAGGGACAGTGGCTCCCCGTGCCATGCCCTTCACCCAAGGTGGCGCAGGTCGGCCGGAGTGTCGATGTCGTACGGCCGCGCCACGTCCCCGCACTCGACGAGCGCGATGTCCGCCTCGTGTTCCCTCAGGTAGGCGCGTGCCCCCCGGTCGCCGGTCGCGGTCGCCGTGACGCCCGCCCAGTGGGCCGCCCCGAGGAGGACGGGATGGCCGCGCACGCCCGCGTACGCCGCCGAGGCCAGCGACGTCTCGTCCCGGTATCCGGCGCGCACCCGCGCCATCGCCTCCGCGCCGATGCCGGGCTGGTCCACCAGCGAGACCAGTGCCGCCCGCGCCCCCGTGCCGGCGAGCGAGGCGAGTCCGGCGCGCAGTGAGGTGCCCATGCCCCGCTCCCACTCCGGGTTGTCCACCAGGACGCACCCCGCGAGCGCCGCCCGTGCGCGCACCTCCCGGGCCCGCGCCCCCAGGACGACGTGCACGCGGGAGCAGCCGGCCGCGTACAGCACCTCGGCCGCCTGTTCGACGAGCAGGTGTCCGCGGTGTTCGAGCAGGGCCTTGGGCCGGCCGCCGAGCCGCCGCCCGCCCCCCCGCGGCGAGAAGCAGCCCGGCCACCCGGTCTTCGTTGTCCGTCATGCGTCCTGCATACCCGACCGCGCGTCAAACCCCCGGCCCGCGCCCACTGTCCGGAGGGCTGAATTTCGGTCCCCGCGGTGGCGCGCCCGGCGCCGGGTGGCGTTTACTGGCCCGCACCCCCGGCGCCCGGCCGGCGTCACGGGGGTGCTCGGCGCGTTCACCGCGCGGGGGCGCACGACGGGGTGCGAGGGGGAGGGGTTGTGTTGCGGAGCTTGGGGCAGAGGCGCGTGACCGTCGACGACGAGGACGTGAGGGTGGCGGCACTGCGGACCGCGGTGTCCCGGCTGCGCCGTCAGCTGGCCGTGCTGCCCGCGGACTTCCCGGACCGGGCGATCGCCGAGGCCGAACTGGCCGACCTGGCCGCGATGGCGGGCCACGGGGTCCCGGAGGTGCCGAGGCTGCGCCGCTCCCTGCTGCTGATAGCCGGCGCGATCGGCTCCGTCAGCGCCCTGTCGCCCGGGCTGACGGAGGTCCGCCACGCCGTCGAGCTGTTCGGGGACCCGCCGCGGCGGTGAGGCGCCGGCGCACGACCGCGAGGACATCGCGGGCGCGGGTCCCGCGCTCTCCGGCGGGGACCCCGGCCGAGTGCGGGACCCGTCCGGGGACGGCACCGCCGCGCGGTCCCTCCCGGCGGCCCGGCCCCGCCGTGCGGCCCGACCGGCGGATCAGCCGGCCGGGTTGCCGTTCGAGGCCAGCAGTTCCTCCGAGAGTTCGGCCGCCACCTGCTGGAGCAGCGGCACCATCCGGTCGGTCGCTTCCTCCGTGACGCGGCCCGCCGGACCCGAGATGGAGATGGCCGCGGCGGTGGGGGAGTTCGGCACGGAGACGGCCAGGCAGCGCACGCCGATCTCCTGCTCGTTGTCGTCGATCGCGTATCCCTGGCGCCGCACGTCCTCCAGCGCCGCGAGGAACCCGTCCGGCGTGGTGATCGTCCTGTCCGTCGCGGCCGGCATGCCGGTGCGGTGCAGCAGGGCCCGCACCTCCTCCGGCGGGAAGCCGGCGAGCAGGGCCTTGCCGACGCCCGTCGAGTGCGGCAGGACGCGGCGGCCGACCTCGGTGAACATGCGCATCGAGTGCTTGGACGGCACCTGCGCGACGTAGACGATCTCGTCCCCGTCGAGCAGGGCCATGTTCGCCGTCTCGCCGGTCTCCTCGACCAGCCGGGCCAGGTGCGGGCGGGCCCAGGTGCCCAGCAGGCGGGACGCGGACTCGCCGAGCCGGATCAGGCGCGGGCCGAGCGCATAGCGCCGGTTGGGCTGCTGGCGCACGTATCCGCAGGCCACGAGGGTGCGCATCAGGCGGTGGATGGTGGGCAGCGGCAGCCCGCTGCTCGCGGACAGCTCGCTCAGACCGACCTCGCCGCCCGCGTCCGCCATCCGTTCGAGCAGGTCGAAGGCGCGTTCCAGGGACTGGACGCCGCCCGGGGTGGACCTGGCGGAGTCGGTGGTGCTGGCGCTGGACGTCGGCACGGCACGTTCCTTTCGGGGCTGGCGGGAGGGCAGAAGCCTACCCGGCGGCCGGTTGACTCCCCGCTTGTACATAGCTACGTTCTGTCTGTCGGAATTCTAATTCCGCTTTGTGGAAACGTCCAGAGCGGGGTCGTCGGTCACACCCGCACGAAGGGTGCCTCTTGACGACGCGGAACGGGAAGTGAAGACTCCTTCAACAGAACGTTGAAGTCCGTTACGTGGTGAGAGATCCCGTTTCCCGGATGTGAACCGGCGGGCCGGTGGTGGACCGGTGGCGGAACGACTGCAGAGAGAGGGGTTCGGGTGTCCCAGGCTGACCTGGTGCTGCGCTCGACGCGCGTCATCACTCCCGAGGGCGTACGCGCCGCGTCCGTCGCGGTGAGCGGCGGCACGATCACGGACGTACTCCCGCACGACGCGCCCGTCCCGGAGGGCGCCCGCCTGGAGGACGTCGGCGACCACGTCGTCCTGCCCGGTCTGGTCGACACCCACGTGCACGTCAACGACCCCGGCCGCACCGAATGGGAAGGCTTCTGGACCGCCACCCGCGCCGCGGCGGCCGGGGGCATCACCACCCTCGTGGACATGCCGCTCAACTCCCTCCCGCCGACCACCACGGTCGAGAACCTGCGCGTCAAGCAGCGGGTCGCCGCCGACAAGGCGCACGTCGACGTCGGCTTCTGGGGCGGCGCCCTGCCCGACAACGTCAAGGACCTGCGCCCGCTGCACGAGGCCGGCGTCTTCGGCTTCAAGGCGTTCCTGTCGCCGTCGGGCGTGGACGAGTTCCCGCACCTCGACCAGGAGCAGCTCGCCCGCTCCCTCGCCGAGATCGCCGCCTTCGACGGCCTGCTGATCGTGCACGCCGAGGACCCGCACCACCTGGCCGCCGCCCCGCAGCAGGGCGGCCCCAGGTACGCCGACTTCCTCGCCAGCCGGCCGCGCGACGCCGAGGACACCGCCGTCGCCGCGCTCATCGCGCAGGCCAAGCGGTTCGACGCGCGGGTGCACGTGCTCCACCTGTCCTCCGGTGACGCCCTGCCGCTGATCGCCGAGGCCCGCGCCCAGGGCGTCCGCCTCACCGTGGAGACCTGCCCGCACTACCTCACCCTCACCGCCGAGGAAGTCCCCGACGGCGCAAGCGAGTTCAAGTGCTGCCCGCCCATCCGCGAGGCCGCCAACCAGGACCTGCTGTGGCAGGCGCTCGCGGACGGCGTCATCGACTGCGTGGTCACCGACCACTCGCCGTCCACCGCCGACCTGAAGACCGACGACTTCGCCACCGCCTGGGGCGGCATCGCCGGTCTCCAGCTGAGCCTGGCGGCCATGTGGACCGCGGCCCGCGAGCGGGGCCACGGCCTGGAGGACATCGTCCGCTGGATGTCGGCGAACACCTCCCGTCTCGTCGGGCTCCAGGCCCGCAAGGGCGCCGTCGCGCCGGGTCACGACGCCGACTTCGCCGTCCTCGCCCCCGACGAGACCTTCACCGTCGACCCGGCCGGCCTCCAGCACCGAAACCGCGTCACCGCGTACGCGGGCAAGACCCTGTACGGCGTCGTGAAGTCCACCTGGCTGCGCGGGGAGCGCATCGTGGCGGACGGCGCGTTCACCGACCCGAAGGGACAGCTCCTCACCCGGACCCCGTGACCCACGTCCGGACCTGCCCCCACCCACACGAACGACCCCGAAAGGAACTCCTGATCACCGTGACGGCCCAGCAGAACACCTCGTTGGCCAGCTTCACCGGAGACGCGAACCCCTACGGAGGCGGCGACCCGTACGCGGACTACCGCACCGCCGACTTCCCCTTCACCCAGTACGCCAACCTTGCCGACCGGCAGCTCGGCGCGGGTGTCGTCGCCGCCAACGACGAGTTCTTCGCCCAGCGCGAGAACCTGCTGGTGCCCGAGCGCGCCGAGTTCGACCCCGAGCACTTCGGGCACAAGGGCAAGGTCATGGACGGCTGGGAGACCCGCCGCCGCCGCGGCGTCTCCGCCGAGCACCCCTGGCCCACCGAGGACGACCACGACTGGGCGCTGATCCGCCTCGGCGCGCCCGGCGTGGTCCGCGGCGTCGTCGTCGACACCGCCCACTTCCGCGGCAACTACCCGCAGGCCGTCTCCGTCGAGGGCACCTCGGTCGCCGGCTCCCCGTCGCCGGAGGAACTGCTCGCGGACGACGTGAAGTGGACGACCCTCGTCCCGCGCACCGCGGTCGGCGGCCACGCCGCCAACGGCTTCGCCGTCTCGGCCGAGCAGCGCTTCACCCACCTGCGCCTCAAGCAGCACCCCGACGGGGGCATCGCCCGCCTGCGCGTGTACGGCGAGGTCGTCCCGGACCCCGAGTGGCTCGCGGCGCTCGGCACCTTCGACGTGGTCGCGCTGGAGAACGGCGGCCGGGTCGAGGACGCCTCCAACCTCTTCTACTCACCGGCCACCAACACCATCCAGCCGGGCCGCTCCCGCAAGATGGACGACGGCTGGGAGACCCGCCGCCGCCGCGACCGGGGCAACGACTGGATCAGCTACCGGCTGGTCGGCCGCTCCCGGATCCGCGCGATCGAGATCGACACGGCGTACCTGAAGGGCAACTCGGCGGGCTGGGCGTCGGTGTCGGTGAAGGACGTCGACGGGGAAGGGGCCGGTGAGTGGCGCGAGGTGCTGCCGCGGACCCGGATGCAGCCCGACACCAACCACCGCTTCGTCCTGCCCGAGGCGGCCGTCGGCACCCACGCGCGCGTGGACATCTTCCCCGACGGTGGCATCTCCCGCCTGCGCCTGTTCGGCTCCCTGACCGAGGACGGAGCGGCCCGCCTGGCCGCCCGCCACCAGGAACTGGGCGGCTGACGCACGGACCGGCCGGCCCCGGCGACGGGAGCGGCCGGTCCCCGAGTACCGCGGGGCGCACCGGCAGGACAGCACCGGTGCGCCCCGCGCGCGTGGCGGACGGCAGCGTGCCGGCCGCGGTCGGTCCTGCCCTGCCCGCGGTCGGCCCTGCCCGCGGCCCCTGTGCCCCGCGGCCCCTACGCCGCGTGGCCGCCGTCCACCGCGAACTCCGCGCCGGTGACGTAGGAGGCGGTGGCCAGGTACGCCACGGTCGACGCCACCTCGTCCGCCGTGCCGAAACGGCCCAGTGCCGTCATGGCGGCCTGTCCGTCCGCGTGGGGGCCGTCCGCCGGGTTCATGTCCGTGTCGATCGGCCCCGGGTGGACGATGTTCGCCGTGATCCCGCGCGGACCGAGCTCCCGCGCCAGGGCCTTGGTCAGGCCGACGAGGGCCGCCTTGCTCATGGCGTACAGCGTGCCGCCGGGCCCCGGCACCCGCTGGGTCATGCAGGTGCCGATCGTGATGATCCGGCCGCCCTCCGGCATGCGGGCCGCAGCCGCCTGGGAGGTCAGGAAGACGCCGCGGACGTTCACGGCCAGCAGGCGGTCGACGTCGGCGGGCGACAGGCTCTCCAGCGGTCCGAGCAGTCCCAGGCCCACGTTGTTGACCAGCACGTCGATGTCGCTCCCGAGCGCCTGTGCCGCCCGCTCGACGGCCCCCGCCGCCTCCCGGGCGTCGGCGGAGTCCGCCCGCAGGGCCACCGCCCGGCGCCCCAGCGCCTCCACGGCCCGTACGACGTCCGCGGCCGCGTCCTCGCCGTTCACGTAGGTGAGGGCGACGTCCGCGCCCTCCCGCGCCAGGCGCAGCGCGGTGGCCGCGCCGATGCCGCGGCTGCCGCCGGTCACCAGGGCCGTCCGTCCGGTCGAAGGAGCGAAGGCGGGTGCGTTCGTGTTCGTGTTCATGGGTCCATCCCAGCGGGCCCCGCATACCCGCACCGGCGGCGAACGGACGTCGACCTCGTCCGCGGCCGACGGCACGGACGAAGGGGCGGAGTCGCCGAAAACACATACGACGTCCAGGGAAGCTCCACGGTCTTGTCATTGACATGCCATCGTCTACGCGCGTCATCATGAGGCCATGCGATTCTCCCCACGCGCCGCCCGGACCGGCGCCGCAGCCGCAGTCCTGTCCGCCCTCCTCGTGGGCGGCTCCGTCTCCGCCACCACCGCCGGCGCCGCCACCGCCGCGGTCGGCGACATCTGCTACAGCGACCTGCCCGCCCAGGCGCACGACACGCTCGACCTGATCGAGCAGGGCGGTCCCTACCCGTACGAACAGGACGGGACCGTCTTCCAGAACCGGGAGGGCGTCCTGCCCAGCCGGTCCGCCGGGTACTACCACGAGTACACGGTGATCACCCCGGGCTCCGACACCCGCGGCGCGCGCCGCATCGTCACCGGCGAGGAGGACCAGGAGGACTACTACACGGCCGACCACTACGCGTCGTTCGACCTGGTCGACCACGGCTGCTGAGGACGGCGCCGCGGAACCGGGGTGCCGCGTTCACTCCGCTCCGCGGCTCTCGGCGGCGGCGAACAGCGCGAGGCTCAGCACGATCAGGGCGACGCTCGCGTAGATCTCGTAGCCGTCGAGGAAGCCGACGCGCTGCACGAAACCCCAGTCCCAGCCGGTGAACTCGTGCACCAGACCGGCCACGCCCTGCACCAGAGCGAGGAATCCGACGATCTCCAGAAACTCCTTCATGCCCCCGACTCTCGCCCCGCGGACCCCCCACCCGCATCGGCCGCGGGGCGAGGCACCGCCGACCGAAGTCGCCGTTCCCGGACGCCCGGTACGCCGAAAGTCCACGGACCGGCGACTTCGGTCGACGATCCGGCGCGAGGGGCGGTGACGGCGGCCCGCGCTGCGTAGATTTGCCGACCGTGAGCAAAGACAAGCCGGTACGGACCGCGCCGGCACCCCTCGTCCCGGCACCCCTGGTACGGCGCTGGCTGCTGCCGTCGGCGCTGGCCGACCAGCTCGACCCGGACGCGGACCGCTCGGGACGGCGGTCCCGGCGGACCGCACGCGACTGGCTCGTCGACTTCGTCTGCTTCCTGCTCGCCGTCCTGATCGGCCTGCTGGGCGCGGACACGCTGGAGCAGGAACCCGACCTCCCGTACGCCTGGGGAGTGGCCGACCAGCTGATCGGCGCGGCGGCGTGCGCCGCCGTGTGGCTCAGGCGCCGGTGGCCGGCCGGGCTGGCGGTGGCGCTGGTGCCCGTCGGGCTCGTGTCGGTCACCTCGGCCGGCGCCGCGCTCGTCTCCCTCTTCACCGTGGCCGTCCACCGCCCCTTCCGGTACACGGCCTGGCTGACCGTCGCCAACGTGCTGGTGCAGCCCCTCTTCTACTGGGTGCGACCGGACCCCGAACTGCCCTATCTCGGCACCGTCCTCCTGGGCGTCCTGCTGGCGGTCACGGTGGCCGGCTGGGGCATGCTCGCCCGGTCCAAGCGCCAGCTCCTGCTCAGCCTGCGCGACCGGGCCAGGCGCGTGGAGACGGAGGCGCGGCTGCGGTCCGAGCAGGCCCAACGGCTGGCACGGGAGGCCATCGCCCGGGAGATGCACGACGTCCTCGCCCACCGGCTGACGCTGCTGAGCGTGCACGCGGGCGCCCTGGAGTTCCGGCCCGACGCGTCCCGCGAGGAGGTGGCGAGGGCGGCCGGCGTCATCCGCGAGAGCGCCCACGAGGCACTGCAGGACCTGCGGGAGATCATCGGCGTGCTGCGGGCCGGCGACTCCGACGACGCGGGCCGCCCCCAGCCGACCCTCGCGGCACTGGACGCCCTGGTCGCCGAGTCCCGGCAGGCCGGCATGGAGGTGACCTTCGTCCGTCACGTCACCGACCCCGCCGCCGTCCCCGCCTCGGTGGGCCGCACCGCCTACCGGGTCGCCCAGGAGGCCCTGACCAACGCCCGCAAACACGCCCCCGGCACCGAGGTCGCCCTCTCCGTCACCGGGGCGCCGGGCGACGGTCTCGCCGTGTCCGTGCGCAACGGTCCGCCCGAGGGGGACGTGCCCGGCGTACCGGGCTCCGGGCAGGGGCTGATCGGGCTGACCGAGCGTGCGACGCTGGCGGGCGGCACGCTGGAGCACGGTCCCACGGCCGACGGCGGCTTCGAGGTGCGGGCGCGGCTGCCGTGGGGGTGAGGCCGGAACACCGTCCCGGCGTCCTGACGCGGCGTCACCGCCCGGCCGCAGCAAGGGCCGGGTCCGTGTGTGCTCCTCTCGACGACCGTGATTACGTGGGGCCATGACTGCGATCAGACTGCTCCTCGTCGACGACGACCCGCTGGTGCGGGCCGGACTGTCCTTCATGCTGGGCGGCGCCGACGACGTCGAGATCGTCGGCGAGGCCGCCGACGGCGACGAGGTCGAGGCGCTCGTCGACCGCACCCGCCCGGACGTCGTCCTCATGGACATCCGGATGCCGGGGACGGACGGTCTGACGGCCACCGAACGGCTGCGCGGCCGCGCGGACGCCCCGCAGGTCGTGGTGCTCACCACCTTCCACGCCGACGAGCAGGTGCTGCGGGCCCTGCGCGCGGGCGCCGCCGGATTCGTCCTCAAGGACACCCCGCCCGCGCAGATCCTCGACGCGGTGCGCAAGGTCGCCGCCGGCGATCCGGTCCTGTCGCCCGCCGTGACCCGGCGGCTGATGGAGCACGCGGCCGGCACCGGCACCGACGCCAGGCGCACGCGCGCGCGTGCCCGCATCGCCGTGCTGAACGACCGCGAACGCGAGGTCGCCGTCGCCGTCGGACGGGGCCTGGCCAACGCCGCCGTCGCGGCGGAGCTCTACATGAGCGTCGCCACCGTCAAGACCCACGTCTCCCGCATCCTGGCCAAGCTCGGCCTCGACAACCGCGTGCAGATCGCGCTGCTGGCGTACGACGCGGGCCTCCTGGACGACCACCACGACGACGGACGCTGACGGAAGGGCCGGCCCCCGCCGGAAGGCGCCCGCTCAGCCCGTCGTCGGGCCGTCGCCGCCCGGTACCTCCGCCGGCCGTACCGCCCTGCGTTCACGCCGGGAGATCTCGCACGCCTCGGCGATCCGCAGCGCCTGCAGCGCCTCGCGGCCGTCGCACGGGTTGGCCCGCTCGCCCCGCACCACCTCCACGAACGCGGCCAGCTCCGCCTCGTAGGCGGGCCCGAAACGTTCCACGAAGCCCGTCCAGGGCTTGTCCGCGGCCGGTGGCCCGGTCGGCTCGGTCGACGCGATGGGCGTACGGTCGTCCAGCCCGACGACGATCTGGTCGCGCTCCCCGGCCAGCTCCATGCGCACGTCGTAGCCCGCGCCGTTCAGCCGCGTCGCCGTCACCGTGGCCAGCGTGCCGTCGTCCAGCGTCAGCAGCGCCGCGCCCGTGTCCACGTCGCCCGCCCCGCGGAACACCGGCGGCCCGGCGTCGGACCCGGCGGCGTACACGTCGACGACCTCCCGGCCGGTCACCCAGCGCAGGGCGTCGAAGTCGTGGATCAGGGTGTCCCGGTAGAGCCCGCCGGACTGCGCCAGGTACGCGGCGGACGGCGGAGCCTGGTCGCTCGTCACCGCCCGGACCGTGTGCAGCCGGCCCAGCCGCCCGGACCGCACCGCCTCCCGCGCCCCCGTGTAGCCCGCGTCGAAGCGGCGCTGGAACCCCATCTGCAGAATCGTCCCCGCGGTCTCCACCTCGGCAATCGCCTGCAGCGTGCCGGCCATGTCCGGCGCGATGGGCTTCTCGCAGAACACCGGCAGCCCCGAGCGCGCCGCCCGGCCGATCAGCTCGGCGTGGGCCGACGTCGCCGTCGTGATCACCACGGCGTCCACGCCCCACCGGAAGATCTCGTCCACCCCGGGCGCCGCCGTCTCGCCCAGCCGCTGGGCCAGGGCCTGCGCCCGCCCCAGGTCCGCGTCCGTGAGGATCAGGGACCCGACGTCGCGATGACGGCTGAGCGTGCGGGCGTGGACCGTGCCGATGCGACCCGTACCGATGACCCCGATGCGCATGGAAACAAAGTGGGTCACGGCCCGCACCCTGTCAATGTGCATGTCCGGACAACCGGACCGCACGACTTTCCGTCAATAGTCCACCGGGCTACGCTCGGACCGTGCCGAAACCAGAAGCACACCCGACCGCGGCGCTGGACCTCAGCGTGGACCGCGGCAGCCCCGTGCCGCTGTACCACCAGCTGTCGCAGCGGCTGGAGGCGGCGATCGAGCACGGGACGCTGACGCCGGGGAGCCTGCTGGGGAACGAGATCGAGCTCGCCGCGCGGCTCGGCCTGTCCCGGCCCACCGTCCGCCAGGCCATCCAGTCCCTGGTCGACAAGGGCCTGCTCGTGCGGCGCCGGGGCGTCGGCACCCAGGTGGTGCACAGCCAGGTCAAGCGCCCACTGGCACTCAGCAGCCTCTACGACGACCTGGAGGCGGCGGGGCAGCACCCGGCCACGAAGCTCCTGGTCGACACGGTCGTCCCGGCGACGGCCGAGGTCGCCGCCGCCCTCGGCGTGGCCGAGGGCAGCGACGTGCACCGGATCGAACGGCTGCGCCTCGCGCACGGGGAGCCGATGGCGTACCTGTGCAACCACCTGCCGCCCGGCCTGCTCGACCTGGACACCGGACAGCTGGAGGCCACCGGCCTCTACCGGCTCCTGCGCGCCGCCGGGATCACCCTGCACAGCGCCCGCCAGTCCATCGGCGCCCGCGCCGCCACCGCCGCCGAGGCCGAGCGGCTCGACGAGGAGGAGGGCGCGCCGCTGCTCACCATGCGGCGCACGACGTTCGACGACACGGGACGCGCGGTCGAACTGGGCACGCACACCTACCGGCCGTCCCGCTACTCCTTCGAGTTCCAGCTGCTCGTACGGTCCTGACCCGCACCGGCCGGGGGACCGCCCCGTCGTGCGGGCAGGTCTCCATGTCCGGACAATGTGACCGGCCACCGCTCCCCGGCGCCGTGCGACCGATGCCCGTGTCGGACAATGGGGCGTTTGGGGTCTCCAGAACCCGGCCGGGGCCTGGACACCCCGGCACGCACAGCACGGCACAGCGAGAAGGGCACGGCCTCGTGGCACGGTTTCGGACCTGGGTAGGCATCGCACTGGCGGGGGCACTGTCGGTGTCGCTCGCCGGCTGCAGCAGCACCGGCGGCAAGCGCGCCGAGGACGCCCGCAAGGCCGCGGCGGCCCAGGGCAAGGCGGCGGTGAACACCCCCCGCTGGACCTTCGCGATGATCACTCACTCGGGCGACGGCGACACCTTCTGGGACATCGTCCAGCGCGGCGCCGACCAGGCCGCGAAGAAGGACAACATCAACTTCCTGTACTCCCACGACGACGAGGCGCAGCAGCAGGCGCAGCTCGTGGACGCGGCCGTCGACAAGAAGGTCGACGGCATCATCGTCACCCTCGCCAAGCCCGACGCCATGAAGGCCGCCATCGCCCGCGCCGAGAAGGCGGGCATCCCGGTGGTCACCGTGAACTCCGGCTCGCAGGAGTCGAAGGAGTTCGGCGCGCTCACCCACATCGGGCAGGACGAGACGATCGCCGGCGAGGCCGTCGGCGAGGAGCTGAACGCGCGGGGCCGCAAGCAGGCGCTCTGCGTCCTGCACGAGCAGGGCAACGTCGGTCACGAGCAGCGCTGCGACGGCGTCGAGAAGACCTTCGACGGCAAGGTCCAGCGGCTCTACGTCACCGGCACGAGCATGCCGGACGTGCAGTCCGCCATCGAGGCCAAGCTCCAGACCGACAAGTCCGTCGACGCGGTCGTCACCCTCGGCGCCCCCTACGCCGACACGGCCGTGAAGGCCAAGCAGGGCGCCGGCAGCAAGGCCGAGATCGACACCTTCGACCTCAACGCCAAGGTGGCCGCGGGCCTCGAGGACGGCACCCTCGGCTTCGCCGTCGACCAGCAGCCCTACCTCCAGGGCTACGAGGCGGTCGACCTGCTGTGGCTGTACAAGTACAACGCCGACGTCCTCGGCGGCGGCCGGCCGGTGCTGACCGGACCGCAGATCATCACCAAGGACGACGCCGCGGCCCTGGCCGACTACACGGAGCGGGGCACCCGATGAGCGCCACGCAGGTGAAAGACGCCGACGAAAGGCTTCTGCAGACCTCCGCGCTCCGGAAGCTGCTGGGCCGCCCCGAGCTCGGGTCCATCGTCGGCGCGCTCGCGGTCTTCGTCTTCTTCGCGTTCTTCGCCGACAGCTTCCTGCGCGCCTCCAGCCTCAGCACGGTGCTCTACGCCGCCTCCACGATCGGCATCATGGCCGTCCCCGTGGCACTGCTGATGATCGGTGGCGAGTTCGACCTGTCCGCGGGCGTCATGGTCACCTCGTCGGCCCTGGTGTCGTCGATGTTCAGCTACCAGATGACCGCCGACGTCTGGGTCGGCGTCGGCGTCTCCCTGCTGGTCACCCTGGCGATCGGCGCCTTCAACGGCTTCATGCTCACTCGCACGAAACTGCCCAGCTTCATCATCACGCTGGGCACCTTCCTGATGCTGACCGGCATGAACCTGGGCTTCACCAAGCTCATCGACGGCACCGTCTCCACCAAGTCGATCGAGGACATGGAGGGCTTCCCCTCCGCCCACGACGTCTTCGCGTCCACGATCACCATCGGCGGCGTCGGCTTCAAGGTCACCATCCTGTGGTGGCTCCTCCTGGTCGCCGTCGCCAGCTGGATCCTGCTGCGCACCCGCGCCGGCAACTGGATCTTCGCGGTCGGCGGCAACAAGGACGCGGCCCGCGCGGTCGGCGTCCCGGTCACCCGGACCAAAATCGGCCTCTACATGGGCGTGGCGTTCGGCGCCTGGATCTCCGGCCAGCACCTGCTCTTCTCGTACGACGTCGTCCAGTCCGGCGAGGGCGTCGGCAACGAACTGATCTACATCATCGCGGCCGTCATCGGCGGCTGCCTGATCACCGGCGGCTACGGCAGCGCCGTCGGCTCGGCGGTCGGCGCCCTCATCTTCGGCATGACCAGCAAGGGCATCGTCTTCGCCGAGTGGAACCCCGACTGGTTCAAGTTCTTCCTCGGAGCGATGCTGCTCCTCGCGACCCTGCTCAACGCCTGGGTCCGCAAGCGCGCGGAGGCCACCAAGTGACGCAGACCGAAAGCCGCACACCGCTCGTCGAGCTGTCCGGCGTCAGCAAGCACTACGGCAACGTCCGCGCCCTCGAGGGGGTCTCGCTGGCCGTCCACGCCGGTGAGATCACCTGCGTGCTGGGCGACAACGGCGCCGGCAAGTCGACCCTGATCAAGATCATCGCGGGCCTCCACCAGCACGACGGCGGCACGCTCGCCCTCGACGGGGAGGAGACCCGCCTCTCCTCCCCGCGCGAGGCCCTGGACCGCGGCATCGCCACCGTCTACCAGGACCTGGCCGTCGTCCCGCTCATGCCGGTCTGGCGGAACTTCTTCCTCGGCTCCGAGCCGCGCAAGGGCGTCGGCCCCTTCAGGCGCATGGACGTCGACCACATGCGCCGCACCACCCACGCGGAACTCCTGCGCATGGGCATCGACCTGCGCGACGTCGACCAGCCCATCGGCACCCTCTCCGGCGGCGAACGCCAGTGCGTGGCCATCGCCCGCGCGGTGCACTTCGGCGCGAAGGTGCTCGTGCTGGACGAGCCGACGGCGGCCCTCGGCGTCAAGCAGTCGGGCGTGGTCCTGAAGTACGTGGCGGCGGCACGGGACCAGGGCCTGGGTGTCGTCCTCATCACCCACAACCCGCACCACGCGTACCTGGTGGGCGACCGTTTCGTCCTCCTGAAGCGCGGCGCGATGGTGGGCAACCACGAACGCGACGACATCACCCTGGACGAGCTGACCCGCCAGATGGCGGGCGGAAACGAGCTGGACGATCTGCGCCATGAACTGGAACGCCGGTAAGGGGCGCGGGGAACGGCGCGAGCGGCCGCGACGGACCGGCACCCGGCAACGGACCGCTCCACCCGCCCCCGCCCATTCGGCACCCGGCGTGAGCGTGCGGCACAATCGCACCCGATGAGCACCTACCGCGACCTCACCGCCCCCATCGGCTCCCGCCGCGCCCCGGTCCTGCGCACCGTGGGCACGAGAGAACGCCGCTCGCACCTCACGGCACCCCGCGTGCCGACGGTCGGCATCGACATCGGCGGCACGAAGGTCATGGCGGGCGTCGTCGACGCGGACGGCAACATCCTGGAGAAGCTCCGCACGGAGACCCCGGACAAGTCCAAGAGCCCCAAGGTCGTCGAGGACACCATCGTCGAACTGGTCCTGGACCTCTCCGACCGGCACGACGTGCACGCCGTGGGCATCGGCGCGGCCGGCTGGGTCGACGCCGACCGCAACCGCGTGCTGTTCGCCCCCCACCTGTCCTGGCGCAACGAACCGCTGCGCGACCGCATCGCCGGCCGCCTCGCGGTCCCCGTCCTGGTGGACAACGACGCCAACACCGCCGCCTGGGCCGAGTGGCGCTTCGGCGCCGGCCGCGGCGAGGACCACCTCGTCATGATCACGCTCGGCACCGGCATCGGCGGCGCGATCCTCGAGGACGGCCAGGTCAAGCGGGGCAAGTACGGCGTCGCCGGCGAGTTCGGCCACATGCAGGTCGTGCCCGGCGGCCACCGCTGCCCGTGCGGCAACCGCGGCTGCTGGGAGCAGTACAGCTCCGGGAACGCCCTGGTCAGGGAGGCCAGGGAGCTGGCCGCCGCGGACTCCCCGGTGGCGTACGGGGTGATCGAGCACGTCAAGGGCAACATCGCCGACATCAACGGCCCGATGATCACCGAGCTGGCCCGCGAGGGCGACGCCATGTGCGTCGAGCTGCTCCAGGACATCGGCCAGTGGCTCGGCGTCGGCATCGCCAACCTCGCCGCGGCCCTCGACCCGTCCTGCTTCGTCGTCGGCGGCGGCGTGAGCGCGGCCGACGACCTGCTCATCGGCCCCGCGCGCGACGCGTTCAAGCGCCAGCTCACCGGCCGCGGCTACCGCCCCGAGGCCCGCATCGTCCGCGCCCAGCTCGGCCCCGAGGCCGGCATGGTGGGCGCCGCCGACCTGGCCCGCCTGGTCGCCCGCCGGTTCCGGCGCGCCAAGCGGCGCCGGGTGGAACGCCACGAGCGCTACGAGCGGTACGCGGAGGCCCGCCGTACGTCCGGGGAGTCGCGGTGACGGACCCCCGCCCGGACGGGGCCGACGCCCCGGAGGAACCCGTGCGCCCGGCCGAGGACCGCCGGCACATGATCCGCCGACGGGCGCTGACCCTGCTCATCATCGTCCTGCTCATCGGCGTTCCGGCCGGTTACCTGGTGATCTCCGCCAACCAGAGCCGCGACAGCGGCAGGGTCAAGGAGGCCAAGTACTCGGCGACCGGCCTGACCGAGGGCTGGCCCTCCAAGCTCCAGCGCCGCCTCTACGAGGTCCCCGTCCCGCTCCCGTCCGAAGAGGTCGCCTACTACGAGACGAACAACTGGAAGACCAGCCGCCTCTACGTCCAGTTCGAGACCAGCGGCGCCGGCCTGGACGCCTTCCTGGCGGGCCTGGGCGTCTCCCGGGGCGACCTGGAGCGCGACGAGCAGGCCATCGGCGACCGCGACCAGGAGATCACCGGCTGGAACTTCGACCGGCCCGGCCCGTGGTGGGGCCTCGTCCACGAGCAGGCGAACCCGGCGCCCACCCACGACGTGCTGGTCAACATGTCCGACCCGGAGCGCCCGATGGTGTACGTGGTCGCGCGCACGGTTCCCTGACCGGGCCCGCCGCCCCCGACCGTGCGCCCCGGGCCGCGGACCCGTCCCACAGGCCGCCGGGGCCGATTGTCGGACCCCGCCCGTAGAGTCGGAGACAACTGATTCCGAGACGTGGGCGGGAGGTGACAGAACGTATGAGCGACACGACCGGTACGGTCACCGCGGCCCCGCGCACCCGCGGACGGGGAGAGCCGGAGCCGCCCGCCCCCTCCCCGCCCGCCCGGCTCGCCGCCGTCTTCCTGCCCGCCCCCCTCCCGCGTGACGGAAGGATCGCCTTCTGGGACCCCGACGGCGGCCCCGTCACCGGCGCGGAGCCCCCGGCCCCCGGCGCCGCGGCGGCCGCACCCGAGCCCACGGAGCTCACCGTCGTACGCCGGCACGGCACCGGGGCGCGCCGCGCCACCACGCCCGCGCTGTCCCTGCCGCTCACCGACGCCCTGCCCCTGCTGGTGCGCGCCCGGCACGACCCGGCCGCCCACCCGGCCACCGCCTGCTGGGGCGCCGCCGCCCTGCACGCCCTGCGGCTCACCGCACGCGGACGCCTGCTGCCCGGCCTGACGGCGACCGGGCACGACGCCTGGCGGGCCGGCCCGCTCGACCCCGACGACATCGCGCACCTGCGGGCGGTGGCCGCCGCGCTGCCGCCCGAGGGCCACGCGGTCCCGCTGGACGGGCCCGGCCCGATCCGGCTGCCGGCTCCCGAGGCACTGATGCGCTCCTTCCTGGACGCGGTGGCCGACACCCTGCCCCGCACCCCCGCCGCACCCCACGCCGCGGGCCGCCCCTTCGCCGCACGCGCCGCCCAGCGCCTGCCCGGCGCCCATGACTGGGCCGCGGAGGTCGCCGCCGGCATGGACGCGGGCGTACGGATCTCCCTGCGCCTGGACCTCTCGGCGTACGACCTGTTCGACGGCGACGGGAACGGCGGCGCACGCCGCGCCGGGGCCGCCGTCGTCCAGGTGCACAGTCTCGCCGACCCCACCCTCGTCACCGACGCCGCGGACCTGTGGTCCGGCGCGGCCGACGCCGCGTTCGGCCCCCGCGCGCGCGTGGACGCCGCCCTCGCGGTGCGGCGGGCGGCGCGCGTGTGGCCACCGCTCGACCGGCTCACCGAGCAGGACGTGCCCGACGTCCTCGGCCTGTCCGAGGAGGAGGTCACCGACCTGCTGGGCGTCGCGGCCGGCCGGCTCGCCGCCGCCGGGGTCGCCGTGCACTGGCCCCGCGACCTCGCCCAGGACCTCACCGCGACCGCGGTGGTGCGGCCCGCGCCCGGTTCGGCGACCGACGGCACGGGCTTCTTCGAGAGCGAGCAACTGCTGCGGTTCCGCTGGCAGCTCGCGATCGGCGGCGACCCGCTCACCGAGGCCGAGATGGACGCCCTCGCCGAGGCCCACCGCCCGGTCGTCCGGCTGCGCGACCGGTGGGTCCTGGTCGACCCGGCCGTCGCCCGCCGGGCCCGCAAGCGCGACCTCGGCCTGCTCGACCCGGTCGACGCCCTCGCCGTCGCCCTCACCGGCACCGCGGAGGCCGACGGCGAGACGGTCGAGGTGGTGCCGGCCGGTGCCCTGGCCGCCCTGCGCGACCGGCTGACGGCGGGCGTCCGCCCCGCCGCACCCCCGCCCGGCCTGCACGCGACCCTCCGCGACTACCAGCTCGAGGGCCTGGCCTGGCTGGACCTCATGACCTCGCTCGGCCTCGGCGGCTGCCTCGCCGACGACATGGGCCTCGGCAAGACGATCACCGTCATCGCCCTGCACCTGAAAAGGGCCCGCACCGAGCCGACCCTCGTGGTCTGCCCGGCCTCCCTGCTGGGCAACTGGCAGCGGGAGATCACCCGGTTCGCACCCGGCGTCCCCGTCCGCCGCTTCCACGGCCCCGACCGTACCCTGGACGGCCTGCGGGACGGCTTCGTCCTCACCACCTACGGCACGATGCGGTCGGCCGCGGCGACCCTGGCCGAACAGCCCTGGGGCATGGTCGTCGCCGACGAGGCGCAGCACGTCAAGAACCCGTACTCGGCGACCGCGAAGGCGCTGCGCACCATCCCGTCCCCGGCCCGGGTGGCGCTCACCGGCACACCGGTCGAGAACAACCTCTCCGAACTGTGGGCGCTGCTGGACTGGACGACCCCCGGCCTCCTCGGCCCGCTCGAGTCCTTCCGCGCCCGGCACGCGCGCGCGGTGGAGAACGGCGAGGACGAGGAGGCGGTGCGGCGCCTGGCCCGCCTCGTCCGTCCCTTCCTGCTGCGCCGCAGGAAGTCCGACCCCGGCATCGTCCCCGAACTGCCGCCGAAGACCGAGACGGACCACCCGGTGCCGCTCACCCGCGAACAGGCCGCGCTGTACGAGGCGGTGGTGCGCGAGTCGATGCTCGCCATCGAGACCGCGGGCGGCATGGCCCGGCGCGGACTGGTGCTCAAGCTGCTGACCTCGCTGAAGCAGATCTGCGACCACCCGGCGCTGTTCCTGAAGGAGGAGCACCCGCCGGGCGGGGCCGACCGGCTCACCGCCCGCTCCGGCAAGCTCGCCCTGCTGGAGGAGCTGCTGGACACGGTCCTCGCCGAGGACGGCTCGGTGCTCGTCTTCACCCAGTACGTCGGCATGGCCCGCCTCATCACCGCCCACCTGGCCGCCCGCGCGGTCCCGGCCGAACTCCTGCACGGCGGTACGCCGGTGTCCGAGCGCGAGCGCATGGTGGACCGCTTCCAGAGCGGGGCGACCCCCGTCCTCGTCCTGTCCCTGAAGGCCGCCGGCACCGGCCTCAACCTGACCCGCGCGGGCCACGTCGTGCACGTCGACCGCTGGTGGAACCCGGCCGTCGAGGAACAGGCCACCGACCGCGCCTACCGCATCGGCCAGACCCAGCCGGTCCAGGTCCACCGGCTCATCGCCGAGGGCACGGTCGAGGACCGCATCGCCGAGATGCTCGAGTCCAAGCGGGCCCTGGCCGACGCGGTCCTCGGCGGAGGCGAGGCGGCCCTGACCGAGCTGACGGACCGCGAGCTGTCCGACCTGGTGTCCCTGCGGAGGCCGTCATGACCCCCAGCCCCGCCGACGAGGCCCGCCGAGCCCTGCGCGCGGCACGCGAGCGCGGCGAGACGGCCCGCCCGGCCGACGCCGGGACGGACGCGGGTATCGCCGCGGACGCCGACGCGGACGGCACGGACCGGGAGGCGGCGCCCGAGCGGGGCCGGACCCCGGCCCCGCCACAGGACGCGTGCTCGGCGGGGCCCGAGGAGCGGAACCGAGGGGCGAGCCGGAGCCACGGCGAGTACGCCGGGCCGCGCCCCGGGGACGTCGCCCGCGCGGCGCTGCGCAGCGCACGGGCCGTCGCCGACCCGGCGGATCCGGGCGACGACCCGGCGTCCCCCGACACCGCCTCCGTCTCCGTCTCCGTCCCCAAGGCGGACGGCCGTCCGGCGGACGTGGTGCGGGAGGCGTTGCGGGCGGCCCGTCGGCAGGCGAGGGAGGGCGCCGAGGCCGAGCGCGCGGCGGGCGGACGACGAGCCGCCCACCCGGCCCGTCGCGCTCCCGGGACCGGCGGTTCCCCCGCCGAGGCCCGCGCCCGCGTCGTACGGGACTTCATCGCGGACGCGTTCCGGCTGCCCCCGGAAGCGGACCTCCCCGACGAGGCTCCGCCACCCGGGACCACCGCCGGGACCCCCCGGAGCGTGGTGCCGTCACCGACGGAGCCCGACCCGTCCTCCGGCGCGGCGCCCGACCCGTCCTCCGGCGCGGCGCCCGACCCCGACCCCACCTCCGCGCCCTCTCGCACCGAGCACACGGCGCAGCCCGCCGAGGCCCCGGCACCCACCGGCGAGCCGTCGCTCCCGCCCTCCTGGTCGTCGCACGGGCCGCCGCCACCGCGGCAGGCCGTGGTGCCCCCGGAGGGGGACCCGGCGGTGCGGGGCCGGACCGCGTACCCGGTGGCGTACGGCCAGGACCGCTCCACTCCACCGGCGGCCCCCCGCACTCCCCGCTCCATGGCCGCACCGAACCGCGACGGCGACCTCCGGCGCACCTTCCCGGCCCTCCCGCCCGGCACGGCACCGGACGGCGGCTTCGCCGAGACCTGGTGGGGGAACGCCTGGGTGACCGCGCTCGAGGAAGGCGCGCTGGACGCCGAGCGGCTGGGCCGCGGCCGCGGTTACGCCGAGCAGGGGCACGTCGACGCCATCACCGTGACGCCCGGACTCGCCCTCGCCTACGTACAGGGCAGCCGTCCGAGGCCGTACCGCGTGCAGGTGCGGCTGCGCACCCTCGACGACGCCGACTGGGAGCGGTTCCTGGACGCCGCCGCCGAACGGCCGGGGCACATCGCCGCCCTGCTCGACGGGGAGCTGCCCCACACCCTGGCCGACTGCGGAGTTCCGCTGCTGCCCGGCCCCGGCGACCTCGTGCCCCGGTGCAGCTGCCCCGACTCCGGCCACCCCTGCAAGCACGCCGCCGCCCTCTGCTACCAGACGGCGCGGCTGCTCGACGCCGACCCCTTCGTCCTGCTCCTGCTGCGCGGCAGGGGCGAACGCGAGCTGCTCGACGCCCTGTCCCGGCTCAGCGCCGCCCGCGCGGCCCGCGCCGCCCAGGACAAGGGCCCGGAGCCCCTCCCCGGCGTCCGGGCCACCGAGGCGCTGGCCGTGCGGGCGCTCCCGCCCCTCCCGGCACCGCTGCCCGCGCCCCCGCACCCCGAGCAGCCCCCGGCCTACCCGGCGGCGCCGGGCGGCCCGGACCCCTTCGCGCTGGACCAGCTGGCCACCGACGCCGCCGCCCGCGCCCACGCCCTGCTCACCACGGGCCGCGATCCGGTCGGCGGACTGACGCTGTGGCAGGACGCCGTCCGGCACGCCGCCGCACGCCCCGGTTCCGGCCTCACCGCCGGCACCCGGGCGCTGTACTCCTCCCTGGCCCGCGCGGCCGGCCGCAGCACGTCCGAACTGGCGCGCGCGGTGGCCGCCTGGCGGCAGGGCGGCCTCGAGGCCCTCACCGTCCTGGAGGAGCCCTGGGACCCGCCGGCCGGCCGTTTCGACCGCGCCCGCCCCTTGCTGCTCGCGGCCGACCTGCCCGCCTTCCGCCCCTGGCGCAACCACCTCACGCACCCCGCGGGGCACCTCCAACTCCGCCTCGGCCGCACCGGTCTGTGGTACGCCTACGAGTCCGAGCCGGGCCGCGACGACTGGTGGCCCCGCGGCACCCCCGACCTCGACCCGGTCGGCGCCCTGACCGGCCTGGCCGGCGCGGGCGGCCTCTGACTTCCCGCACTCCGCCGACAGCTCTTCCGCGTCGTCCTCGACGGCCTGCTTCTGCAGTGCGGCCTCCGCCTGGAACGGACATGCCGGGGCCGGGACGCCGTGCCCCCGGCGGCGGTCATGCCAGGAGGTCGACGGTCGCTCCCCTTCCCGCTGCCTCGGCCTGCTGGAGGACCAGCCGGCTCAGGGCCAGGTCCTGCCAGGGCAGGCCGACGGGAGCGTAGACGGTGATTTCCCGGCCGTGGGAGCGGCCGAGGGCGTCACCGCGGACGACTTCTCCGAGGGAGGCGGCAGCCGTCGAGGGGGGCAGCCCGGCGGTGGCGAGGGCGCCGTGCGTGGCGACGAGTGCGGCGTCGTCGACGATCAACCGGGCGGAGAGGAGGACTTCGGGGGCGATTTCCTGCTTGCCGGGTTCGTCGGCACCGAGCGAGGTCAGGTGCTGTCCCGGCCGCACGTCCTCCAGGTGCAGCAGGGGTTCACGCGACCAGGTGGCCAGTACCACCACGTCCGCCGCGGCGGCCACCTCCGCCGGCGCCGACACCACGGTGCCGCCGTGCCGCCGTGCGAAGGCGGCCGCCCGCCGTGCGTCGACGTCGTGGACGACCAGACGGTCCCACGACCTCAGCGTGCGAAGCCCACGGACGGTCAGTTCGGCCTGGGCTCCGGCGCCGATCACGCCGACCGTGCGGGCACCGTCGCCGGCCGGCCGGGCGATCAGATCGGTGGCCAGGGCCGCGGCGAGGCCGGTCCGCCAGGCCGTGATGGTGGCGGAGTCGATCAGGGCCAGCAGTGCGCCGTCCGTGCCGCTGTGGAGGCAGATCACACCCCGCAGGGACGGGACCGCGCCAGGGAACTTCGCGTTGACCTTGACCGTGTAGGCGTCCGTCCCCGGAAGCAGTCCGGGCAGCAGGGCCGTCGCGGTGCCCGGGAAGGGAAGGTCGGTGCGCACCCGCCGGCCCGGCGGCGAGCTGTGCGCGGACACGGCGAACCCGTCTCGCAGCACCTCGATGCACTCCGAGGGGTCCAGCAGTTCCAACAGGTCCGTGCGCGTCAGGATCCGGGTCATGCGCGTCAGAGTTTCACGCGGTTCCCCGGCGGCCCGTACGAGGGGCGGCGGCGTGCTCGGCACAGGCGGGTGGTGAACCTGCCGTCGGGCGGTCCGCACAGCCGACCGCGGCCGACCGGTCCACCCACCATCCGCTCAGAGCCCCTCTCGGAAAAGGCCGGCCCGTCTCGCCCGGCGCGCGCCTTCGCGGACACCGCATCCGATGGTGACCGCCGTACGAGGTCCACCCTCACCGGTGGATCCATGCCGAACTCACTCGTACCGCAGGCGCAGCGACTCCCGTTCGACCTCCTCGATCTGGTCGAGGGTCAGGCCCGGCAAGTTCAGCTGGGCCAGCGTCACCTCGGCGCTGGTCGGCTGGGCGTCGGCGGACAGCCACCGTTCCGGTCGCCAGGCGTCGGCGCGCATCAGCGACTTCGGGCAGTGCGGATAGGCCTGTTCGACGTGCACCACCAACGCGGTGACCGGTGGCTTTCCGACGGGGGTGAGCCGGGCCAGCAGCTCCGGGCGCGCCGAGACGCAGGCGCGGCCGTTGACGCGCAGTGTGGTCGGGCGGCCGGGGACGAGGAAGAGCAGGCCGACGCGTCCGGTCTGCAGCACGTTGTGCATGGTGTCGAGCCGCTTGTTGCCGGTCGCGTCGGGGATCACCAGGGTCTGCTCGTCCAGGACCGAGACGAACCCGGCCGGGCCGCCGCGCGGCGTCACGTCCGCCCGGCCCTCGGCGTCCGCGCTGCCGATGAACACCAGTGAGGAACAGCCGATCAGCGCCCGGGTCTCCTCGGTCAGGCGGTCGGTCTCCTTGCGCAACGAGTTCGGGTTCGGCTGCGCGTAGAGCTCGCGCAGCTGGTCCGGACTGGTGAGGGCGTCCGCCCGGAGGGATTCGAAGAGCAAGCCGGAGGCCTCGGTGTCGATCATCATACGGACGACCCTAGGAGGTGACCTGGTGACCTGAGCCGGAAACCGGGAAGAGCGCCTGCCCGAAGAACCCACGCCCCAGGTCACCGGGACGTGCCCGGGTGATCCCGGACGGCACGGGCCATCAGGTCGTGGACCATGAACTCCCCTGGTCCGCAGTTCTCCCTGAGACGGGCGAGCCGGTCGGGGCCGAACCAGCCGTAGGCGGAATGCTTGGACCATTCCAGCTCCGGATGGTCCAGGTCGCCGTCGACCTCGACCAGGTAGTCGGCCTCGTGACGCAGGCCACCGCCGTCGTCCCCCGTCCAGGTCGTGGTGCCGAGGAACCGCCGCACGCGGGTCAGGCGCCAGCCGGTCTCCTCCTCGACCTCACGCGCGAGAGCCTCCAGAAGCGTCTCCCCCTCCTCGACATGACCGCCCACGATGTCCCAGGCACCGGGAAACAGACGACGGTCCCGGCTCCGCTTCTGGGCGAAGGCACGGCCCTCCCGATCGAGGATGACGGCGCCGACGGTCCAGACCTCGTCCGCACCGGGGCTGGGCACTTCGACATCGCCGTCGACGGTGAACGACCGTTGGTGAGTGGACACGACCGACAGCGTAGAGCCGGAACCCGCCCGGCCTGCCGGAGTCGTCGTGGCCGGTGACGGCGAGCAGCCGCCGGGGACCGGGACGCCCTGACGGCGCAGTCGCTCGTGGAGCGCATCCTCCTCGCCGTCGCCCAGCCTCGTGACTGCTTCATCAAGGCGTGCCACTTCGAACAGGTCTGCCCTCTGCCAGGTCTGCCCTCTGCGTCCGTCCGTCACCGTACGACGCCCGTCACCGCACGACGGCTGCTCGGCAGTGCCTCACCCGGTGGGCGGAGCCGTGATCAGGTCCATGCCCGGGTACGTGCCCGTGACGAAGCCCGCGGCTTCGTACACCGGCCTTCCGGCCGCACCGGCGTGCAGTTGGACGTGGTGGATGCCCGCCGTGCGGAGGCGGCCGACCAGTGCGCCCACGATGCGGCGTGCGTGGCCGCGGCCGCGGGGGCGCCGGTCACGACGCCGTCGAGGTAGCCGCGGCGTCCGTCGGGCCGGCGCGGGCCGGGCAGGTGGTAGGTGATCCAGGCCATGCCGCAGGCGAGGAGGGGTTCACCGGGTGGCTGCAGTTCCTCGTAGCCGCCGTGGCGCCGGTACTCGATCGCCAGCATGGCGTCACACCTCCGTGTGTGAGAGGTCAGGACCACCCGGGGACGCCGGATGACCCACGCCAATGAAACAAGTTCTGTTACAGCTGCGGGCGAGGGTGGGTCCGGCCGCACCGGGGCGCCGGTTCAGTCGGAGCGGGTGGCCAGGGTGTCCCGCAGGACGTCCGCGATCGTGACCCTCGCGAACTCCCGCCGAGCGGCCTCCTCGGCGTCGGCGTAGACGTCGCGCAGCGCCGGCCGAATGCCACGGCCGATGGGGCACGCCTGGTTCGGTTCACCGCGGTGCAGGGCGAACAGGGGCTCGTCGTGCACCGCGCGGAAGACGTCGAGCAGTGCGATGGACTCCGGGGCGCGGGCCAGCGTCCAGCCGGCCCCCGCGCCGTGCCGGGCCGTCACCAGGCCCGCCTCGCGCAGGTCCGCGAGGCTGCGCCGGATCACGACCGGGTTCGTGGCCACGCTCGTGGCGATCTGGTCCGAGGTGACCACGTCGCGTCCGCGGCCGTGCACCAGGGCCATCCAGGTCAGCACATGGACGGCGACCGTCATCCTGCTGTTGGCGCTCACGTCCTCCACCCCCTTGCTGTAACAATAACAGTTGCAGCAAGGGGAGTTGATGCGCTGTGCCTGCTCGTCGGGGGAGTGGCCCTCACGAGGGTGACGACGTCGGACGACTGACGGCCCGTCAGTCGCCGGCACCTGCGGCGTCCTCGGTGACCGGGTGAGGGCGCCGGGGTCCCGGCCTGCCGGGGCCGGACGTCCTCCGGCGGCCGGAGGGATGCCCCGGGACACCGGTCACGTCCGCCGCCTGTGCGGAGGCGGGTTCGGCCTCGTCGAGGTGGGGGACGAAAGCGGGCGCGGGGTCCGGCGCGTAGGACGGGGTCGGCGGTGTTGTGGGCGGCCTGAAGGTCGCCGATCCGGCGGTGGGTGCCGCGTCGCGCGGAGTCCGTCCGGCTGCCGAAACGTGTAGTGGCGTCTGGAGTCGGTCAAACGTTGGCCAAGACATGGCCGAGGAGCAGATCCGTGCGAAGGCGGCCGCAGCAGCATTCCGACTACCTTCGGTTGAGGCCGTGGTGGGGTGAGTCCGGGACGGTGGGCGGCGGGCTTTGGCCGGAACCTGACGCCGGCCCCCGCGCTCCTCGGCCTCGTCGAAGGTCATGAGTGCAGGGCGCTGCACGGCCGTCACGCCTGACGGCCGAGGTGAAGGCCGTCCTGCACCTGGCCGAAATTCGCCGGTCACACTCTGGACAGTCCGGGTGGATCCGGCATGCGAATCCTTCCGTTCAGATGGGGTCGAACATCCCGGGCCCGCAACTCATCGCAACATCGATCCGCCATGGATCGAATTTTGAATGGGCTTTACCCAGGAATTTCCCGAGAGTGGATTACGATCCCCTGGGCTCTTGGATGGCCGCTACATGTATCGAATGTGGTGCGCGTCGGCCGAGGGTCGACCGTCTTTGTGAGCTCTTGATTGTATCGACCGTCATGCCCGTTTAAGTCCTGGCTGCGTGCACGACGGTGCAACCTGACATGAGGATTCACCGATGCCCTGGAATAAATGGAAAGAAAGGCGCCCGGAAAGACTGAGATCCGGCCCTTTCTCCACCTCCGCGATCAGATCCTGCCTACTGGCCCTCGCTCTCGTTCTGTCCTGCGTCCTCATGGGCGCCGGACCTGCGTCGGCCGACAGTTGCAAGGGGTCGGCCTGTACCGGCCGCAATCCCGCCACCATGGGCTGCGACGACGACGCCCGGCTCTTGGAAGAGATAACGGAGACCGGTCTGTCGCTGCGCTTCTACTACTCGCCGCAGTGTGTCGCGTCCTGGGCCTACCTGACACTCAGCCCGAACGAGTCGCTGTGGCCGCAAACCCTGAACATCTTCTACCTGCCGCAGCTCGGCGGTAGCGAACAGTGGTATTCCACCGGATATGTGGACCCGGACGACGTGGCCGAGCCCACGCCCATGGTGGGGGGAAATCTGCTGGCGAAGGGCTGCACCACCGAGTTGGAAGAGGGATTCGACCCCTCGCCGGAGTCATGGCAGGACGGATCTACGGGGGTGTGCACGGAATGGCACTGACACGTGGGAACGTCCCCCCGCACCTCCGCCGGCGCGCGTCGGCATGGACCGCTCGGATGGCCGCCGTGTCCTGTGCGGTGACCCTGGCGGGCCTGCTGCCCACTGCGGGAGCCGCCTCCGCGGAGCCCGCGGCCCCGGACTCCGCCTCCTCCTCGCCGTCCTCGGCCGACGGCCGTCCGTTCGCCTCGCCGGACAAGGCCCTGGGCAAGAACTGGCGCACCTCCGAGGACCGCTCGGTCGTCGGCACCGGTGACACCGCGGGCTTCCACATCCTCGTGGCCGACGAGTCCGACTCCTTCCGCTACCGCGAGCTGGCCAATCTGACGCAGGCCGGACTCGACGGCATCGGACTGTGGACCGGCTACGTGTGCACCACCGGCTCAGGCCGTTACGCGGCCGCCGTCTACGCCCCCTCTACGGCGACGAACACACCCGCGCTGACCCAGCACGGGGCGTTCGCCGCCGTCGTCGACATCGAGACGGGGAAAGTCACCCAGTCGATCACCGGCGTTCAGCTCGCCTATTTCTCGCCGGGCTGCGGACAGGGCGACACCGTCACCTTCACCCGCAGCGACATCGGTGACTCGGCGAGGGGGACGACCAAGCTCTACGACGTCGACGCCAGGACCGGCAAGACGGTGAAAACCCGCCTGGTCACCGGTCAGCTGACCAATCCGGTGCCGACGCCGGACGGTGACGTGGGAGTGCTCGGCGGACATCTCGTCAAGGTGCTGGACGACGGGCGGACGGCTGTCCTGGCGAAGCTTCCCGGACGTCCGTTCGCCCTCACGGCGGCGGCCGACAGCGCCATCGACATCGGTGTCGTGACCAACGGCAAGGACGTACTGCACCGCTGGAACGGCAAGCGTCTCACCGAGCTGGGCACGGCCCCGTTGGGCAAGCTCGGCCTCTACACCCGCGAGGGCGGCGACCTCGTCGCCGGCGACGTGTCCGACATCGATGTCTCCAAGGCTCCCGGTCTCGCCAAGACCGAGGCCCCCGGCAAACCGCTGGCCGCCTCGCGCCGGGGACACCTGCTCACCACCTCCGCGGTGTCACGAGAGGTCAGGGGAGTCACCGCGAAGGTCGGCTCGACCGATGGCCAGGGCGCGGGACGGATCGACGTGCGGGTCCTCGCCACCGCCACCGACACGCCCTCGACCACCGAGGTCGTCACGGCCTCCGCCCTCGCCACGACCGCTGCGACCGACGACACGGAACCCGTCGCCGACGACGGCCGGACCGAGAAGGAGGTGCTGGCCGGAACCGGTCTGACCCCGAGCGACCCCAACCCCCAGTCCCACTACAGCAACTGTCTCGTCAAACGCGGCGATGTGCACGCGCAGGCGTTGCAGCCGAGCCCGAACATGGTCGAGTGGGCGGTCGACCAGGCCGTGCACGGCGACCTCACCACGACCCGCCCCGCCAACTACCTCGGCACGGGAAGCGTGGCCTACAGCCCGCAGGGGCTCTTCCCCAGGCTTCCCCTGACCGGCGGCGGAACCGTACCCGCGCAGGTGATGCTGGGGATCCTCGCCCAGGAATCCAACTTCAAGCAGGCGAGCTGGCACTCGGTCCCCGGCGATGGCGGGAACCCGCTCCTCGGTGACTACTACGGCAACACCGACAGCATCCACTACTACCCCAACGGCGGCGCCGCCGACTGCGGTTACGGCATCGCGCAGGTCACCACCGGCATGAACGAGGCCAAGCCCGACCCGTACAACCCGACCGAGGCTTACGCCATCGCCACCGACTACGCGGCCAACATCTCGGCCGGCCTCCGGATCCTGAGCGGTATCTGGAACCAGCTCAAGGGCCTCGGGATGAACGTCAACACCGGAGACTCCGCGTACATCGAGAACTGGTTCATGGCGCTGTGGGGCTACAACAGCGGTGTCTACACCGACGCCTCACAGAACGGCGGACACACCGGCCTGGGCTGGTACAACAACCCGGCCAACCCCAACTACCCGGCCGACCGCTCTCCCTTCCTGCGCGACTCCTACGACGACGCCGCGCACCCCGCCCAGTGGCCCTACGAAGAGAAGATCATGGGGTGGATAGAGACGCCCCAGCTGACCTACAACGGCGAACCCTCGTACGCGCCGCCGCAGTACTCCACGGGCGGGACCGTCCCGGCCGGCCGGCTCAACCTGAACCAGGACTACCGCTCCTACTGCAACAGCTCCAACAACTGCGACCCGGACGCGGCCGCAGGCAGTGACCCCTGCCCGGCCGAGAACTCGACGTGCTGGTTCCACGGGTCGGTCGACTGGGGCGCCGGCAGTGCCTCCACCAACGGCACGACCGAACTGCTCGCCTACTCCCTCGGCAGCGGAGAACCCGCGCTCGACCGGCAATACGACGCCGGCCCCTGCGGAGGCGCACCATCCGGTCTCCTGATCGACGACCTGCCGGACCCGGACGACAACACCCAGGGCTGTACAGAGAGCGCCGAGCTGGGCGGCAAGTTCAACCTCCAGCTGGGGGACAACTTCACCTACCGGCGCCCGGACGGCAGCTACCGGGCCACCGGCGACATCGCCCCGATCGATCTGCACCAGCTGGGCGCGGGCTACGACGGCCATACGTGGTTCACGCACAACTACCCCGCCGGTGAGGGAGCCGCCGCGGACTTGTGGCACAAGGTGACAGCCCGCTGGACACCCGACCCGTCGCGCATGCCCGACTACGGCACCAACGGCATGCTCTACAACATCTGGGTGCACTTGCCCAACCACGGCGCCCAGGCCATCACGCGCTACTACGTGAACGTCGGCGCCAACACCGAAGGCGCCCAGCAGACACACATGTGCCGACTGAGCCAGGCCAAGATCACCGCCAACGGCGACGCCTGGTACCAGATGGGAACCCTGAGGCTCTGGCAAGGCGCCTTCATGCAGGCCGACAACACCAGTGAACCCGGTGGCACCGGCGACCTGGACGTGGCCTACGACGCGGTCGTCTTCCAGCCGTCGTCCTCAGCGGTCGCCGGACCCTGCTTCGACGAGTCGTGACCCCCTGTCCTTGAGCGCGGTGGTACGCCCCCGGTGCGGGGCGTACCACCGCGCACCTCCCTTTTCTTCGCCCCTCGCTGACCCTCTCGTTGCGGAGTACCTCCCCCATGAACGCCTTCCTCCCGATCCGCCGGACCGCCGTCGGCATCGCCCTCGCACTGGTCGTGACCGGCTGTTCGGACACCCTTGGCCAGGGTGAGCCGACGGGCTCCACCGACGCCACGGGGACGACCAGGACGGACGCAGCCGCGTCGCCCGACGGCCAAGGGGGAGAAAGCAGTCCGCCGTCTCCCTCGCCGACCGCCTCGCCATCGGGCGTGGCGGACTGGCCGACCGAGCCCGCGACCGCCGACAAGTTCCCCGACACGGTCCGCGGCGTCCCGTTCGCCAAGGGCTACACGGGAGCGGTCTACCTCCACAAGCTGGCCGAACAGTGGCACATCGAAATGAGCGACAAGAAGAAGGACGACCTCGGCAAGCAGGGCACGGAGGCCTCCGGCTGGTACTCCTCGGGCAGCACGGGCGCAGACGGAAAGAAACTGTCCCTCCTCATCAGCTGGGATCGGTCCGGAGACCTGGAGTCACTCGTCTGCTCCGCGGGCGAGAAGGCGGCGGACCACGAGAAGTTCCTGGAAGACTGCGCGGAACTGGACCACCCGAGGTCGCAGCCGTCCCAGGCCGCGGCCTGGCTGGACGACATGCTCCCCGCCCTGGACAAGAGCTACCGGCAGAACCGGAAACCGGTCGGCAGCCCCCTGCACCGACAAGGCTCCTCAGCGTTCTTCCTGCTGGCCTACAACGACGGCGAGAACGGAACGGTCTACCGGCTCCGAGTCTTCGGCACGGACGCCTGACCCGACGTGCGCACGGTGCGAGGAGGCCTGCACCGGTGCACTGAGCTCCTTCGGCGCTGCCGCTCCGGGGCGAGCCGCAGCAGCCGACACGCCACGACCGGTCCGCCTGCCCTCTTACGAGGACTTCACCTCCGCGACCTTGTCCGCGATGCCCTGCGTCAGAGTGACCTGGACGTTCACGTCTGCGCGCTTGGCGGCGGCTTCGAGCTGTTCCTCGGTGCAGTCGTAGGTGGTCTGGGAGTCCTCGCCGCAGATGCCGCCGCCACCGAGGATCATCGTGTCCTGGGCCACCATGAACGCGGTGCTCTCTCCGCCGGACGTCACGAGGAACTTCCCAGGTGCCACGTAGCTGAGGGAACCGCTGAGTTCGACAACGGTCGGGCCGGCCGGACCGGTGTGCGAGGGGGTGGGGGACCCGTCGCCACCGGATCCTCCGGAGGACGCGCCGCCGGAACCGGTGCCGCCCGAGGAGGCACCGCCGGAGGCCGACCCGCCCGAGGAGGAGCTTCCCGTGGTCGGTCCGCCGGACGAGGAATCCGTTCCGCCCCCCTCGCCGGCCTTGTGCTCGGCCACACGAGAGGCGTACCCGCCCTTCATGGTCACGTCGACGGTGACGTCGCCCCGCTTGGCGGCGGCTTCCGCCTCCTCCTCGGTGCAGTCGTACGTGCTCTGGCTGTCCTCGCCGCAGATCTGCCCGCCGCCGAGGATCATCGTGTCCTGGGCGAGCCAGAACGCCGTCTCGTCTCCGCCGGGCGGCGTGACAGTGAGCCTTCCAGGTGCCAGGTACTTCAAGACGCCCGTCAGGGTGCGGGTCCCGCCGTCCCCCGAGGCACCGCGCGGCGTACCGGCGGACGTGGACGACGATGCCGCCGAGTCCCCCGGCTCACAGGCTGTGGTCACCAGCCCGACCGTGAGGACGCCCGCGGTGATGGCGATGCGCAGGATGTGCCGGTTGATGTGTCGCATGAGCAACTCCCCGTTGTGCGGAGGCCCTGCCAGGGGCGGCCGGGCCGAAGTGGTGGTGTGATCGGGCTGGACTGCCTCATGGCGTGCGCGGCGAGGTGGACGGCGCCGGTCGCCCGCCGTCACCGGGCGACGACGGCACTTCGGCCGAGTACGTCGAGAACCTGGCCGTGCAGACTCGGAGCCGCGGCCACGAAGCTCGTCGCCGCCGGAGTCCAGTCGCCCCCCGCCGCGTCGGTGACGAGGGCGCCTGCCTCGGCCGCGACGAGGGCGCCGGGGAGCAGGTTGGAGGCGTCCTGTCCGAACTCCCAGAAGACGTCGACGTGCCCCGAGCCGACCTGGGCGACCTGCAGCGACGTCGGGCCGAGATTGCGGACCGCGAGGGTGCGGCGCAGCATCGCCGTCAGGGAGCGCCCGGCCCGTTCGGGTTCGATGTTCCACGGCGGCTGACTCGTGGTGGCCAGCGCGGACGCGAGATCCTTGCGGGAGGGGGCGATCGGCATGCCGTTGAGGTGGGCGCCGCCACCCCTCACCGCGGTGTACAGCAGGTCCAGCTGTGGTGCCCAGACCACGGCCACCACCGGCTTTCCGTCACTGACGAGCGTCGACGTCACGCCCCAGTAGGGAAGCCCCTGCAGGAAGTGCACGGCCCCGTCGACGGCGTCGCACACCCACCACTCCCCGGTGTCGCCCACACCGGTGCCGACCTCGTCCCTCGACCAGCGCGCACCCGGGCGCAACTCGTACGTCCGCTCGCGCAGCAGCCTGCTCGTGGGCCCGTCCACGGCCGCGAACGCCGTCATCATCTCGCCGGTGTTCGTGCTGCCGCTCGGCTGGGTGCGGTGCGCGGACGCGGCGAGCACGCCGACCTCCCGCACGACCTCGACCAGCTGCGGCAGCAGCTCCCCGTAGCTCTCCGTCACCGTACGCACTCCTCCTCGTCGTCTGCGGTCGGCAGCCGTCTGCGCCGCGATCGCCTGTACACAGGTACCGTGAGCGGTGCTGGGGGCCTTCCCGGAACGAGGGAAGTGGCGGGGATCGGTCAGGGAGTTCGCGACAGTGGCGGATAGCGTCATCACCTTCGACCGCCTGGACCGGCGTATCGTCGGCGCTCTGCAGGTGGACGGCCGGGCGGAGGCCGCTCGCGTGGCCAGGGTGCTGGGGGTCTCCGCGCGCACGGTGTCCCGCAGGCTCGCGCGCATGCAGGACGCGGGAGCCGTCTCCGTCGTACGCCTGCCCCCCGCCCAAGAGGTCGTGGGGGCCACAGCGCTGCGGGTGAGGGTGACACGCGGCAAGGCGGAGACGGTCGCCGAGGCGTTCGCGCTGCGACCGGACGTCCTCTCGGTGGACCTCCTCACCGGCGGTGAGGAACTGAGCGTGCTGCTCCTCGGCGACGACGCCGACCGCGACCACCTTCTGTACCGTCAGGTCCCTGCCACGGCGGCGATCACGTCCGTGTCGGCCCACACCGTCCTGCGTCTCTTCGCCGACGCACAGCACTGGCGCGCCGACGTCCTCACCCCCGAGGAGACGGCCGCACTGGCCGCACCGCAGCGGGCCGAGCCCGCTGAGCCGGTGGTCTCCGCACACGACGACGTGGACCGCCGTCTGCTTACCGTCCTGGACAAGAACGCCCGGCTGAGCTTCGCCGAGCTGGGGCACCTGGCGCAGGTCCCGGAGACGACCGTCCGGCGTCGGCTGCGCAGGCTGGCGGCCGCGGGACATCTGCGCACCCTGGTTCGGGTCCGCCCCGGCCTGCTGGGCCTGGCGGTCGACGCCAATCTGTGGATGCAGGTGCCGCCCGGGCGGTTGCGGGAGGCGGGTGAGGCCCTGGCCGCCCATCCGCTCACCCACGCGGTTGCCGCGACCACGGGTGCGTGCAACCTCGTCGCCGCTCTGTACTGCCGCGATCACCAGGCCCTGTACGAGTTCACCGTGGACGTTCTCGGGCCACTGGGCATCAGCAGCGTGGAGACCACGGTGATCGCCCGCGCCGTCAAGCCCGTGGGTGCCGGGAGGGACACGGAAACGCAGTCCGCGAGCCGCCCCGGCAGGGCTGTCGCGCGCTCGTGACGCCGTCCCTCCCGGGCCCCACCTCGCGGCTTGCTCCGCCACGGGCGGGAGGGACGGCCCGTCGACTGTGACGCTCGTTCGACGCTCCGGGCGACCGCAGGTGGGACGGCGAGCCGGGAAACCGGCTCTGGGCAGGCCGTCAGGGCGTACGGAAGCCCCGGAAGGTCACCTGCTTGCGGGTGCTGAAACCGAGCCGTTCGTACAACGCGATCGCGCCGGTGTTCGTCTCGGCCACGTGCAGGAAGGGGCGCTCGCCGCGTGCCTCGATGCGGGCGGCGAGGGCAGTGACCAGGAGGGCGGCGTGGCCTCGCCCACGTGCTTCGGGAGCGGTGCAGACGGCACTGATCTCGGCCCACCCCGGGGGCCGCAACCGCTCTCCCGCCATCGCCACCAGGGTGCCCTCCATACGGACGCCCAGGTAGGTACCGAGTTCGTGGGTGCGTGGCCAGAAGGGGCCCGGCTCGGTCCGTGCGACGAGGTCGAGCATCTCGGGCACGTCGTCCGCGCCCAGTTCGACCACGGCGGTGCCGGAGGCGGTCCGAGGAGGAACGGTCCGGTCGCCGCCGGACCGGATCATCTGCCGGCCCTCGAGACGGAACACGGGCTCCCAGGTCGGCGGTGGGACAGCCGGACAGCTGAACATGTCGGCGAACGCGTCCGGACCGAGCAGCGCGGCGAGGTCGTCCCAGTCCTGCCTGCCCGCATCAGCGGGCACGCAGGAGAAGGTCGTCACGCCGGTGAGGTAGGTGGCGGCCCGGCCGAGCCGCCGGGCGAGAGGGGCGTGCCGGCCGCCGAGCGACTGACCCACCGGGTCGTCGAGCACCGGGTCGTCGTCGTTCATCATCGCGTGGTTCCTTGTAGGGGAGGGGTTCCGGGGCGGAACTGCCACTGGTTCCGCGGACAGTCACGGCCGAGTCGTGGCGACCTTCAGCCCGAACCCGATCAGTACGACCCCGGTGACGCGGTCCATGGCCCGGCGCACGGCCGGCCTCTCGAAGAAGGCGCGTGCCTTGGCCAGCAGCAGGACGTACCCGCCGAGCCAGAGCGCGGTGAGCGTCCCTGGCCTCCCGGAAGCGGAGGCGTCAGCGGCGCGTCTGCCCGGCGATCGCGGCGCGGTCGGTTATGAGGAGGCGCCGGTCAGGGCGAGGAATTCGCTGCGGGAGCGGGCGTCGGAGCGCAGCAGGCCGAGCAGGGTGGAGGTCATGGTGGTGGAGCCGGTGGCCTGGACGCCGCGTAGGGTCATGCAGGCGTGCTCGGCCTCGATGACCACGCCGACGCCTTTGGGTTCGAGGTGAATTTGCAGCCAGTCGGCGACCTGTTTGGTCAGGCGTTCCTGGACCTGGGGGCGGCAGGAGAAGTGCTCTACGACGCGGGCGAGCTTGGACAGGCCCAGGATGCGGGCGCCGGGCAGGTAGCCGACGTGGGCGGTGCCGACGAACGGCAGCAGGTGGTGCTCGCACACCGAGCGGACAGGGATGCGGCGGGCCAGGACGAGTTCGTCGTAGCCCTCGTCGTTGGGGAAGGTGGTCAGGTCGAAGGGTCGCGGGCTGAGCAGTTCGGCGTACGCGCGGGCCATGCGGCCCGGTGTCGCGCGCAGGCTCTCGGAGGCGGTGGAGATGCCGAGGGCGTTGAGGAACTGGCCGGCCGCGGTCTCCGCGGCGGCCAGGTCGATGCCGTCGAGCTCGTGCACGACCCGCAGGGCGGGCCGCGCCGGTGCCGTGTCCTCCTCGCCGTGCGGGTGTATTCGGGCCGCGGTGCGGTGGGGGTGTTCGGTCATGTCAGCTTCCTCCGATGCCGAGGGCGGTGAGCAGGACCAGGATCAGGGTGGCCACGGCGAACAAGCCGTGGGCCAGGACGACCGCGATCGGGAAGTGACGTTCGGCGGGAACGGTCCCGCCGGCTCCCGGCGCCGCGGCGGCCGGTGCTCCGACGGCGGTGCGGTCGCGGTGGACGGGGATCCAGCGGGCCAGCATCACGAATCCCAGCAGGGCGACCGGCAGCAGCAGGCCGAAGGAGGCCCAGGCCAGGGCGCTCTTGTCGGTCACCACATAGATGATCCACACCACCAGTCCGATCGCGGCCAGGGCGAAGTGGCCGAAGACCACGGGGGCGGGAAGGTGGCTGGCGCCGGTTTGCTGTTGGCGGATTCCGCCGCGTTGGATCCAGGTGCCGAGCAGGTAGAAGCCGCCGAGGGCGGTGATCACCCAGGTGATCAGTGCGGCGATGTCCATCATGAACTCCCCAGCGATGTGATGGAGCGGCCGGAGCAGCCGGCCGTGGTGCGGATCGTGCGGTTTCAGGCGGTGGGGCGGGCGTTTCGCGCGCCGGTGCCGGGTGTGTATCCCTCGGCCTGGGTGTTCTCGTCGGCGACGCGGACTCCGTAGCGGTAGGCCAGCTTGCCGCCGAGAAACCCCGACACGCCCAGCACGGCGATGCTGACCGCGGACAGGACGAGCCTGTCCCAGCCGACGCTCCCGCCGTCGGTGTAGGCGCCTTGGCGCCACAGGAAGTTGACGGCGTAGGCGACGGTCACCAGCAGGTTCAGCGTCATGTGGACCAGGGCGGTGCGGAAGGCCGGGGTGCCGGTCGGGATCGCGAACAGGTCGAGGAACCCGACCATGGCCGCCAGCAGGGCACCGATCACCCCCACCGCAATCAGCCACTGCGATCCCTGGGTCAGGAAACCCGGCCGGTCGACCACGTGGGAGGCGATGTCGAACACCAGGCTGGTCACCCAGGCGCCGATCGGCACCGTGACCAGGATCGGGTGGAACGGGTGGCCGTACGGGCCGGCCAGCGAGGCACTGACCGGGCGTTTCGCCTGCAGCCGGGACTCGTCGGTCATCGTGATAGCCCCCTTCCTGTTTCACCAATAATTCTTGGTCTTATTCAGGTAGGTCGTCAAGACATACAGGACACCAAGCCGGAAGGAACACTTGTGCCTACGCTGGTGGGAGTTACTGTGGTCTTGTGGCTTCCGATCAGACAGCACAGACCGACGCGGCCGGCAGCGCCATCGACTCCGTCAGCGTCCTGAGTGAGGACTCGCGGCGGCGCATGTTCGCCTTCATCCGCCGTGCCGGCCACGCCGTCACCCGTGACGAGGCCGCGGCGAGCGTCGGCATATCCCGCAAACTCGCCGCCTTCCACCTGGACAAGCTCGTCGACGCCGGCCTGCTGCGCACCCGGGTCGAGACGCCCGGCGGGATCCGCAAGGTCGGCAGGCGCCCGAAGGTGTATGAGCCCACCGATGCCCAGATCACCGTCAGCATCCCCGACCGGCGTCACGAACTGCTCGCGGACCTTCTCCTGGACGCGGTCCTGACCGAGGAGGCCGGCGAGAACGCCGCGCAGGCGGCCATGCGGAGCGCCGAGCGGCGCGGCCGGCAGATGGGCGAGGAGGCACGGGAGGAGACCCGGCCCGGGCGCCTGGGTCCCGAGCGCGGGCTGACCGCCTGCGAGCACCTGCTGGACCGGTGCGGCTACGAGCCCGTCCGGGAAGGCCCCACCCGGCTGCGGCTGCGCAACTGCCCGTTCCATCCGCTGGCCGCGAAGGCCCCCGACCTGGTGTGCGGCATGAACCAGGCGTTCCTCGGCGGCTTTCTCGACGGCCTCGAGGTCAACGGCATCCAGGCCGTCCTGGCCCCGGAGCCCGACGAGTGCTGCGTACGGCTGGGCCCGAACAACACCGATCGCGATGATCAGATGCCCCAGGATCACTGACGCGGCGCCGGCCGCCCGCCCCCGCGGACCACCGGCCCGGTGTATGCCCCTGCCCGCGGCACGAGGAGCAGGCCATCGTCCGCGATCTGCTGCGGGACACACACGTCACCGGTGCTCGACGTCCCATCGAGCTGGGGGAAGACACCCGTTCTGGCGTTCCGACCGGAGCATCGCCATGTTGACCAAACTCATCCTGAATTCTCCTGCCCCGTCCACCGAACCGGCGGCCCGGTCCGCCCCCGTCGGTGCGCCGCCGATAGCCGCCGCCGACATCGGACTGCTGCTCATCCGGCTGACCTTCGGGCTGCTGATGGCCGGACACGGGGCGCAGAAACTCTTCGGGTTCTTCGAGGGTCCGGGTCTGACGGAGACCGGCAAGGGGTTCGCGGCTCTGGGCTACCACCCGGGAAAGCTCTTCGCCGCGGTCGGAGGCGCGTCCGAGTCGCTCGGCGGCCTCGGTCTGGCCCTGGGTCTGCTGACGCCGCTGGCGTCCGCCGCTCTGATCGGTGTCATGATCAATGCGATGGCCACGGTCACCGGCGCTCATGGTCTGTGGGAGGCGAACGGCGGTGTGGAGTACAGCGTGTGCATCGTCGTCGTCGCGCTGGCCGTCGCCGCCATCGGGCCGGGCCGGCTGGCCGCCGACCGCCCCTTCCGCTGGGGCAGGGGCGGCTGGAAGGAAGCGGCCTTCGCCCTTGGTCTGGGCGGCATCGCCGCCGCGATCACGCTCAGCCTGTAGAGCCGGAGCGCCCGTCCGTCCCCTGCCTTTCTCCTCAGAAGAAGCTCCCGATCGCGCCACCGATCACACCGCCCCACATGCCATTCCGCCGTTCCGCTTGCGTGCCGTCGGCAGTCGTGGCGCCAGCAGCGCCGCCCCCTGCACCCCATAGCGCGCCGGTGACGGCGGCGCCCATACACGCGGCGCCGGCGGTACCGATACGCGCAGCACCGACTGCTGCCGCACCAGGCCCGCCGGCCACCGTGCCGGCGACGACGCCCACCGCGTCAGCGAATGAGGACAGGCCGGCCGACCGGCTACGCGCCTAGGCGGGCGGGGCGGCGTGGCGGAGGCCGTCCATCATGAGGTCCAGCAGGCGACCGGCCTGAGCTTCGCGCTCGGGCCGGGGGGCGACGGTGAAGATGCCGATGAGGGCGGCGGCGATGTCCTCGGCGGTGATGTCGGAGCGGATCTCGCCTGTTGCGTGGCCGGCGTCGAGCATGGCGGTGATGGCCGTCAGGAGCTCGGCCCGGGTTTGTGCATGGGCGATCTCGCCCGTCTCGATCATCGTGACCAGCGTGTCGAGCATGCCGTTCTTGGTCGCGATCCAGTCGCCGAACATGTCCATCCATCGCCGCATCGCCGCGGCCGGGGGCAGCTGGCCGAGCAGCTGCCGGGCGCCGGTCGTCAGCCGTTCGACGTGGTCCTGGTAGACCGCGTCGACGAGTGACTCGCGGGTGGGGAAGTGCCGGTAGAGCGTGCCGATGCCGACGCCCGCTTCGCGGGCTATGGCGCGCATCGACGGCTCGGCGTCGGCCGACGCGAACATGCGGGTCGCCACCGCGAGCAACTGGTCGCGGTTGCGGGCTGCGTCCGCCCGTGGCGTGCGCGTCTCCACCTCGGGAGAAACGGAGCGCGCTCCGCTTGTGCTACGGTCGTTCATGTAAACGGAGCATAGTCCGTTTAGGCGTGTTCCCTCGACCCCGAAGGAGACGGGCGCCATGCAGGAACAGCGCGATCAATCGGCGACGGGCGGCAGCAGGGCGGTGCGGCTGGAGGCTTTCGGCGGCCCCGAGGTCCTGGACATCGGTGACGTTCCCGTTCCGCAGGCCGGCCCGGGACAGGTCCGTGTGCGGGTCACCGCAGCCGGCCTGAACCCCATGGACTGGTTCATGATCACTGACGCGGACACCGCCGCCCGGTTCGGCCTGAGCCTCCCGGCCGGGTTCGGGACCGACTACGCGGGCGTGGTCGACCAGGTCGGTGACGGGGTGAGCGGAATCGCGCACGGCGACCGGGTGTTCGGCGGCGCCCTGTCCCGGGCGGTCGCCGACTTCGTGGTGGTCGAGGCGGCCGGGGAGATCGCGGCGAACGAGGCGTACCTCACGCCCGACGGCGTCGACGACCGTACTGCCGCCACCCTCACGATCGCCGGCCGCACGGCATCCGCGGCCCTCGACGTGGTCGGCGTCGGCCCGGACGACACCGTGCTGATCGGCGGCGCGGCAGGCGGGGTCGGGGTGTTCGCCGTCCAGTTGGCCCGGATCGCCGGCGCCCGCGTGATCGGGACGGGATCCGCGGCATCGGCCGAGTTCCTGCGCGAGCTGGGAGCCGAGCCGGTGACCTACGGCGACGGCCTGGCCGACCGGGTCCGCGCCCTGGTTCCCAGCGGTGTCACGGCCGCCCTCGACCTGCACGGCACGGAGACCGCGCACGCCGCGAGGGAGCTCGGCGTCCCTGACGCGCGGATCACCACCATCGCCAGCCAGGCCCTCGACGGGATCACGCCGGCCAACGGCGCCAACGCCGCCCCCGGCACCCTGGAGAGCCTCGCCGGCCTGGTCGCGGCGGGCCGACTCCGGGTGCCCGTCGCAGCGAACTTCCCGATCGAGCAGATCCGCACCGCGGTCGAGCTCCAGGCCGGCCGGCACGTCAAGGGCAAGGTCGTCATCGACCTCTAGACCGAAGCCTGTCGTGACGATGAAGGCGATGGCGCTGCCACCGCTGCTGTACTCGGCCGCGGTGGACATGCCCGTCACCGGCCTCCGATGGGACCTGCGTGTCTCCGTACGGTGTCGACGATGTGGATCAGCCCGCCGGCGGGGTGGCCGTCCGGCGGGGCCCCCGCACAGGCCCCCCCGGCGGCGACGGAATGACGGTTCAGGTGCGGGCGAACCAGCGGGCCAGGGTGCTGTGAAGGGCTTCCCCGGCAGGTGCGGCAGGGCCGTCCGCCCAGGCGACGATGCCGTCGGGGCGGACGAGGAGGGCCTCGAAGCCCAGGTCGTTCCTGGGACGGCCGCTGACGTAGCGCACGCGCTCCTGCCACGGCTCGGCCTGTTCGCTCAGGCCCCGTCGGGGGGTGAAGTCGAGCAGCACGCCGTGTCCTTCGTGAAGAAGGTCGCCCAGGCCGGTGCCGTCGGTGAGGCGGAAGTCGGGGGCGGTGCGGCCCACGAGCGGCTGCTCGCCGCCCAGGTCGTAGTGATGGAACAGTCCGCTGGTTCGGCGGTGGACGTGGGTGGTGCCGTCGGGGGTGTCCATCAGGTCGCGCACCAGTTGCCGCAGTGCGGGAGCGTGGGGGCCGGGGTTCATGGTCGCGACCTGGGCGCGCGACCAGTCGAGGATCGCGGCGCCGATCGGGTGGCGTTCGGCGGTGTAGGTGTCGAGCAGGCCGTCGGGCGCGTCGCCGCGCACGGTGGCCGCCAGTTTCCACCCGAGGTTCATGGCGTCCCCGATGCCGAGGTTGAGCCCCTGGCCGCCGAGCGGCGAGTGGATGTGGGCGGCGTCGCCCGCGAGCAGGATGCGGCCCCGGCGGTACGTGGTCGCCTGCATCGCGCGGTCGGTGAAGCTGGAGGCGAGGTGAACCTCCTTGAGGGTCACCTCGGTGCCGGACACGCGGCGCAGCACGCTCTGCAGGTGCTCGCGGGTCAGCGGCTGGGAGCGGTCGAAGGCGCCGCCGTCGAAGTCCATCATGCCCAGGTGGCCTTCGAGAGGCGTGCGCAGGTACATGCCGGTCGGCGTCAGATGGAAGCCCAGGGGCAGTGCGTGCGGGTCGGCGAAGGTGACCTGCGCGACGTAGCCGGTGAACAGCGGGGCGGTGCCGGTGAATTCGAAGTCCGCGAGCCTGCGGACCGTGCTGCGTCCGCCGTCGCATCCCACGAGCCACCGGGCCGCGTAGTCCCGGCCGCCGGCCGTCACCGTCACCATCCGGTCGTCCTGGGCCACGGCCGTGACGCCGGCACCGCGCACGATCGACACGCCGAGCGTCGCCGCGTGCTCGGCCAGGACCTCGCCGATCGCCTCCAGGCTCGTCATGAAACCGTCCATCGCGGGGCCGGGCAGACGGTGGGCCAGCGCGGCCGGGTCGATGTCGCCGGGATCCAGGGTGATGCCGGCGAAGTGGGCCACGCTCCGTGGGGCGGGTGCCCGGTCGGCCTCGGGGTCGGCACCTATGGTGGCGGCGTCGAGGCCGGATGCCTTCAGCAGCGGCTCCAGCAGGCCCCGGCGGTGGAAGGTCTCGGCCGAGCCCGCGTTCAGGCCGCGCAGCCCCAGTGGGAGTGCTCCGAGCGGTGGGCGCGGGTCGATCTCGCGCTCCAGGACCACAACTGAGCAGTCGGCCAGGGCGAGTTCGCTCGCGAGGAACAGGCCGACGGGGCCTCCGCCGGCGATCACTACGTCATACATGGAAGATCCTTGAGGTCTGGGGCCCGACGGAAGCCGGACCAGGGGGTTCAGTCGAAGAGCGCCAGGTCGACCGAGCGCGCGAGGGCGTCGTATCCGGCGTCGCTGCCGTGCAGGTGGTCGCCCATGTGGAAGTCGGCGCGGATGCGGGAGGGGTCGGCGGGGTCACGCCAGACGGCGTCGAAGTCCAGGACTCCGTCGAACACACCGCTGGTACGGATCCACGCGTTGACCTGTCCGCGTGCCGCGTCACCGTCGGCCGAGTACATCTCCGAACCGCCGTAGGGGGCGATGGTGGCGGCATGCACCTTCACGCCGTGCGCCCGGGCCCGGGCGGCGAGCTGAAGGTGGGCGGCGACGATGTCCTCCACGGTGACGGGCTCGCCGCCGAACATGGCGAGCAGTTCGGCGTTCTCCTCGGTGTCGGGGGCGAAGGAGAACACCAGGTCGCCGCCGACCGCGATCACCACGTGGCCCAGGCCCGGTGTGGCGAGGGCGTCCCGGTCGAAGCGGGCCAGAGTGGAGGTGCCGATCCCGTCGTTGAGCATTCGGTTGCCGCCGATGCCCTGGCTGACCACGTACCGCGTCGTCCCGTCGCGCCTGACCAGGCGTTCGGCCAGGACGTCGGTCCAGCGCCGGTCGGCGCCCGGCGTGGAACCGATGCCGTCGACGCGGGAGTCGCCGAGGACGGCGATCGCGTGTCCCGGCCGGTCGGGCAGCACCTCCACGGCCGAGATGAACGCCTGGGCGGGCAGCGGGACCGCGTCAGCGGGGAGTGAAGACGCCGCGGTCGCGTCGCCCGGGGTGATCCAGCCGAGCGCGTGGAAGGTTCCGTGGCAGGTGGCGGCCTCGACCCGGCCGGGCAGGTGGACACTGATCGCCAGTTGCGACAGCGCCGGCACCGGCAGGTCGACGGGGTCGCTGAGTATCGGCGCTCCGGCGGGGATCGTGGCGGTCGGACTGCCGTTGAAGGTCACCGCCCGGCTGCTGCCGTCCTGGATCAGGTGGTCGGAGTCGGTCACGGCGACCCGCGCCGCGCCGACCGTCAGGGGCGCGGTCCCGTACTCGTTGCTGAGGCGGATCCGCATACGGCTGCCGCCGCCGCTGACGCGCACGATCTGGCGCAGCGTGGCGTCGGCGAAGGGATCGACGCGGGTGACGGAGTTGTCCGGCGCCTGCGGCGAGGCACCCCAGGTGCGCACCCAGCCCGACGCGTCCGCGTCTGCGGTCCGGGTGCCGATGCTGTTGTCGGTCATGTCCGTTGTCCTTTGCTGTGGGCGGAATCGGTCCACGCCATGGCGGCGATGAACTCCCCGAACAGGAAGATCACCGGCCCGGCGATCAGGCGGCTCCGACGAAGCCGGTAGCTCCACTCGGATTCTTACTATACCCGATTTACTTTTCCACTCGGTGTAGTGATACCTCAGGGTTAGGGTTTGGGTATGGTGAACGACGCGCCCGTGGGGCGACGCGAGCGGAAGAAGACGGCGACCCGGACCGCGATCCTGGATGCGGCGACCACGCTCTTCCTCGAGCGTGGTTTCGACGCGGTGACGGTGCGAGAGATCGCGGACAAGGCCGATGTGACGCCCAAGACGGTCTTCGCGCACTTCCCGCGCAAGGAGGCGCTGGTCTTCAGCGCGGAGGGCGAGCAGCGGGACCGGCTCGTCGCGGCGGTCAGCGGCCGAGCACCGGGGACGACGGTCTCCGAGGCGCTGAAGGCGCACTGCCTCGCCGAGATCGCCCTGCTGCGGACCGAGCCCATGAACCGGATCCTGACCCTCGTGGAAGGCACGCCGTCCCTGGTCGAGTACGCCGAGAGGATGTGGCTGCGTCACGAGGACGCTCTGATCGCCGTGCTCACCGAGGAATCCGGGCTCGCCGAGCCGAGCATGGAGATCCGCTTCTACGCGCGGTTCGCACTCCAGATCCCTCTCATGGCCCGCCAGGCCGATCCGGAGTCGGCCGTGGAGATCGGGTTCCGGCTTCTCGACGAGGGCTGGGCGCGTTACGACCCCACGCGGCGATAACGCGCTCGCGCCGGACGGTCGACGAGGCCGCCCGGCCTCACGGTCATCAGCAGCGCCACCTGCTGCGGGTTCGCGCCGTGGCTGCAACGTCTCCACGTTGCCCGTTCTCGAGTGGGCCGGGTACGGCGAGCGGCTGGTGCGTCAGCAGTCCGGCCACCGTCGGACTCGCCTGCTCGGACGGCCTGGTTGAGGCACGGCGGTTCGCGGCGGGAAGCCGTATCAGACCTGCCCGGCCCGCCCGCCGGACGACAGCCCTCGTGCCTGACCGCTGGTCACAACGGTGTGCGTGCAGCGGGGAAGTCGTCTCGGGGCGGTTGTCCAGGCTGCTGCTGTCCCTGAGGGGGCTTCGTCCGGCGGAGGTCCGCGGCCTGCGGTGGTCGGACATCGACCTGGACGCGACCACGCTCGGTATCGTCAACACCCCGCCCCGGTGGGCGGAACCCACGCCGAACCCTACGGTTCGCACGGGGTCGCCCAGTTGATCAGAGAGGCTGGCGAGGTGCCGCGAGTACGTCCCCGAGTACCTTCTCGAGCGTGACGCGGGCCAGTTCGTGTCTCAGGGTCTCCTCGATGTCCTGGTAGATGCCCCGCATTGCCGGCTGGATGCCGTGACCCACCACGCATCCCTGGTCCGGGACGGTGCGGTGCATCGCGAACAGCGGGCCGGGTTCCACTGCCTCGTACACGTCGAGCAAGGTCATCGACCCCAGCTCGCGCGCCAGCGACCAGCCCGCGCCCGCGCCCCGCCGGGACTCCACGAGCCCGGCCCCGCGCAGCTCGCCGAGCAGCCGTCTGATCACCACGGGGTTGGTGTTCGCGCTGGCTGCGATCTGCTCGGAGGTGGCGACCTCGTGGCCCTGGCGCTGGTAGAGACCGATCCAGGCCAGCGCGTGGGCAGCAATGGTCAGCCTGCTGTTGGCGCTCATGATCCCTCCTCCGGTCGCAACGCTCCATGTTACGACAGCGCAGTCGCAACAGTGAAGGTTGCGACAATCTGACGTAACAATTATCGTTACGACAGTCGGGAAGGGTCAACCAAGGGCAAGCGCGGACCGTGAGCGCGTTGCGAAATCAAAGGAGAACAGGGATGGAAAGCAACGAAAAGATCATTCGCGAGGCTTACCGGCTCGCGGAAGGGAACGTTCTCGACGGTGACGGTTTCCTGGCCCTGTTCACCGAGGACGGGTCGTTCAACGACATGTCGACCTCGCAGAGCTTCCGCGGAGAGCAGATTCCTCAGGTGATCGCGGGCCTCGCCCGCTCGTTCCCCGATGTACACCGTGAGCTGCTCGAGGTGCATGCGTTCGGTGATGTCGTCGCCGTCGAGTTGCGGATCCAGGGCACGCATCTCGGAGGGTTTCCGACTCCGGTCGGCGAGATCCCACCGACCGGGAACCGGATCGACGTGCCGGCGGCGGACCTCTGGTACCTCCGTGACGGAAAGATCGAAAGGTTCAACTGCTACAACTTGATGAGCGTGTGGCTTGATCAAATCGGGGTCCACCCTGACTTCAAGTCCGCAGTCGAAGCCACCGAGACGGCAGCCACGACGGCGTAACTCTGCCGGTCAGCGCCGAGTATGCGACAAGACACTCCCTTCTTCGGGCCGCATGCTCGGCGCTGCTTCTCGAACAAAGTTGTTGTCCGCACCCAACCGCCGACACGACCCGGCAGGTAGGGCAACGACCCACATCGAGTGACGTTCTCCGGGCCCGCCTCCACGAGACACACGGCTGCGACGAGACCCCGCCCCAAAGATCATCGAGGTGTGCGGGGCCGGACTGTCCTTCCCCATGCCGCCAAGCCCTGCGCGTCCGACGCTGACCGTGGACGAGTTCCACGCGTGCGCGGACCGTGGAGGGCTCGCCCTGCCATGAGTCCGTGACGGTCACGGGAACCGGCGCGGAGGCCGGCGTAGGAGACGGCACCACCCGCGCCCCTTGCTCCGCCCTCGGGCAGGACGACGACGCCCAGCTCGACGCCTTGCGGGCCACGGCATCCCGAGGAACAAGATCTTCAGCGAGGAGATCAGCACCCGCGTCCGCGGAGGACCCAGTTCGAGGAGGCGCTCGTACGGCGCGGGAGGTCAGGCCCACGCCCCGCACTGCCGCGTCATCTTTACCGTGTACGAGATGAAGCGCCTCGGCCGCGACGCCGCCGAACTCACCGCGCTCGCCGACCACCTCACCCGCCAAGGCTTCCTCACCCAACCCGGACGAGGCCGCCACCGGAAGCGGACTCAACGTCCACCGAGGGCCACCGGTCGGGTCTCAGCACTGCCCCGGTACTGACGTAGGCGAGCCGTCGGCCGGATGTCAGTCAGCTGACGGAGGCTGTCGCCACGGCGGCCGAGCCATTCTCGTGGAGACATCGAAACCGCCCGGCAGCCGGGCGGGACCACGAGGAGCGGACCATGAACACCATCGCGCAGCACTGGATCAACGGAGAGTGGACCGGCTCCGGTTCGGTCCTGGAATCGATCAACCCGGCCGACGGCACCGTCGTCGGCTCGTTCTACGACGGTGGCGAGGCGGAGGCCTCGGCCGCCGTGGACGCCGCCGCCGCCGCGTTCGAGACCACCGAATGGGCGCGCACTCCCTCGCTCCGGGCGACCGCGCTCAGCCGACTGGCCGACGCCCTCGAGGCCCGGGTGCCCGAGGTCGCGGCCATGCTGTCCCGGGAGAACGGCAAGCTGCTGGGGGAGACCACGTGGGAGGTCAGCGGTGCGGTCGGGTGGCTGCGGTACGCGGCGGCCTCTGCGCGCACCCAGACCGCCGGACGCGCCGCCGAGACGGCACCCGGCCAGTACACCCACTCGGTGCCCGAGCCGCTCGGTGTCGCCGGGATCATTTCTCCCTGGAACTCTCCCGTCATGCTGACCGTGCGGGCACTGGGCCCGGCGCTGGCCGCCGGCTGCACCGTCGTGGTCAAGCTTCCGGCTCAGACGGCGCTGACCAATGAGCTTTTCGCGCAGGTCCTGGCCTCGGTCCCGGAGATCCCGGCGGGTGTGGTCAGCGTGTTCACCGAGTCCGGCAACACCGGGGCCCCGTTCCTGGTCTCCTCGGACAAGGTCGCCGTGATCAACTACACCGGCAGCACGCCGGTCGGGCGCCGTATCGCGGCCGCGGCCTCCACCACGCTCAAGCGGCTCGGTCTGGAACTGGGCGGCAAGGCGCCGATGGTGATCCTTCCCGACGCCGATCTGGACATGGTGATCCCGACCGTCGTGCAGTCGCTGGTGCTGATGAACGGGCAGTTCTGCTGCACCGGCTCCCGTGTGCTGGTTCACCGGGACATCGCCGACCAGGTGCGCACCCGGCTCACCAACGCCCTCGCGCAGGTGCGGCTCGGGTCGGGCGACGACGAGAAGGCCCAGCTCGGCCCGGTGATCGACCGGGCGTCCGCCCAGCGGGTGGACGCGATCGTCGAGGAAGCCGCCTCGTACGGCACGGTGCTGCTGCGCGGCGGTGTGGTCACCGACGGCCCGCTGGCCGCCGGGGCGTTCTACCGGCCGAGCCTGATCGAGGTGGACCGCACCGACGTCCGCATCGTGCAGGAGGAGGTCTTCGGTCCGGTCCAGACGTTCGAGATCTTCGACGACGAGGACGACGCCGTGGACAAGGCGAACGCCACCATCTACGGTCTGGCCGCCTCGGTGTTCAGCGCGGACTCGATGAAGGCCCGCCGGATCGCCCGGCGCATCCGCACCGGCACCGTATGGATCAACACCTGGGGCGCCATCAGCGAGGACTTCGAGGAGGGCGGCGTCAAGGGCAGCGGTTACGGCTACCTGTGCGGCCCGCGAGCGATCGAGGAGTTCCAGGCCCTCAAGGTGTACGTGGAGCAGGACCACACGCAGTCCGCTCACTGACCAGATCGTCACCTGGCCCGGCGCCCACCCGGGCGCCGGGCGGAGGCGTGCCGGCAGACGGATACCCAGCGGCCGGCGGTGAGCCATCTGAACCCTGTGCTGCCCACCCGGCAACTGCTGCCGCTGCTCGGTCGCGCAGGGACCGATGGAATCAAAACGATACGCAGCATTTCGATGTGGAGTGGTCCATGAACGAGAGAACTGTTTCCGATGCCTACGGTGCCGACGATCCCGGACCGCCAAGCCCACCGGCGGTGACAGGCATCCGGCACACGCTCCGAGAGCAGAGCCGGAACGCGTCCGCGAACGCCGAACCCCGGCTCGGCCCCGCCGTTCCGGCCGCCGTCCGGCGTTGGAAGCTGTGGCTCCTCACCGTGTGCGGTATCTACCCCACCATCGTCCTGCTGGGCCTGGTCACGAATCCTGTTCTGGAGGATCTGTACCTGCCGGTGCGACTCGCTGTACTCGTCCCGGCGGCGGCAGCAGCGATGGTCTGGCAGATCAATCCCCGACTGCAGCGGCGTTTCGGAGCTTGGCTCACCAGATGACAAGCAGCCCGGCTCCGCCGCCGGTGTGCTCCGCGGCGCCCGCACACCACAGACCACTACGCAGGCTCACGGCGCGAGGCCGCGACGAGACCCGCCGCGGCGTCTCCTCACTGGAGCTCTTCTTCGACCTGTGCTTCATCGTGGCCATGGCCCAGGCAGGCGCCCAGTTGGTGCACGCCATGGTCGAGGGACACACGGGAGAGGGGATCCTCAACTACTTGATGATCTTCTTCGCCATCTGGTGGGCGTGGATGAACTTCACGTGGTTCGCCTCGGCTTACGACAACGACGACGTGCTGTACCGGATCGTCACGCTGATCCAGATGGCCGGCGTGCTCGTCCTGACGGCAGGCGTCTCCCAGGCGTTCGAGGAACACGCGTACCTGGTCGTCATCCTCGGCTATGTGATCATGCGGCTCGCCATGACGGCGCAGTGGCTGCGCGTGGCGCGGTCGAGCCAGGGCCCCGAGCGGACGATGGCGCTGCGGTACGCCATCGGGCTGTGCCAGATCGGCTGGCTGGGGCTACTGGCCCTGCCGGAGGCCGGACGCCCGTGGGTCTTCCTGGTGATGGCGTTGCTGGAGATGGCCGTACCGCTGTATGCGGAGCGGGCCCACCCCACGCCCTGGCACCCCCGCCACATCGCCGAACGGTACGGGCTGCTCACGCTCATCGTGCTCGGCGAGACCATCGCGGCGGCCACCGTCGCCGTGAAGTCGGGGATCGACGAGCACGAGGCCCTGGGTGAGTTGCTGCCCATCGCCGCCGGCGGACTGCTGATCATCTTCGCCGCCTGGTGGGTCTACTTCGCGGTCCCCATCCACGGGCACCTCCGGTCCAACCGGCAGTCCTTCCTCTGGGGCTACGGCCATTACCTGATCTTCGTCTCGGGTGCCGCGATCGGGGCCGGCCTGGAGGTGGCGGTGGAGCAGGCGGTGGGCAGGACGCACCTTTCGGCGCTGTCGGCGTCGGCAGCGGTGACGCTGCCGACAGCGCTGTTCCTGCTCACGGTGTGGGCGCTGCACTCGCGCTTCTACAAGGTGGGGATCGCCCAGCAGTCGGTGCTGCCGGCCACGGCGCTGCTGGTGGTCGTCTGCACGTTCCTGGGTCACTGGGCGGTGCTCGCGGCGGGGCTGGTGGCGGTGCTGGCGGTGGCAGCCGGGGTGACGCTGACGGCGCTCGGGGCGAGCCCGGAGCGCGGGACGGGCGAGGAAGGCGTCGCGGTGCCGGTTCTGTGAGGGAACCCTCGCCGCCGCGGGAACCTGGCCGGCACGGCGTACGACGGCGCCCGTGCCGTGCGCCCGGTGCACCTGCTCAACGACGGCGACACGCTGTTCACGCCGACGACGGGGACGCACCCGCTCGGCACCGCGAACCCGCCGGCCCCGGACGACGTCCTCACGGCGGGGCGCGGACGCGGTGACCCACGCGACCGTACGCGCCGTGGGCACCGCCGGTTCGGTGCCCACGCCTGCCCGACGAACCGGGCACCAGCCTGCACGGCGAGGCCCGGGGCGACTTCCTCCGGTACGCCTGCGGCCGGCTCGGACCCGAGCAGCAGGCCCTCCGCACCCTGATGCGCCGGGCATGGGTCACCCACCGCTGGGGCACCCGTCCCCGACGCCTCCCACGACCCGTCACCAGGGCACGGGGGTTCCGTCCCAGGAGAAGAAGCCACCGGTGGGGCCGTCGTCCGGCAGCAGGGCCAGACGGAGGGCACCTCGGGCGGCCTCGGCCGGGTCGCCGCCGGCAGCGGCGGCCCCGGGAGTGAGATCAGTGGCCCGCAGGCCAGGAGCGAGCGCGTTGACCTTGAAGCCGTCCTCGGCCAGCGTCTGGGCGTACAAGACGGTGAGGGCGTTGAGGGCGGCCTTGGACGACCGGTAGGCAGCGGCGCCGCCGCTTCCCGGGGTGAACTGGGGGTTGGGGTTCGCGCTCCAGGTCAGCGACGCGGTGCCACTGGAGATGTTGACGATGCGCGGGCGCGGCGACCGGCGCAGGGCGGGCAGGAAGGCATTGGTCACCGCCACCACCCCGAACACATTGGTCTCGTACGTGCGCCGGAACTCCTCGACGCCGGTGCCGGCCGGCGGGGCGAGTGACAGCGAGATGCCGGCATTGTTGACCAGCACGTCCAAGCGGTCCACCTGAGCCGCGGCCTGTGCGATGCCGTCGGGATCACTCACGTCGAGGACCAGCAGGCGGGCCCCGGCGCCGATCTCCTCGACGGCCCGCTGCCCGCGCCCGGGGTCGCGGGAGCCCACGTACACGGTGAGGCCCTCGGCGGCGAGCAGCCGGGCAATATGCTTGCCGATGCCCTTGTTGGCACCGGTGACCAGAGCTGTGCGTTCGTTCATGGCAACCACGCTTCCCTGGTCGCGGGCGCCCGGCCAGGGACAGTCTGTACCAGGCAGTGGGGGGAGACAGGAGGCGGTATGGCACGGCAGGAGCTGGCCCGCTACCTGCGGGACCGCCGGGCGGCCCTGCGTCCGCACGAGGTCGGCCTGACGGAGACGGGCACCGCCCGCCGCACACCGGGCCTGCGCCGCGAAGAGGTGGCGGAGCTCGCCCACATGTCGGTCGACTACTACACGCGGCTGGAGCAGGCCCGGGGACCGCGGCCGTCGGCCCGGATCCTGGACGCGTTGGCCCGCGCGCTGCGGCTCACGCCGGCCGAGCGCAGCCACCTGTTCCGCCTGGCGGGTTCGAGCGCGCCGCCCGGCACCAGCGTCGTGCGGCGGGTGCGCCCGCACGTGGCCCGGATGCTGGACCGGCTGCCGGAGACCGGTGCCATCGTCACCGACGCGGCGTACCACGTCGTCGCCTGGAACCCCCTGGCCCAGGCACTGCTCGGCGCCGACCTCGGGGACGGGACGACGAACCTGGCCCGCCGCCGCTTCCTGGGCCAGGGGCGGACGTACGAGAGCTCCGGCGCCGAGGAATTCGGACACATCGCGGTGGCGCGGCTGCGCCGGGCCGCCGACCGCTACCCGCACGACCCGAAGCTGGCCGCCCTGCTGGCCGAACTGCACGACGGCAGTGAGGAGTTCCGGCAGATCTGGCAGACACATCCGGTCCACGCCCCCGGGCACCGCACCAAGACCCTGGACCATCCGGAGGCCGGCGCGCTGCGGTTGAACTGTGACGTCCTGCTCGTGCCCGAGGACGACCAGGAGGTCGTCCTGATGACGGCCGACCCCGGATCACCTGCCGTGCGGGCCCTGCGCAGGCTGGCCGGCCCTCGCCCCACTGTGTCCTGACGCCGTGCGAGGTGGCCTGTGGCCCGCCGGTAGGACCGTAGTGCGGCGAGCTTGGCCTCCCAGGCCTCTTCGCTCCAGGAAGACCGGCACGGTGATCCGCGCGCCCTTGGTGCTGTCGTTGCGGTGGGGCTGCGGCGCCCGACGGGCGTTCTGCATGATCTTCGTTCGGGAGCCGCGGGTGTAGGCGAAGCAGATGGCTTCAGGCTCCGTTTGCCGGTGGGTGCAATACTTCCTGGTCAGGTGCGTGGCTAGTGTTTCGACTGCTTCGCAAGGCAGGACGAGGGACGCGGCGGATGTGGGCGAAGTCAGGGACAGGCGTGGGCGTCGGCCCGACCGGGTTGGTCGGCCGGGAGGGCGAGCTCGCCGAGCTTGCGGCGTTCCTGGACATGGCCGGGACGGACGGAGCTGTTCTGCTGCTCACCGGTGATCCGGGTGTGGGGAAGACGGCACTCCTGGACGCGACCGCCGAGCTGGCGGTGGCGAAGGGAGTGCGGGTCGTCCGCGGCAGCGGTGTCGAGTACGAGACGGACATCAGCTTCGCGGGGCTCCATCAGCTCGTCGGCTCGCTGCCGGACGAGCTCGGTCGTCTGCCGCGTTCCACGCGGGAGGCCCTCGAGGTCGCCCTCGGTCTCGGCGCCGGCCCCACGCCGAGCCGGATCGCCGTCCTGAACGCGGCACTGTCCCTGTTCGACGAGGCCGCGAAGGAGCGGCCGTTGCTCCTCGTGGTCGACGACCTTCATGCCGTCGACCGGGCGAGCCGGGCCGCGGTGGGTTTCGTCGCCAGAAGACTGGGCGGCCGCCGCATCGGGCTGCTCGGAGCAGGGCGAGCGGAGTCCGGCGAATCCTTCCGCTCCACCGGCCTGCCGGAACTCGTGATCGCGCCGCTGGGTGACGCGGACGCCCTGCGACTGCTGTCCCGGCGCTTCGCCCACCTCCCCCGTCGGGTCCTTTCGACCTTGGCGCACGAGGCGCAGGGAAACCCCCTGGCCCTGCTCGAGTTCGCCGGGTCCGCCGGGGCGTCCGGTGGCCGGCACGGTCAAGGCACGGGGTGGTCGAGCGGGCAGGGACGGGACGTGCGCGCTCTGTACAGCGCCCGCGTCGGGCGACTGCCGCACCGAACGCGCGAGGTACTGCTGCTCGCGGCTCTCGAGGGCTCCGGCGACCTCGGCATCCTCGAGGAGGCCGGCGGGCCGGGCAGCCTCGAGGAGCTCGCTCCCGCGGAGCGCGACCACCTGGTCATGGTCGCGGAGAACGGCCGCACGGTGCGCTTCAGGCACCCGCTGGTCAGGTCCGCGGTGGTCGACGGTTCCACCGGCGAGCAGCGGCGCAGCGCCCACCGCCGGCTGGCAGACGCGCTGGGCGACCAGCCCGAGCGACGCGGTGACCACCTCGCGAGAGCCACGACGGCGCCCGACGAGGCGGTCGCCGCCGTCGTGGAGTCGGCGGCCCGCAGCAGCCTGCGACGCGGTGACGCCGACGGCGCGATCGCGAGGCTGCGGCGCGCGGCCGAGCTGAGCCCCGACCGGACGGTCCGCAGACGCCGCCTGTCGCAGGCCGCCTACGTCGCCGCCTGGGTCGCGGGTCATCTCGAAGTCAGCCACGAGATCATGCGTGAGGTCGAGGGCGATCTGGCGGCCCGGTCGCTCTCGGCGGCCGCGACGGCGGGCTTCCTCGTGCTCGTCACGGAAGGAGACGCCGACACCGCCCACGCGCTGCTGACGGAGGCGATCGAGCAGGCGCCGACGTCGCCCGGCCCACCGTCCGGCGAGCTGGAGACCGCGCTCTTCACCCTCACGCTCGCCAGCCAGTACTCGGGCCGGCCCGAGCACTGGCAGCCTCTGGTCGACGTGCTCGCCCGGTTCCCCGAGGCGGCGCCCGCCGCCGCGGCGTCCCTGGGGCGCGTCCACCACGACCTCGGCTCCGTCACCGACGGCATGCTGCGCCACCTGGACGAGGAGATCGCGCGGCTGAGGGACCAGAGCAACGCCGACGTGGTCATCCGCACCGCCCTGACCGCCTCCTACCTCGACCGGCTTCCGGGCTGTCGCGAGGCCCTGTCCCGGGTCATACGCGACGGCGGCGCGGTGGGGTCGAGCATGCCGGCCCTGATGTTCGTCGCCCTGGACGACCTCCACACCGGCCGGTGGCAGCCGTCGGCCGACGCCGCGGTCGAGCTCATCGCCCTGTCCGAAGAGACGGGATACCACTTGTTCGCCCAGGTGGGGCACTACATCGCCGCGATGGCCGCGGCCCAGCGCGGCGACCTCGACGCGTGCCGCCGCCACTGCGAGGACATCTGGGGGTGGTCAGGGCCCAGGGGACTGCGGCGGCTGGAGAACTGCGCCCACCAGGCGGCGGCCCGGGCGGCCCTCGGCGCCGCCGACTTCGAGACAGCCTTCCGGCACGCCACAGCGATCTGCGCCCCGGGTGTGCTGCCGCCGTTCAACCCCGAAGCCGTGTGGTCCGCGCCGGACCTCGTCGAGGCCGCCGTGCGCACGGGTCGGCACGCGGAGGCGCGACGGCACGCGGACGCGCTGCGGGACGCCGGTGTCGGTCACCTCTCGTCGCGGCTCGCGCTGAGCTCGGCCACGGTCACGGCGATGACGTCGGCTGCCGAGGACATGGTCCGGTGCTTCGAGGACGCACTCGCACTGCCGGGCGTCGAGCAGTGGCCCTTCGAGGTCGGCCATGCTCGTCTGGCCTACGGCGAGAGGCTGCGCCGTCAGGGGCTCAACCGGGAGGCCCGGGTGCAGCTGGCCGCCGCCCGCGACCGCTTCGAGGAACTCGGGGCCCCTTCGTGGGAGGCCCGGGCCGCGGCGGAGCTCCGCGCCACCGGCTTGACGCGGACCGGCCGGGGCAAGGCCGGTGAGGCCCTCACCCCGCAGGAGCTGGAGGTCGCCAGGCTGGCGGCGACGGGGCTGTCGAACCCGCAGATCGCGTCGCATCTGTTCCTTTCGCCGCGGACCGTGTCGTCGCATCTCTACCGTGTGTTCCCGAAGCTGGGGATCACATCGCGGGCCGAGCTCCGCGACGCACTGGAGGCGCTGCCTCCCGAGCCTTCGGCCGGCCGGCTGTGAGAGCTGCCGGCCGGGTCCCGGCACTGCCCCGGTACTGACGTAGGCGAGCGGTCGGCCGGATGTCAGTCAGCTGACGGAGGCTGTCGGCACGGCGGCCGAGCCATTCTCGTGGAGACATCGAATCCGCCCGGTACCCGGGCGCGACCACGAGGAGCAGACCATGCCGTTCGTCACCGCCGGCGACGGAACCGACATCTTCTACAAGGACTGGGGCTCGGGCCGGCCGGTCATGTTCCACCACGGCTGGCCGCTGAGCTCGGACGACTGGGACGCCCAGCTGCTGTTCCTCGTCCGGCACGGCTACCGTGTCATCGCCCACGACCGCCGCGGGCACGGGCGCTCCGCCCAGGTCGGCCACGGGCACGACATGGACCACTACGCGGCGGACGCCGCCGCCGTGGTGGCGCACCTCGGCCTGCGTGACGTCGTCCACGTCGGCCACTCCACCGGTGGTGGGGAGGTCGCCCGGTACGTCGCCAGGCACGGTGCCGGGCGGGTCGCCAAGGCCGTCCTCGTCGGAGCGGTCCCACCGCTCATGGTCCAGACCGAATCGAACCGGGGAGGGCTGCCGGTCGAGGTCTTCGACGGCTTCCGCGAGGCCGTGGCCACCAACCGGTCCCAGTTCTACCTCGACCTCGCCTCCGGGCCGTTCTACGGGTTCAACCGCCCGGGCGCGGACATCTCCCAGGGTGTCATCCAGAACTGGTGGCGCCAGGGAATGACCGGCAGCGCGCAGGCGCACTACGAGGGGATCAAGGCGTTCTCGGAGACCGACTTCACCGACGATCTCCGGGCGATCGACGTGCCCACGCTCATCCTGCACGGCGACGACGACCAGATCGTCCCGATCGCCGACTCCGCCGAGATCGCGGTCACGTTGGTCAAGAACGCGCGCCTGAAGGTCTACCCGGGACTGTCGCACGGCATGTGCACCGTGAACGCCGACACCGTCAACGCCGACCTCCTCGACTTCATCGAGAGCTGACACCGGCCCGGTACCGGCCCACAGTCCGTTGGCACTGAACTGAAGAGGAATCACCATGACCGCAACACCCGCCGGCTACGTGACCGTCGTGTGGGACGCGAAGGCGAAGGCCGGCAGGGAGGCCGACCTCAAGGCGTTCATCACCGCCGCCGTCACCCCCTCGCGCAACGACCCCGGCAACATCGACTACGAGGCCCACGAAGTCGAGGGCAGGCCCGGCGAGTTCGTCATCTACGAACGCTGGGAGACACGCGCCCACCTCGACGCACACCTCGCCGCGCCCCGGATGCGGGAACTCGTCCCGCAGATGCTCGAACTGATCGACGGATCCATCGAGGACGGCATCCGCCTGCTGCGTCCGTTCCGCCCCGCCCACTAGAGCAGGACGCCCGCCGACGTCGGCGTCGACGCCGACGGAGCACACCGCCGCGGAACCGATCCCTCGGGTGCTCCCGGTGACCGCTTTCCGGGAGCACCCGCTTTGACGACACGCACAGGAGAGACACGACGTGACCACCACATTGATCACCGGCGGCAACAGGGGCCTCGGCCACGAGATCGCGCGCCGACTCGTCCAGGCGGGCCAGACGGTCTGGATCGGAGCCCGGGACGCCGGGAACGGACGCAAGGCCGCCGACCGGCTCGGCGCCGGCTTCGTCCAGCTGGACGTGACCGACGACGCGTCGGTCGGCGCGGCGGTCGAGACGCTGCGCGCTCGGGCGGGCCACCTGGACATCCTCGTCAACAACGCCGGGATCCTCGGCGAAGTGACCACGCCCGAGGACATGACGGCCGACCAGATCCGCCACGTCTACGAAACCAACGTCTTCGGCCTGGTGCGCGTCACGCACGCGTTCCTGCCCCTGCTGCGTGAGGCAACTGCCCCGTCCGTCGTCAACGTCACCAGCGGTCTGGGGTCGTTCACGCTGACCCACGACCCGGAGCGGGTCGAGTCGCAGTATCCGCTCGCCGCCTACGGCTCGTCGAAGAGCGCGGTCACCATGCTGACCATGCAGTACGCCAGGACGATCCCCGACGTCCGCTTCAACGCGGTGGACCCCGGCCAGACCGCGACCGAGTTCACCGGCCACATCGGGCAGAGCGTCGAGGAGGGCGCGGAGGCGGCGGTGCGTATCGCCACCCTGGGGCCCGACACGCCCACCGGCACGGTGACCGACCGCGCCGGCGCACTCCCCTGGTGACGGCGGCAGGCCCGACCCCGCGACAGTCCTGGCAACCACACCCACCCGGCGCACCGGTAAGGGCCGACGGGCCCTTACCGAGGGAATCAGGACTCAGTCGCCAAGCCCCTGAGTGGACGTCAAGTCCGCTTCTTTCGGACAGGACCGGCCCGCTGATGCCGGGATCGTCATCCACCATGAGAGTCAGCGCAACCCGCTGGCCTTCAGGCCGCGCACCTGAGGCGGACCGTGTCGCCCGTCGCTCCGGCGTCCGGTCACGACGCCCTGCCCGCCTCGCGCCCCGGGCGCCTACGCGTCGTCGGTGGGGGAGCGCCGGGCGGCGCGGCGGCGCAGGCGCAGCGGCAGCACGTACCAGCAGAGGCCGAACCACAGCATGACCCCGCCGACGAGCACTTCGGCGAGGACACCGGGGACCACGAAACGCAGGATGAGCAGCAGCGTGCAGCCGATGGTCAGCGCGAGCAGGACCATGCCGCACATCATCAGGCGGCAGGCTGCCTCCACCACCTCGTCCTTCATGCGCTGGCCGGACAGGAAACGGTGGATGGAGACGGGTGCTATCAGAGATCCCGTGGCCGACGCGCCCAGGACCACGGTGATGACGTAGATGACGTGGTCCACCGTCCCCAGTTCCCGGAACAGCGGGGTGAAGGCCACGCTCAGCAGGAAGCCGAAGAGGATCTGTACACCGGTCTGGGTGACCCGCGTCTCCTGCAGGACCTCGTTCCAGCGGCGGTTGACCCGCTCACGCGGGGACTCCGGCGCCTCGGCACCCGGCCCCGGGCCGTGGCCGTCGTGGTGTGCGCAGCGAGCGGTCTCCTCCGCCGCCTGCTCGGCCGGCTGTTCCGTCATCGTCATGGCATTCTCCCCGTCGCAGGACCACCGTCTGCCCCGTCTCCACCGCCTTCATGCAGGTCATGGGAACGATAAGGCTGATCCGACGACTGCGGCCGACGAGGACGCCACGCACGACGACTTCGTGGCCGGGACGAGGCGTCATGCCGGCGCACGGCGGACGAGCGCGTCGTGGGCTCCAGGATCGTCGTCCTCGACCACGGGACAACCTGCGCCGGGATCACCCTCCCAGCGCAGGCCGATGCCCGGGTTGTGGACGTCCGAGCCGTCCGGGAGGAAGAAGTGCGGGCTGCCCTGGACCTCGTCACGGTGCTCCCGGTAGTCGCGCATCATCGCCCCGCGCGCTCCCCGTGTCGAGAGCCTAGGCCAGCGCGTCGGTGTCCACCCGGTCGCAGCCGGAGGCGATGTCGAGGATCTCGTGGTGCAGCGAGATGCAGCGGCTGTCGCGGAAGAACGCGAGGCGCAGCGCCATGTCCAGTTGCTCGGCGGCCGGCCCGCTACCGACGTTGCGCATGCTCGCCGAGCGCATCGAACAGCTCACCGGACAGATCAACGAGCTGAACCAACGCCTCCGGCTCGTCGAGCACCACGCGCCGCAGCTGCTCGTGCCGGTGGGCATCGGCCCGGACAGCGCCGTCACCCTGCTGATCACCAGGGGAGACATCCCCGAGTGGCTGAACACCGAGGCATCCTTTGCTGCGCTTTGCGGAGCCAGCCCCGTCGAGTACTCGTCGGGTCGGCGGCGACCGCCAGGCCAACGCCGCCCTGCACCGCATCGTCTTCACCCGCCTGCGCCACCACCCACGCACCCAGGAGTACTACGAACGCCGCATCCAGGAGGGCAAGACCCGACGCGAGATCGTCCGATGCCTCAGGCGGTATGCCGCACGCGCGGTCTTCCACCTGGTCAGACCGGTTTCCAGCGCCCCACGTTATAGGGACGTCCGTGAGACGTGAGAAGGTCTGGGGCGTGAGTGAGACACCCCCGAACACCCTGCAATACCGCTTCGACGGGCCGGAAGACGCCCCGGTCCTGATCCTGGGTCCCTCACTGGGTACCACCTGGCACAGGTTGTAGAGACCGTCCAGGGGCGTCTGTTCCAGTCTCCCGTGGGCATGAAAGTGCAGGTCGGAGCCTCTCGGTCCGAGAGCGTCTACCCAGTTGGTGATGGCTGTGTGATACGCGGGTGATATGGCGAGGCCCCGCCGCGGTCCGTCATGGCGGGGTCTCTGCCCGGATCCGTGAGACGTCGAAGCCGCACCGGAGCGTGCCGGTGCGGCTTCGGCGTGAGGTCGAACGCGTCGGCGCGCATGATGCGGTCGGCGCTCCTGAGCGGTCCGTGTGCCTGTAACTCTCTCGGGTGCCTGATTTGCTCGGGCGGCGTCCGGGCGCACACCAGCACCTGCTTCGCCGCTGCTCGTGGTCGTTGCCGGACCGTGCCTGCGGGCACCCACCCTGGGGAGGCTCTCACGTGCTCGTCCTTGCAGCCCCGTACGACCGAAGTGTCTCGAAGGACGGATCCGGGCATCGCCGGCTCGCACACGCATCCCGAACCGGCCGCGACGCTCTTTCCCGACCTGCAACGACCTCACCAGGGCCTCCTCTGCCGCACGGGGGGCCGGCGGCTCGTCTCCCGATCTTCGGTGTTTCGGCGTGTGGGAGCGCCACTCGAACCAGGAAGAGTGTCCGCCTCCTCCACCCGACGGGCCAGCAGGGCCGCGCCGGCGCCGGCTGCGGCGCATAGTGCGCAGAGTGTCCACACCACTACGTAGGCGGTCTCTGCGGGTGCAGAGTCCGGCGTCGGGGCGTCATGGGAGGACGTGGCCAGCACAGCTGCCATGAGGCCGCCGGCGAGCGCCCCGCCGAAGGTCTTCACGTCGTTGTACAGAGCCGTCGCCACTCCGCTGCGGGACCGGTCGGCGGCCTCGACGATCACGGTGGGCATGGCGCTCAAAGCGATGCCGAGCCCCAGACCGGTGAGGACCTTGATCACCACAATCTCGCCCACGGTGCCGTGGCGGGCGGCCAGCGCCAGGAAGCTCACTGCGACCAGCCCGAACGCGCCGGCCAACGCAGAGCGGTAGCCGATGCGGCGAGCCAGTGGCACGGTAACGGCCGAGCCGGCGACGGCGGCGACAATGGCAGGCAGCAGCACCAAGGAGATCTGCCCCGAGGACATCCCGAAGCCGTAGCCCGCGGCACGTGGGTCGGCGGCCAAGAACGTGGTGTCCGGGGCCTGGGCGGCGAAGTAGACGACGCCGAACCCCGCCGCCGCAAGATAGAACGGGCCCACTCGCCGGTCAACCAGTGACTGCACGTCGACCAGGGGATCGGGTCGACGCAGTTCCACCCGTACTCCCACCGCGAGCAGCGCGACCCCCAGTGCCAGCGGGCCGACGACCACGGGCCCCGCACCGCCGCCCTGCTCCAGGGTGGAGATGCCGGCGAGCAGAGCGGTCGCGCCGAGCGCGAGCAGCGCGAAACCGGCCCAGTCCATCCGTGCCCCGACCGCTGTGCTGGACTCGGGGACTGCGACGAACGACAACGCGAGACACACCGCGGCGAGCCCGGCCGGGACCAGGAGTGCGACGCGGACATCTCCGAAGGCGCTGACCAGCGCACCCATCAGAACTGTGCCGAGCAGTCCTCCGACGGTGAGCGCGCCGACCAGCCGGGCGATGGCCCGGCGGGCGTCGGGCACCGACAGCCGGTCCCTGACGAGGGCGATCTCCAGCGGCAGGAGCGCGGCGAGCGGTCCCTGCAGCGCCCGTCCGGTCCACAGCAGTGCCGGATCCGGCGCGAGCGCCACGAGCAGGGAGCCCGCCGCCACGCAGGCCAGCGCCACGCGCAGCATACGGCGGTGGCCGTACAGGTCCCCGAGGCGTCCGAAGAGGGGCACGCAGACGGTCGCCGCAAGCAGTTGGACCGCCCCGATCCAGTTGACGGCGGAGTCGTCGAGGCCATATGCGGTGGCGAGTTCGGGCAGGAGCGGGGTGATGCCCATCTGGGTGATGCCGCTCATCGCCTCGAACAGCACGAGCAGTCCGACGACCGCCGTCACCGACGCGCCGGGAGCGGTACCGACGGCCTTGTGCGGCGCTGCGGTGCCGGTCATGCCTTCACCGCGGTCGCCGCGCCGGCGGCCACGCCGGCGGGGCCGGCGGCAGCGGTCTGCGCCGGCCGCTCCAGGCGGCGGGCGGCGAGTGTGGCCAGCAGCGCCGCCGCGGCGGGCAGTACCCCGTCGTCGTAGACGGCGTGCGGTGAGTGGTTCATCGGAGCCGTGGCCGGGTCCTGGCCGGCGGGGCAGGCGCCCACCCCCAGGTAGGCGCCGGGCACCTGCTGGAGGACGAAGGAGAAGTCCTCCGAGCCAGGGATCGGACGGGGTGCGGTGAGGCTGCGGTCCGCTCCGAGCAGTTCCGCGGCCACCGCGGTGGCGAAGGCGGTCTCTGCCGGGTCGTTCACGGTCACCGGGTAGCCGTCCTGGTAGTCGACGGTGGCTTCGACGCCGTGTGCGTCCGCGATACCCCGCACCGTGCGCAGCACGCCCTGCCGCACCGTGGCACGGGTGGCTTCGGAGAAGGTGCGCACCGTCGCGCGGAGTACGGCGGTCTCCGGGATGACGTTGCGTGCTTCTCCGGCGTGCAGCGAGCCGATCGTGAGAACGGCCGGGTCCAGGGCGTTGACCGTGCGGGTGATCATCGTCTGAAGGGAGGTCACCATCTCGCAGGCGGCGGTGACCGGGTCGGCGGCAGTGTGCGGTGACGAGCCGTGGCCGCCCCGGCCGGTGACGGTGATGTCGAAGCCGTCCGAGCCGGCGAGGACGGTGCCGGGACGGGTGGCCACGATGCCGACGGGAAGCGTGTTGGCGATGACGTGGAGGCCGTATGCGGCCACGACGCGCTCTCCCGCCGCGTCCAGCACGCCTTCTTCGATCATGAGACGGGCGCCGTCACAGCCCTCCTCTCCGGGCTGGAACATGAACACCACGTCGCCCGCCAGTTCCGTCCGGCGTGCGGTGAGGAGCTTGGCGGCGCCGACCAGGGCTGCGGTGTGCAGGTCGTGCCCGCAGGCGTGCATGACTCCGGGGCGGCGGGAGGCGTACGGCAGTCCGGTGGCTTCGGTCACGGGAAGAGCATCCATGTCGGCGCGCAGCAGGACCGCGGGGCCGCGTCGGCTGCCTCGCGTCACGGCGACGACCGAGCTGAGAGCCGTGCCGGTGGTGATCTCCAGGCCGAGCCCGTCGAGGGCGGCCAGCACGGCCTGTTGGGTCTGTGGCAGGTGCAGGCCGACCTCGGGTCGGCGGTGCAGGGTGCGGCGCAGCTGCCGCAGGTCGTCACTGAGCACGGCAGCGTCGGTGAGCTGGAACATGGCCGATAGGGTGCGCCTTGCAGTAAAAGATGACCTCGGCATGCCTGGATATGTCTATATCCCATGATCCTTTGCAGGAATCCGCCGTGTCGACATGGCCGTGGATCCCACGGGCCGACGACGGCCCCACGCGTACGGATACGCTGGACGAGCTGGACATGCGGCTCGTGACCGTCCTGCAGGATTCGCCGCGGGCCGAGTGGAGCGAGGTGGGAGCGGTCCTCGGTGTCGACCCCTCGACTGCGGCGCGACGCTGGGCCCGGCTCGCCACAGCGGGGCACGCGTGGTTCAGCTGCTACCCCGTCAGCCTGGAGGGGGCGCCGCTGATTGTCGCCTTCGTGGAGGTGGACTGCGCGCCAGGCCGGGTGCACGACGTCGCGGTCGAAGTCGCCGGCGACCCGCATGTGTTCAGCGCCGAGCACGTCACCGGGGCCCGAGGGCTCGTGTTGACGTGCGTGTTCGGCAGTCTGGCCGAGCTGGCCCGCTACACCGGGATGCGTGTGGGGGCACTGCCCGGGGTGGCGGCGAGCCGGACCCAGATCGCGACCGCTCTGCACATGGACGGCAGCCGGTGGCGGCTGGACCGTACGTCGGCTCGGCCGCGGCTGGCGCGTACAGCGAGCACCGCCGCGCCCGGGGCGGGGAGCTCACCTGTGCGACGTGAGGATCAGGCACTGGTGCGGGCCCTGGCTGACGACCCGCGTCAGTCGGTCGCCGGACTGGCGCGGAGCACCGGACTGAGCCCGACGACGGTACGGCGCCGCCTGCGCCGACTGGAGGAGTCCCGGTCACTGGTCTTCCGCTGCGAGGTGGCACGCGGCCTGTCCGGCTGGCCGGTGAGCGTGAGCCTGTGGTGCTCGGCTCCGCCGAAGGACACCGCACGGATCGCTGCGTATGTCTCCGGGCTGCGCGAGGTGCGGTTGGTCGCCTCCCTCACCGGCCCGCACAATCTGCTGTTCGCTGCCTGGCTGCGGTCCGTCGACGACATCCACGTCTTCGAGTCGCAGCTCACCGCACCCTTCCCGGGACTCACCGTCGCCGACCGCGCGGTCACCTTGTGGCCGGTCAAGCTCGCCGGTCACCTGCTGGACCCCGCCGGGCGGCGCGTGGGCGCCGTTCCGCTGAAGGGCTGGGACCCAGCGCCGTCGCCGCCGACGAGGACGCCTTGCTCCGACGACTGCGCGGCAGGGGCACACCGCCGAGGTAACCGCCTGCCCTCGTCGTGGCTTCGCAGCGGCTGGCCGTCCTTTCACGACAGGGGCTTGTGGGAAACGAGCGGCTGCTGCCGGCTCCGAGTCATCGTTGCCGCGGTACGACCGGACCGGGAGGAATCGAGGCCGTTCCGGCCATGAAGGAGGGCCTGTCTTCCGCGACGGCCCCGGCGAGTCGAGTGATCACGATCTTGCCGCCGAGTCGTGGAGGGCGGTGGCCCATGTGGGGGTGCGTCGTTGTCTCAGGTATGAGCCTTCCGCGGGATGACGGACATAGTGTGACGTTCGCCCAACTGACGGGCGCCTACTGGATGGACGACGTCAGCGGTGATTGCCGCGAGGGCAGACAGGATGTCGAGCCCGTTGGTGCAGACCGCGTCGTGGGCCGCTGGGCCGGCCGCGTGTGGTCATGCTGCCGGTCGCGTTGGCCACGGTGACGACTGCGATCGTGGTGATGACCGCCGACGGCCCGCTGAACGACCTCGGCACCCGCACACGGCCGGAAGACGGCACGCCCCCCTGCGCCGAGCAGACAAGGGACGACAAGAACGGGGCCGGCCCGCCGCCCGTGAGGGTGGCAGGCCGGCGAGGCCGCGTTGCCTCCGGTGGCAACGCCGTGGCCTGACCACTTCGAATCGCCACTACGTGTCTTCAGCGGGTGCGTGAGTCAGACCTCTGGGGGACTGCACCACAGTTCCGTCACAGAACCGGCTCCGTCCCGACATGTCATGTGGCCGGTCACCGCCCCTGTTTCAGGCCAGCTTCGCTGTCAGGGTGATGGTCGTGCCGGTCAGGGCCTGGCTGACCGGGCAGTTCTTCTTGGCGTCCTCGGCGGCGGCGACGAAGGTGTCGTTGTCGAGGCCGGGGACGGTGCCCTCCACCGTGAGGTGGATGCCCTTGATGCCCTCGCCGGGCTGGAAGGTGACGTCGGCGGAGGTGGTGAGCTTGGTGGGCGGGGTGCCGGCGCCGGTCAGGCCGTGCGACAGTGCCATGGAGAAGCAGCTGGAGTGGGCGGCGGCGATCAGCTCCTCCGGGCTGGTCCTGCCGTTCGCCTGCTCGGCGCGCGACGGCCACGACACCGGCTGCTCGCCGATGCCGGACGAGTCGAAGGTGACGACGCCGTTGCCCTCGAGCAGGTTGCCTTCCCAGACGGTGTGCGCGGAGCGCGTGGTTGCCACGGTGGTTCCCTTCGTTGAGCCTTCGGCCCCTGATCGGGGCAGCGAGCCCATCGGATCACAGGAGGACGTGGCACGGCGGCACGGTGTTCCACGGCGATACCGGCGGTCGTGCGGTGTCAGCACCGCCCGCGAACGCAGACCCTCGCCCGGACGGCACGCTTCACGAAGTTGATCGTCGTTCACTTTTGCGTAATCGTGTACTGCATGCTGTAGGGCACGTAAGGCAGTAAGGCGAAGGGAAAGTGCTCCGACGGATGATCCCTCAGTTGCTGGAGCAACTTTCTCGGACCGGTCTGATCAGTCGCCAGGCCGGAGCAGCGTGCCGTCTCGTCTCTCCACGTCGGCTGCGTCACGCTGCGCGCATCGACCCAACGCGTCCCGGAGACCCGTGCAGATATCGTGATCTCTCGTCATCTGATTCCTTCGTGGATACCTCGGCCTTCAGGCCGGGGAGGAGACGAAACCCCTGCGGAGCGGGGCAGGGGCGGGGTTTCGCCGCCAAGGCGAAAGACCGTGTCGTAAGCGGCATTTGACAGTTCACAAACTGTTTCACTAGTTTGTGAGCCATGACCACCACTCACGCGAAGCGGGCGTTCAAGTACCGCTTCTACCCGACCGATGCGCAGGCAGCAGAGCTGTCGCGCACGTTCGGATGCGTGCGGAAGGTCTACAACCTCGCCCTCCAGGCCCGCACCGAGGCATGGGTGCTGCGGTCGGAGCGCATCAACTACAACGCCACCTCGGCGATGCTGACCGCCTGGAAGAAGACGGAGGAGCTGGCGTTCCTGAACGACGTCTCCTCCGTCCCTCTCCAGCAGTGCCTGCGGCACCTCCAGAGCGCGTTCACCAACTTCTTCGGCAAGCGGGCGAAGTACCCCCGCTTCAAGTCGAGGAAGAAGTCCCGCAAGTCGGCGGAGTACACCACCTCCGGCTTCCGGTTCCGCGACGGGAAGCTGACCCTTGCCAAGATGACGGAGCCGCTGGACATCGTCTGGTCCCGGCCCCTCCCCGAGGGTGCGGCACCGTCCACGGTGACCGTGTCGCAGGACGCGGCCGGACGCTGGTTCGTGTCCCTCCTCGTGGAGGACCCGATGGTGAAGCCGCTGCCCGCCACCGGCACGGCAGTCGGTGTCGACGTCGGGCTGGAGCATCTGCTGACGCTCTCCACCGGGGAGAAGGTCGCCAACCCCCGGCATGAACGCAAGGACCGGGCCCGGCTCGCCCTCGCCCAGCGCCGTCTGGCGAAGAAGCGGAAGGGCTCCGCGAACCGGGCCAAGGCCCGCCGGCGGGTCGCCCGCATCCATGCCCGCATCGCTGACCGGCGGCGCGATCACCTGCACAAGCTGACCACCCGTCTCGTCCGTGAGAACCAAACGGTCGTGATCGAGGACCTGAGCGTGCGCAACATGGTCAGGAACCGGAATCTGGCCCGCGCCATCAGTGATGCCGCGTGGTCGGACTTCCGGGGCATGCTGGAGTACAAGGCCCAGTGGTACGGCCGCGAGGTGATCGCCGTCGACCGCTGGTTCCCCTCCAGCAAGCTCTGCTCGAACTGCGGCGCCTTGCAGGGCAAGATGCCGCTGAACGTCCGTACCTGGACCTGTGACTGCGGAGCGACCCATGACCGGGACGTGAACGCCGCAAAGAACCTTCTGGCCGCCGGACTGGCGGTGTCAGCCTGTGGAGCTGGCGTAAGACCCCAACGGAGTACTCCGGGCGGGCAGTCGGCGATGAAGCAGGAAACCCTGCAGCGCGAGCCGTAGGAATCCCCCGCCTTCAGGCGGGGGAGGAAGTCAACGAGAGCCGGTACACATGCTCGTCGTCGGCGCATCGCTCGGGGCGGCAGTCGAGCCTGCCGCCCGTTTCACCCGCACCGCACGCCGGTGCACCGCACGAAGGAAGCCGCTTCCATGGAGTCCGTCCGCGTTCTGCTGGTCGACGACCAGCAGATGATCCGCACCGGTTTCCGTCTCATCCTCGAATGCGAACCGGACATCGCCGTTGTCGGTGAGGCGTCCGACGGCGACTCCGCTGTTGAGCAGGTCCTCGCCCTGCGGCCGGACGTCGTCCTGATGGACGTCCGCATGCCCGGCACGGACGGTGTCGAGGCCACCCGGCGCATCGTGGAGTCCGGTGCGGAAGCCCAGGTCGTGATGTTGACCACGTTCGACCTGGATCGGCACGTCCTGGACGCTCTCAGGGCCGGGGCCGTCGGTTTCCTGCTCAAGGACGGGCCCGCACAGTCTCTGGTGGAGGCGGTACGGATGGTGGCCGCCGGTGACGCGGTCCTGTCCCCCCGTGTCACTCGGCGGCTTCTGGACCGCTTCGCCCGTCTGCCTCAGCCGGCCGTCGGGGCCGCGTCCAGGCGGCTGGAGCATCTCACGGCCCGCGAGGTCGACGTGTTGCGTGCGCTGAGTCGGGGATTGTCCAACGAGGAGATCGCTCAGGAGTTGGACGTCAGCAAGAACACGGTCAGGACACACATCGCTCATATCCTGGAGAAGTACCATCTGCGTGACCGGGTACAAGCGGTGATCCTGGCCTACGACGCCGGCCTGGTCACACCGGTCGGGCACGCTTCCACCGTCCGCTGACAGGCTGCTCCTCCCTGACGGCCTCCCACGAACGAGTCGTCAGCGCATCCGGGGCGCGAGATCAGAGGCGCAACGGCGACTGCGCGAGCGGCACTTCGTACGGCACGGCCTCGCGCACACCCGTGTACCTGGTCCGGCCCCACCGGTGTACGGCGTCGACGGAGACCCCGTACGGCGCCAGACGTCCGTTCAGACGCATCACACGGGCTTGCAGCGCCCGTTTGCTCACCGGCTCCCCGGCGGTGCCGAGCAGCAGACCCAGATCGTGACAACACCACTCACGGGAAGGCAGGCTCAGAAGTTCCAACAACACCTGTTGAGAAGCCTGGTGAGGCACGACCTGCGGACGACTCCGGGACGGTGCCCGCAGGCGTTGACGCCTCGAAGAGAGATCGATCCACCTGCGTTCGGCGACGATCCGTCCGGCCAACTCCCTAGGAGGGGTGTCCCGGGGGAGCACGTTGACGGCCCCCGCACGCAGCGTGGCGACCACGTCCACGTCCCGGGGGGCCAGCACCACGACCGAGGAGATCGTGCTGAGCACGCGCACGCGCTGCTCAAGTCGGTCCGTTCCGCCGTCCTCTGACACATCGAGGACGGTCAGTCCGTCGGGCCTGCGCAGCAGCGACATGTAGGCCGGTGCGGAACCCCATGAGTGGGACAGGGCGGGCAGCACGTGGTACGGGCGCATGGTGCGCAGCAGACGGGCTGTCTTCTGCCGGCGCAGTGAGAGGACGACATCGACGGGGCAGGAGGAGGACATCGCAGTTGTGGGCATGGGCATGGGCATGGGCATGGGCATGGGCATGGGCATGGGGGTGGGGTGGGGGTGGTACTCGTGTGGCGGGGGGTGGTACTCGTGTGGCGGGTCCGTTCCATGCTCGGCACCCCCGCGCGCCACCGGCTGCTCAAGCGGTGGTCGTCATGTGCTCACCTGTGCTCAACGGCGGCCGCCGAGGGTGCAGGGGCGACGAACTCTCCGCCCCTCGTGGGCGGCCGCTCTTGGTGATCCACGGACGCATATGCTCCTCTCGGAGTACTCCCGTCGCGGCCGCGCTCCGCGCTGTCGCGGTCAGCGGCCCGGGCGCGTCGGGCGAGACGGAGAGGCGGAGTGAGTGAGCACGCGCGGCGGCAGCCTGGGCCGGCGGTTGGAACGAGTCCGGGAGCGTTCATTCCTCGGACGCAGGCATGAGCTCCACTTCTTCCGCGCAGCGTTGCACGGAGCATCCGGCGCCGCCTGCGTTCTCTACCTGCACGGTCCGGAGGGCACGGGCAAGTCGATGCTCTTGCGCCGGTTCGCGCTGGAGGCCCGTGCCGCAGGCCGCACCGTCGTACGGGTCGACGGGCGGACCACGCCGGCGACCGCCGATGCGTTCACGCGTGCCGTACGTCCCGTCACGCGGGAGCCTGGAGCCGTTCTGCTCGTCGATTCCTTCGAGCACTGCCGGTCCTTGGAGGACTGGTTGCGTGAGGAGTGCCTACCCCGCCTCCCCTGGGGCACCGTGGTCGTCGTGGCGAGCCGCCACGAGCCTGACCCTCACTGGCCGGCCGACCCGGGCTGGACGGGGCTGCTGCGTGTACTGCCCCTCGGCGGTCTGAGCAAGCCCGACGCAGCGGCGTTCCTCCGGCAGCGAGGCGTGCTCCCTCACCTGCACGACGCCCTGCTGGAGTTCACCGGAGGGCACCCCCTGGCTCTCGCCCTGGCTGCGGAGGCGGCGGTGCGCACGGAGACCGATGGCGGTGCCGATCACGCGGATCCTCCGCTGGGCCAGGACGCCGTCGCCACTCTGCTGCGCCGCCTCGTCGGTACCCCGCCCGACGAGGCTCACCAGGCAGCCCTGGACGTGTGCGCCCAGGCCCGTGTCACTTCGGTGGCGTTGCTGCGGGCGGTCCTCGGTGACCAGGGCGAGGATCTCTTCCTCTGGCTGCGCGACCAGCCGTTCGTCCAGACCACCCGGCTCGGTGTGGCCCCCCACGCCGTCGTACGCGAGGCGCTGAGAGCCGATCTACGCTGGCGTGATCCGGCCGGATTCGCAGAACTGCACCGGAGGATCCGGGGCCACCTGCTCGAACGGACGAGGCTCGGGCCCGCTTCCCGCGTCCTCGAGACCGTGGGGGACCTGCGGTTCCTCCACCGCTCCGGGCGCTTTCTGGCAGATGCGCACGGCCGGGCGTCGGGCGGCCGGGCCGAAGAGCTGCCCCGCGCGGTCGGGCACGAGGCGACGCTGATCCGCCGGATACGCCGCCAGGAGGGACCGGAGTCGGCGCGCATGGCCGCGCACTGGCTGCGCGAGCAGCCCGAGTCCTTCCTTCTGCAACGCCTCGGACCTGGTGAGGAGGACGTCGGAGGTTCGGCGTGGTTGAGGCTCATGCCCTTCGAAGGGGAGGCGGAGGACCCGGTCGTCGCCGCCGCCTGGGCGCACACCAGGAAGCACGGTCCGGTGCGGGCCGGCGAGCACATCGCGCTGGCGCGGTTCCACGTCGGCGAGTACGGCGATCACCGTCCCTCCCCCGTGATGGACGCGTCCCTCGGGCGCATGGTGGGGGACATCATCCGCGACGACAGACTGGCCTGGGCGTTCGCCGTCCTGCGCGACGACGGCTTCTGGGACTCTCATCTGCGCCACCACGCCATGGAACCGACGGCCGGCACGGTGACCGTCGACGGCCACCGTCACCGTCTCTTCGCCTGCGACCGGCGTGCCCTGCCCGCGGTGTTGGGGGGTGCGGCGAACGCTCCCTTGCTCACCGGCGCCGCTCCTGGTCCAGCCCGCTCCGGGAAGGAATCGTGCACGGCGGCGGAGATCCTGGTGCTGGGCGAGGAGGAGTTCGCCGTCGCCGTGAAGGCCGCTCTGCGAGCCTTGCACCGGCCACGTGAGCTGGCGCTCAACCCGCTCCAGCGCAGTCGTCTCGTCCTGGCGCACGGCATGGGTCTCAAGGACGTGGTCACCAGCGCGATCGGCAGCCTGCCGCTCGAGCGCGGTGGTGACAAGGGCTACCGGGCGGCGACCGCCGCCTACGTCGAAGGGGCCTCGACGCAGGCGGCCGCCGCTCGGCGCCTGGGGCTTCCCCTCAGCACCTACCGCCGCCACCTGGCGTGGGCGACACACCGGATCACGCGGATCATGTGGGAGCACGAACTGTCCGGAACCCCGCTGCTGTCACCCGCGGACCGGCCGCGGCGTTGACTCAGGTGACCGGGAGAGCGAGGACGGTCCCGGCCTCGTCGTCGTGGGACCCGGTGCCGTCGTCGTGGGACCCGGTGCCGTCCTCGTGGCCAACGGGATCGGCGAGGACGCAGGAGCTCCGGTCGTCCGGCGGGGGCGGGCCGTACACGGACGGAAGGGGGAGGGCGGCATGCACACAGTAACCGCCTCCGGGCCGGTGACCGGTGTGCAGTGTGCCGCCCATGGCCGCGACCCGTTCCCGGATCCCGACCAGCCCGTGCCCCGCCCCCCGGTCGAAGACGTGGGCCGGTGAAGGCGCGGCCTGCTCGCCGGGGCCCGCGTCGCAGATCCTCAAGGAGAGCCTGCGACGGTCGTGCTCCCACGCCAGCGTGACGGCGGTGCGGGTGCGGCCCGCGTGCTTGAGCGTGTTGGTGAGGGCTTCCTGCACGATCCGGTAGACCGCCAGTTGCGATCCGGCCGACAGGTCGGCCGGTTCCCCGCTGATGGCGCAGTGGACCTGGAGACCGGCGGCACGTACCGACTCCAGCAGCGCCGGGATGGCGTCGATGGTGGGCTGCGGTGGCTGCTTGCTGGGGTCGGTGTCGTCCTCGTCGTCGGTGCGGAGCACGTCCAGCAGTTGCCGTAGCTCGGCGACGGTGGCCCGGCCGGTCTCCTCGATGGTGCGGTGCAGTTCGTGGGCCTTCTCCGGGTCGCGGGCCTGGACCCGGTCGGCGGCGATGGTCTGCACGATCATGAGGCTGACGTTGTGGGCGACGATGTCGTGCAGTTCCCGGGCGATGCGCGCGCGTTCCTCCATGACGGCGGCACGGGCTTTGGCGAGCTGTTCACCCTCCAGCGCCTTGGCGCGCTCCAGCGCCTGATCCTGCATGGCGGTCCGGGTTCGTACCAGCCGGCCGAGGGACCAGGCCGCGGCCGTCAGCACCGCCTCGGTCGTGCCCGCGGCAAGCCAGTGACCCGCGGGCGCCAGCACGGCTTCCGTCACGGACAGTGCCGGAACGTGGAGGAGCGCCACAAGAGCGGCGGTGCGGCGCTCGGTCCGCACGGCGGTCAGGAACAGGGCAGTCGCGGCGCACAGGTAGGTGGGGCTGATCGCGGTCCCCTGCGGCCCCACGAGGTGAGGGACGTAACCCAACGCCTGGAGGATGCTGCAGGTGACCGCGACAACCACGAGGCTCGCCAGCGGGAACCGGTGATGAACGGTAATGGGCGCACCGCAGACCAGGATGAGCGCGACCCACCAGCCGCCCGGCGCGTTGTGCAGGGCCTCGCTCGCAGGGACCAGGGAGGGCAGGGCCAGGCACCAGCCCGTCAGGAGAACGCCCAGGGCCAGGTCGGTCAGGGCGGGGGGCAGACGGCGGCGCGGCCACGAGTTCAGTGCGCTCATGACGGTCCACGGTAGACCGCGCCGGCCGACAGCGGCCCGCCGGGACACCGGAAGACGGCGTACCCCTCGTCCGTGGGTCAGCGCGAGCGCGGACAGTCCGATGTCTGTGCAGGAGCTTCCGGGTGCACGTACTCGTTCTCCAGGACGAGCAGGAGAGCGACCTCGTCCGGTCGGCTGATCCCCGAGTTCGCCTCGAATGCGGAGCTCGCGGACGACCGGGACGGTTGGACTGGAGGGGTTGACCGATCCCTTCGCAGAGGAGTTCCGGTGAGTCCGGGACCAGTCCCTACCCGAGCCGACCCAGTGAGCGGCAGCAACGCCACGGACCCCGTCGGCTCCTGTGGTGGCGGTCTGCTCGGCGAGCACGTGGCCGCCGCACGTGCCCGGGCCTTCGTCGGCAGGGCGGCCGAGCGGAAAGCGTTCCGAGCGGCGCTGGCGGGAGAAGCCGAAGCCCGTCCCGTCCTCTTCGTGCACGGGCCCGGCGGTATCGGTAAGTCCGCCCTGCTGCACCGCCTGTCCTTGGACGCGACCGCCGCCGGCCGGTCGGTGGTGTGGGTGGACGGTGCGAGGACGCCGGCGGACGCCTGCGGTCGCCTGGATGCGTTCCGTGATGTTCTTGACGATCCCGCACCCGTCCTGTTGGTCGACAGCCTGGAGCGGTGCACCGGGCTGGAGGCGTGGCTGCGCGAGAGCTTCCTGCCCGACGTGCCGGGTGATGCGGTCGTGGTCATGGCGTCCAGGACCCCGCCGCAGCCCGGCTGGAGAACCGATCCCGGCTGGGCCGCCTGCGCTCGGTCGATGAAGTTGCCCGCGCTCAGTGCGGAGGAGACCAAGAGGGTCCTGGGCGACCAGGACGTGCCGCCACCTTTGAACGTCTCCGTGCGGGAGTTCGCGGGCGGCAATCCCCTGGCTCTGTCCCTGGTCGCGGCCGCCGCCCGCACAGGTGGGGAAGCAGGGTGGTCTATGGACGGGGGCGTCTCCCGACGGCTGACCGCGGTCCTGTTCCACCGTCTCGTCGGCGGCCTTCCCACCGAGCAGCACCGACGGACTCTGCAGGTGACCGCCCGGGTGGGGACCGTCACGGAGGAGTTGCTGCGCGCCGAACTCGGCGCCGGCGCGGCGGCCCGGTCGTTCGCGTGGCTGCGCGCGCAGCCCTGGGTGACGGCCCTCGGATGCGGCCTGCTGCTGGACGAGGCGGTACGCAACACGGTCGCGCACGACGCCAGATGGAACGACCCCGACGGGTTCGCCGCTCTGCACGAGCGCCTGCACGACCACCTGGTGGAGCAGATACGCACCGTGCCTTTCGACCGCGCCCTGGACGCTGCGGCAGCCCTGCACCGCCTGTACCGGGACATCACGGTGCTGCCACCCGCCCATGAGTGGACCGCGCGGGACAGCCACGAGGACGAGGCGTGCAGACCTGTGGACGAGGCCACCGTGCTCGGCCTGATCGCGGACTGCGAGGGGCCGGAGTCCGCGGAGAACGCACGGTTCTGGCTGCGTCACCAGCCGGAGGCGTTCAGGGTCCGGCGGCCAGTCCCGTACGGCCCACCGCGAGCCTGTTCGGCCTGGCTGCGGCTGACGGCGTACGAAGGGGAGACAGCAGATTCCGTGGTCGCCGCCGTCTGGGACCACGTCCGGCGGCACGGGCCACTGCGGGCGAACGAGCGGATCTCGGTGGCCCGCTTCCATGCCGACCCGCAAGAGCGACGGGACGCCTCATCGGCCATGGCGCTGTCGCTGCGGGGCCTCGTCGCGGAGACCGTGCGGACCGGCGGACCGGCCTGGGTGTTCTTCGTGCTCCGGGACGACGGCGCCTGGGATGGGCCGCTGCGCCGGCACGGGCTGCTTCCCACGGAGCACCGCTGGGACGTCGGTGGCGTTCCCCAGCGTCTGTTCGCCCGTGACGTGCGGGTCTTTCCCGCTTCCGACTGGCTGCGCGGGCTGCTGCGCTCCGTGTCGGGTGAGGGCGACGGCCGCGACCCCTGTCATCGGGTGAACGGTGCCGGCTTCGTCCGCACGGATGAGGCGCGGACGCCGACGGGGGTACTGTCCGAGCTGGAGTTCGCCGACGCCGTGCACGCGGGACTGCGGGCGTTGCGGCGGCCGTCGGAGCTCGCGCTGAATCCGTTGCGGCGTAGCCGGGTGGCTGCCGTAGGCGGTGAAGACCTGGCGGCCGTGCTCCAACAGGCCATCTACGAGCTGGCCGAGGAGCAAGGCGGGCACGGACCGCACCAGGCCGCGATGACCGCGTTCGTCGAAGGGACGACCACGCACCGGGCAGCGGCCGAACGACTGGGAGTGTCACTGAGCACCTACCGCCGTCATCTCAGGACTGCGGTCGAGCTCGTCTCGGCTCGTCTGTGGCATGAGGAGGTGTACCCGTCCGGTGTGCCGGACGGGTACACCTCCTCCGTGGGCGACCGGGAACAGAGCCGCGTGGAGCGCTGACGCACGAGGGCGGCAGGCGGAAGGGCGGCACCCTCGTGCGGGTCTATGCTTCGCGGACTAGGTGCGATTCCTCCTGGTGGCCGAGATCGCAGCGGATTCCGCGCGAAAGGATCGGCTCATGGATCGCATGCATGTTCTCGTCGCCCTGATCGCTGTTGTGGCCCTTGCCCTCACCGCGTGGACCAAGCCTCTCAAGGTGTTGTCCTTCTGGCCCCTCGTCATCGTCTGCATGATCTCCTACCCCGTGGGCGCACGGCTGTTCTCAGCGTTCGAGAAGGGGCGGTCCGGCGGTGCGTGGGTCGAATGGACCTTCCTGCTCAGCGTCGCCCTTCTGATCACCGTGCTCGTCGCGTCGGCCCTCCGGTTCCTCACGTCCTCCCGAGGCCCACACACCGACCGTCACGCCTACCACCAGGACCCCGACGCGTGAGTGTCCCTCTCCCGTAGTCTGGTGAACCTTGATCTGTGACGGTCCGGGGTTCCGTTCCCCTGAGTTCGGAACGCTGCTGCGGCCCCGGACCGAGAGGTCGTGCCGGTGAGCGGGGCGCGGGGCGCGTGTTCCGAACACTCCGTGTCGTTCGGCAGCGTCGCCGACACGGCTGTTCAGCCCCATGCTTCGACGGTCAGCTTCGTCATGGACGACAGCCTCCCGCTCCGGCCGGGCCCGCACGGGAATGACCCCCTTCCAAGGGGCCGGGATCCTGCCATGGGGGACGACACCGCAAATGACGGTGACGAGCCCCGGTCGGTGGCCCCGCAACGGCTGTCGGTGGTTGCCGCACTCCTGCACCGTGCCCTGCCCCCGCCTTCCCTGACTTCATAAGCCGAGGACCACTATGCCCGCCCCCGCCCCGATGACCACCACACCCCATCGCCCCCGTCTGCCTCACACCGGGACCCGCACCCTCACCCGTCCCGCTACGCTCGCTGACTTCGACGCGGTGAACGCGCTGCACAACCGCTGTTCGCTCGAGACGCGCTTCGCGCGCTACCAGGCCGCCCGGCGTTCCCTGCGCCGGGGCGAGTTCCACCACCTGACCCGCCCCGGCCTGGGCCTCACCTGGGTCACCCACCCGGAGGACGACCCACAGCGACTCATCGCGACCACCAACCTGGTCCGCACGACCGAGCCCAGCACCGCCGAACTCGGCATCATGATCGAGGATCCGTGGCAGAGCCGTGGCCTGGGCACCACGCTGGCGCAGTACGCCCGGGAGCAGGCCCGCACCTTCGGCTGCTGCTCCATGAGTGTCATGACCGGCTTGGACAACGTGCGCATGCTGAGAATCCTGAGGACCCTCGGTGCCTCCCGGCCCGCCGTTCACCGCTCGACCGCCGACCTCACCGTCCCCGTCGAGCAGCCGTAGCCGCTGCTGCCGGGCACCGGTGTCCTCCAGGACCGCACCGATCAGCTCGGGATCGATGATCTCGGTCAACTCGCCCAGATGGCCGGGCGCATACACGTCGAGGGCTGTCGCACCGGACCCGACGCTGACAGGATTCTGCGGCAACGGGACCTCCGGGACACTCGCAAAGGCTTCGACACCATGCGAACTACCAGAGGTCCCGCCTTCTCGACAGGGCGCACGAACCCTTAACGCACTGGCGTTGCACACAGCGGGACGCCAGCTTGGCGCACCGTGGCCGGTGACCGGTATGCGTCTGGTGAACGTCCGCCCAAGCACCGGGTACGGCGGTTGCGGCGGCGTCGCGGAGGGGCGGTCGTTCAGCCGAGGGTGTAGCCGTACTTCTCGGCAACCTCGCCCATGGCGACCACATCGGCCGGGTCGAGGGGAGGGCCGACCTGGCCCCGGACACCGGGGCGGCCGATCTCCTGGAACATGCCGTCCATGCCGCCAGGCACATAGAGGAAGTACATGCGGGCGGGGTGGCCCGGGCTGGTGTTTTTGAAGGAGTGACGAACGCCCTTGGGGACGTACACAACCCCTCCGGGTTCGACGTCGAACTGCTCGTCACCGGCGGTCACACGAAGTGTTCCCTCAAGAAGAACGAACGTCTCGGACTCGCGATGGTGGGTGTGCGGCGGGGGGCCGGCATCGGCCGGAACGACGGCCTCGGCCAGGGACAGTTCACCGCCGGTGTCAGCGGCGCTGAGCAAGGTGGTGTAGGTGTCTCCTACGAGGAACACAGGGGATCCACCGTCCGGCGGTATGTGCAGTGGGGGCAAAGACATGGTTCGTACTTTCTTGCGGGTGCGGGGAGCGCTGTGGTGCGCCTGGCGGAGGGCGTGGCGTTCTCGAGGGTGTCGCGGGGGTGTCGCCGGGGCAGTGACGGCGGCCCGCCGGATCGGCCCGTTGCGTCGACGACTGCGGAGCGTGTGGTCTCCCAGGAGTCGCCGGAAGGATCGTCTGCCCGCCGTTGGGGCCGGGTAGTTCGCGCCTCGGTGGGTCCGTCCGCCAACAGCATGAAGCGGCGGCAGAAGCGGGCGGCCGTGGTCAGCTCGTCGGGAGCCCCGCTGCCGTTCGTCTGCTCGCCGATGCCGGAGGAAACGAAGACGACGGCGCGCTCGCCCTCGAGCGGGTTCCTTCCCAGACGGTGTGTGCGGGCACGGTGGGTCCCATCCTCCTCGTGTGTCGAGCCTCTCGTCGGGGCTGCGGGACATATCCGAGCACACGATGCCGCGATACGGCGGCTGGACGAGTGACAGCAACATGGCACCTTGTGTCCCTCTTGTGAGGAATGATTCGCAGGGTCGACGGCCGTCTCGCCGACCGTCGAATGACGCACTCCAAGAAGCGCCGATCGCCTCGACCGCCAGCGGGATTCACTTCCGCGAAAGGCATGAGGGGAGGTTCATGGCCAGAAGAAGCCATGAATTATGTAGGGAAGATGCCGTACAAGCGACCTTCGCGTTGCTTCAGTAATTGATGTGGCGCGACTCGTCGATCACCGGCAGGAGCAACGCGCCGTCTCGTCCGTCCGCGAACCCCGTGTCTCGACGGCACGGATCGTCGCAGTGAGATCACGGAACGACCCGTGCGTGTTTCGTGACCTGCTCTGCCGGTGGTCTTCGTGGTCGTACCTGCCGAGTAGCAGCGCACGGGGAGCGTCCAAAGACCCGGCAGTGACTGTTCCGGGGCCCGGCCCTTCCGCACTGGGCGGCCTTGCATTCGGGGTCCTGGACAGCAGGCGAAAAAGCTGGGCGGAGTCGGCCCGCGCAGGGCAGCGGCGGCGCAGTCCACCGCGGGTCCGCGATCGCGACTGCCGGCTTCGCGGCCAACTCTCCCTCTGATCGCCCTGGTGGCAGGCAAGCGGAGGGCCGCTCAGAGAGTCGGCGTCACCGACGGGCGGACCAGCCCACTCTCGTAGGCGAAAATGGTCGCCTGCACACGATCCCGTAGGCCCAGCTTGTTGAGCACTGAGCTCACGTGCACCTTCACCGTTCCCACGGCTACTTCCAGACGCGCGCCGATCTCCGCGTTGCTCAGGCCCGTGGCGACGAGGACGAGGATCTCGCGTTCGCGGTTGGTGAGGCTGTCCAGCGCCCCTGTGATCTCCGGAGCGAAGGAGGCCCCCCGAGCGAAGGCTGCTATCAGACGCCCCGTGACCGCGGGCGCGAGGACGCCGTCACCGGAGGCGACCACCCGTATCGCGGCCAGGAGGTCCTCCGGCTCGGAATCCTTGAGCAGAAAGCCGGAGGCCCCGGCGCGCAGAGCCTCGTAGACATAGGCGTCGAGGTCGAACGTGGTGAGCACGAGAACCCGGGAGCCGCTGCCGTGACTGGTGATCAGCCGGGTCGCCGTCAGTCCGTCCATACCCGGCATGCGGATGTCCATGAGCACCAGGTCGGGCTCGAGCTGTGCCGACATCGCCACAGCCGCGTCACCGTCCGCTGCCTCGCCGACCACGGTCATGTCGGCCTCGGCCGTCAAAATCGCCACGAAACCCGCGCGGACGATCGCCTGATCGTCCACGACCAGCACACGGATACCGATGGTCCTGCTCCTCTCTTCGCCCGCGCCGGGGCCACTGTCTGCGCCGTATCCTCCCACGGAGGCGGTGCGCGGGACCCACCAGGTCAGCGTGCGCATCCGAGGCCGCCACGCAGTCGCCGACCTGTCGGCACGGACCACTTCTACATGCGAGGGGTGTTCGCCACGACGGCTCTTCGAGGCGCTTTCGTCGCTCTGCCGGCGTCCAGGCTTCCGAGCAACTGGCGCATGGCGCTCAGTGTCGCCCGCGTAGCCGCGGCCACCTGCTCCAGGCTGCCCTCCTCAGCCGAGGAGATCATCCGGTCCGTCTGCCGGAGCACCGTCTCCCGCAGACCGACGGCGACTCGCTGCCGCTCGCCATGGACCATGGCCCTCGTGCTCGACAGCACAGTGGTGAGGGCCGTGTCCTCCCGGCCCAGTTCCCGCCTGCGACGCCTGTGCATCAGCCATCCCGCCCCCCAGGCGGCCGTGCATCCCAGGCCGGACAGGACCAGCGTCCAGCAGGCCAGGAACAGCACTAGAAAAGGCCCGGCCGGGTCTCCGAGCAGCGTCCCGTCGGCGGCGAAGGCGGCCGTGAAGGAGATCGCCGACGGGAGAACCGCGGCGGGCACGGACAGAAACGACAGCCGTGAGCCCGCCGGACATGTCAGTGGATGCGCCGTCGGCGGCGGGACGTGTCGGCCGGAGGGCATGGGCGCGGTTCTCAGGACCCGGCCGTACGCCGCGACCGCGTAGACCGCGGCCGGTGCGACGATGCCGCCGCCGAGGAAGCAGATCGCGGAGGACGGCGGCAGCGCACCACCGCGGAGCAGAACCGGCCACAGGAGGGCGGCGGCCCCGGTCACCGCCAGGACCGCCCAGGGCGCGTGGCGGCGCCACAGCAACGGCAGTGCGTGGAGGGTCAGCACCGACACGAGCAGCAGGCATGTGCCGGCCCCGTAGCCGGCGTCCTCCGCCTTCGTCAGGGCGACGCCCGACGCCACCGCGGCGGCCGAGCCGAAGACCGCCCTGTCCGCGATCCGCTGTTCGCGAGGAAAGTCGCGCCGACGTCCTGGGCTCGGCCGAGGGCCGGACGCGGCGTCGGGGAGCACGGCGTGTACGCGCCAGCCTCCGTCGGGGCGGGGTCCCGCGGACAGCCTCCCGCCGAGGACGGCGGCACGCCGGTGCATTCCTTCCACCCCCCGGCCGGAGCCGATCCCCGCCGTGCCGGTGTGCGCGCCGCCGGGCGGCCTGCCGTTGTCGACGGTCAGATGCAGGGTGTCCCCGGCCCGTTGCACCCGCACGCTGACCGCGGCGCCCGGCGCGTAGCGCAGGGCGTTGGTCAGGGCCTCCCGGATGATGCCGTGGGCCGCTTCCGCCGCGGGTCCGGTGAGATCAGCGGGCAGGGAGACGGAGACGGGGCGGCCCAGCCTGCCGAATCCGGCGATCAGCGTCTCGATCGGAGCGGTCATCGCCTGGGGAGCCGGTGGGTCGTCCACCTGCATGACCGCCACGAGACGCCGCAGTGCGGACTGGGTCTCCCGTGCGGTGCGGCGCGCGAACGCGAGTGCCTCCGCGGCCAGGTCGGGCCTGCTGTCACCGAGCCTGCGGGCGGCCTCGACGGATACCACGACGGAGGTGAGGTGGTGCGCGCTGATGTCGTGCAACTCACCGGCCAGCCGTTCCCGTTCCGCCTCGGCGGCGCGCGCCCGCTGCTGCTCGGCACCGGCCAGCCGCTCCGCCGTGGCCCGCCGTTCCCGCAGCCAGTGCCGGCGGCCGGTGCCGAGAGCGGACACCAGCAGAAAAGGGCCGACACCAGTGAGCCAGTCGGAGAGGAGAAGACCGCCGACGCCGTGCCGTGCGGCCGCCTGCAGGAGCTGGACGACGGCGACAGCCGCGGTCGCGCCCAGGCCGACGGGCCAGCTGCACAGAACGGTGACGGTGAACAGCGCCACCATGACCGCCAGCCCTGGTACCAGGCCCAGCAGGTCGGGCGGCGCCAGGATCTGTCCCACCACGGACACCGCGACGATGACGCCCAGGGCGGCGAGCGGTGCCCGGTGACGCCGATCGAGCGCCACCGCAGCGAGCGCCGTGGCACAGAAGGCGGTGATCCACTCAATGGTGTCCGGCGGCTCCTTCGAAGACGCAACGACGCTGAACCACAGCAGCAGTTGCGCTCCCATGAACAGTACCGGCAGTGGCCTGACCCGACGTCCTTTCCCCATTGGCGCAAGTGTATGGCCGGGCGTCGCCCTCCCCGACACCGCGGGGTTCAAGGGGTCACGCGGTGCCGGCCCTGCGGTCGCGCCACCGCTCTATGTCCCGCGGACTAGGCGACGATCCTTCCGGCGGGCGACGGGGCGGCACGTTCAGCGCGAAAGGATCGGCACATGGATCGCGTCGTCGCGTCGAGCCTCCGGGGGGATCAGGTCCTTCCAGGGCACACGCACCGACCGGTACGCCCACCACCACGACTTCGTGTGAGCGGCCGTCCACTGCGCCCGTATCACCCACACCAACTGGAGACCGGCACAAGCATGCCCGCACACCCTCGCATGTCCCGGACCGCTGTCGCCCTGGCGTCGCTCGCCGTGCTGGCGGCCACCGCGGTGACAGCCTGCAACCCCGAGACCGCCGACGACGCTCGCGGCGATGCCGCGATACCCGCGGTGCCCACCGCTCTCAGCGAGCAGGAACTGAAGTGGAGCACGTGTTCCGCTCCGTCCACGGCCCAGGGCGGCGGAGACAGGCCCGAGAAGCTGCCGGACGGAACGACGTGGCAGTGCAGCACCATGAAGGCTCCGCTGGACTACGCGGACCCCGACGGCGAAACCATCGATCTGGCCCTGATCCGGGCGAAGGCGTCCCCGGACTCCGGCGAGAAGCGCCTCGGGTCCCTGGTCTTCAACTTCGGCGGCCCCGGCGGCTCCGGGGTGCTCACCCTCCCCCTCGCCGCCGGCGACGAGTACATGACGCTTCACAAGCGCTATGACCTGGTCAGTTTCGACCCTCGCGGGGTCGGGGACAGTGCCGGCGTGCACTGTCTGGACACGAAGGCCATGGACGCCTGGCTGGCCGCGGACGCCACCCCTGACGACGCCACGGAGGAGAAGGCCCGCGAGCGTGGGGTACGCGCGTTCGCCCGGGCTTGCCAGAGCGAGTCGGGCGCGGTGCTGGATCACGTCGGCACCCAGGAGGCCGCACGTGACCTCGACCTGATGCGCCACGTCCTGGGCGACGAGAAACTCAACTACTTCGGCATCTCCTACGGCACACAGCTCGGCGGCGTCTACGCACATCTCTTCCCGAAGCGTGTCGGGCGCTTCGTCTTCGACGCCGTGGTCGACCCCACCGAGGACGCCCTGAACGGTGCCCTCGGCCAGGCGAAGGGGTTCCAGGGCGCACTGCGCAACTTCCTGGAGGACTGCGCACGGCAGGACTCCTGCTTCTTCGAAGGCACGAACCCGCAGCAGGGCGAGAAGGACATCATCGCGCTGCTCGAGCGCCTGGACACCGACCCCCTGCCCACGGAGTTCGGGCGTCCCCTGACCCAGAGCCACGCCCTCAACGGCATCGCCGCCGCCCTCTACGACCAGGAGAGCTGGCTGCTGCTCAGGGGCGGACTGGAGGCCGCCATGGACGGCGACGGCAGCGCACTGCTGCTGCTCTCCGACCTCCTCAACGAACGGATCGACGACGACGGATACGCCAACATCAACGCAGCCAACACCGCGGTGAACTGCGCGGACTACAAGGACCGCTTCACCCTTGAGGACGTACACCGTCACCTGCCCCGATTCCGCACGGCATCTTCGGTGTTCGGCGACTGGATGGCCTGGGGGTTGCTCCAGTGCACCGGCTGGCCCGCTGACGGCCACGCACCCACCATCGAGGTGTCGGCCGACGGCGCGAACCCAGTCCTCGTCATCGGCAACACCGGTGATCCGGCCACTCCCTACGAGGGTGCCAAGAAGATGGCGGACGAACTGGGAGAGAAGGTCGGCGTCCACCTCACCGCGGACGGCGAGGGGCACGGCACCTACGCCGTCAACGACTGCCTGACCGAGCTGGTCGACGCGTATCTGCTCGACGGGACGGTCCCGGCGAACGACACCGTCTGCTCGTGACGTTGGCGTCCCCGCGGCTTCCCTGAGCCACCGTCCCCAGCGGCGGGCAGGTCCGCTGCCCGCCGGCGTGGACGGTGAGGTGAACCCGCCCGGCCTCAGGCCCGACGGATCACCAAGGTCTGCGTCCGGCGGGTCGCCGCCCGCACGGCTCAGGGACCCGGCCGTTTGGAGCCCGGCGCGGTCCCCCGGCGGCCACGACGTCCCACCCGCCCCGGTACTCCTCGTGCTGTGGGCGCGCCCCGGCCGAGGTTCCGTAGGCGCTGAACGGTTGGGGGCGGATGGCACAGCGCGGACAGTGTCCGCTCACCGTTGACCATCCCGTGCGACGCGACGGTCCGACCACTACATCGGTGCCGATGACAGCCGGGGCTCGGACGGAGGCCCGGCTGGGTGCGGTACCCCCGGGTTCGGGCCCCGAGGGCACCGTCCAGGGGCGGTATCCGGTCCGGTGAGGCGGCGGGTCTCTGATCAGCGGTCAGGAAGGGACCGGGCCAGAGATTGTCGCCCCCGGGTTCCGGCAGACCGTTTCCGCTGCCGGCCCGGACAACGCTTCTGCTCCGTCCGATGCGCCTCGATGGCCGGCATCCGCACCGGACGGACTCCGCTGCCGAGCCCGGGGCGTTCGGCCGGCGGCGGTTCCGGCTCTCGCGGGCCGGCCCGTGGTACGCCGGGGGAGCAGCGGTCGGCGTACGGCTGTCGGGGGAGGTCCTTGCGGGGGCCGATGCGTTGTGTGCCGGGCCGATGGCGGGGGTCACGGGGTGGAGTGGCGCATGGCCGGCAGGATCAGGGAGGCGCCCAGAAGGAGCACCCCGGCGACGACGAGCAGAATGCCGTCGAAGCCCAGTCCCGTGAGCGCACCGGCGAGCTGTGGGCCCAGGCTGGCGCCGATGAACATGCTGCACCCGTAGAGGGCGACCGCCGCACCACGTGCCTGCGGGGCGTTGGCGTTGATGGTTTCGACGACCGCGGGCGCCGCTACCGCGACGGCGGCCACGAACAGCAGCAGGGCCAGGGCGAGCAGCGCCGTGTGACCACCGAGGAAGGAACCGGTGGCGACGGTGAGAGAGGCCAGGGCGAAGGCGAGGGCCGCGCGCAGGGGCGCGGGCAGCCGCCCGAGCACGGGGACCAGCAGGGGTACGGCGATCAGGGCGGGGAGCGCGCTGGCCCGCAGGGCGAGGATCGCCGTGGAATTGCCGGTGACGGCCGGTGGGCCCGCGATGGCCACCGCCGTGTAGAGGGAGACGAAAGCCGTCATCAGGGCGACGGTGGACAGGCACAGGGCGCCCAGCCGCGGCTGTCGCAGCAGCCGCGGCATCGCCGCGAACGCCTGCAGCAGTCCGCCGTCGGTGCCTCCACGCGGAGTGGGTCGCAGGACCCGGCGCACCGGGAACAGGTTCAGGGCCATCAGCACGGCACTGATCCAGAAGACCGCACGCCAGCCGATTCCGGCCGCAACGGCCTGCGCGCCGACCTGAACAACGACGGCGGCGGCGAGCATGCCACTGGTGATGCAGGTGAGGGAGGTGCCGCGGTGTCGAGGCGCGATGTGCCGGACGACGTAGGAGAGCGCGGCAGGGGCGAAGGTCGCGGCGGTCAGTCCCTGCAGGCTGCGCAGCACGACGGCGGTGGGAAGGTCGGAGACCGCGCTGACCGCCGCGGTGGACGCCGTGGCGGCCGCGAGCCCCACGGTGATCACGGCGCGTGGTCCGTAACGGTCGCAGAGCGGGCCGGCGAAGAGGAACCCGGCTGCGTAGGCGAAACCGAACGCCGTCGCCGTCCACGTGACCTGACCGGGTGTGGTGCCGAACTCGGTGGCCATGGGGTGCAGCAGTGCCAGGACGGTGTACATCTGACCGACCATCAGCATGCCCAGCGTGGTGAGCAGCGCTGTGGTCCTGGCGGCCGGGGCCCAGCCTGGTGGCCGACCGGGCGTTCCGCTCCCGGTCGTGCGATCGAGTGCGCTGGTGGGGTGGGACATGGGGACTCCGAAAGAACGTCTGGTGGCCCCGTGTGCGGCATGACCGGCCGATGGCAGGCGCCGGGGACCGGGGCGCCCCCGGCCGGCGAGGGGCCGGCCGGGGGCGGTGACGGGATGATCAGGCTGCGTGGGTGTTCAGCACGTACTCGCGCGAGGCGTGGACCTCGCTGCGCAGGGCGGGCAGGTCGACGTCGAGGACCTGTCCGTCCCACTTGCGGGGCTCGCCGTTGATGAGGACGGTGCTGATGTTGCGGGCGTCGGAGCCCAGTACGAGGGTGCCGATCGGGTCGTTGAGCGGCATGTTGTTGAGGTCCTCGGCCTGGATGACCAGCAGGTCGGCCTTCTTGCCGGGGGTGAGTGAGCCGGTGACGCCGGCGAGACCGTTGGTGCGGGCGCCCTGGAGGGTGGCGAAGTCCAGGACGTCGTGGGTGGTGATGCGGACCGGCTGCCGGCCGGTGCCGTGGGCGGCGTTGACGGCCCGCATCCGCTGGATGGCGTGCAGGGCCCGCATCTGGGTGAACATGTCGCTGGCCAGGGCGACTTCGACGTCGATGCTCAGCCCGGGACGGATGCCGACGGACAAAGCCTCGTCGACGGCGGGGATCGCGGTCTCCAGGCCGATCTGGGCGTCGGAGGTGGGGGCGAGGGCCACGGTGGTGCCGCTTTCCCCCATCGCCTTCCATGCTTCGGGGCTCAGTCCGGTGGCGTGGATCAGGGTGACGTCGCTGCCGAGGATGCCGTCCTTCGCCCAGTTCAGAATCACCTCGGAGGAGGCTGTCCCGAAGACCGCGTCCACGCTCACCCCGATGCCCAGGTCCTTGGCGACGCGGGCGAGTTCGGGGCCGTAGGCGAGGGCCGGGCCGGCGATCTCGTCGGTGGCGAGCGTCGCCAGGCGCAGGGTCAGCAGCTGGTCGTCACTGTGGAAGTACTTCCCCCTGAGGCGTGTCAGGTCGCCGGGCCACTGCTTGTCCCAGTCACCGAAGTGCGGGCCCATGGAGGCGTGTACACCGCGGATGCCGGTGTCGCGGAGGGCCTCGACGGCGGCGTCGGAGTGTTCGGGGGTGCGGGAGTTGTGGGAGAAGTCGAGCATGGTGGTAATGCCGCTGTCGATCGCGGTGAGGGCGGCGAGCTTCGTGCCGGTGTACATGTCCTGGGGCCGGTAGACGGTGGCGTAGCCGGCCAGGGTGGACATGACGTAGGCGCCGAGGTCGTCGACGTCCGGCATGATCCGGCGCAGCTGGGCCTCCCAGGCGTGCCGGTGGGTGTCGACGAAGCCGGGGCTGAGGACGGTGCCGGTGGCGTCGACGACCACGGCGTCACCGGCCTCGAGACCGGGACCGACGGCGGTGATGGTGTCGCCCTCGACGAGCAGGTCGGCGTTGGGCAGGACACCGAGGTCGGCGTCCATGGTGACGACGGTCGCGCCGGTGAACAGGATGCGCCGTTCGTCCGCGGGGCGACGACGGAGCTGTTCGAGGGCGGCCGTGGCGGCGGTGCCGTTGACGTGGGTCATGGAAAAGCTGCTTTCAGTACTTCGGGGAGGGGGAGGGCTGCCGGGAACGCCCGGCAGCCCGGTTTCCGGTTCTGGCGGGGCCGGCCCCGGCAGCCAGGGCGCCGTTCACCCGGGCGTCGTGCGTCCAGGACCGAAAGGCTGCGGAGGCACGGTCCGGACCCGGTGTTGTCGCCGTGTGTGCGGCTCGGCCGTTGCCGGCCGGGCGGTTCAGCCCAGCTTCATGACGTAGCCCGCGTGGTGCAGCTCGTCGCCCCTGAACTCTCCGTAAGCCCAGAAGCCGAGGTCGTCCAGGTAGTCGATGCGGTCGCCGTCGATCCAGAACCGCCCCTGGTAGGCGTGGGGGCGGCCGCCCCGTGTCTCGTCGTAACGGCCGTCCGCGGTGAGTTCCTGGTGCAGGAAGTCCTGCCGGTCGATCCAGACGCCGAGCCGTGGGCTGCCGGTCAGGTCCGGAGCGGCGGGGATGCCGGCCTGGGGGGTTGTGGGCCCGCCGGGAATCTCCGTGCCCGACCACCGGACGGGACGGCCGGCCGCGACCAGTGCGCGGACCTGCTCCGGGTGGGACACGAGGGTGGCCACCGCGCTCGGCACGTCGGCGGCGAGTTCGTCGGGTACCACCAGGAAGTCGGTGTTGTTGCCGGGCGTCAGCGTCGCGACGTACTCCGAGCGCCGGCCGCGGCCGCCGGCCAGGGCGACGGTGTCCACGACGGCGGGGACGATGGTCGTGCCTGTGCAGTCGACGACGATGGCGTTGTCGTCCTGCGCCGCGGTGATGATGCCGGGGCCGACGCCGACGATCAGGTCGCCGACGAACAGGATGTCGGCACCGGTCATGGTCCCGATCAGCGGGTCCATCGTCACGATCCGGGCGTTGGTGAACAGGACGGGGCGGCCCCCGTCGTTCGAGAGGATCTCGTCGAGCGCCTCCGGGTGCCAGCTCAGGGCGCCGGTGTGGGCGTGGGTGTCGTTGGTGGTCATCGTTTTCCTCAGGGGTTCGGCTCTTCGGTCCGCCCGGCGAACGAAGCGGGCGTCCTCACGGGCGGGTCGCGGCTGCTCGGCGTCACGGCAGCCGCATGACCACCAGGTTCGTCCGGCCGGACAAGCGGAACCAGGCCGCCGTGCACCCGGGTGCACGGCACCCACCCATGCCCGGCCGGAGGAGAGCGGAAGGGGCCGGCACCATGGCCGGCAGGGAGATGACGGGTCCGGCACAGGCCCGGCGCAGAGCGTCCGGGAAATCCGTCCGCCCCGGCACGTGACTCCCGCTCCGTTCCGCCCCGGATCATGGGTGCACGGCTCCCAGGAAGCCCGTACCCGGGGACGCGGCGGCCTGGCCACGTTCCGTCATCGGGCCCGAGAGTGAAGCCATGACCAGCAACGACACGCCTCGCGCTCCCCACCCGTACGTCGGGATGTGGGTGACCGCGGACGGATTCATCCGCCAGGAACTACTGCCGAACGGCCGCTACGACGAGGCCCGCGGACGGCGCCGGAGTGCCTACACCGGCCGGTACACCGTCAGCGGCAACCACATCGACTACGTCGACGACACCGGCTTCACCGCCACGGGGGACGTTCGTGACGGCGTTCTCTTCCACGAGCACCTGGTGCTCTACCGTGAGGGCGATCACCGCATCCGGCGGGAAGGTACGGGGTCGCGCGGCTGAGGGACCTGCTCCTGGACTCCCGAGGGGCCGTCGGTTCTCGGGCCGACTCCAGGAGCGGGCGGCCGACGGTACAAGGCACGGTTGCCCTCACAAGCCCGAACCCGCCCGGCTGCCACAGCGAGGGCTCGTCGCCGGCCGGCGAGCCCTCCCTCTCGTCCAGGGCCCTTTCACACGAGGGGCCACTCAGTAGTCAGCTGTTGCCTGACGACAGCGAAACCTCCCGCACCACCTCCGCCGACGCCTCTTCGCCGGCACCGGACCGAAGCGCGGTGAAGGCAGCCGCGGTGACGCTCGCCGGCTCGGCCTGGTAGACGACCAGCTGCTGATGCGGGGCTCCCCCCACGGTGAAGGCCGAGAACTGGATCTCCAGGGCACCCACCTCGGGATGCAGCAGGTACTTCTCCTGCTGCGTCTTGCTCCTGACCTCGTGCCGTGCCCACAGCCCGGCGAATTCGGGACTCCTCCCGCGGAGCGTGTCGACGACCTCGGTGATCCGCGGGGACTCGGGGTCGTGTCCGAAGGCCGCACGCAGTTCGGCCACGCACGAGTGGGCGGAGTCGTCCCAGTCCCTGTAGAAGGCACGTCCCGCCGGGTCGAGGAAGACCATGCGAGCCAGGTTGTCGAACCGTTGGAATCCGCTGTGCAGGGCCGCGGCGAGCGCATTGCGCGCCAGGATGTCCAGGGCCGGGCCCAGGACAAAGGCGGGGGTGTCGGGCCAGCCGTCGATCAGCCGCAGAAGGTGGGGGTGAACCCTGTCGTGGCCGGCCGGAGCACCGCGACGTTCCTGGGGCGCCCTGGTGAGCCTGCGCAGATGGCCGTGTTCCTCGTCACTGAGGTGAAGGGCGGCGGCGACCGCGTCGGTCACCTGCGGGGACGGGCTGGACTCCCGTCCCTGTTCCAGGCGCATGTAGTAGTCGGCGCTCACCCCGGCGAGCATGGCGACCTCCTCACGGCGCAGCCCCGGCACCCGCCGGCGCCCGTGCTCCGGAAGCCCCACGTCGTGCGGCTTGAGGGCTTCGCGCCGTGCTCTCAGAAAGTCTCCCAGGGGAGTGGTGTCGCTCATTGCTCCAACCTAACGGAGAGGCCGGGCCCGTCCTTCGTCCCTCTCGTGCGGTCCTGGCCGGTGGACCCGGCCCCGAACGGCGGCGACTCAGTCGAGCGCGGCGCCGGCCGCCGGCTCCTCGGCCACTGCGCCGGCACTGAGGGAGCCGAGCAGGGACAGTGCGTCGGCGGACGCCGTGCCTGGTTCGGCTTGATAGACGACGAGCTGCTGCGTCGGCGCGCTGTTGACGGTGAAGGACTCGAAGTGCAGTTCGAGGTCACCGACCTGAGCATGGTGGAAGCGTTTCGCCTCCCGCGTCTTGGCGCGCACGTCATGCCGCGCCCACAGCGTGGAGAAGTCCGCGCTTTTCAGGGACAGCTCGCCTACGACCTGGTTCAGCCGCGGATCCTCGGGATCGATGCCGGCCGCACGGCGCAGTGTGGCCACCGTCGACTCGGCCGCACGGTCCCAGTCCCGGTGAAACCGCCGCGCGACCGGATCCAGGAACGTCATGCGCAACAGGTTGTCACTGTGAGTGAAGTCGGCGTGAAGAACGCTCGCGAGCCGGTTACGGGCCAGGATGTCCAGTACGGGGCTCATGACGAAGGCAGGTGTGTCACACCACGTGTCTAGGAGACGCCTGAGGTGCGGGGGCACTCGTTCCATGCGCGGTGCTCGGCGTGTCCGGCGGGAGGTCGGGCCGGCCACGCGGTGCAGGTGGGCCATCGCTTCGCCGTCCAGCTGCAGTGCCCGCCCCACGGCCTCGAGGATCTGCCGGGACGGATGCCGCTCGCGGCCCTGTTCGAGACGCGTGTAGTAGTCGGAACTCACCCCCGCGAGGGCGGCCACCTCCTCACGTCGAAGACCGGGCACCCTGCGACGACCGGAGGTGGGGATCCCCACGTCGCAGGGGCGCAGGCGGGCGCGCCGCGCCCGGAGGAAACCTCCCAGCGTGTTGTCGACGAGCTCCTTCTCTCTGTCCATACGTCGAGGCTAGAGCGGTGCGACGCACTGCCGTAGGGGCGAGGGAGGGTGCGCTTACCCTGGGAACAGCACACCCTGGACAGTCACACCCCTGTCCGAGTCGACGACGGCCTTGCTCTCCGAGGGCGGCACAGGCCGAGTGCTTCCCACCCGTCGCAGGTGAAGCGCCGCGACTGGTGAAGCGCCGCGACTCCTCAGCACTGTCTTGGCATGCGTCTGCCTGGCCGGTCCGCCCTGCGCCGGGAGATCCGAGCCGGTACGACGTGGTGACGAACCGGAACCGGAGCCCACCCACAGCCACTCGCCGCTTTCCGGCTGCCTGGCGCATACGGGCACGCTCAGGTACGGCCGGACGCCTCGGTGCCTGACGTGGTGCTTGACGTCACGGTGCGGTCGGCAGACCGGCCAGCAGACTGCGCCGTGCGGATTCCACATGTTCTTCGGCCCGGCGGGCCAGCGTCCGGATGTCGCCGGAGCGCAGGAGAGCGGCCAGCTCGCGATGCTCGTCGACCACGCGTGCGCGGTAGTGGTCGTAGGCCACGTCGACGCGGCGCAGCTGGAACAGGTGCACCTGAGAGCGGATCGCCTCCCAGGCGGAGGTGAGCCTGCCGTTCCCGGCTGCGGCGTAGATCTGGTCGTGGAAGGCGATGTCCAGCGCCACCAGCCGGGGGGCGTCACCGCCCTCGGCGATCTCGGCCGTCATCCCGGCCACCAGCCGATCCAGCGCGGACAGCTGCTCCGCGGTCGCGGCTCGCCGCGCGGTGGTCGCGGCCAGGCGGTCCAACGCGGCCCGCAGCGCGTAGACCTCCTGCGCGTCCTCGGCCGTCACCCTGATGACGGTGGTGCCGCGGTGCCAGCCGCCACGCACCAACCCCTCATGCTCCAGCCGGGCCAGTCCTTCCCGGACCGAGCCACGGCTGACCCCGAGGCGTTCGGCCAACTCCACTTCGCGCAGTGGGGCTCCGGGCGGGAAGTGACCCGAGAAGATCGCGGCGCGCACCAGGTCGGCGGCTTCGTCGGCCAGCCCGCGCCGGGCGGCCTTCGGCAGTGCAGATGACATGCCGCCATGTTGACATCCGGACAATCGGAACCACCAGACCGGCCAGGCGACTCGCCCCGGATTTCCAGTCGACTGGTGTCCTAATGTTGACATTCAAACACCGGGGGGTCAGGCTGCCCTGGCCGCCGACTCCACCAGAGGGGACCCCGATGCCACACCGACCCGCCTTCCACCTGGCAGTCCCGGTCGACGACCTGGTCGCCGCCCGCGGCTTTTACGGACAGGTGCTGGGTCTGCCCGAGGGGCGCAGCGCCGACCACTGGGTGGACTGGAATCTCGAAGGCCACCAGTTGGTGACCCACCTGGTACCGACCGTGCCGCAGCCGGCGGGTACCAGCGTGGTGGGACAGCACCGGGTGCCGATCCCGCACTACGGTCTCCTGCTGCCCGAACAGTCCTTCCACCAGTTCGCCGAGCGGTTGCGAGCCGCGGGGGTACGCTTCGACATCGAACCGCATCGCCGCTTTCCCGGCGAACCCGGCGAACAGTGGACCATGTTCTTCCGCGACCCCGCGGGCAACGCCCTGGAGTTCAAGTCCTTCCGTGACGAGTCGATGGTGTTCGCCCGATGAGGGGCGTGCTCGTCACCGGTGGATCGCGGGGCATCGGCCGCGCCGTCGCGAGGGCCTTCGCCGCCGGCGGTGACCGTGTCGCGGTGCAGTACGCCGGTCGCCGTGCGGACGCCGAACGGACGGTGCGCGAGCTTCCCGGCACCGGGCACACACTGCTGCAGGCCGACCTGGGCGAGCCAGGTGCGGCCGAGCGGACCGTGGCCGAGGCGGTGGCCGCGCTCGGTGCCGTGGACGTGCTGGTGAACAACGCGGCCGTGGCACCCGCGGCGGACACCCGGCACCCCATCGCCGAGACCCCGCTGGAGCACTGGCAGCAGGTCTGGCGGCGGATGGTCGACGTCAACCTGCTGGGCGCGGCCGACTTGTGCTGGGCCACAGCCCACCACCTCGTCGACCGGGGCACCGGCGGGGCGATCGTGAACATCGGCTCGCGCGGCGCGTTCCGGGGCGAACCCGATTTCCCCGCCTACGGGGCCACCAAGGCCGCCCTGCACGCCCTCGGTCAGTCACTGGCCGTGGCCCTGGCCCCGCACGGCATCGCGGTCACCTCCGTCGCGCCCGGGTTCGTGGCCACCGAACGGCAGACGGGGAAGTTGTCCGGCCCGGAAGGAGAACGTCTGCGCGTGGAGAGCCCCTTCGGGCGCGTCGGCACCCCGGAAGAGGTCGCCGCCACGGTGCATTTCCTCGCCTCCCCGGCCGCGGCATGGGCCTCGGGAACCATCGTCGACCTCAACGGCGCGTCTCACCTGCGCACGTGACACCCAACCGCGCGAGAGAAGAACGGCGCGCGTGTGGGGCCCCGCCCACGCAGGGCAGCAGCTCGGCCTGGAGGTGACAGTGCGGGGGAAGCTGGGACCGCTGAGAACGAAGATGGCCGAGCTCGTCGATCGCGGCGGTACGGGCCCCACGGCGAACGCAGCCTGACTCACCCCGCCGTCGTCGCCCTCGACCGACTCGGCATGACCGCTGCCCGAGCGACAGGAGTTGTCGCGCTCGGAGGTCCTGGCGCCGGCCTCGGCCGCACTCCGTGCCGCCGAGGCCGATCACCTCCCGCTCGAGCCGGCCGGCATCGGACCGTTCCTGCCGCGTTACGTGCCCCTGCAGCAGGATCTCCCGGGCGGATGCGCCTCTTCGGACCTACGTGCCGGCAAGTGCTGCGCGTAGGCGACGGGCCTGGCTCACCAGCCGTGAGCTGCCCCGCCGGGCGGCTATCGGGTCGAGTCCGGGTATTACGCCCTGGGCTCCGGTGCGTTCGGCGCACTCGGCGGCGACGGTGAGCAGTTCGCCGAGGCCACGGGACTCGGCGGGGGAGAGGTCTTTGGACAGGAGCGGTGGCAGCGCGTCACGCAGCACGGTCCAGACGGTGCGGCGCCCGCCGAGGCCGCGGCCGTTCCCAGGGACTCCGCCAGGCGGCTCGGAGCGACGATCCCGATGAGCATCAGCGCACCGAGGTCGGTGGCGAGCGCACCGGGATCCAGCTTCTTCTGTGCCGCCAACAGCAGCAGTGCGTCGACCGCGGCGATTCTGTCCTCCTGGCGCTGGACGCCGAGCCCGCCGGCCACCACCAGGGACGTCGCGGGCCCGCTCGCGCCGGGTGACTGCGCGAGCAAGGGCAGGACGGAGCAGACGTCCGGATCTTTCTCGGGGTACCGGGCGCAGGGCAGGACGTGCTGTATCAGCCGCAGAGCTATGAGTTCGGGGTGTTCGGGCAGGAGGGCGGGCCAGTGGGTCTGCTGGACGGCCGCGGTGGCGGCGCACCAGCACCGGTGGTGGGAACCGAGTGCCGGACTCCCCAGCTCACGGAAAGCGAGCGGGAACATGTGCAAGGCCGTGATCTCGCCGGACCGGACGACCGGTGTCGTCCGGTCCGTCACCGTGCGGTGCAGGCCCGTGCCGGTGAGGCCGCCGGTCCGCAGCCAGTCGGCGAGCCGCCGCCCCTCCGGCGTGCCCAGCACCGCGGCCCGCTCGGCGGCGGCATCGGCGGCCGCCCGGTCCGTGGTGCGCACCCGCAGCAGGGCCTGTGCGAAGTCGCACGCTCCGACGTGGGCGCCCAGCCGCTGGTACGTCTTCAGCCGGTCGGTCAGTTCCCCTGGCTCCAGCAGCCCGTTGTCCCAGCTCGGCGTCGACAGCAGGAACGGCTGCGGATCGGTGAGCAACCTGTGGGCGATCTCCCAGAAGCGGACCCGGAAGGGGCCGTCCGGGAGGCATCCGGCATTCGCGCCCCCACCGTCGAGCACTGCCTTCGCGGTGCCCGGTGTGATCCGCTGGTGGAGGCCGGCGAGGACCAGGTCGAGGGCGAGTCGCGGGGTGAAGCGGACATGGGAGGGGGCGAAGGCGGAGGGGACCGAGTCGTCGGGGAGAGGCCGGCGGCAGGTGCGGGACCACCACCGCGTCGCCGCTACCGGCTCGAGCGCCTCCAGCAGTGCTGCTCGATCCTCATGGGCCCAGCGCACCAGTCCGTCCAGGGTCCGCTCGAAGTCGGCGACGGGCAGGATGCCGTGGGAGGCCAGCAGCGCGCCGGTCTCCTCGGCCGTCTCCGCCACTGAGGCCGGCGGCGACGCGAGCGCGACCGGGGACGGAACGGGCGGCAGCGTGTCCTCGCCGGCCGCCTGCAGAGCTTCTTCCGCTCCGGTTCCCAGGGCTTCGACCACTCGGGTGCGCAGGCCGGGTGCGATGGGCGCGGCCGAGGTGAGGATCTCTTCACGCGAGAGGGCGTCGGTCAGATGTGTCCCGTGCCGCTCGATCAGCTTCAGGGCCCGTTCCTGGGCTTCGGTGTCCTCGTGGGTGAGGGCGTGGGACGCGGCCGGGAGCAGTGCGTCGGCTGTGGCGGTGTCGCGGGTGACCACTGTGTCCAGCAGTTTCAGCTGAGCTCGGACCAGGTTCTTCTCCGGCCGGGTGAGCACCGCTCGCGTCATGTCGGCCAGGTCATGCGTCGGCAGGGAGCCGGTCAGGGCGAGCTCGGCGAGGACGGACTGGGCGTGGACGGCGACGGGCTGGAGCGCGTCGGCGGCCAGGGCCCGCCAGTCGGCGACACGGCCGGCGTGCTCCTCGGCGGACAGACCGAGGTCGAGCAGCAGCCGGTGGAACACCCGCTGGTCCACTGCCGTGCCGCCGCGCAGCAGCCGCCCCAGACATCCGTCGACCATGGTGGCGCGGTCGAGTGTGCCTTCCGCGGTGAGCCGCGCGAGAGCGAGAAGCCAGAGGTTGTCCTTGTTGGAGTGACCGCTGTTCAGCGCCTGGCCGGTCCCCCCTGCCGTGAAAAGGCCGGCCACCATGGGCGTGAGGTGGGGCGACTGTCTCAGCCGCTCGGCGATCACGTCGGTGTTCCAGCTGTTGCCGTAGATGTTGCGTATCCACGCGTGCACGGAGGCGTCGGTCACCGGCATCGGGCATCGGGCCGCCTGCACGATCGCTTCGAGAAGGTGATACCGGATGTCCGTGGAGGGCCTGCGGTCGGCGATCCGGTGCGCCAGCTCCGCCAGCCATTCGGCGGGGCGCTCCTCGAGCATGGGGAGGAATCTCTTCTCCGCCACCCACATGCGCTCCCAGCCGGAAGCGGTGAGCCAGGACGCGACGGCCGCCGCTCCGCTCTGGCAGGCGAGGCCCGCCACGAGCAGCGCAGGAGAGGCCGCTTGGAGCTGCGGCGTCACCCAGGCGTCGCGGAACTCCTTGCGCAACGCCTTCAGCGCCGGCAGTTCCCCGCGCCGTTCGGCGGCCGTCATGCCGTTCACGATCGTCACCACGTCGTCGATTCGTCCGCGGCGCACCGCTTCGATCAGCTTGCTCAACTGTTCCTCTCCCGTCGTGCCATCCGTACCGCCAGCGCGTGCTTGCAGGGGCCGCGTCCGCCCCGGTATCTCGCCCACCACAGGCAACTGCACCTCAAGACGCCGGCGTCCTCGCGCACCCGGTGGGTGTGGCCGTCCTCGGCCGTGACGGTCCCCATCGCGCCGTCCAGCGTCACGGCACCGGCCGACAGCAGGGCACGGGCATGCCGCAGCCTCGGGTTGTGACGCTCGGCGAGACCGGAGTCGTAGGGGAGCTGCCGGTGGAAATAGGCTGCTTCGGCCGTGTCGTAACCCACCGGCCCGAGGTCGCCAGGCGCATCAGCGCCGACCGGACCCGCGCGGTGGTCAGCCCGCAGGCCGCGGCCAGAGCACTCACGTCGATCCGCGGTTCCCACGCCAGCAGCACGGCCACCAGTTCCGCGTCCTGGACGGTCTCGTCGTCGGCCAGTGCCTCCAGTACGCCGCCCTCACCTTTGGCACCTCCCTTACGGCCGGCCGGTAGCTGCTCCAACGGTGGCTGCCGCTCAACGCCGCGTCGCTGTCCGGAAGTTGTGAGGCCGCTGGCACCACTGCGCTCTCGTAAGCTGCTCAGGTTCGATGCGTGTGTACGGGAGGAGTTCGTCGTGGTGCAGCCGTTGGAACAGGGAGATCCAGACTTCCTGGGTGACTACCGGGTGGTGGGTCGACTGGGTGAAGGCGGCATGGGGCGGGTCTTCCTCGGGCGTTCGCCGAGCGGCCGGTCCGTGGCGATCAAGGTGGTGCACGCGTCGCTGGTGCACGAGCCGGAGTTCCGGGACCGGTTCCGACGCGAGGTGGAGGCGTCGCGTCTGGTCGGGGGAGCTTTCACCGCCCCCGTGATCGACGCCGACACGGAGGCCGAACAACCCTGGATGGTCTCCAGCTACATCCCCGGCCCCTCGCTCCACCAGGCGGTCGTCGAACAGGGGGTCCTGCCCCCGGTGACGCTGGCCGCTTTGGCCGCGGGGCTGGCCGAGGCCCTGGTCTCCATCCACCGGGCCGGCCTGGTGCACCGCGACCTGAAGCCCTCCAACGTGCTACTCACCGACGACGGCCCGCGCGTCATCGACTTCGGCATCGCCCGGGCGCTCGACGCCACCGCCCTCACCAGGACCGGGGCCACCATCGGCTCGGCGGGCTTCATGTCCCCCGAGCAGGTCGCCGGTGGCGAGATCACCGCGGCCAGCGACGTCTTCTCCCTGGGCGCGGTGCTCGCCTTCGCCGCCACCGGGGCCGGTCCGTTCGGTGTGGGATCGGCGCCCGCCATGCTCTACCGCGTGGTGTACGAGCCCCCGGACCTTCAGGGCGTCCCGGACCCCGAGCTGCGTGCCCTGCTGGCCGACTGCCTGGCCAAGGAACCGGCACTGCGCCCCACTCCGCAGCAGATTCTCCGCCGGGTGGCCCCGGCCGCTCCCTGGGCCCCGCGTATGCCGCCGGCCGGCCGGCCGGCCACCGACGGAGAGACCGGTGGGCCCACGCGGCTCGCCACCCTCGCGGAAATGTTCACCCAGTACGCCGGGGCGCCGCTCTCCCCGCCGGGGTCGTCCGGCGGGCGGGCGTCCGCGCCGGGCGACCCCCGCCGGTCCATTCGTCGCGACGTGATGGCCCCGGCCGCCGGCGTCCACGCGGAGGAAGCGGTTCCCGCATCCGGGTTCGGTCCGGCGTCCGGGTACACGCCGGTCTCCGCGGGAGCCGTGGCCGGCCCCGGTCCGGTGTCGGCGGCGCCTCGCCCCGTCGCGGCCTGGCGGCTCGACGAACGGTTCGGAACGCGGGCGACGGACGCCGCCGGACGCCACCACGCCACGGCCACGGCGGTCAGATGGGCAACGCGCCACGGTGAGGGCGCCGAGTTCAACGGGTTCAGCAGCGAAGTGGCCACCGAAGGCGCGGTGATCGACACGGCACGCGGCAGCTTCACCGTCGGTGCGTGGGTCCGGCTCGGTGTGATCCCTCCCCACTTCGTCACCGCGGTCAGCCAGGACGGCGAGGAAACCAGCGGCTTCTACCTCCAGTACTCCTCCGACGAAGGCCGATGGGCCTTCGCCCGCCCGGACCTGCGCGTCACGTCGATGTCCGTACCGGTCGCCGGTGCGTGGACCCACCTGACCGGTGTCTGCGACAGCGTCGCCGGTGAGTTGCGCCTCTTCGTGAACGGCGTCGAGGAGGGCGCGATCCGTGACAGGATCCTGATCTGGTCCGAGGGGCCCTTCGTCATCGGCCGGGGCCGTTACGGCAGGAGGCCGGTCGATCACTTCCCGGGCAGCATCAAGGACGTCACGGTCTTCGACCGTGCCCTCACCGAGGGGGAGATCGTCGGCCTGCTTCAGCCATGACCCGCCCGACAGCCCGAATGGCCGGCTCGGAGAGCAGGGGGCACTGCCAGCTGTTCGCGGTGGGACTCGGCGTTCACAGCGGCGGGGCTGATGCAGGTCCGCGGTCGGCTGGTGGGACAGCGGACCTCGGCCACGGGCGGCGATGGTCGAAGGGCGACGCGGTGTGTGGAGAGCCGTAGGGCCGCTGGTAGTTGGCTGCGAGGGCGTTGTCGGAGGGGTGCCTTACCGTGTTGATCAGGCATCGGGCCCGCCCGCACGGTGCCGGTCACCGATCCCTCGTCAGAAAGCGACTTCGTGGACAACTGGACCAGCACCGTCGGCCCCTCCGGAGATCCTGTGGGGCAGACGTCCCGCAACAGCGCCTTCCGGGCCTTCGCCCGGCGGCACGGGGTCTCCGACGACGCCATCACCCGCCTGCTGTGGAGCATGGAGCCGGCGGTGTACTTCGACTGGAAGGCCCCGGGGAGTGTCCGGCCCGATGACCGGGTGATCGGTTACATCGGCGGGGCGCCGGAGCTGCCCCTGGACATGGAGTGGGAAATGGGCGACGTCTTCGTCGCCTCCTTCGACCTCGCGGCGGTGCCCCGGACGCTGTTCGACGACGGGCTGCCCCGGGAGGGGCATCTCCTGCTGTTCACCTGGTCGGACGCGGGCGGCGGCAAGGCGCTCTACATACCGCCCGGGACCGAGACGGCTGTGGCCCCGGTGCCCGTCCCGAGCGAACTGGACCTGCGGTTCGGGTCCTCCCACATGGTGCTGGAGCGCAGGACCATGGTGGCCTCCCGCGACGACGCCTGGGACGCCCACGCCTGGCTGATCGGCGAGGAGTACGGGGGCATCTGGGACGAGGTGGAGGACGAGGAGGCCGAGTGGCACGCTCGGCTGGAGGCCGCCGTCGAGGAGTACGCCACCAAGGTCGGCGTCCGGCCGGCCATGAACAACAGCACCGACAAACTGCGGGGAGTGCAGCGGAACGTACACGACAGCTGGGACGACAGCACCGAGGAGTTCCAGCGACTGCGGGAGGAGGCGGTCCTCGAACTCAGGGACGCTCCGGAGCGGTTCGACGAGGTCTACGACCGGGCGTGGCGGGAGCTGCCCGAACAACCGCTGTTGCACCTCGCGACCTTCAACATGGAGTCGCTCCAGTACGAATGGATGGACGGCGACATCAGCTGGTTGATCAGCCGCGACGACCTCCACGCCAGACGGTTCGACAAGGTCGAGCACTACTGGCTGGGCTGACCCCGGCGGCTCGCGCACACGCCCCGCGCGATCGCCTCGCATGAGACGGTCCTTCGCTGGTGTGTCGCGTTCGGACAGACCTACGCCGACGCGCTCTGCCGTCGGCATCTCCCGGTTCGGGGTGGCTGGTGCACGAACCACCGGTCCGTCGACGGCCGCCCCGCGCTCCGGTACCAAGAGCGGTCGAAGAGCGGTCGGCAGTGATGCTCGCCAGGCGGATGATGAGCACCGTGCCGACGCGGACGCCGGTGTCGAGTAGGGCCTCGACGGCGCCCGTCGGGCAGTCGGCGAGATGGAGCAATGATGCGGGTCGGTCGGCTGCGCGAACTGAGCTTCCGACCTGGGCGCACGGCTCCGACACCCGCCGGGCGTAGCAGGGAGAAGAGGGAATATTCAGCAGTAATAGGACTGCATGACGCGGTCGAAGCGCTGCGCCAGAAGGTCCTCACGGCGGATGATCCAACTCACCTCGCCGTCGCCGGTGTCGAACATTTCGGACTCGCCGAACTCCAAGAGGTTCAGCCAGGGGCCGCCCTCCTTCCACCACGCTTTCTCCAGACCCTCGGCATACAGCTCGTCGAACCTCTCCGGCGTATTCCTCAGCGTGACCACAGCTTCTTCGCACCGGTCCAAGAACTCCCTGCCGTACTGGCACCAGTAGTCCCGAGGACTCAACGACTCCCCCCGCAGGGTGCAGGTCCGGTGCACGAAGGGGATACTCCCGACTTGCTCGGCGTACTCCGTGATCGCCTCCAGAAGCGGACGGAGCGTCTCCCTGTCGTCCTCGTGGACGTCATCGAGGTCAGGCATCAGAGCCCGGGGATGGTCGTACTGGTGCTCGGGAGCCCATGTTCAGCCCAGGGGGTCCCATGATGTACCGGGGCGGTAGACCAGTGTCCGGCGCTTGAGGACCTGTGTCGTCCACGTGTTGTACGGGGCAATGACCGAGACGCCCGCGGGTGCGGGTCGTACGGTCGTCTCGGTGCCTGGCGGTACGTACACCACCGGTGCGGACTCGTCGTCCTCGTAGCCGACGTTCGTGAAGAACAGGAGGTGTCCCTCACGGGGAAGATTGAGGGACAGGGGCTGCTCCGGTATCGCGGCCAGGTCCAGGCCGGCGACATAGACTTCCCCGCCCTCCCAGGGAACACCGGTGGGCAGCTCGGGCAGGCCGCCGGTGTGACCGACCACGATGTCGTGAGGGCCGACAGCCGCCGGATCGACCATGTCGAGGTGTACGGACGGCTGCATGCACCACATGATGCGGGTGATGGCCTCATCGGAGACGCCGTGTTCACAGGCGAAAGCCCGGAACTCGTCTGTGTATGACATACCGTCATCCTCACACCTGCCACTGACATGCCATGCGCTCGGGTTTCGTCAGCGGACCGCGTGCGAGGCACCTTTCCGGTGCCGTCGGCATGCTCTCGGCCGGCTGGCATCCGGGCAGCTGGGGCCGTCGGCCAGTAGGGCCGTGCCATCGGCGTACCAAGCGAGGAACTGCGGCACTCAAAGTGGACCTG